>JAHBWG010000038.1 GCA_019637095.1 Sandaracinaceae bacterium | reverse complement strand
TGCGCGTCAATGATCTCGGCTACTTACGAGACCCGATCGGCGAAGGTGGCGCCGATCGCCCGGCGATCGCCGCGCTCTCACGCCGGACGGGACATCGCGTGCCGCCGAGCCGCCGTGACGGGCGCGGCGGGCGGGTCAGCGCTCGGTCCCGCCAGGATGAGCGCGGCGCGGGCGACGCGAGGGCATCGCGGCGCGACGCTACGCGGCTGACGGGTGCGCGCGCGGCTCGCTTGGTACCCTGAGCGGCGTGCGCGCCGCGTGGATCCTCGCCCTCGGGCTCTGTGCGTGCGATGAGCCCCCCGGCTCGCCGCCCGCACCGGCCGTGGAGGAGGCGGCGATGGCGCCGGTCGAGCCGGAGGAGATCTCCGCGATCGATCCGGAGCGCGCGCGCCGCGTGGAGGCGCTCGAGGGCTGGCTCGGTGGATGCGCGGTGCGCGAGGCGTCGTTCGTCGCGCACAAGCTCTACACGTGGACTCGCGCGGCGCAGATCGAGGAGCTGCGGGGCGCGCCGCGCGGGCCGCTGCTGTCGCGCGACCGAGGCGGGGGCGGGGTGCCGAGCCGCTTCGACCTCGCGCTCGCGGACGACCCGCACCCGCTGGCGCGCTTCCTCCGCCGGGCGGACCGGCGCGCGCGGCGCTTCGCGTGGCCGGCGCCGTGGGCGACGCGGCAGGGCTGGGAGGGCGGCGACTACGGCGACCGGCTGATCGAGGTCACGCTGCGCGAGGGGACGTGGACGGCGCGCTTCGATCCGCGCGCGACGCCGCGCTGGCGGGTGCTCGACGCGGACGGCGCGGAGGTCGACGCGCGCGAGGTGGAGCGCGCCCCGGAGCGGGTCGGCGCCGTCTACCACGTGGGGGACGGGCCGCGCGCGTTCCGCGAGGTGGTCCTCGTGAGCGAGGCGCGCATCGGGCGCTGGGCGTACGCGACGCCGGCGCTCGAGGAGCGGGCGCGCGCGGACGCGGCGCGGCTGCGGGAGCTGGCGGCGCTCTGGCGCGAGGAGCCGCGCGAGGAGGTGGGCGACCTCGAGGCGTGGCTCCGCGCCGGCTGGGCAGGCGCGGAGGCGAGCTCGCTCGAGGATCGCTACCGCGCGTGCCTGGCGCTCGGCAGCGAGGCCTACGCGCCCGCGCCGGAGCGGCTCGAGGCGATCGCCGCCGCGCTGGAAGCGATGCCCGCCGACGCGCCGATCGAGCGGGAGGGGATGCGCGCCGCGCGGCGGGGAGGTCCGGCCCCGAGCGGGACGTGGTGCGATCCGACGATGGGCTGTCCGTAGGTGGCTCGGGTCGCGCGCCCATCGAGGCCCGCCGCGCGCCCGCGCGGCGCAGCTCGGCGCGCCTCGCGCGCAGGGCCGGCCACGATCGATCGCGGACCGGCTACCCTCTCGCGGGCGTGGTGAGGCGGGTGGATCGAGAGACGGCGTTGGCGCGGATCGAGGACTCGCGCGGCGCTGGGTGCGTCCCGTGCGCGTTGGCACGGAGCCCGCGCCCGCTCGCGCGCTCCGCGCACGCGGTCGCGGTGCTGGCGCGCTTCCCGGTGCGGTGGGGGCACGTGCTCGTCGTGCTGTCCGAGCACCACGAGTCGCTCGAGGCGACGCCGCTCGACGCGTGGCTCGACGCGGCGTCGCTCGCGCACGCGGCCGCGCGCGCGCTCGAGCGCGTGCTCGCGCCGTCGCGCTCCTACATCGCGTCGCTGGGGACCAGCGAGCCGGATCTGCCGATGACCTTCCCGCACGTGCACCTGCACGTGATCCCGGTCGAGGAGCGCGGCGCACGCCCCGCCGACGTGTTCACGTGGAAGGACGGTGTGCTCGAGGCGAGCGCGGCCGAGTGGACCGCGCTCGAAGAGGCGCTGCTCGCGGCGTGGCCCTGAGCGAGGCGCGCGGTCCTTGCTATCCTCGTCGGAGGTCTCGATGCGCGGCACGTCCGGAAGATGGGCTCGGGTCTCCGGGGCGGCGGCGCTCGCGGCGTTCGGTGCGCTCTCGTGGTCGGGGCGCGCCCGCGCGGTGCGGCCGTTCGTCACCGACGACGCGCGCATCAGCGACGTGGGCCAGCTCGAGCTCGAGGCGTGGCCCGATCTCGTGCTCGCGGGCGGCCACGTGGGCACGAACTTCAACGTGATGTTCGGTGCGAGCTTCACTGAATGGATGCAGGTGATCGCGGGCGGCGGCTTCGGCGTGCAGCACGATGGCCAGTGGACGGTCACCAACCCGGTCGTCCAACCGAAGATCCTCCTCTGGCGCGCCGCGGACGATGGCGTCCCGGGCCTCGCGCTGGGCTTCGGCGTGACGCTGCCCCTCGGCGTGGGCGACACGTTCGAGGACGCGACGGGCCTCTACGCGATCGCGATGCTCACGAGCCGCCTCTACGACGACTGGCTCGTGGTCCACTTCAACGTGGGCGCGCGCGCGGCGATCGTGCCGGAGCACGCGAGCCACGGCGGTGACGTCGAGGTGATCGCGCGCCCCTACTGGGGCTTCGGGCTCGACATCGGCTTCTTCCACCCGAACGTCCGCCTCATCGCGGAGAGCTACGCGGGCGATCCCTTCGAGGCGCTCGGGCCCGACTACGCGTTCCAGTGGGGCTACCGCTGGCTCGCGAACGACTACCTCAACTTCGACGTCACCCTCGGGATGCAGCCGCTCCTCATCGACCGGCAGCCGCTCGAGGGACGTTGGGAGACGTGGATGCAGGTCGGCGTGCGCGTGCTCGCCGACGTGCTCACCCGAGGCCGCGGCGACCCGCAAGGCGCGCGCGGGCTCGTGCCGCCGTTCCGCGCGCACGGACGCTGAGCGCGTCGCCGTCGCGCGCGCGGGGTTCTCCGCCGGTGCGTGGTCCGCTACGGTCGCGCTCGTGCTCAAGACCGTCCGCGCCAAGCTGTACGCGCTCGTCGGGCTGACGGGGGTCGCGGCGCTCGCCGCGCTCGCGGCGCTCGCGTGGACGATGGACCGCCAGCTCGTGGAGCTCGTCGACGCGCGCTTGCCCGCCGCCGTCGTCGGGCTCGAGCGCGAGCTCGAGGACGATCTGCACGACGTCGAGACCGCGGTGCGCGGCTTGGCGGAGTCGGTGCGGCTCAAGCGCGCGCTCGCGCGCGGCGATCGGGACGAGGCGCTCGCCGCCCTGCACGTCTTCGAGGACGAGCACCCGAACCTCGACATCCTCGTGTTCGACCCTCAGGGCGCGCTCTTCGTGCAGCTCGGCTGCGCCGCGCCGCCCGAGCACACGCGGCGCCTCGCGGGGATGCCGCGGCTCGGCACCGCGGACGGGGCGAGCGCGCGCGGCGTCTCGCCCAACGGGTGCGAGACCTTCGGCGACGAGGCACCGCCGGCGGTGCTCGTGGTGCGGCGGATGACGTCGGGCGCGATCGTGGTCGTGTGCCTCCCGCTCGACGACGCGCTGGTCGAGCACGTCGCCGAGAAGATCGGCGTGGAGCTCGCTGCGATCGATCCGAACGACGCGACGCTGCGCGCGCGCACCGACGCGTTCCCGGAGCGCCTGCTCGCTCGCGCGGGCCCCGAGATGCAGCTCCACGACGACGAGGCTCGGAGCTGGGCCATCCGGCGCGTCGAGCTCGACCCGCTCCTGGGCCCGAGCGACGTGTCGGTCGTGGTGGCGCTCGACGTCACCGAGGTCCACGCGATCGTGCGGCGCAACCTCGCGCTCGCCAGCGCGTTCGTGTTGCTCGTGGCGCTGATCGCGCTCTACGCGGGCGGGCGGATCGCCCGGACGATGAGCGGCGCGATCCGCCGCGTCGGCGACGCGATGCGCAAGCTCGAAGACGCGGAGTACGTCCACGTGACGGGCGTCGCGACGGGCGACGAGCTCGAGGACCTCGCGAGCGGCTTCAACACGATGGTCGATGGCCTGCGCGAGCGCGACAACCTGCGCGCGACGTTCGGCAAGTACATGACGGCGAGCGTCATGGAGCACCTCCTCAGCGGCAAGGTGCAGCTCGGCGGCGAGACACAGACGGCGACCGTGCTCTTCGCCGACATCCGCAGCTTCACGACGCTCAGCGAGGCGATGGACGCGCAGGCGCTCGTGTCGCTCCTGAACGAGTACTTCACCGAGATGGTGAGCATCATCATCCAAGAGGGTGGGGTGGTCGACAAGTACATCGGCGACGCGATCATGGCCGTCTTCGGGCCGCCGGTGCCGGCCCCCGACGACGCGGTGCGCGCGGTCCGCGCCGCCGTGCGGATGCGCGGCGCGCTCGCCGAGCTGAACAAGCGCCTCGCCGCGCGCGGCACGCCGATCCTGTGCATCGGCATCGGCGTGCACACGGGCGAGGTCGTCGCGGGCAACATCGGCAGCGAGGCGCGCATGGAGTACACGGTGATCGGCGACGCCGTGAACGTCGCGTCGCGCCTCGAGACGGCCACCAAGGAGCTCGGCGCCGACATCGTCCTGAGCGGCGAGACGCACGCCCTGGTCGAGGCGACGTGCGTCACCCGCTTCCTCGACGAGATCTCGGTCAAGGGCCGGACGGCCCCCGTGCGCGTCTACGCGGTCGACGAGCTCCACGACGCGTGAGCGGCGGCGACCTTCAGAGCTTCGTCTCGCCGCGCGCCTTGAGCCGCTCGACGACGAGCTTCACGTCCTCCGCGCGCTCGCGCGGCATCACGAGCAGCGCGTCGCCGGTGTCGACCACGACCAGATCGTGCACCCCGACGAGCGCGACGAGCTTGCCCTCGGGGGCGCGCACGTAGGAGCCGCGCACGTCGATCGCGACGGTGGCTTCGTCCAGCACGTTGCCGGCCGCGTCCTTGTCGGCGAGCTCCCACGCGCTCGCGAAGCTCCCGAGATCCGACCACCCGAAGTCGCCCGGGACGACGGCGACGTCGCTCACCTTCTCCATGACGCCGTGATCGATCGAGACGGAGGGCAGGCTCCCGAACTGCTCCCGCACGAGCGCGGGCTCGTCGCCGGCGGGCGCGTCGAGGAACGCGTGGAGCGAGGTGCCCAGGCCCGGCAGGTGCTCGTCGATCGCGTCGAGCATCCGCCGCGCGGTGAAGAAGAACATCCCGCTGTTCCAGAGCACCTGGCCGCTCGCGAGGAGCTGCTCCGCGCGCGCGCGGTTCGGCTTCTCGACGAAGCGACGCACGCGGTGGACGCCGTCGTCGATCGCGTCGCCTACCTCGATGTAGCCGTAGCCCGTCTCGGGGCGCGTCGGCCGGATGCCGACGGTCACGATGTCGCCCTCGCTCGCGGCGTCGATCGCGCGGCGCAGCACCGCGCCGTAGCCCGCCTCGTCGGCGATGTGGTGGTCGGCCGGCAGGACGGCGCACACCGCGCCGGGATCGACGCGGGCGACGCGCGTGGCCGCCCAGCCGATGCAGGGCGCGGTGTTGCGGCCGACGGGCTCGCACAGGACGTTCTCGGGCGGCAGCCCCGTGTCCTCGAGCACGGCGGCGCCGAGCGCCTCCGAGGTGACGACGAGCACCGCGTCGCGCCCGACGACGTCCGCGGCGCGCCGCACCGTGGCAGAGAGGAGCGTCTCGCCCCCGGCGCCGAGCGGCAGGAGCTGCTTGGGCCGCGCGGCGCGGCTGAGCGGCCAGAAGCGGGTGCCGGATCCTCCGGCCATGACGATGGCGAACGCGCGCGGCACGGGTGCTCCTCAGCGAGAGTAAAGGGTGTAGACGTGGTGGCCGACGAGGCCGAGCCCGAGCGGCAGGAGGTAGATCGCGAACGCCCAGAAGCGGCCCTGGTTCACGAGCGCGCGGAGCCACAAGAGCGCCGCGAGCCCGACGATCGCGGAGACGACGCCGCCGACCACGCCGGCGACGCCGAGCGCGCGCAGCTCCTCGGTGTGGCGGAGCGACAACAGCGTCGCGCCGGCCACGGCGGGCAGCGAGAGCAGGAACGAGAAGCGGAACGCGGCGGGGCCGCTCATCCCGAGCATCATCGCGACCGCGATGGTCGTGCCGCTGCGGCTCACGCCGGGCAACACCGCGATGCCCTGGGCGACGCCGACGATCAGCGCCCTTCCGAGCGTCAACGACTCTTGCCCACCACCGCCGCGGCGCGTGCTCCACACGACGCCCGCCGACGCCAAGAGGCCGAGGCCGACGATCCAGCCCACGCGAGAGAACGCTTCGACCCGCGACTCGAGCCCGAGCCCGATGATCGCGGTGGGGATCGACGCGAGGACGACGCCGGCGACGGTGCGCCCATGATCGGTCGCGAGGAACGCGCGTGGGTCCGCGCGCAGCCCCTCGAGCGAGCGCGCGGTCAGGAGGCGCAGGTCCTTGGCGAACACCCCGACCGTCGCGAGGAACGTCCCGAAGTGGAGCAGGACGATCATCGAGAGCGGCATCTCGGCGGAGACGCCGAGCAGCATCGAGGTGAGCGCTACGTGCCCGCTCGAGGAGACGGGCAGGAACTCCGTCGCGCCCTGCACCGCGCCGAGCAGCGCGGCGGAGCCCACGTCGAGCGTCTCGGGCATCGCGGGCGGGTTCTAGAACGCGCTGGCCCCAGGAGCCAGCCGGGCGCCCGTCGCGGGCTACTGCACGCGCGCGGCGAAGCGGACGGCCTGGTTCCAGGGCTCGCCGCGCGTGCCGCGCTGGTTGGCCCCGAACAGCTCGGGGAGGCTCCGCGCGAGGCACGCCTCGAAGCCGTCCTCCGCCCGCGTCGTGCGCTCGAACGCGAGCTGCGGTTCGAACACGTCGTAGCTGCCCATGTCGCGCAGCCGCACCGAGTAGCGCAGGACCAGCTCGGCGCTCGCGGCGCCCTCGTGCCGGACCTCCCAGTCCTGGACGAAGCAGTCCGCGACCGCGCGGCGGCCCTCGTCGCTCTGGAGCCGCTCGCGCACGCCGGCGTGGCTCCGCGACGCGGGCTCCAGATCCGGCATCGCGATCTCCACCTCGACCACGTCGACCGTCGGGCGGCTCGGCTCCTGGGTGAAGAAGCGCTCGGGCGGCACGTCCGCGTCGAAGAGCGCGATCTCGAGGCCCTCGTAGCGCAGGCGCGCGAGCGCGCGCTGGACGGGGGCGCGCGCGGGGTGGCCGGGCACCGCGGCGCGGAAGCACTGATCGGCGGCGCGGGCGCCCCGCTCGCGCGCCTCGGCGTTGCGCGCGCTGCGCAGCGTCAGGTCCGCCGCCGCGCACACGATCCGCGGCGGGACGGGCGCGCTCGCCTCCGAGAAGCGCGTCAACGCGGCTTGATACGTCTCGATCGCGCCGTCCCAGTCGCCGGCCTGCTCCTGCGCCGCGGCGGCGGCGGCGAGGATCTCGCCCGACACGGACGTCGCGCGGTACTCGCAGCGCGCGTCGACGCAAGACTGATCGCTCGGGCAGTCGTCGCGGCCCGAGCAGGCCGAGCCGGCCGGGGTGCGACGCCCGGCCTGCCCGCGGCGGCCGCGCGCCGCGGCCGCGGGGTCGATGTTGGTCGCGGGCGCGTCGGTGTCGCGCGCGGCCGGGTCGGCGGAGAGGCCGGGCCGGCGCTGGCAGCCGAGGGAGGCGGCGACGAGGAGGGCGATGGCCCAGATCGGAGCGTGTGTGCGCATGTCGGTCGTAAGGGAAAGGGAAGCGAGCCGTAGCTCAGAAGATCATCTCGAGCCCGAGCGTCGCGACGATGGCGTCCACGTTGGGCACGCGCGCGCGCGCGTAGCGGAAGCTCGGGAACTCGTTGTGGATGTAGTCGGCCTTGAGCACCAGGCGGAACGAGGAGAGCGGGCCCAGATCCGCCCCCTCGGTCCCGGGGGTCAGCGCCCAGACGAGCGAGAGCCCGCCCATGAAGCTCTCCATGTCGGACAGCTCGCGGTCGCCCGTGAAGTACTGCCCGCGCGGGCGCAGCGCGTAGTCGTCGCTGAAGAACGCCGCCGCGCCCTGGCGGTAGTAGCGGAAGTGACCGCGCACGCGCAGCGCGCCGCCGATCGACTGCTCGTAGGAGAGCTGCGCGGTGATCGAGCGCACGTCCCAGTTGTCGCGGTAGGCGCGGACGTGCGCGTGGATGGAGCCGTTGAGCGGCTCGACCCAGAGCCGCGCGCCGAGGCTCGCCGCGTACCGGAAGCGGTTGTCCGGGTGGTGCTCCTGCGCGGCGCTCCGGCCGAGCCACACCGCGCGGTACGGGTTCGACTGGAATCCGTCGATGAGCTGCCCCGTCACGGTGAGCTGCGTGACGAAGATCGGCGCCCACGCCTGCGTCCAGCTCCCCTGGAACGTCTGCAGCGAGACGTCGAGGGCGGCGCGATCGGGGTCGTTGCCGTCGAAGCAGCCGTCCGAGACGTCGAGGCGGCGCCGCTCGACGGGATCTTGGGCGCGCGGCTGCGCGAGGTTGCAGACCTGATCGAAGCCGCGCGCGTAGCTGAGGTCGAACGTCGTGTTGCGCTCGAACGCCTCCGTCCGCGCGCCGAGGTTGAACGAATGCGAGGTGTAGTCCGACTCCCAGCCGTAGGCGTAGCCGCCGCGCAGCGTGCCGACCGGGCTCTGGACCGCGAGACCGCCGCTGACCACGCTGCGGAAGTCGTCGAGCCGCGTCGCGCTGGTGATCGCGTCGACGTCGGCCGACGGCGCGTCGACGACGGCGACGCTCGCGCCGCTGACCACGTCGGCCTCGTAGCTCAGGTTGAGGCTCAGCTCGGGGATCGGGTTGGCGCGCACCCTCGCCGCGGGGTTCACGACGAGCATCTCGAGCGGGCCGCCGAACTCGTAGAACAGCGTCGAGAACAGATCGATCTGCGCCGTGTCGGCGCGGGCCGGCGCGGCGAAGACGAGGGTCGCGAGCGCGAGCGCGGCGGCGGTGCGCATCAGTTGCAGCCGCAGCCTCCGCCGGTGACCGAGCCCGCGCCGTAGCTCCCCTCGCGGTTCGACAGTACGTGCTCCTCCTGCTCGCCGGCGATGCCCTCGGACCCGAAGGTCATGCCCGGCTCCGCGAGGAACTCGCGCTGCTCGGGGCGCACGAGCACGCAGCCGCTCGCGCCGAGCGCCAACAGCACGAGGAGCGCCCACCCGACGAGGCGGTCAGAAGAAGACGGTCGCGCCAAGACTGATCTCCTCGAGCGAACGGATCTGGTTCTCGTCGAAGAACGCGTAGCCGCGCGCCTCGATGCGGATGGTGACGCGGTAGCGGAACCCGAAGCGCAGGCCGCCGCCGCCGTAGAGCACGCCGACCATGCCGGACTGGATGAGGAACGTGTCGGCGTTGGGCTCGCTCACCGCGAAGCCGCCGCCGACCGTGAAGAAGGGGACGACGGGCGAGTCGGGCCAGAGGTTGATGAGCGGGCCGCCCGAGCCGATCAGGACGCGCCCGCCGGAGCCGACCGAGCCGGCGAGGTTGAGCTCGAGCTCGACCTCGGGCGCGACGTTGAGCGCGGGGCGCACCGCCATGAAGCCGTTGAAGAAGCCGAGGATGCCGAACTGCACCGCGAGCTCTCCGGTCGCCGACGGCAGCGCGGCGGGCGCGAAGACGTCCGGTGCGAACCGCCCGCCGCCCGCCGCGCGCCGCGAGACCTCGTGGTTGTAGACCGTCTCGCCGTGGATGTACGCGAGCGTCCCGTCCGGCAGCTCGACGCGGAACCAGTAGCCCGTGGGGGCGCGCGAGTGCACGCGGAAGACGTCGCCGCGCCGCGCCGAGCGCACGCGCGAGAAGCTCGCGCCGGGGCCGGCGCGCAGATCGGTGCGATCGACGATCACCCGCGCGTAGACCCCCTCCGCGAGGGTGTCGCCGTCGTCCTGGGCGCGCGCCGGCGCGGCGGCGGACACCGCGAGCGCGACGCAGAGCGCCCCGGCGAGCGCGCGGTTCACAGCGCGCCTCGGTTGATCCAGTCGCGGATGAGCTGCGCGCACTCGTCCGTCTCGGGGAAGATGGTGCGCGGGTGCGAGTCGAGCCCCACGGGGCGCCGGTAGAACGGGCTCGAGAGCGGATCGCTCTGCACCGTGAACTGCACGCGCTCGAAGTTGATCACGTAGTCCGCCGACAGGTCGCCGCCGACCACGCGGCCGTCCTCGCACGCCGGCGGCGGCGCCATCGTGTCGATCAGGCGCAGCGCCGAGCGGTCCGCGTGGCACGTGCCGCCTTCACCCGCCGCGCCGCCGGCGCAGCCCTTGGCGGTGAGCACGCGCGGCTGGATCTCGCAGTAGAAGAAGTCCTCGTCGAGCTGCAGATCGGGCGGGACGATGTTGCCACCGAGATCGATCGTGCCGCAGCCGGCCGACAGCGACAGGAGAAGGGACACCACGGCGTGCCCGCGCATCGTGGACAACGCTAGCCGAGCGCGGCTGACGCGGTCAATCGTGGGATGCTATGCTGCGCGCAAATGGCGCTGCGGCCGCGGCGCCGGAGACGGGGGACGAAGCCATGCTGGTCCGGATGGGGATGTTCGCACGCGGTCTGCTCGCCGCCGCGCTGCTCTACGCCTGCGGGGGCACGCAGACGCAATCGACCACCGGCGGCGGGCTCGAGGAGGCGCCCCCGCCGCGCGCCGCAGGCCCCGCCAACGCACGCGGTGACACCGAGGCGCGCGCCACCGTCGGCCGAGCCGGCGGCACGTTCTCGCTCGCCAACGGCGCGCGGCTGGAGATCCCCTCCGGCGCGCTCGCGCGCGATCTCGAGGTCAGCTTCGGGGTGGGCGCGGACGGGCAGGCGTTCGGCGATCGCGAGCACCAGCGCGCGGTCGGGCCGATGCTCAACGTCGAGCCCGCGCTCGACAGCGAGGGGCCGCCGTTCGTCCTCTCGATCCCGCAGCTGCCCATCCCCAACGGCTGGAGCGACTCGGATCTCGCGTTCGCGATGGAGGAGGTCCACGACGAGCAGCGCGCGATCGACACGCTCGGCACGGTGACGCGCTGGCAGTTCTACTCCGCGAGCGTCGAGGGCGGGCGCATCGTCGCGCGCACGACGGGGCTGATGGGGCACCGCGTCCAGTTCGGGGTCGCGCGCTGAGCCGCGCGCTCGAGGAGCTCGATCGGCGCACGCCCGACGAAGCGCTCGCGCGGCGCGCCGGCGTCTCGCTCGACGCGGTGCAGCTCCTGCGGAGCGCGGAGGTCGTCGACCTCCACATCGAGAGCTTCATCCCGCCGCGGCTCTACGGCTACGATCTGTTCCGCCGCAACGACCACCACGTCCTGGGCGGCCGCTTCTTCGGGCACCTCGACTTCCCGCGCGTGCTCGACGGAGGGCTCACCGGAGGCATGTGGTCGATCGCGACCAACGTCGCGCGCGGCGCCGAGGGGCGCTGGCGCGCGCTCCGAGAGAACGCGGCGGCGCTGCGCGCGGCGATCGAGGCGACCGAGGGGCGCCTCGAGGTCGTGCGCACGGCGAGCGAGTGGCGCGCGGCGAGGGCGCGCGGCGCGCACGCGTGCCTGCTCTCGGTCCAGGGCGGCAACGCGTACGACGCCGCGCCGCACGCCGGCGCGATCGAGGACGTGGTGCGCGTGACGGTGGTGCACCTGTCGAGCTCGCGCCTGGGTCGCACGTCGAGCCCGCTGACGTTCGGCGCCGCGCCGGGGCTCACGGCAGCGGGGCGCGTGTTCGTCGAGCAGCTCGACGAGGCGCGGATGTTCGTCGACCTCGCGCACGTCGACCGCGAGGGCTTCTGGGACGCGGTCGACGCGCACGACCCGCGCCTGCCGCTCATCGTCACGCACACCGGCGTGTGCGGCGTGCTGCCGCACTGGCGCAACCTCGACGACGATCAGATCCGCGCGGTCGCCGACTCCGGCGGGGTCGTCGGGGTCATGTTCCACACCGGGTTCCTGCGCCCGCGCGGCCGCGCCGACGACGCCGACCTGGTGGTCGCGCACCTCGCGCACGTCATCGACGTCGGTGGCGAGGCGGCGGCGGCGCTCGGCAGCGACTACGACGGCGCGATCGTCCCGCCGCCCGACCTGCGCGACGGCGCGCTCGGGTTCGTCCGCATCGCGCAGCGCATGTTGGACCGCGGCTGGTCCGAGGCGCGGATCCGCGCCGTGCTCGGGGACAACTTCCTCTCCTCGTTCGAGGCGCTGCGCCCCTGACTCACGCCGGCTCGGGCTTCGCGCGCGCGACGAACGCGGCGGCGCCGACGACGAGCGCGCCGCCCGCGATCGAGACGAGCCCGAGCGTCTCGCCCCACACGAGCCAGCCGACGAGCACCGCGACGAGCGGCTCGAGGAAGCTCAGGACCGCCGCGCGCGCGGCGCCGATCTCCCGCATCCCCGCGAGGAAGAGCCAGGTCGCGAGCGTGCCCGAGACGAGCGCGCCCGCGGCGAGGGTGCCCACGTCCCGCGCCTCGACCGGCTCCGGCATCGCGGCGGCGAGCGGGACGAACAGCGCCGCGGCCAAGAGCGCGTGGTAGGCGGTCGCGCGGCCGACGCCGATCCGCGCGCTGAGCGCCTTGGCGGAGAGCACCGCGGACGCGTAGCCGACCGCGCTCGCGAGGCCGAGCGCCGCGCCGAGGAGCACCGAGCCCTCCGCGTCGCCCTCCCGCGTCGCCCACGGGCGCAAGAGGAGCACGAGCCCGAGGAGCGCCACCGCGGCGGCGGCGAGGCTGCCGCGGACGCGCAGGCCGTCGAAGCGCGGCGCGAGCAGGGCGACGAGGATCGGCGCGGTGCAGTGCGTGAGCACCGCGACGGCGAGCGTCGTGACCTGCATCGCGAAGAAGAAGGTGCCCGCGTTGATGGCGTCGCTGAGCGCGTAGAGCGCGAGCAGGCCGAGGGTCGATCGATCCCAGCGCACCTCGCGCGGGTCGAGCCGCACGAGCGGCAGCGCGCTCACCCCGATCACCGCGAGCACGATCGGCGCGGTCCACACGCCGCTCAGCCCGGTCGGTCGCAAGTACAGGCTCCACGTGCCCCAGAGGATCGCGGCCGCCGAGACCATGAGCGCGCCGCGTCGTTCGGCCCCGAGCATCGTGCGCGCGAGGTTACGTCGCGCGCTGGACGCGCGCCGCGTGCGAAGCGCGCTACGCACTGCGCAGCGTGCTACACGGTGGTGTGCGTGGCGCGGCTTCACAGGCGTGAAGCGCGCGTCACCCACTCTCTGGCCACTCGGCCGAAAGTGAGCCCAAGCTCGTCTCACGCATCGCTGGTCCACGGGTTGCACCTGTCTCGGAGCGTGCGAGCGGACATCGACGAGGCGAAGCTCCGAGACGAGGCGATCGAGATCGCGCTCGCGGCGGGCCGCCTGTTGATGGGCGGCTTCCGCGGCGAGACGGGCGCGCGCGCCAAGGGCGCGGGCGGCGATCTCGTGACGGTGCTCGACGAGCGCTGCGAGGCGTTCCTCGCGGAGCGCCTCGGCGCGCTCTTGCCCGAGGCGTCGTTCGTCGGTGAGGAGCGCGGCGGGGAGGCGTCGGCGCTCGCGTGGCACGTCGACCCGATCGACGGCACCGGGAACTTCGCGCACGGGCACCCGTGGTTCTGCCTGTCGATCGGGCTCTGGGCGGAGGGCGCCGCGCGGCTCGGCGTGATCCACGCCCCGGCGATGGGGCTCACGTACGCCGCGGCGCGCGGCCGCGGCGCGACGCGCAACGGCGCGGCCATCGGGGTCTCGGCGACGGAGCGCCTCGAGGAGGCGCTGCTCGCCACGGGCTTCCCGCACGACCGCGCGACGCGGCCCGACAACAACTACGCCGAGTTCCGTGCGCTCGACGCGCGCACGCACGGCGTCCGCCGGTGCGCCGCGGCCGCGCTCGAGCTCGCGCTCGTCGCCGACGGCGGGTACGACGGCTTCTGGGATCGCGGCCTCTCGTCGTGGGACGTCGCCGCCGCGCTCTCGCTGATCGAGGAGGCGGGCGGCCGGGTGACGCACCTCTCGGGCGCCCCGTTCGTCCTCGCGCCGAAGGTCGACGTCGCCGCCACGAACGGCCGCTTGCACCCGGCCCTCCTGGATGCGCTGTCGCACGTCCCCCGCTTGCCCGCCGAGGATCTGGTGCAATAGTCGGGCGTTTCCGTCCGCCGAGCCAACACGATCGCGCCGACACGATCGCGCCGACACGATCGCCCGGGATCTCGCGCCGCGCCACGGCGGACCGGAAAGAGAAGGAACTCTCCATGCAGAGCAGTGAAGCCGTAGAGCAGGAAGTGTCCACCCAAGGGCCGGCTCCGTCCAAGAGCAACGGCCAGCGCCGCCGGCTCGATCCGAACCGGCCGCTCAAGCGCACCATCTACCCGCCCGTCGTCGGGCAGGCCTTCCGCATGACCGCGGAGGTGCGCGTGCGCATGTGGGACCGCGCGCTCCGGCGCCTGCGCGAGACGCAGGAGGCGACGCTGCTCGACTTCGTGCACCACGCGCGCGAGACCGAGTTCGGCAAGCGCTACGGCTTCTCCACCATCCGCCGCTACGAGGACTACCGCGCCCGCGTCCCGGTCGGCGACTACGACTCCTTCTCCCCCTCGATCGAGCGTATGCGCGCCGGCGAGCGGAACGTGCTCGTGCCCGAGCTCGTGAAGTACTTCGGCAACAGCTCCGGCAGCTCGAACAAGGGCAAGCCGAAGTTCCTCCCGATCGGCGAGCGCCAGATCCGCTACCAGCGCGGCAGCGCGGCCGACTCGCTCTACCGCTACCTCGCGTGGCGCGGCGAGAACGACTTCACGAGCGGCTACACGCTCGGCCTCTTCCCGCCGACGACGATGAAGAAGGACGGCCCGACGTGGGTCACCACCAACCCGTCGCTCCAGTCGATCAAGATGCCGGCGTTCGCGAAGCCCGCGCAGCTGCCCGACAAGGAGATCCGCGAGATCGAGGACTACGACCGCAAGCTCGAGCGCATCGTCGAGCGCTACTTCGATCACGATATCCGAGCCGTCGCGGGCACGACGTGCTGGTTCTCGATCCTGTTCGACAAGCTGCTCGAGCTCGCGCGCGACAAGCACGGCTACCGGGTCGAGCACGTGCGCGACATCTGGCCGAACCTGCGCGTGCTCGTCGGCGGCGGCGTGAGCGCGGACCCGTACCTCCCGGTCATCCGCGAGCGCATGGGCCGCGACGACGTCGTGCTCGTCGACACCTACAACGCGACCGAGGGCGGCATCTTCGCCGCGTCCGATCACTCCGGCGAGCCCGGCATGCTGATGGTGCCGGACCGCGGCGTCTTCTTCGAGCTCGTCGCGGTCGAGGACGTCGACGACGCCTGGCCGACGCGCGTCCCGCTCTGGGAGGTCGAGAAGGACCGGCTCTACGCGATCCACGTCACGACCCCGAGCGGCCTCTACAGCTACCGCCTCGGCGACCTCGTCCGCTTCCCCTCGACCGACCCGCTCCGCATCGAGTTCGCGGGCCGCCTGAGCGGTTGCCTCTCGACGACGCAGGAGCTCACGACGCACGTCGAGATCCAGCGCGCGGTCGAGGCGGCGCTCTCCAGGACGGGCACCCGCAGCGTGGACTACGCGGCGGGCGCCGACGTCGGGGTCGACGGCACGGCGCGCTCGCGCTACGTGGTGTTCGTCGAGCTCGCCTCGGGCGACTCGGTGGACGCGGAGGTCTTCTCCCGCACCTTCGACGCGGCGCTGTGCGAGCAGAACCGGGTCTACCGCGAGCACCGCGAGGGCGACCTCGCGATCCTCGCCCCCGAGCTGGTGGTCCTGCCGGCCGGGTCCGTGAAGCGTTTCATGGCCGACATCGGCAACCGTAGCGTGCAAACCAAGTTCCCCCGGATCCTCGACGACGACAAGAAGGACCTCCTTCGCTCGTACGCCCGCTGATCCGGAACGCATCGTAAGAAAAACCGAAGAAGAGAAGAGCTGACCACATGCAGAACAAGCTCGGCGTAGTCGTCATCGGCGTGAACGGCGCCGTCTCCTCCACCCTGATCGCGGGCGCGCGCCTGATGGCGGCCGGACACGTCCCGCGCCTCGGCATGCTGACGGAGCCGGGGGAGAACCCGGCGCCCGGCGAGCAGGTCACCGACTTCCTCTCCTTCCCCAAGGTCGAGGAGCTCGTGTTCGGCGGCTGGGACCTCGCGTTCAAGAACGTCTACGAGGCGGCGCGCCACCACAACGTCCTGCCCGCGGCCCAGCTCGACAAGATCAAGGGCGAGCTCGAGGCGATGAAGCCGTGGCCGGCCGTGTTCTCGGGCGAGTACGCAGAGAACTGCAAGGGCGAGAACGTCGTGACCGCGAAGGACTTCCGCGGCGAGCTCGACCACATCATCGGCTGCATCGAGAAGTTCAAGAAGGACCACGGCCTCGACCGCGTCGTCATGGTCAACCTCGCGTCCACCGAGCGCTGGATGGAGCTCGCCGACGTGCACAAGACGTTGTCGGCGTTCGAGAAGGGCCTCGACGCGAACGATCCGAACATCTCGCCGGCGATGCGCTACTTCTACGTCGCCAACAAGCTCGGCTGCCCGTACGTGAACTTCGCCCCGAGCCTGACGAACGTCCCCGCGCTCGAGGAGATGGCGAACGAGCTCGGCAACCCGTACGCCGGCATGGACGGCAAGACGGGCCAGACGCTCCTCAAGACCGCGCTCGCCGCGATGTTCAAGGTCCGCAACATCAAGGTCGAGGGCTGGTACTCGGTCAACTTCCTCGGCAACAACGACGGCCTCGTCCTCGACTCGCCGAGCAGCAACAAGACCAAGGTCCTCTCGAAGGCGGCCGTGCTCGACAGCATCGTCGGCTACCGCGTCGAGAACCACCAGGTCCACATCCACTACTACAAGCCCCGCGGCGACGCGAAGGAAGCCTGGGACAACATCGACATGGTCGGCTTCGGCGGCGTCCCGATGCAGATGAAGATCAACTTCCTCTGCCAGGACTCCGTGCTCGCTGCGCCGCTCGTCATCGACCTCGTGCGCCTGCTCGACGTGGCCAAGCGCAAGGGCGAGAAGGGCATCCAGCGCCAGCTCTCTCTGTACTTCAAGAGCCCCTACACGTCGCCGGGCGAGCAGGCCCAGCACAACCTGTTCGATCAGGAGGCGCTCCTGCTCGACTGGGCCAAGAAGCACGCGGACAAGTAGGCCGGAGGCGTCGATGGCGGCCACGGAGCTCGCGCTGTTCGGCGGGACCCCCGTCCTCACGGAGGCGGATCACCGCACCTGGCCCGTGGTCGGCGACGAGGAGCGCGCCGCCGTGATGGGGGTCCTCGACCGGGGTATCCTCAGCGGCGGCGACGCGCCCGAGGCTCGCGCGTTCGAGCGCGAGATGGCGGCGCGCGCCGGCACCAAGCACGCCTTGTTGACGCACTCGGGGACGAGCGCGCTGCAGGTCGCGGTGGCGGCGGTCGGTGTCGAGGCGGGCGACGAGGTGATCGTTCCGTCGTACAGCTTCGTGGCGACGGCGCTCGCGGTGATGTGCCAGGGCGGCGTCCCGCGCTTCGTCGACGTCCACGAGGACACCGGCAACCTCGACCCCGCGCTGCTCGAGGGCGCGATCACCGCGCGCACCCGCGCGATCATGCCGGTCCACGTCCACGGCTGCCCGGCGGACATGGACGAGATCCTGGCCGTCGCGAAGCGCCACGACCTGCCGGTGATCGAGGACGCCGCGCAGGCGCACCTCGCCACCTACCGCGGCCGCCCGGTGGGCTCGCTCGGCGTCGCCGCGGGCTTCTCGCTCCAGTCGAGCAAGAACCTCCCGGCGGGCGAGGGCGGCGTCCTGACGACGAGCGACGACGCGCTGATGGAGCGCGCCAACCAGGTGCGCAACTTCGGCCAGGACATCCCGCTCGCGAGCCGGGACGCGTACGACCCGCGCCGCCCGCTCGACGGATCGCGGCCGCACGTCAGCCTGTTCCCGGGGCACATGTTCCGCGGCAACGAGATGATGGCCGCGTTCGCGCGCGCGCAGCTCGCGAAGCTCCCGGAGCGCACGCGGCGCTCGCAGGAGAACGCGCGACGGCTGAGCGCGGCGCTCGCGGAGCTGCCGGGCATCCGGCCGCCGCACGTCCCGGGCGACCGCACGAGCGTGTACCACAAGTACCGCGTCCACTTCGACGCCGCGGAGGCGGGGCTCGACCTCGCGCCGCGCGCGCTGCGCGACGCCCTCGTGCGCGCCCTGTGCGCGGAGGGGGTCAACGCGGTGCTCTGGCAGGATCACGCGCTGCCCGAGCACCCGCTCGTGACCAAGCTCGAGGGCTTCGGGCGCGGCTGGCCGTTCGTGGCCGCGGGCGCGCCCGCCGACCTGCGCGCGTCCTACGCCGCCCACCACTTCCCGAGGACGAGGGCGCTCCTCGACTCGTCGATCGTCCTGTTCTCCCAGACCCGCCCGCTCATCGCGCAGCCGCCCGAGGTGGTCGACCGCTACGCCGAGGCGTTCCGCAAGGTGTGGGCCGCGCGCGATCGGCTCGTCGAGGTCGCCCGCGCGGCGGGCTAGGGGAGGCCGCCGCTCGGAGCCCGCTCATGACCGACGCGAACGAGCACGAAGCGCCGAGCAGCCGATGGGATCGCCTCAAGGCGATCGGGCGCTGGCTCCTGCTCGCGGTGGGCGTCGGCGCGGTCGTCTACCTCGTCTACGACGCGGGCCCCGCCCTCGTCTGGCGCACGCTCGCGGCGGCGGCCGTGTTCCTGCCGTTCGTGGCGCTCGGCGAGCTCGGCTTCGTCGGCATGGACGTCGTCTCGCTGCGCATGATGTACGGCCGCCACGCGCAGCGGGTGCCCGCCTCGGTGTGGCTGCGCTCCGCGTTGATGGCGTACGGGATCATGATCCTGTTGCCCGCCGGGCGCGCGGGCGGCGAGGTGATGCGCGCGGCGGGGCTCGCGCCGTACGTCGGCGGGCCGCGCGCGGCCGCGGGCGCGGCGCTGCTCCAGGGCGTGACCCTCTTCGGCAACACGCTCATCTCGATCCCCTGTTACGTGGCGGTCGCCGCGGCCTCGAGCCCGACCTCGGTGCTCGCGCTGCTCGTGCTCGGCAACGGCGTGGTCACCGGGCTGATCGGCACCGTGCTCCTCTTCGGCGCGCGCTTCAGCGGCCTCGGTGGCTGGCTCGGCAAGCGCGTCGGGGCGCTCGCCGCCCACGGCGCGAAGTTCGACGCGTCGTTGCGGGAGATGCCGCGCGCACCGATCGGGCCGATCGCCGCGGCCGGCGCGGGCCGCGTGTTCCAGGCGGCCCAGTACGGCGTGATCCTCGTCGCGGTCGGCGGCTCGCTGACGCTGGGCAACGCGCTGATCGCGCAGGCGATCCACCTCGTCGGCGCGGGCCTCGGCGACATGGTGCCCAACCAGGCGGGGATCACGGAGACCGCCTACCGCCTCAGCGCGTCGTTCGCGCCGACGCTGGGCCTGAGCGACGCCGCGGCGCAGATGATCGCGATCGCGCTGCTCCATCGCATCGTGCAATTCTCGTTGGCAGGCGTCAGCCTCGCGGTCGGGGCCGTCTGGAAGCCGGCGCCCGCGCCCGAGGAGCAGCCGGCCGGCGCGTGATGGATCGGCTGCTCGAGAGGCTCGCCCGCTCGTCGCTCGAGCGCCCGGTGCGGACGGTGCTCGTCGCCGCGCTGCTCGCGCTGATCGGCCTGGGCCTCGTGCTCGGCCTGCCGCCGATCTCCGACGGGCTCACGCTCAACAGCGACTTCACGGCGATGCTCCCGCGGAGCGCGCAGAGCGTGCGCGACTTCGACGAGATCAGCGCGCGCTTCGGCGGCCAGCAGGCGCTGATCGTCACCGTCGAGTCCCCGTCCGACATCGAAGCGGCGCGGCGCTTCACGCGCGATCTGGTCCCGCGGATCGAGGCGATGCGCGCGCTCAAGGTCGCCGCCGTCGACTGGAACCTCTCCGACTTCGAGCGCTTCGTCGACGAGCACGGTCACCTCTACGCGTCGCGCGAGGACCTCGAGGCGATCCGCGACACGCTCGCCGCCCGCCTCGAGCACGAGCGCGCGCGCGCCAACCCCTTCTACGTCGATCTCGACGACCCGCCGCCGGACCCCGAGGAGACGATCGAGCGCATCCGCCGCGACGCCGAGCGCGCGCGCGGCGACATGCACGAGCGCTTCCCCGAGGGGTTCTTCCAGCACCCGAGCGAGAACCTGCTCCTGTTCGTCGTGCACACGAGCATCCGCGGCGGCGAGATCGGCGACACGCAGGCGCTCGTCGCGGCGATCCGCGCCGCCGCGGCCGACCTCGGCCCCGCGAGCTACGCGCCGGACCTGCGCCTGTCGTTCGGCGGCACGCTCATGGAGGCGCACGACGAGACGCTCTCGCTGGTCGCCGCGGTGCGTAACGCGACGCTGCTGACGATCGCGTTGGTGATGCTGGCGATCTGGGTGTTCTTCCTGCGCGTGCGGCCGATCCCGCTCTTGACGCTCGCGCTGGTGCCGCCGGTGCTCGTCACGTTCGGCGTCGCGGAGCTCACCGTCGACTACCTCAACGCCTCGAGCGCGTTCCTCAGCGCGATCGTCGTCGGCAACGGGATCAACCCGAACGTGATCTGGCTCGCGCGCTTCTTCGAGGCGCGCCGCGCCGGAGAGCCGCTCGAGAAGGCCCTCGTCACGAGCCACGTCGGGACGTGGAAGGGGACGCTGGCCGCGTCGCTCGCGGCCGGCGTCGCGTACGGCTCGCTGATGACGACGGACTACCGGGGCTTCCGCGACTTCGGGATCGTCGGCGGCACCGGCATGGTGCTCTGTTGGATCGCGGCCTACACGCTCTTGCCCGCGCTCACGGTGCTGTTCGAGCGCTGGCGGCCGCTCGTGTTCGATCGCGGCGCCCGGTACAAGGGGATCTACGGCGTGATCTTCGCGCGCGTCGCGCTCGGCTCGCCGCGCGCCGTCCTCGCGCTCTCCGCGCTCGTCACGATCGGCTGTGGCGTGCTCGTGGCGATCGCCATCGCCGAGGATCCGCTCGAGTACGACTACCGCCGCCTCCGCTCGGATCGCGATCCCGAAGGAGAGGTCGAGCGGGTGCTCGCCGCGTCGCGCGTGATCCTCGACGACACGTCGAGCGGGAGCGGCCTCGCGGTGCTCGCGCCGACGCGGGCGGCGGCGCTCGCGTTCCGCGCCGACCTCGAGGCGCGCCGCGGCGAGTGGCCCAACGCCTACGGCGCGATCACCTCGATCGACGACCTCCTGCCCGAGGATCAGGACGCGAAGCTGCCGATCGTCGCCGAGCTGCGCCGGCTCATGCTGGAGATCCGGCCCCACGTGAGCGAGGAGCTCCAGCGCACGATCGACGAGCGCATCCCGCCCGAGGGCGTCGCGCCGCTCGGGCCCGACGACCTGCCGCGCAGCGTCGCGCGCCCGTTCACCGAGCGCGACGGAACGCGCGGCCGGCTCTTCGTGATCGAGCATCACCCCGAGGAGAGCGGTTGGGATGGCCTCTACACGGCGCGCTGGGCGGCGGCCGCGCGCTCGCTCCGCGCGCCGGGGGCCGACGGGCCGCCGCCCGTGGCGGGCACGGCGGTCGTGTTCTCCGATCTCATGCAGCAGATCTGGGACGACGGGCCGCGCTCGATCGGCGTCGCCCTGCTCGCGACGGTGCTGTTGCTCGCGTTCACGTTCCGCGATCACCGCTCGCGCTGGCTCACGCTCGCGACGCTGCTCGTCGGGATCGTGTGGATGGCGGGCACGATGGCCGCGTTCGGCATGCACCTGAACTTCCTGAACTTCGTCGCGTTCCCGATCACGTTCGGCAACGGCGCGGACTACGGCGTCAACGTGATGCAGCGCTACACCGAGGAGCGGCGGCGTGGCGGCGCGAGCCCGCTCGACGCGGTGCGCGCGGCGGTCGAGGGCACGGGCGGCGCCGTGGTCCTCTGCTCGCTCACCACGATCATCGGCTACATCTCCATCTACACGAGCAGCAACCAGGCGCTGAACTCGTTCGGGGCCGCGATGGCCATCAGCGAGGTGACCTGCCTCGCCGTCGCGGTCCTCGCGCTCCCCGCCTCGCTCCACCTCATGGCCCGGCCCGGCGCGCCTGCGCGAGACGCCCGGGCCGCCAGCGTGTAGATTCGGGCCGTCTTGGGCAACAAGGTCAAGGCGGCCCGGGTGGGTGCGCTGCTCATCGCGGCCATCGTGGGCGCCCTCGTGGTGTGGCGGCTCGTCGACGAGCGCGCGGGGACGCGCGGCGGCTACCGCGTGTACACGTACCTCGAGAACGCCCACGGGTTGATCACGAAGAGCCGCGTCACGGTCGCCGGCCTGCCCGTCGGCACGATCGACTCGATCCGGCTCGAGACGGTGCGCGTGCGCGATCTGCCCTGCACGCCGGATCCGTCCGTCGACGCGGGCCTCTACGCCACCGTCGCGCGCGTGGACATCGTGATGCAGGACGGGGTCGCGCTCTACCCCGACGCGACGGTGTCCCGGCGCTCCGCGTCGCTCCTCGGGGAGTACATCCTCACCGTGCATCCGGGCACGCCGAACGTCGATCCGCTCGGCGACGGAGACCGCATCTGTCACGTGATCCACTCCTCGGACACGAGCGATCTGGTCTCGGACCTCGGCGCGGTCGCGCGCTCCGTGCGCGCGGTCGCCGAGCAGGTCGAGCGCACGTTCGGTACGGAGGAGGGCGGCCGGCAGATGCAGTCGGCGCTGCGCAACCTGACGGAGGCGCTCGAGGCCGTGAACCGCACGATCCAGGCGAACGAGGCGGCGGTCACCCACACGCTCCAGAACATCGACTCGATCACGACCAACGCCGAGCCCGAGCTCGCCCGCATCCTGTCGAACGTCGAGGCGATCACGCGCGACCTGCGCTCGATCGTCGAGCACAACCGCGACGGCCTCGACGAGGGCGTCGGCGAGGTCGGCCCCACCATCGCCTCGATCAACCGCGCCTCGCAGCAGCTCGAGCGCGTGCTCGAGGACGTCGGTGAGATCACCGAGCGCACCGCGGCGGGGGAGGGCACGATCGGCCGGCTCACCTCGGACGAGCACCTCATCGACGAGGTCGAGGAGACGGTCGAGGGCCTCAACACGATCATCGGCGGCTTCGCTCGCCTGCGCACGGTGATCGGGCTGCGCTCCGAGTACATGTTCCTGACGAACGCGTTCAAGAACTACATCGAGATCCGCCTCTCGCCCGGTGAGGACCGCTACTTCCTCATCCAGCTCATCGACGACCCGCGCGGGCGCACGCAGTTCACGACGACGCAGGTGCGCACGAGCCCGCCGCGCATGGGCGATCCGCCCTTCTACGAGGAGGTGCGCGCGACCACGTCGGAGCAGCTCCTGTTCTCGTTCCAGCTCGCCAAGCGCCTCCACTTCTTCACGTTCCGCTTCGGGATCCTCGAGAGCTCGGGCGGCATCGGCGTCGACCTGCACTTCTTCGACGACCGGCTCGAGATCAACGCGGACCTGTTCCGCTTCGGCGACCAGACCTTCCCGTCGCTGCGCGTGCGCTTCAACTACGAGATCGTGCGCACGCTCTACGTGCTCGGCGGCGTCGACAACATCCTCAACGCCGACCCGAGCGTTCCGTCGCAGAACGGCGCCGACTTCTTCCTCGGCGCGATGCTCCGCTTCGACGACCGCGACCTCATCGGGCTCCTGCCGTTCCTCGGGGGGCTCGCCGGAGGCCTGAATTGAGGCGGCCGCGGGCGCGGGGATTGACGCTGCGCGAGGTTCGGGCCGAAATAGCCGGCGGGCACTGGGCGTAGGCGACGAGGATGGGGATCACCGACGACGCGAAGGCGGCCGCGGGCAAGGCCGCCGCCGGCAGCAAGGCCGCCGCGTCCGCCGCGCTGTCGGGGAGCAAGGCGGTCGCGGTCGGGTATTGGCGCGGCCTCACCTACCCGTTCAAGGGGATGAAGTTCGTCTACTTCCAGCACCCGGGGCTCATCCGGTTCTGGATCTTCCCCATCCTCATCACCGCGCTGTTCCTCGCCGCGGTCACGTGGATCGGGCTGGCGAGCTACGAGGGCATCGCGGGCTCGATCTGGCGCGACCCGACGAGCGCCGAGGTGCTGCAGAAGACCGTGCACGCGGAGCGCAGCAAGGACAAGCCGCGCGACAAGCGCATCGCCCCCAACGAGCACGACTGGATCGACGAGGCGGGGCACTGGGCGCACGCGACGTTCGCGATCGTGATCCTGCTGACGATCTGGGCCGTCGGGCTGCTGGTCGCGCTGTTCCTCACCAACGTGATCGCGGCGCCGTTCAACGACTTCCTCAGCGAGGAGGTCGAGCGCATACGCACGGGCCGACCGGGCCCGCCGTTCAGCTTGAAGGTGATCCTGCGGGACCTCGTGCGCACCGTCGGGCTCGAGGCGCTCAAGCTCGGGCTCTACGCCCTCGTGATGATCCCGCTGTTCATCCTCTCGAACCTCGTCCCCGTGGTCGGCCCGGCCATCTACACGATCTTCGGGTTCGTCTTCACCGCGATGTACTTCGCGATCGACTACATCGACTGGCCCGCGTCGCGCCGCAACCGGAGCGTCACCTACCGGTTCGGGCTCGCGACGACGCACTTCCTGCCGATGTTCGGCTTCGGCACCGGCGTGTGGCTGTTCCTCTTCATCCCGTTCGTGAACCTGCTCTTCATGCCGGCCGCGGTCGCGGGCGGGACGCTCCTGTTCCTCGACCTCGAGGGGGAGAGCGAAGCGGCGCTCGCGACGGGCGCGTGAATGTTCTTCCGCGTTTGCCGTCGGAGAGCCCGGACGATATCCTCCCCGCGAGGCTGGAGGGGCTCCCCCGATGAAGAAGAAGACGGTCATCAGCATCACCGTGCTGGCCAGCGCGCTCTCGCTCCTCGCCGTCGGTGTCGACGCGCAGCGCGGTCGTCGCGGGCGCCGGGGCGGCACCGCGGCCACCACCCAGCAGGCGGCGCCGCAGAGCGCCGCGATCGCCGAGTCCCTCGGCCAGCTCCGCTGGGGGATGACGCCGGAGGAGGTGCACGCCCACTTCCGCCGCCAGATCGAGGAGCGCTACCGGCCGCGGCTCGCGAAGGCGCCCGGCGCGATCGAGGAGGACCGCATCCGCAACGAGCGGGATCAGGAGATCCGCCAGCTGCGCGAGAGCTACGTCCGCTTCGAGGGCACGCGCACGGGCTGGGACCTGAGCTTCCTGCGCGGCGAGTTCACCCACGGCAACCGCGAGTCGATGATCGCGCAGCGCGACGGTAACTCGCAGAACTTCTACTTCTTCATCCGCGGCCGGCTCTGGAAGTGGTTCAAGGCGTTCGACGCGTCCGTCTTCCAGGGCCAGACCTTCGAGCAGTTCGCGGCCGCGGTGCAGGGCCG
This sequence comes from Sandaracinaceae bacterium, assembly GCA_019637095.1. Taxonomy (GTDB): domain Bacteria; phylum Myxococcota_A; class Polyangia; order Polyangiales; family Sandaracinaceae; genus JACKEC01. The sequence continues at coordinate 62,079 of JAHBWG010000038.1, read as the reverse complement.
CTTCGGTCCCGCGGCCGATCGCTCCGGGCGGCTCGTCGAGGGCGGTCCCAACCAGCGCTGGCTCGAGTGGCAGGACGCGACGACGCGCCTGCGCGCGATCGACCACAACCAGTTCTACGGCTTCTACTGCCTCGTGTTCGAGGACAAGGCGACGCTCGACCAGCTCGCGCAGCTGCGCACGAACACGCAGCAGCCCAGCGGCCAGGGCGATCACGCGCTCGTCGACGCGGTGCTGCTGCCCGAGGGCGGGTCCGCGGACTCGTCCGACAGCAACCCCAACTCGGACATCGCGGACCGCATCACCGGCAACATCCGCCGCCGCCAGGACGCGCCGCCCGGTGCGACGAAGGCGCCGGCGAGCGGGCGTGGCGCGCAAGGCGGAGGCGCGTCGGGCGGCAGCGGCGCGAGCGGCTCGAGCGGCTCGAGCGGCTCGAGCGGTCGTCGCGGCTCCTCCGGCGGCGGCCTCGACCTCTCCGATCTCTGATCCGGTCGGCCCGCCGCGCGTCGATCACGAGCTGTCACGATCTGTCGGATCACGAAGACACTACCTCTGGTAGACTGTCACGGGGCGAGGGTGTCCTCGCTGGAGTCCCGATTGCCGCGTTTTCGACTGCGTTTCCTGCTCCAGGAGTTCGACCTCGTCGGACCTGAGGTGATCCTCGGCCGCAGCCCGGATTGCCACATCACGATCGAGGATCCGCTCATCAGCCGCCGGCACGCGCGGATCGCGATCAAGGAGGACAAGGCGACCGTCGTCGACCTCGGCTCCCGCAACGGCGTGCGGATCAACGGCCGCAGCATCGAGGGAGAGGCGGAGCTCAAGGACGGCGACCGCGTGCGGCTCGGCACGCAGGAGCTCTTGTTCTCGGTCGTGAGGCGCAAGGACCGCCCGGTTCGGCCGACCGGGTACATGCGCGTGTGCCACGCGTGCGGGACGCCGTACCCCGAGGGCAGCCCCGCGTGCCCGCACTGCGGCGCGCCCGCCCTCGAAGAGGAGGACACGGTCAGCGGCATGATGGTGGAGTCGCGCCGCAACTGGACGTTCCAGCTCCTGGGCGAGGTGATCGAGCGGGCGCTCAGCACCAGCCGCGCCGCCGAGGCGGACCGGCTCATGCGCCGCGCGGCCAAGGAGATCGACGACCGCCTCGCCGCGGGCGAGCGACTCGACGCCGAGCACCTCTCGATGATCTCCACCTTCGCCGTGCGCCTCGCGCGCCTGCTCGGCGGCAGCGAGTGGGTGGCGTGGGCGCTCACGCTGCATCGCCGTCAGGGCAAGATGCTCGCGGACGAGGTGATCGACCGCCTCGAGGAGCTCGATCTCGCGGCGCTCTCCGATGTGCCGCCGGTGCTCGACACCTACGTGAGCTGGTACAAGACCAAGCCGCCGCCGGCGCCGTCGCCCGATCTGTCGCGACTCGCGCGGCTCGAGCAGCTCCTCAGCCCCTGAGCCTCGGGAGATCAGGCGCCGACGACCCGCTCGATGCCCTCGAGGCGTCGGACCTGGAACTGCTGCGCGATCGACAACGTCCCTTGCCGCGCGCGGAGGTTCTGCATGTACCGGCGGAGCGCCGGGCCGCCGGGGTAGCGCAGCTGCCGCACGAGCTCGTGGAGGCGGTCGATCGCCTCGGCGTCGACGAGCGCCGCGCAGGCGTCGTGCATCTCGAAGATCCAGTCGATCCACGCGGGCTTGCGCAGGCCGCCGGCGAGCAGCAGCGCGTACTGCGTCGCGGCGAGGAGCTTGTCCGGCGCGGGCTTGCGCGCGCCGCTCCTGGCCTCGTCGAGCATCTCCTTGAGGCGCCGGGTCAGCATCCGCTCCGCCTCGTCGTAGCGCCCGAGGGCGAGCGCCTTGTCGGCGATGCGGTCGAGCACCGAGCCCGCGTGGTGCGCGGTCGGCTCCTCCGGGCTCGCGGTGCTCACCGCGCCGATCACCGGCAGGTCGAGCGTCATCCCGGCGAGGGTGGGGCGCGTGCCGCGCTCCTTCTCGAGGTCCGCGCCGTGCGCCCGCAGGAGCAGCAGCTCCTGGCTGCCGATCACCACGCGGTCGAGGTGCGAGAGGGCGCGCCTGCCAGCGACCTGCTCCCCGTTGACCTGGACCCCGTTGCGGCTGCCGAGGTCCTCGACGTCGATGCCGTCCGGGCCGACGTGGAAGACCGCGTGTCGCCGCGAGACGAGCGCGTCGTCGAGCGAGAGGTGGCAGCTGGAGCTGCGCCCGACGACGAACTCGCCCTCCGGCATCTCGAGGTCGGTCGACTGATAGCGAAGCCGAAACCGAGCCACGCCCGCACGCTACCATCGCCGCAGCGCGGCGGCCAGAGACGGTGGCGCTACTCCGCCGGGGGAGGGCCGACGGTGGCGCCCGCCTCGGTGAGCGCCTGGCTGATCGAGGTGAGCAGGCGGCCCTGGATCTCGACGGTCTGGTCGACCATCGGCTTGATGCGCCGCAGGTCGTTCAGGTAGCGGCCGAACGCGCCGGTCTGATCCGCGAGCACGCCGCGGCTCGTCGCGTTGTCGATGAGCATGACGAACGAGGGCGCGGCGCCCTCCTCGATGCTCTGGCCGTCGCCGAAGGAGAAGAGGGTCATGTTCCGGCCCGGTCCGCGCCGGCTCGGCCTCGCCAGGACCTGCCCCGGCTGTCCGCCGTCGACGGGGGAGAGGAAGACGAGGCTGCCCGCGAGCACGCCCCCTTCGCCACGCATGAGGAGCGCGCCGTACTGCGTGGTCGCGCTCTCCGCCAGCTCGCCCGCCGTCCGGTTGAGCTCCTCGCGCGCGGCCTCGGCGAGGGTGCTCGCCGCCAGCGCCTGGAACTCGTGCCAGAGCTGCGTGACGTTCATCAGGTACTGGAACAGGTCGTGGACCGTCTCCGCGCTGAACGCGTTGTAGTTCTTGTTGGTGAACGCGTTGGCGTTGAACGGCTGCTGGAGCGCGCGCAGCGCGGCGATCGCGTCGTAGTCGACGGCCGGCGCCCGGCCCTCGGCCTCGCTCCCCGCCGCGGCGGTCACCATCGCGTTGATGTGCCGCTGCGCCGACGTGATCGTGGCCGAGGCCTCGTTGATCGACGTGTAGATCGACTGCGCGTCCCGCACGGTGCGATCGAAGATCTTCCGGTTCTCGAAGGTCGAGCCACCGAAGAACCCGACCATCAGGCCGACCACGAGCACGACGGCCGCGATGATCGCGATCTTGAACGTCTGCGTCTTCCCGACCTCGGCGTCCGCGACGAGGCGGTCGTCGAACTCGAGGCGGACGACCTTCTCCTGCGGCGCGGCGGCCGCGGCGGAGAACGGATCCGCGGGGCCGATCGGCGCCACGGGCGCCGGCTGCGCGAACGGCGGAGCGGCGATACCCATCGGACCCCCTCCGAGCCCGGGCGGGGGCGCCGCGACGCCCATCGGAGGCGGCGTGACCCCCGCCGGAGGCGGGGTGACCCGCGGCTTCGGGCGCGCCGGCGGGGCCGCGGCGGCCGGCGCTGCGGCGGCGGACGCGAACGGCGCCGGAGCGGCTGGCGCGGGGGCTGCCGCTGCCTCTTCTTCCTCCGGTTCGTAGGCGTCGAGCTCGGGCGCGCTCGCCGCCCCCGGGGGCGGCGCGACGTCGTCGGCCCCTCCCTTGGTCTTCGGAGTGATCGTTCGACCGAGCCGCGCTCGTAGATCCCGCTTTTTCTTGGGTGTTGCCATCGATCAGGCCTTGCAGCCCCCCGAGAAGGTGCCGTCGTTTCGCGACGCGGAAGGTATCCGGGCGCGCTCGACGGTGTCAAGCACCCGCGCCGCTCCGCTGCTACCCTCCGGCACCCGATGTGCTCTGATCCACGGCGCCTGCGATCGGGCCGGTCCGCTCCGCGCGCCGGGCTCGCTCTGTTCGCTTCGTTCTTCCTCGCCTGCGGCAGCGAGCCGGAGGGCCCGGCGCCCGCGCTGCGCGACGACCTCACCGTCCTGCACGCGATCCTCGACGCGGACCCCGCGCTCGAGCCGCTCGCGCGCGTCGAGCAGCGCGTCGCCGACGAGCGACCGGTCCACGCCGCCGAGCTGCTCGAGACGACCGCGATCCCGGCGGCGACGCGCCAGGTCGCCGCGCTCGAGGAGGCGCGCGTGACGACCGACGAGGGGCGGGACTTCCAGCGCCGCCTCGTCGCCGCCCATCGTCAGCGCGCGAGCGCGCTCGAGTCCTACCGCGCGGCCCTCGCGGGCGGAGTGACCCAGGACCCGCTCGTGGTGATCGACGCGGTGCGCGAGCTCCGGCGCGCCGAGGTCGCGCTGGTCGGCGTCGTGCGCGCGATGGACGCGCTGCTGCCCGCGGCGCCGCCCGCGCCCGGCGGCCCGGTTGACGAGCCCGAGGCCCGAGATAGACGGTGAGCGCGTGATCGTCGTCGTCGACAACTACGATTCCTTCACCTACAACCTCGTCCAGTACCTCGCCGAGGAGGGGGCGTCGGTCGAGGTGGTGCGCAACGACGCGATCGACGTCGACGGCCTGCTCGCGATGCGGCCCGAGGGCGTGCTCCTCTCGCCGGGGCCCGGGACGCCCGACGAGGCCGGGATCACGCTCGAGTGCGTCCGCCGCCTCGCGGGGACGCTCCCGCTGCTGGGCGTGTGCCTGGGCCACCAGGCGATCGGGCAGGCGTACGGCGGCCGCGTCGTGCGCGCGCCGCGGCTGATGCACGGCCGCACCTCGCCGATCGAGCACGCGGGGATGGGCGTCTTCGAAGGCCTCCCGAGCCCGTTCACCGCCACCCGCTACCACTCGCTCATCGTCGAGCGCGAGACGCTCCCGGACGTCCTCGAGATCACCGCGTGGACCGCCGAGGGCGAGATCATGGGCCTGCGGCACCGCGAGCACGACGTCGAAGGGGTGCAGTTCCATCCGGAGTCGTTCCTCACCGAGCACGGGCACGCGCTGTTGCGCGGCTTCCTCCGGCGTCTGCCGGCGCGGGGGCGCGGGTGAGCGAGCTCGCCGACGCGCTCGCCCGCGTCGTCGCCGGCGAGGTCCTCGACGCGCCCGCGATGGAGGCGGCGATGGCGCGCATCCTCGCGGGCGAGGCGAGCCCGGTGCACGTCGCGGCGCTCGCGGTCGCGCTGCGCATGCGGGGAGAGACGCCGGGCGAGCTCGCCGCGGCCGCGCGCGCGCTGCGGCGAGCTGCCGTGGCGCTCCCGGGGCCGGCGCGCCGGCCGCTGCTCGACACGTGCGGCACCGGCGGCGACGGCGCGGGCACGTTCAACATCAGCACCGCGGGCGCGCTCGTGGTCGCCGCGTGCGGTGTGCGCGTCGCCAAGCACGGCAACCGCGCGGTCTCCTCGCGCTCGGGGAGCGCCGACGTGCTCGAGGCGCTCGGCGTCGCGCTCGACGAGGGCCCGGAGGCGAGCGCCGCGTGCCTCGACGAGCTCGGCATCGCGTTCCTCTTCGCGCCCGCCTTCCACGGCGCGCTGCGGTACGCCGCGCCCGTGCGTCGCGAGCTCGGTCTGCGCACCTTCTTCAACCTGCTCGGCCCGCTCGCCAACCCGGCCGGCGCGACCCACCAGCTCCTCGGGCTCTACGATCCTGCGCGGCTCGGCGCGATCGCGGAGGTCCTCGGCGCGCTCGGGGTGGAGCGCGCGTGGGTCGTCCACGGCGAGGGCGGGCTCGACGAGGTCTCGCCCGCCGGGCCGACGCGCGTGGCCGTGCTCGACGCGGGCGAGGTCACGGAGCGCGTCGTCGAGCCGGCTGACTTCGGCCTCGCGCCGGTCGCCCTCGAGGGCCTCGCGGGCGGCGACGCCGGCGCGAACGCCGCGATCGTGCGCGCCGTGCTCGACGGCGCGACGGGCGCTCCGCGCGCGGCGGTCGTGATCAACGCGGCGGCCGCGCTCGTCGTCGCCGGCGTCGAGACGGACCTGCGCGCGGCGGCGGAGCGCGCGGCCGCGGCCATCGATCGCGCCGATGCGCGCGCGCTCCTCGATCGGTGGGTCGCGCGGAGGGCGCCGTGAGCTACCTCGGGCCGATCCTCGCCCGCAAGCGGCGCGAGATCGCGCGGCGCGCGCGCCACCTCGCGGTGGCGGAGCCCGGGCTGCGACGCGGGGGCGCGCCGCCCGACCTCGCCCGGCCGGCGGGGGCGCGGCCGCGGGTCATCGCCGAGGTGAAGTTCCGCAGCCCGAGCGCGGGCGCGATCCGCCCCTGGGCGCCGGGCGAGGCGGTGCGGGTCGCGCGCGGCTACGCGGCGGGCGGGGCGGACGCGATCAGCGTGCTGTGCGACGGCCCCGGCTTCGGCGGCTCGCCGCTCGCGCTGCGGCGCGTCGCGCGCGCGGTCGCGCCCGTGCCGGTGCTGTTCAAGGAGTTCGTGCTCGACGCGCTGCAGCTCGACCTCGCGGTCCGCTGCGGCGCGTCCCTGGTCCTGTTGCTCGTCAACGCGCTCGACGACGCGACGCTCCGCGACCTCGTCCGCGGTTGCGCCGCGCGCGGGCTCGCGCCCCTCGTCGAGGCGGCCAGTGAGCAGGAGCTCGAGCGCGCGCTCGCGACGGACGCCCGGCACGTCGGCATCAACGCGCGCGACCTCCGGACGTTCGCCCTCGACCCCCGCCGCGCCGCCGCGTTGGTCGAGAAGATCCCCAAAGACCGTGTGGCGGTGTACATGAGCGGGGTGCAGAGCGCCGACGAGCTTCGAGCGGCGGCCGCGTCGCGGGCCGACGCGGTCCTCGTGGGGAGCGGCCTGATGGCCGCGCCGGATCCGGGCGCGCGGCTCGCCGCGTGGCTCGAGGAGCTGGGGCGATGAGCCGCCGCGTGCTCGTCACCGGGGCCGCCGGGACGGTCGGCAACTACGTGATCCCGCTCGCGGAGGCGGCGGGCTACCGGGTGATCGCCAACGACCTGACGGCCAAGGGCGTGCAGCAGCCCGTGCGCGGCGAGGTCCGCGCCGGCGACCTGCGCGACGCCGCGTTCGTGCGCTCGCTCGTCGCGGGCTGCGACGCGGTGATCCACACGGCCGCGCTGCTCGACGTCGGCGCGACCCCGCGCGCGCTCCACGAGGTGAACACCGAGGTCGTGCGCACGCTCTTCGCCGCGTCGCGGGCCGCCGGGGTGCAACGTTTCGTGCAAGTCTCCACATCGATGATCTACGCCCCCGGCCAGGCGGGGGCGCTCACCGAGGACGCGCGGGTCGCGCCGCGGGGCGAGCACGGCGCGAGCAAGCTCGCCGCCGAGGAGGCGCTCCGCGCGCACGGCGATGGGCCGACCGCGTGGACGATCCTGCGTCCGGCGCCGCTCTACGGCCGGCGCGGGCGTCACTTCGCCGCGGCGCTGCTCGCGGTCGGGCCGGTCATGCGGCTCGTCACCCCGGTCCTGCCGCGCCCGAGCGGCGGGCCGACGGCGACCCTCGTGCACGCGGAGGACGTCGCCCGCGCGGCGGTGTTCGTGCTCGATCGGCCCGAGGCGGCGTACGAGGTCTACAACGTCGCCGACGAGGACGCGCTCACCCTGGGCGACCGCGTGGCCGAGACGATCCGCGCGTACGGCCTGCCGATGGTGCCCTCGGGCACGCTCCCGCGGCCGGTGCTCGACCGGGTCGCGCGGCTGTTCGTCCGGCGCGGCGCCTACCAGGCCGCCGACTCGGTCGCCCTCGGCGCGTGGAAGCTGGTCGTCATGAGGCACGGGCTGAAGCCCGCGCTGCGCGTGCGCTTGGATCGCGAGGCGCTCACGCTACTCTACGACGACCTCGTGATCGACGCGCAGAAGCTCCGCGCCCTCGGGTGGGTGCCCCGCTACCCGCGCTTCGCGGAGGGCTGGCGGCAGGTGCTCCGCTGGTACCAGGCCGAGCGGTGGGTGCCGCGCTATGCGTGAGTCGGCGCGCATGCTCGGCCGCGAGGCGATGGCGTGGGCGCGCCAGGGCGCGCTGATGATCCGGGGGCGCCGCCCGCGTCGCTACGTGCCCGGCGAGGCCGCGCGCGTCGTCGTGTTCGTGCACGGCTTCGGCGCGGCCGGGCCGGTGTTCGAGCCGATGCGCGCGCACGTCGAGGAGCGCCTCGGCGTCTCGACGCTCGACTTCACGTACGGCTCGCTCACCTCGTTCCACCGCGTCGCGGAGGGGCTCGCCGCGCACGTCGAGCGGCACGTCGATCCGGGCGCGCGGCTCGACCTCGTCGGGCACTCGCTCGGTGGCCTGCTCGCGCGCTGGTACGTGCAGGAGCTCGGCGGCGCAGCGCGGGTGAGCCGGCTCGTCACGCTCGCGACGCCGCACGCCGGTACGAGGAGCGCGCGGCTCGCGCCGGGACCGCTCCGCGCCGCGCTCGTGCCCGAGAGCCCGATCGTGCGCCGCTTGCACCTCGGCCGTCACCGCGCCGAGGGCGTCTCGCACACCGCGCTCGTCGCCGGCGCCGACCTCATGGTCACGCCGCCCGCGAGCGCGGCCGCGCTGCCGGACGCCGAAGTGCGCTGGTTCGAGACCATCGGGCACAACGGCATGCTCTTCGAGCCCGACGTGCTCGAGGCCGTCGTCGACGCGCTCGCCGAGTGACCGACTCGCCGTAGGTCTTCGATCGCTCACGGGTGCGGGGTGGAGGCGCGCTCCTCGATGCCGGCCGCCGAGAGGTGCACCGAGAAGGTCGACCCCTCGCCCGGGCGGCTGTCGACCACGACGCGCCCGCGGTGCGCCTCGACGATCTGTCGCACGAGCGCGAGGCCGAGCCCGACGCCGTGCCGTCGCTTGGTGAAGAACATGTCGAACAGGTGCTCCATGTCCTCGGCCTCGATCCCGGGGCCGTCGTCGCTGACCGCGATACGCGGGCGCGCGTCCTCGTCCCAGCCGACCTCGACGCGCACCTCGCCGCCGGGAGGCGAGAACTGGAGCGCGTTCTTCAGCAGGTTCCAGATCACCTGCCGGAGCTGCCCGGGGTCGCCGAGCGCGCGCACCGGATCCGGCGGCGCCTGGACCCGGATCGCGATCGGCGTCGTCGGGCGGACGACCTTCGCCACCGCGTCGACGAGCGCGCCGAGATCCACCGACGTGAGCTCGGGCTCGCGGGGGCGCCCCACGTCCAGCATCGTCGTGACGAGCGCGTCGAGGCGGTCGACCTCGTCGAGGACGAGCGAGAGCAGGCGCGCGTCCTCTGGGTCGAGGTCGGCGGCCTCCCGGACGAGCTCGACCGAGCCCGAGATCGAGCCGAGCGGGTTGCGGATCTCGTGCGCGAGCCCGGCCGCGAGGCGGCCGAGCGCGGCGAGCCGCTCCGCGCGCTCGGCCTTCTGACGGAGCGTCGTCAGCTCGGTCAGATCGGAGAACAGGACGAGCGAGCCGCGGTGCTCGCCGCGCCCGTCGCGCAGCGGCGAGCACGAGAACCCGACGGGGAAGGTGCTCCCGTCGATCCGTCGCGCGGTCCCGTCGCCGCGCTCGACGTTCTTCTGCGCGGCGGGATCGAACGGCAGCAGCGTGTCCGCCCGCTGGCCCTCGAGCGCGTCCGGCGCGCCGCCGAGGAGCGCGGCGCCGGCGGGGTTGATGCGCACGATCACGCCCTCGAGGTCGGTCGTCAGGAGCCCCGAGGCGAGCGAGCGCAGGATGTCCTCGTTGAGCGTCGCGTACTCCGCCGCGCTCTGCTCGACCTCGCGGAGCTGCCCGCCCGCGCGCTGGAGCCGCTCCGCGAGCCCGCCGGCGAGGACGCCGACCAGGATGAGCCCGACGAGCGTGCGCAGGACGTTGAGCCCGAGCGCGTCGAGCGGCAGGTCGGTCGCCATCTCCGGCGCGTCGGGCGGCGGCGGGATCCACTCGTTCGCGAGCCCGATGCCGACGACGAGGTAGAGCACGAGCGCGGTCGCCGTGACGAGCTGCGCGGCGCGTGCGCCGAGGAGGATCGCCGAGGCGAGGATGACCACGCCGTAGAGGAAGCTGAAGCCGCTGCCGACGCCGCCGAACAGGTACACGAGCCCGGTGACGAGGCCGAGGTCGTAGACGAGCTGCGCGGCGACGAGCAGGTCCGGGCGCCCGACGCGCGGCAGCGCGACGAGCGAGGCGAGGCTCACCGCGAAGGTCGCGGAGATGAGCGCGAGCAAGGCGTCTTGCGTGAAGCCACCCGGCCGATCTCCGAAGAAGAAGTAGCCGCCGAGCAGGAGCGTGGCGACCGCGAGCCTCCCGCCGAGCAGCCACAGCTGGCGACGTCGGAGCGGGAGCGTCTCGGGCACGGCTACTCCGACTGGACCTGTCCCGCGATCTCGAAGATCGGCATGTACATCGCGATCATGATGAAGCCGACGATGCCGCCCATCACGACGAGCATGATCGGCTCGAGCATGCTCGTCAGCGCGGCGACCGCGACGTCGACCTCCTCCTCGTAGAAGTCGGCGATCTTGTTGAGCATGTTGTCGAGCGCGCCCGTCTGCTCGCCGACGCCGATCATCTGCACGACCATCGGCGGGAAGACCTTCGTCTCCATCAGCGGCTCGGCCATCGTCCGGCCCTCGCGGATGCGATCGCTGGTCGTGTTGATCGCGTCCTCGACGATCGTGTTGCCGGCGCTCTTGGCCACGATGTCCATCGCGTCGAGGATGGGCACGCCCGACGACAGCAGCGTCCCGAGGGTCCGGCAGAAGCGCGCGACCGCGATTTTGCGCATGACCGGGCCGAGCAGCGGCGCGCCGAGCAGCGTCTTGTGCCAGAAGCGTTTGCCCTTCGGGGTCCGGTAGGTGAGCGAGAACACCACCCCGAACGCGACGACGAGCACGATCAGGATCGGCAGGTTGTCGACGAAGCCGTGGCTGACCGCGATGACGAAGCGCGTGATCGCGGGGAGGGAGTCCTCCCCGCCGAAGTCGCGGAACATCGCCTGGAACGCCGGGATGACCCAGGTGAGCAGGATGAAGATGACGCTGACGGCGACGAACGCGATGATCGACGGATAGATGAGCGCGCCGCGGACCTGCGACTTCAGCTTGACGCGCTTCTCGATGTAGACGGCGAGCCGCGACAGGATCGTGTCGAGGATGCCGCCGAGCTCGCCCGCGGCGACCAGGTTCACGTACAGCGAGTCGAAGACCTTCGGGTGCTTGGAGAGCGCGTCCGAGAACGTGCCGCCGCCCTCCACGTAGGCCTTCACCTCCTTGATGATCTTGTTGAACTGCTTGTTGTCGCCCTGGCCGGAGAGGATCTCCAGGCACTGCACGAGCGGCAGGCCCGCGTCGATCATCGTCGCGAACTGGCGCGTGAAGATGACCAGCTCCTTCTCGGAGACCGGGGAGCCGAACGAGAGGCTGAGCTCCTTCGGCTTCTTCTTGACCTTCACCGGCGCGAGGTTCTGGGCCTTGAGCCGCGTCTCCACCATCTCGGCGGTCTCGGCCTCCATGACCCCTTTGCGAACTTCCCCGGAGCGGGCCCGCGCCTCGTAGACGAATTCAGCCATGCTGGCCGTACGAGTCTACCTCTCGCGCCGCGCGCCGGGCAAAAACGTTGACGCCATCCGCAGGCCGCTCAGCGCTTCGGGGCGCCCTTGGCCGCGGCCGCGCCGCGCTGGTGCTCCTCGACCATGCGCTGGAGCTCGCCCGGGTCGGGGGAGCGTCCGAGCGCGTCTTCGAGCGAGATGACCCGCCGGAGGAAGAGCGCCATGAGGGACTGGTTGAACGTCTGCATCCCGCTCTTGGCCTGGCCGATCTGCATCGACGAGTAGATCTGGTGGACCTTGTCCTCGCGGATGAGGTTCCGGATGGCGGGGTCCGGGATCATGACCTCGAGCACGAGGGCGCGGCCCGGCCCGTCGGCGCGCGCGACGAGGTTCTGGCAGAGCACACCCTGCAACACGAACGACAGCTGCGCGCGTACCTGCGGCTGCTGGTGGGCGGGGAACACGTCGATGATGCGGTTGATCGAGCTGATCGCGCCGTTCGTGTGGAGCGTCGCGAAGACGAGGTGACCGGTCTCCGAGATCGTGAGCGCGGACTCGATCGTCTCGAGGTCGCGCATCTCGCCGACGAGCACCACGTCCGGGTCCTGCCGCAGGACGTACTTGAGCGCGATCTTGAAGCTGTTCGTGTCCGCGCCGACCTCGCGCTGGTTGACCACGCAGAGCTTGTTGGCGTGCAGGTACTCGATCGGATCCTCGATCGTGAGGATGTGCTCGCGGCGCTCCCGGTTGATCTTGTCGATCATCGCGGCGAGCGTCGTCGACTTGCCCGAGCCGGTCGGTCCGGTGACGAGTACGAGGCCGCGCGGGATGTTCGCGAGCTGCGCGACCACCGGCGGCAGCCCGAGCTCCTCGAACGAGAGGATCTTGAACGGGATGGCGCGGAACGCGCCCGCGACCGCGCCGCGCTGCATGAAGATGTTCGCGCGGAAGCGCGAGAGGCCGCGTACGCCGAAGGAGAGGTCGAGCTCGTTGCTCTTCTCGAACCGGACCGTCTGCTCCTCGGACATGACCGAGTAGCAGAGCTGCTTGGTCTCGACCGCGTCGAGCGGCTCCGTCTTGAGCGGGACGAGCGAGCCGTCGATGCGGAGCTGCGGCGGCGTGCCGGTGGTGACGTGGAGGTCGGAGGCCCCGCGGTCGATCATGACCTTGAGGAGCTGGTGGATCGTGAAGCGCGGCTGACCGTCCATGGGGCCAGTCTACCCGCTCGTGAGCACGATCAGGGTGATCCCGAGGCTCGCCATCAGGACGATCACCGCGACCGCGACGAGCAGCACCCAGCCGCGCGACGCGGGCGCCGCAGGAGGCGGCGGCCGTGACGACGGCGGCGGGAGCGCGTCGGGCGTGATCTCCTCGAGCGACGCGATGAGCGAGAGCGGCGGCGGCGCGCCGGCGGGCAGCTCCGCCCACGTCGCCTGCCGCAGGCTCGCGAGGCAGCGCATGGCGAGGTTGTCGGTGTCGTTGCCCGCGTCGAACGGCTCCGCGTCCGGTCCGGTGTCGGGGAGGGTGACGGGCTCGTCGAACGGCGCCGCGAGCGGGCGCGCGCCGGTCGCGTCGAGCCCGCGCGGCTTCGCGAGCGAGAACGTGAGGTCGAGCTTGCCGCGGCGCCCGCCGCCGCGCCGTCGCTCGCGCCGCGTCGGATCGGGCCGCCCGTCGGCCTCCTCGGCGACGAGCGTCTCGGCGAGCGAGGCGTCGCGCCGCTCCTCCGCGACCTTGCGCGCCGCGAGCGCCGCGAGCACCTCGCGACCCATCGCGCGGGTGGTCGTGCCAGGGTCGCCCGCGGCGGGCGGCTCGAGGTGCCACTCGTCCTCGGGCAGATGGAAGGAGTCGGTGATCCACCGGCGCGTGTACGCGAGCTCGATCCCGAACATCCGATCGACCAGCGCGCGGAGCTGGTCGCGGCCGCGCGACACGTCGGCGGCGGCCGCGATGCGCTCGGCGAGCTCGCGGGCGGTGGCCGGCCGGTCCTTCGGCTCGCGCGCGAGGGCCGCGAGCACCACGTCGTCGAGCGCCGCCGGCACGTCGGGGTTGTCTTCGCTCGGCGGCGTGGCGCGCGGATCCATCAGGCGCGCGAAGAGGTCGCCCTCGCCGTCGCGCGCGGCGAACTTGCGCCCGGTGAGGCACTCCCAGAGCACGATGCCGAGCGCGAAGATGTCGGTCCGGCCGTCGACGGGCTTCCCGCTCACCTGCTCGGGCGCCATGTAGCGGAGCTTGCCCTTGACCATCGTGCGCGCGTTCGTGACCTCGAGGCGGCCGTGCGCCTTCGCGACGCCGAAGTCGATCAGCTTCACGTTGCCGTTCTCGGAGATCATCACGTTCTGCGGGCTCACGTCGCGGTGCACGATCCCGAGCGCCTTGCCGTCCGCGTCGAGCGCGCCGTGCGCGGCGTGGAGCGCCTCGGCGACCTCGATCCCGACGTGCGCGACGACGTCGACCGGCAGGGGCACCTCGCGCCGCTCGAGCTCGTCGCGCAGGCGCGCGAGCGAGCAGCCGTGCAGGTACTCCATCGCGAGGTAGCGGCCGTGCTCGTACTCGCCCGAGTCGAGCACCCGCACGACGTTCGGGTGGCGGACGTGGGTCAGCGTGCGCGCCTCGTCCTGGAACATGCGGACCATCGCCGAGTCGTCGCGCAGGCGCGTGCGGATGACCTTCACGGCGACGATGTCGCGCGCGGGCGGGCGATGCGCGAGGTACAGCGAGGCCATCCCGCCGTCTTCGAGCGGGGCCACGACGCGGTACGGTCCGATCGCGCCTCCGACGGATGTGTCCTCCGACACCGAGCGCGATGCTACCACCGGGCGCCGTCCGTGCTCGGCTACAGCTCGAGCTTGCCCCACCGGCCGCGGCGGAGCCGATCGCGCCGGGCATCGGCGCGGCTCACGACGCGCGCGGCGGACCACGCCGCGAGGAAGAGCCCCTCGAGGCCGAGCCCCGGGACGACCTGATCGCTCGCGAACAGCAGCCGCTTGACGGGCGCGCGCACGGGCAGCGCCGCGATCCCGAGCGAGGTGCTCACCGGGAAGCCGTACACGGCGCGCATGGTCGCGACGCCGCGGTGCCACGGCTCCGCCGGCGTCACGCTCATCCGCCGCTCGAGGTCCTGCGCGCCGCGGCCGTCGTGCGGCGAGTCGATGAGCTCGGCGTGCTCCCCGAGGAACGGCATCAGATCGGACAGCGACGCGACCACGCGCTCGCGCATCGTCGAGGCGAAGTCGCTCGTCTCCTCGACCGCGCGACGCGGGAGCAGCGCCTCCACGGTGAGGTGGCGCCGCCCGTCCTCGCGCACCGGCGGCGCCTCGACGTGCAGCGCGTTCGCGCCGACGAGCGGGCGACGGGGGTCGCGCACGAAGAAGACCTCCTGGCTCATCCCCTCCGGGACCGCCTCGGGCCGCACGCGCAGGTTCAGCGTGTAGCGGTAGTAGCGGACGACCGGCTCGCCGATCCGCTCGAACAGCTCCTCGAAGGGCGCGCGGTCCGGGACCCAGGACAAGAGGCTCCGGAGCGGCGCCCCGTTCACCACCCACCCGGCGCCGATCTCCTGGCCCGACGCGGCGAGGCGGACGCCGGTCACCCCGCCGCGGCCGACGCGCACGCGGTCGATCTTCTCGCCCTCGCGCAGCACGCCGCCGTGCGCCTCGATCGCCTCGACGAGCAGCGCGCGCAGCGTCGCGTAGCCGCCCTCGAGCGCGGCCGCGCCGAGGCGCCACGCGCCGAAGAGCCGGCTGAGCCGCAGGCCGTTGGTGTGGTCCGGGTCCATCCCGTCCGAGAACCGCGCCGGCAGCTCGACGACGAGCCGGAACGGGTGCCGCTCGGGCAGCTCCGCGAGCGGATCGAGCGCGGTGCCGTGCTTGCCGAAGGGCAGGATCGACGTCGCGCGCGCGTGATCGCGGCGCTCGAAGAACGTGTCCGGCGGCCACGCGAGGTCGTGATCGAAGACCGCGTCGAAGAGCTGCTGCTGCGCCTCGTTGATGCGCAGGAAGTCCTCGATGGGCCGCTTCACCTCGGGGAACTCGCGCTCGATCTCGCGGCCGAGCAGCTCGGGCTCGCGCGCGAGCTCGAAGCGGTGGCGGGGCAGACACACCTGGAAGGCGGGATCGATCTGCACCGCGTGCCGGCGGAAGCGCGGGTGCACCGCGAGCTCGGCGAGCACGCGCCGCGCAATCGGAGAGCTCGCCGGCACGAAGTGGAAGGGCTCGCGCGGGAAGACGACGTCGTCGGTCGACCGGTACGTCGGGGGTCGCTCCTCCTGCGAGACGAGCAGGACGCGGAAGCCGCGCTTCGCGAGCAGGGCGCCGGTCAACAGCGGCGCGAGCTGGGTGCCGACGCAGACGACGTCGTAGGAGCTGGCCGGCGTCTCCATCGCTCAGGCGTACGCGACGCGGGCCTCTCCGCTCGCGTCCGACGGCACCACGCGCCCGAGCGCCCAGGCCTCGGGCAGCGCCGCGAGGACGGCGTCGGCGCCCGCCTCCGGCACCACGAAGACGTACCCGACGCCGAGGTTGAACGCGCGCCGCATCTCCGGCTCCTCGACGCCGCCGAGCCGCGCGATCGCACGGAAGATCGGCAGCGGGGGCGGGGCCGCCTCGATGCGCGCGCCGGTGCCGGGCGCGAGCACGCGCGGGAGGTTGCCCGGCAGCCCGCCGCCCGTGACGTGACACATCGCGTGGATGGGGCTCGCGGCGAGCGCGGCGGCGACCTCGCGCGCGTAGATGCGCGTCGGCGCCAGGAGCGCCTCGCCGATCGGCGTCGCGCCGAGCTCCTCGACCCGCCCGCCGACGTCGAGGCCGCCGCGCTCGAACAGCGCCTTGCGCGCGAGCGAGTAGCCGTTGCTGTGGAGGCCGCTCGAAGGCAGGGCGATCAGGACGTCGCCCGCGCGCACCGCCGAGCCGTCGAGGATCTTCGCCTTCTCCACGACGCCGACCGCGAAGCCGGCGAGGTCGTACTCCCCCGGCGGATAGGAGCCCGGCATCTCGGCCGTCTCGCCGCCGAGGAGCGCGCAGCCGGCGAGCTCGCACCCCTTCGCGATGCCGCGGATCACCGCCTCGGCGACGTCGACGTCGAGGGCGCCCGTCGCGAAGTAGTCGAGGAAGAACAGCGGGCGCGCGCCGACCGTGAGCACGTCGTTGACGCACATGGCCACGAGGTCGATCCCGACGGTGTCGTGGACGCCGGCGAGGAACGCGACGCGCAGCTTCGTCCCGACGCCGTCCGTTCCCGAGACCAGCACGGGCCGCTCCATGTCGGGCGGCACCTCGAACAGGCCCGCGAAGCCGCCGACCCCGCCGAGCACGCCCTCGATCCGAGTCGCGCGCGCGAGCGGCTTGATGCGGTCGACCAGGCGCTCGCCCGCCTCGATGTCCACCCCCGCCCCGCGATAGGTCAGCCCGTCTTCCATCGGTCGGCCGTCCGCTTAGCACCGCTTGACCGCCCGTGCTCGGCGGCGCATGGTTCGCTATTGCCTACTGAATCGATGGGAAAACCGTAGATGAAGCTGACGCTCGGCTTTCCGGGGCTCGACTGGGACGATCTTCACACCGACGACGGGCTGGCCAAGCTGCTCGTGCGTTTCGACACTTGGCTCGCCGAGCGCGACCCGGCGGCGGCCGAGGCGCTGTTCGCGGCCCGCGCCACGCCGGACGCGCTCGACGCGGCGGCGACCTCGAAGCTCGTCCTGGCGGTGGCCCCGCACGCGGGCGCCTTCGTGGCCCGTCTGTTCGGCGTCGAGGCCGAGCTCGACGCGCTGCGCGCGCGCGTGCTCGCCGACGAGCCCGTGCTCGACTTCCGTAAGCGCTTCGTGAAGAAGCGGCTCGCGAAGCGGACCGCGCCCCCCGCGCCGGCGGACGCGGCGATCGCGTCGCGCGCGTGGGCGGCGGCCGGCCGTGCGTCAGACGCCGCCGACGACGAGGAGCGCTCGGTCGCGGTCGCGACGCTGCGCCTGCTCGACGCGCACGAGCTCGCGCGAAAGGTGGCGCGGGCGGGCGGCGCGAGCTGGACCGAGGACGCGCGCGCGCTCGTCGCGGGCCTGCGCGCCGCGCTCCCCGCGCTCGCGGATCGCGACGACGAGGCGCTGCTCGAGGCGGTGCTCCACGCGATCGAGGGTGCGCTCGTCGCGCGGCGCGCGAGCCCGGGCGACGAGGCCGCCCGCTGGCCTTCGCTCGCCGAGGTGCGCCCGCAGGACTTCGGCCACCTCGTGCACCTGCGGCGCCCCGCCGGCGCGGTGCGGGGCGAGTCGATCGGCGAGGTCACGCCCCGCGGCCGACCCGAGCCGTTCGCGCTGACCGATCCGCGCGGCGGCCCGCGCGACGTCGGCGCGGAGCTCGAGCTCTGCATGTACTGCCACGAGCGCGGCAAGGACTCGTGCAGCCGCGGCCTCACCGACAAGGCCGGCCGGAACACGAAGAACCCGCTCGGCGTCGAGCTCGCCGGCTGTCCGCTCGGCGAGAAGATCGGCGAGGCCCAGGCGCTGCGCCGCGCTGGCGATCCGCTCGGCGCCCTCGTCGCGATCACGCTCGACAACCCGATGTGCCCGGGCACCGGCCACCGGATCTGCAACGACTGCATGAAGGCCTGCATCTTCCAGAAGCAGGCGCCGGTGAACGTGCCGATGGTCGAGACGCGCGTGCTCGACGAGGTGCTCTCGCTGCCGTGGGGCTTCGAGATCTGGTCGCTGTTGACGAGGTTCTCGCCGCTCTCGCTCCACCGCCCGATCCCGCGCCCGCACACGGGCAAGAAGGTGCTCGTCGTCGGGCTCGGGCCCGCTGGCTACACGCTGGCGCACTACCTCCTCAACGAGGGCTTCGCGGTCGTCGCGATCGACGGGTTGAAGATCGAGCCGCTGCCGGAGGCCTGGCTGCGCGAGCCGATCCGGGACGTCGAGGCGTTACGCGAGCCGCTCGAGTCGCGCACCGTGCTCGGCTTCGGCGGCGTCAGCGAGTACGGCATCACCGTGCGCTGGGACAAGAGCTTCCTCTCGATGCTCTACCTGAACCTCGCGCGGCGCGCGGCGTTCCGCGCGTACGGCGGCGTGCGCTTCGGCGGCACGATCACGCTCGAGGACGCGTGGGCGCTCGGCTTCGATCACGTCGCGATCGCGGCCGGCGCGGGCCGCCCGACGCTCGTCGAGATGAAGAACGGGATGGCGCGCGGCGTGCGCCAGGCGAGCGACTTCTTGATGGGGCTCCAGCTCGGCGGCGCCTTCCGCCGCGACTCGCTCGCGAACCTGCAGCTGCGCCTCCCCGCCGTCGTCATCGGGAGCGGGCTGACCGCGATCGACACGGCGACCGAGGCGCTCGCCTACTACGTGGTGCAGGTCGAGAAGGCGCGCGAGCGCTACCTCGCGCTCGTGGCGGAGCACGGCGAGGCGGCGGTGCGCACACGCTTCGACGAGGAGGAGCTCGGCGTCCTCGACGAGCAGCTCGCGCACGGGGAGGCGATCGCCGTGGAGCGGGCGGCCGCCGCGCGGGAGGGCCGCGTGCCCGAGCTGCGCTCGCTGCTCGACGCGTGGGGCGGCGTGCGGGTGGTCTACCGGCGGCGCCTCGTCGACTCGCCCGCGTACCGGCTGAACCACGAGGAGGTCGAGAAGAGCCTCGAGGAGGGCGTGCGGTACGTGGAGCTGCTCTCGCCGCTCGAGGTCCACGTCGACCGCTTCGGTGCGGCCGAGGCGGTGACGTTCGCGGTCAACGAGCAAGAGGACGGGCGGCTCCGCGCGACCGACGCGCGCGTGCGCATCCCCGCGCGCGCGATCTTCGTCGCCGCCGGCACCCACCCGAACGTGACCTACGAGCGCGAGTACCCGGGCACGTTCGAGCTCGACGCGCGCGGCTACTTCGCCTCGCACGCGGCGCACCGCGCCGAGGACGGCGCGATCGCGCTGGCGCCGGGCGACGGGTTCTTCACCAGCCATCGCGGCCCCGGGGGCCAGCTCGTGAGCTACTACGGCGACAACCACCCGCGCTACGCGGGCAGCGTCGTGAAGGCGATGGCGAGCGCCAAGGACGGACACCGCGCGGTGAGCGCGCTGTTCGGGGAGCCGCCCCCGGCGCCGCTCGACACCGCGCTGTTCGCGCGCCTCGACGACGAGCTGCGCGCGACGGTGCACGCGGTGCGCGAGCTCGCGCCCGGGATCGTCGAGGTCGTCGTGCGCGCGCCGCGCGCGGCGCGGCGGTTCCAGCCCGGGCAGTTCTACCGGCTGCAGAGCTTCGAGCGCCACGCGCGGCGGATCGACGAGACGACCCTCGCGACCGAGGGGATCGCGCTGACCGGAGCGTCCACCGATCCCGAGGCGGGGCTGCTCTCGATGATCGTCCTCGAGATGGGCGTGAGCTCGCGGCTCTGCCGGCACCTCGAGGTCGGCGAGCCCGTCGTCGTGATGGGCCCGACCGGGCGCCCGAGCGACATCCGCGGCGGCGAGAACGTGCTGCTCGTCGGCGGCGGCCTCGGCAACGCCGTGCTGTTCTCGATCGCCAAGGCGTTCCGGGCCGCGGGCAGCCGCGTGCTCTACTTCGCGGGCTACCGCGACGGCGGTACGGTCTTCGAACGCGACCAGATCGAGGCAGGGACCGAGCAGGTGATCTGGGCGTCCGACACGGGCCCGCCGATCGCGCCGCGGCGCCTTCAGGACGCGCACTTCCGCGGCAACGTGGTCGAGGCGATGCTCGCCTACGCCCGCGGGGAGCTCGGCCCGCGCCGCGTGCCGCTCGACGCCATCCATCGCGTGCTCGCGATCGGGAGCGACGGGATGATGCGCGCCGTCGCCGAGGCCCGGAAGGGCGCGCTCGCGCCGTACCTGTCTCCCGCGCACGTCGCGCTCGGCAGCATCAACTCGCCGATGCAGTGCATGCTCAAGGAGGTCTGCGCGCAGTGCCTGCAGCGGCACGTCGATCCGGTGAGCGGCGAGGAGACGCTCGTCTACTCCTGCTTCGATCAAGATCAGGAGCTCGATCGGGTGGACTTCTCTCACCTGCGCCAGCGGCTACGACAGAGCTCGATGCAAGAGAAGTTGTCGGCGCTCTGGTTCGAGGAGCGGCTCCCGCGCGCCGCGGAGTGAAGGCGCGGCGAGTCACGGCGCCGCGCGGCGGCGAGGGCGCCGGCGGCGGTTCGCGGCGCGCCCGGCCCGCGGCGCAGGCGCCTCGACGGCCGGCGCGGCGGGCGCCTATCGTCACGTGGACGCGGCGCGGCCTCGCCCGGCGCGGCCTCGCCCGGCGCGGCCTCGCCCGGCGCGGTCTCGCCCGCGTCTCCGGTCGGCTCGGTGCCCTCGAGCTCGCCGGCGCCGGCCGGCGGGTCCGGCGGGCTCGGTACGTCGACCGTCTCGGGCGCGTCGGGGTCCTCGTCGGGCCCGGGGGGCGGATCGGCGTGCGCGTCGCGCGGGCTCGCGTCGGAGAGCGCGGACACGTCGAGCCCCGGCCGCAACGCGCCTTGCGCGCTCTCGTCCGCGATGCCCATCCCGAACAGGCCCGCGCGCTCGAGCGCCGCCTCTCCGTCGAGGAGGAGGAACGCCGCGACGCCGCCGCCCGCGAGCACGAGGAGCGCGAGCGCCCAGCCGAGGCCGCCGCGCCTGGGCGCGGGCGCGGGGGTCGGGCGGCTCGCGCGCGGCGCGGCGAGGGCGCGCGGATCGGTGGTGGGGGTGGGCTTGCTCGCCTTCTTCGGCTTGGGCGCGGGGGGCCTCGCCGCGGCGTCGTGCGGCAGCTTCGGCGTCAGCGGGATCGCGATCTCGGGGGAGCTCGGCATCGACGGCGGCGGCGTCGCGTGCTTGGTCAGCACGCGGATCAGCCCCGAGCCGGGCGCCGGCTCGAACGAGCCGCGTCCGTCCGGCCGGCCCTCGATCGGGAGGTCTGACTGCATCACCGCGTGGAGCGCCTCGCGCATCGCGCGCGCGTCGGCGAACCGATCCTCGGGCCGCTTGGCGAGCGTCCGGTGCACGACCTCGACGAGCGCGGGCGGCAGGTCGGGCCGCGCGTCGGCGAGCGACGGGAGCTCCGCGGTGGCGATCGCGATGAGCACGTCACCCGGGTTCTCCGACTCGAAGGGCGTGCGCCCCACGAGCCCCTCGTAGAGCACGATCCCCATCGCCCAGAGATCGCTCGCGGGCCCGATCTCCTTGAGCCCGCGGGCCTGCTCGGGCGACATGTACTCGGGGGTGCCCACCACCGCGCCGGTCCGGGTGATCCGGTCCCCGTGCTGGAAACCCTTGGAGACGCCGAAGTCGATCAGCTTCGGGTACGTGCCGTCCGCGTCCTCGACGAGGAAGAGGTTCTCCGGCTTGATGTCGCGGTGGAGGATCCCCGCGTCGTGGACGGCGGCGAGCCCGCCGAGGGTCATCGCGACGATCTCGATGAGGTCCCAGTCCGTGACGCGCGGGCCAAGCTCGTAGCGATCGGCCAGGCTCTTGCCCTCGAGCAGCTCCATGACCATGAAGGGCTGCCCGCTGTCGGTGACGCCGAAGTCGACGATGTCGACGACGTGGCGGTGGCGGATGCCCGCGGCGAGCTTCGCCTCGCGCAGGAAGCGGGCGGCGAGCTGCTGGGCGTGCGTGCCCACCGCCTCGAGGAACTTCACCGCGACCGGCCGGTCGAGCGTGGTGTGCACGGCGCGCCAGACCGTCGCCATGCCGCCCTGTCCGATGGGCGCCTCGAGGCGGTACTTGTCGCCGATGATGGTTCCGGGGCTCAGCACCGCCGGCGCGAGTATACCCACCGGGTCGAGCCCCGGCGCGCGGTATCTCGGTCAGGGCGTTGCGCCCCCGAGACGAAGCGGCTAGATGACGGCGGCTCGTCGCCCCCAGGCGAGCCCCTGCACCCATGAGCATCCTCCGCGCCGTCAAGGGAATGAACGACGTCCTGCCGGAGGACATCCCCCGCTGGAGGCGCATCGAGGGCCTCTTCTGGGACACGGTGGCGCGGTACGGGTACGGCGAGGTGCGCACGCCGGTCGTGGAGCCGACGCCCCTGTTCGTCCGCTCGATCGGCGAGGCGACCGACATCGTCGAGAAGGAGATGTACACCTTCGTCGACAAGGGGAACGACACCCTGACGCTGCGCCCCGAGGGCACCGCGTCCGCGGTCCGGGCCTACCTCGAGCACTCGGTCGGGGGGCGCGAGCCGGTGACCAAGTGGGCCTACCTCGGCCCGATGTTCCGCCGCGAGCGACCCGCGCGCGGGCGCTACCGCCAGTTCTGGCAGGCGGGCGCCGAGGTGTTCGGCGATCCGGGGCCGTACACGGACGCCGAGATGATCGACATGATCGTCTCGATGATGCGCCGGCTCGGCGTCGCCGACGTCGAGGTGCTGGTGAACTCGCTCGGGAGCGGCGACACCCGGGCGCGCTATCTCGAGGCGCTCGTGCGCTACCTCGAGCCGCACGAGGCGTCGCTCAGCGAGGACTCCCGGCGGCGCCTGCGCACCAACCCGCTGCGCGTGCTCGACTCGAAGGCGGCGGACGACCGCGCGATCGCGGCGGCCGCGCCGCGCATCCTGGACTACCTCGGCGACGAAGATCGCGCCCACTTCGACGGGCTCTGCGCCACGCTCGAGGCGCTCGGGACGCCCTACCGCGTCGAGCCGACGCTCGTGCGGGGCCTCGACTACTACAGCCGGACGCTGTTCGAGGTGGTCGGCCACGGCGGTGAGCTCGGCGCGCAGAACACGCTCTGCGGCGGCGGCCGCTACGACGGGCTCGTCGAGGCGCTCGGGGGCGCGGCGACGCCAGGGCTCGGCTTCGCGATCGGCCTCGAGCGCCTCCTGCTCGTGATGGGCGCGGGCGAGACCGCGCCGGCCCTCGACGTGTTCGTGGTGTATCGGCCCGGCCTCGAGCGCGAGGCGAGCACCCTGCTCAAGGCGCTGCGGGACGGCGGCCTGCGCGCGGACGCGGATCTGCGCGGGGGCTCGCTCAAGAGCCAGTTCCGTCGGGCGGACAAGTCGGGTGCACGGCTCGGCCTCGTGATCGGGCCGGACGAGGTCGAGCGCGCCGCGGTGACGGTCAAGGATCTCCGCGGAGGTGAGCAAGAGACGTTGCCCCGCGACGGGCTCGTACCGCGGCTCGCCGAGCGGCTCGCACGGGAGACGGCGTGACGCGCACCGGCGCGATCGCCGTCGCCCTGTCGTTCGTCGCCCTGGCCGTCGCCGCGCCGGCGGCGGCGCAGAGCGACGAAGACGAGTGGGTGGAGGGCGGCGACGACGCCGGCTGGGAAGAGGAAGAAGAGGAGGTCGAGGAGGAAGAGCAGGCGCCTCCCCCGAGCGCCCCGCCCGAGGAGGAGGAGGCGGAGGAGGAAGCCGAAGAGGGCGAGCACGAGGACACGGCGATCGGCCGCGACGACGAGGCGGTCGAGGGCCAGGAGGGCGGCCTGGGCGTCGCGCGCGCCCCCGTGCTCTATGGGCCTGCCCCGGCGCCGACCGGCGACGACGACTTCAGCCTCGTCATCCCGCCTCTGCTCTACGAGCGCGCAGGCGGGGTCGAGACGATCGCCACCTTCCCGCTCTTCTACCTGCGGCAGTCGCGCCAGACGACCGAGCTCACGATCCCGCCGTACTACCTGATGCGCGGCCCCGAAGAGTGGGACGTGCTCTTCCCGCTCTTCTGGTTCTACCGCGGCGCGGGGCACCACACGTTCGTGCTGCCGCCGTTCTGGCACCACGACGCGACCGACGGCCACGACTTCGGCATCTTCCCGCTCGTGATGACCGGCCGGCACGAGACGCGGCACTACACGCTGATCCCGCCGCTGCTCACGCTCGACTGGGGGACCGACGGCGAGTCGCGCTACACGTTCTCGAGCCTCTTCTGGCGAGTCTGGGAGAACCAGACGGAGCACTGGGGCATCTTCCCGTTCCTCTGGGTCGAGAACGGCGAGCGCAACTCGTACACGATCGTCCCGCCGCTCTTCTTCCGGTTCGAGGACCGTACCGAGCGAACCGCGTTGACGGTCGTCCCGCCCTTCTATCACCGCGACGAGCCGAACGGCTCCTACTTCGGGATCCCGCCGCTCTTCCACCACAACTCGGGGCCCAACCACACCTCGACGACGATCTTCCCGCTCCTCTCGCACTATTCGGAGGAGCCGGACGTCCAGCGCCTGACGGTCGCCGGCCTGTTCTGGTGGTGGCGCGATCACGGCGACGAGACGATCGTGACGCCGCTCTACCAGCGCTTTCGCGGCGCGACCGAGCTCGACGCCATCGCGCCCTTCTTCTTCTACATCCGCGATCCGCGCACCGACTCCACGACGCTCGCGGTCCCGCCGCTCGTCTGGCACATCGAGGACCCCGCGTCGTCCGCCACGGTGGTCGCGCCGTTCTTCGCCCGCTTCGAGGAGCGCGGCCGCTCGACGACCTGGCTCACGCCGCTCTTCGGCAACCACGAGAACCACGAGACCGGCGACGAGACGACGTGGGTGCTGCCGACGCTCCAGGTGTCGCGGTGGCACGACGGCGACGCCGTCAACATCCACCCGATCTTCTACTACGAGAGCGTGCCGAGCCACCGGCACTCCGTGCTCGCGCCGTTCTGGTGGGACTTGGAGTCGTTCGAGGGCGACCGCAACCGCTACACGGTGCTCTTCCCGTTCTTCTGGCGCTTCCGCGAGGGGAACACGACGAGCACGCTCGTCCTCAACGCCTACCACCGCGAGCGCACGCGCGCCGACGGCTCCTCGGAGTGGGAGTTCCACCTCTTCCCGTTCTTCTCCTACGGCGAGAACAGCGAGGGCGGGCACTGGTGGAAGATGTTCTACGGCCTCGCCGGCTACGAGCGCCGAGGTCAGTACGGCGTCACCACGCTGTTCTACGTCCCGTTCCAGACCGACGGCCCGCCGCTCCCGAGCGACGGCCGGAATTGACTCGGGATCAGGCCGGCGCGAGGCGGTCGGCGCGCACGCGGAACAGGCGCGCGCTGATCGCGTGCGGCGCGCGCGCGGCGTCGTCGGCGGCGCGCGCGGTGAGGGCGGCGCGGAGCGCGGGGGTCTCGGCGCAGGCGTAGAGCGCGTCGCGGTGCGGCACGGCGGCGAGGAACGCGTCGCCGAGCTCGGGCGCGAGCACGGCGTGGAGGGTGGGCAAGAGGAGGCGCGCGGCGTCGAGGCCGTCGCCGGTGCGCGCGACCACGAGCGGGCCGTCGGGGGTGTCGACGCGGCCGAAGCGCGCGTCGCGCGAGCGGCCGGCGAGGTTCTGCAGCGCGATCGCGAGCGCCTCGTCGAACCCGACGCCGGCGCGCTCGAGCTCGAGGGCGCCGACGTAGCGGGAGCGGTCGCCGTGCGCGACGACGAGCGCGACCTCGAGCGCGCCGCCGAGGCGGGCCGCGGCCGCGAGCCGGCCGTGCTCGGCGAGCGAGGCGGCGAAGCCAGGCGCGGTCAGCCGCGGGTAGAGGCTCGCGCGCACGTCGGCGAAGGTGGCGCCGGCGGCGCCGCCGGGCAGCATCGCGACGAGCTTGGCGACCGCGAGCTCGACCGCCGCGTCGGGCTCGCCCTCCGTGGCGCGGACGGTCCGGCCGAGGTCGAGCTCGATCTCGCCGGAGAGCTGCACGGTGAGCTCGAAGCTCGCCTCGACCGAGACGTCGGGGCGCTCGCGCGCGAGGGCCTCGCGCAGGATGCGCATCGCGCGCCCGACGCCCGCTCGCCCTGCCGCCTCCGCCTCCGCGCGCGCGACGGCGAGCGCGAGCGCGGCGCGCGGGTCGTCGTCGTCGAGCGCCGCCTCGACGGCGCCGAACGGATCGAACCAGCCATCGCGGCCGAGCCGCACGCGGTGCGCTCCCTCGCGCGCGGCGTGCGCGCCCTCGCCGACGTGGTCGAGCAGCAAGAGCGCGAGCAGCGCGCCCGCGCCCTCGACGAACCCGTCGTCGAGCGGGGAGGGCTCCTCGTCGGCCCACGCCTCGAGCGCGTCGCCGAGCGCGCGCAGGCCCGCGGCGCCGCGATCGAACGGGCGCCGCGGCGCGCCCGGGTGCGCGTCGAGGAAGCGGTGCGCCGCCGTGGCGAGCGGGCCCGGATCGAGCCTGTCGAGCCAGCTCATCGCGCGGCGCGATCCGCGAGGAGGTGGCGCGCGATCAAGAGGCGCTGCACGTCACTCGCGCCTTCGTAGATGCGCAGGGCGCGCACGTCCTCGTAGAGGCGCGCGACGACCGAGGTGGTCATCACGCCGCGGCCCCCGTGGAGCTGCACCGCGCGGTCGATCACCTGGGAGGCGTTCTCGGTGGCGACGAGCTTGGCCATGCTGCCCGCGCGCGCCTCCGCTTCGCGGCCGCCGTCGCCGCGATCCGCGAGCGCCGCGGCGCGATAGACCAGCAGGCGCGCCGTCTCCGTCAGGCACGCCATGTCGGCGAGGCTCATCTGCACGGCCGAGAGGGCGGCGAGCGGCGCGCCGAACTGGTGCCGGGTGCGCGTGTGGTGGACCGCCTCGTCGAGCGCGCGCTGCGCGAAGCCGACCGCGGCCGCGCCGACGGTGGTGCGGAAGCGGTGCAGCGTGCCGAGCGCGAGGCGCAGCCCGTCGCCCTCGGCGCCGAGCCGGTCCTCCTCGGCGACGCGCACTCCGTCGAGGCGCACCTCGCCGATCGGGTGGCCCCCGAGGACGCGCGTGGGGGTGGTGGTCAGGCCGGCGGCCCCGCGGCGCACGACGAACGCGCTCAGCCGCCGCGGCGCGCCGGCCGGCGCGGTCGCGGCGAACACCGTGAAGAGGTCGGCGACCGGCGCGTTGGAGATCAGCACCTTGTGTCCGTCGAGCACGTAGCCGTCGCCGTCGCGCCGCGCGCTCGTCGAGACGCCGTCGAGGTCCGAGCCGGCGTCGGGCTCGGTCAACGCGAAGGCGGCGACGTGCGTCCCCGCGACCACGCCCTCGAGGTGGCGCGCGCGCTGCGCGTCGCTGCCGCCGAGGGTGATCGGGTAGCTCCCGAGACCCTGCATCGTGAACGCGAGCTCGAGCAGCGGGCTGGTGTAGCCGAGGCGCTCGCGCGCGAGGCAGACCGCGCGCCAGCTCGGCCCGCCGGCGACGAGCGAGAGGAGGCCGCGCGCGCCGAGCAAGCGGACCATCGCCACGAGGGCGTCGGCGGGCTCGGCGTCGCGCTCGAGCGCGGCGCCGTCGTCGGCGAGCGCGCCGGCCGCGTCCCAGCCGCGCGCGATGACGTCGTCGTCGAGGAACGCGCGCTCGAGCACCGCGTCGGACGGGGTCACCGCGCGAACCTCGGCGCGCGCTTCTCGACCCACGCGTCGTAGGCCTCGCGGAAGTCGGAGTGCTGCATGCAGATCGCCTGCGCCTGCGCCTCCGCCTCGATCCCGGTCGCGAAGTCGACGTGCGCCTCGTACTCCACCATGCGCTTGGTCATCGCGTGGGCGAAGGCCGGGCCCGTCGCGAGCGCGCGCGCGAACGCGTCCGCCTTCGCGAAGACCTCTCCGTCGGGCGCGACCTCGGTGACGAGCCCGATGCGCTCGGCCTCTTCGGCCTTCACGAACTCGCCGGTCAGGAGGAGCCGGCTCGCGCGCCCCAGCCCGATCGTGCGCGGCAGCAGCCACGCGGCGCCCATGTCCGCGCCGCTCAGGCCGACCTTCGGGAAGAGGAAGGCGATGCGCGTGTCGGGCGCGACGATGCGCGCGTCGCACGCGAGCGCGATGACCGCGCCGGCGCCGCAGCAGACGCCGTGGAGCGCTGCGATCACCGGCGGGCGCGCGGCGCGGATCGCGTGGATGAGCGCGCCGGTCATCCGCGTGAACTCGAGCAGCCCGCGCATATCGCGCGAGAACAGCTCGCCGATGATGTCCTCGACGTCGCCGCCCGAGCAGAACCCGCGCGGCCCTTCGCCGCGCAGCACGACGGCGCGCACCTCCGGGTGCCCCTCGCGCAGCGCGCGGAACGTGTCGCGCAGCTCCGCGTACACCTCGAACGTCAGCGCGTTGATGCGCTCGGGGCGGTCGAGCGTGATCGTGGCGACGCCGTCGCCGTCGAGCGCGAGGCGGAAGCTCTTGGGCGCGAGGGTCACGACGCCTCCGCGGGCAGCACCGCCGTCACCTCGATCTCGACGCGCGCGCCCTCCTCGAGGAGCGCGGCGACCTGCACCAGCGACATCGCGGGGTAGTGGCCTCCGAAGCGCGCGCGGTACGCCGCCCCGATCGCCTTCGCCTCCCGCACGTACTCGTGTCGGTCCACGACGTAGATCGTCATGCGCCCGACGTGCTCGGGCTGGCCGCCCGCGGCGCGGACGACGTCGAGCACGTTGTCGAGCGCGAGCGCGAACTGCGCGGTGAGCCCGTCCGCGACCTTCATCGACGCGTCCCAGCCGATCTGTCCGGCCACGAAGAGCACGCGCTCGCCGCCGAGGAGGATCCCGTTCGAGTACCCGCGCGGCGGCGCGAGGGTGTCGGGGTTCACGATGGTCGCCACGCGCCGACCGTACCGCATGTGCTAAGGGTCCGTCGCGATGGCGAAGCGAAAGAAGCGACGCGCACCGAAGCGGCCCCGCGCGGCCCGTGATCGGGCCGAGGACGACGGGCTGTACGAGGAGGAAGAGGGCGACGAAGGCGAGGAGGGCAGCGACGAGGAAGCCGACGCGTCGAGCGCCGCCGACGCGGGCGACGAGCCGCCACCGCAGGACGACGACGACGACGCAGACGGTGAGGACGAGCCGGCGGACGAGCCCGAGGCGCGCGCGCCGGTCGCTGCGCGCGAGCCCGCGCGCGCCTCGGCCGCCCAGAGCGCGCCCCAGCCGCCGGCGACCGAGACGTCGCCGTCGTCGATCGCCGGCCTCATCCCGCTGTTCGTGGTGTTCGGCCTGATCGCGCTCGGGATCCTCGCGGCCCTGTTCATCGATTGATTCCGGCCGCGCGGCCAAACCGGAGCGCTGGCGCACCGCGTGCAGACGCTCACGCGCGATGCGCGGTTCGGGTGACTCGCCAGCGAGGTGTGCTATCCGAGAGGCGCGGAATCTCCGGCGTGGCAGCCATCCGGGGACACGCGAGCGGTGCGAAGCGAGCTACGCGGTTGGTGCGCTCGCTGCGCGCGATCGAACGCGGAGCAGGCAAAGAAGAGTCGACAGATGAGCGAAGTCGTCGAGCCCCGATCCGGTCGTGAGCTGATCGCCGCGACCAAGCCCTACCAGAAGGAGAACCGGCTGCGGAGCTGGCTGCACGTCTTCGAGACGTTCGGCGTGATCATCGCCTGCGCCGTCGCGCTCTTCTTCGTCGAGAGTCTCTGGGTCCGCATCCCGCTCGCGATCTTCCAGGGCCTCGTGATCGTGCGCGCGTTCATCCTCTACCACGACTTCATGCACCTCGCGATCTTGCGCGGGAGCCACGTCGCGAAGTGGATCATGCACACGTACGGCGTCCTCGTCCTGACGCCGCCGAACGTGTGGCGACAGACGCACAACTACCACCACGCGCACACTGCGAAGATCGTCGGCTCGCACGTCGGCAGCTACCTGATGGTCACGACCGACATCTGGGAGAAGATGAGCGAGTCCGAGCGCCTGATGTATCGCGTGATCCGCCACCCGCTCACCATCCTCTTCGGGTACTTCACGCTGTTCCTCTACGGGATGTGCCTGAGCTCGTTCATGCGCAATCCGCGCAAGAACTGGGACTCCGCGGTCGCCATCGTCGTCAACTTCGCGCTCGTCGCGCTGCTCTGGTGGGGCTTCGGGTTCTGGACGATGTTCTTCGTCCTGTTCCTGCCGCTCTTCGTCGCGACCGCGAGCGGCGGCTACCTGTTCTACGCGCAACACAACTTCCCCGAGATGCACGTCCAGCCGCGCGAGTCGTGGGAGTACACGCGCGCCGCGCTCGAGTCCTCGAGCTACATGGAGACGGGGCGTCTGCTCGGCTGGCTGACCGGCAACATCGGCTACCACCACGTCCATCACCTCAACCCCGGCATCCCGTTCTACCGCCTCCCCGAGGCGATGGCGGCGATCCCCGAGCTCCAGAGCCCGCGCAAGACGACGCTCTGGCCGGAGGACATCGCCGCGTGCTTCGAGCAGAAGCTCTGGGACGCCGAGGCGGAGCGGATGGTCGGCTATCCCGACTGAAACGCTCTACCCTGCGGGCGATGCGGGTCGCGCTCGTCTCCCTCGCCGCGCTCTTGGTGCTCGCCGCGCCCGCGTCGGCCCAGCCGCGGCGCCGCGTCCCGCCGCCGACGAGCGCGACGCCGCGCGTGATCGTCGGCCCGCGCGCGCCGGGGCCGCCGCGCGTCGCCGAGGTGCGGGCGGCGCTCCGAGGCCTCGCGCCCGAGGTCCAGCGCTGCGCCGACACGCACGAGCCGTGGGATGGCGCGGGCCCGCGGCCGCGCCTGCGGCTGCGGGTGTGGCTCGAGCCCGACGGACGCCACACGCTCGAGGTGCCCGAACTCGCCGGCCGGACCGACGCGTCCGCCGCGCCGCGGGCACGCCTCAACCTCGCGCGCCTCCACGCCTGCCTCGCCGCGCAGGTCACGCGCGTCGTTCGCCCGCACCTGCGGCCGTTCCCCGGACGCCGCCAGAAGATCGAGCACGCGTACCGCCTCGCGGTCCCCGGTCCGCCCCCCGCGCCCGAGGAGCTCGCGCGGCGCGTCGTGGCGCGGCGCGGGGCGCTGCTCGCGTGCATCCCGGGCGCGGGCGCGAGCGGCGAGCCCGCCGAGCTCGTCGTGCGCGCGCGGCTCGCGCCCGACGGATCGGTCCGGCTCACCGGCCTCCTGGTGCCCGCGTCGGTCCCGTTCGAGCCCGCGGCGCGCTGCGTCTCCGATCGGGTCGGCCTCCTGTCCGGGCCCCGCGTCACCGGCCCGCAGGACTTCGAGGCGGTGCTCCGCTACCGCTTCACGCCGGCTGCCGCACCGCCGCCGGAGTGAGCTAGAGTCGCAGGGGATGGGGTCCGACGACGACGACGACTGGGAGGACGAGGGCACGGTGCAGCTCGACCTGCGCACCGTCGCCGCCGCGGTCGGCGCGGCGAAGGCGAACGCGCAGCCCTACCTCATCGTGTACGCGGGCGACGCGGTCGGGCGCACGATGCGCGTCGGCGAGGAGCTGACGATCGGCCGCAGCCCGAGCGCGGACCTCCAGCTCCACGGCGACGGCGTCTCGCGCATGCACGCGCGCCTCCGCAAGGTCGAGGGGCGTGTCCACGTCGAGGACCTCGGCTCGACGAACGGGACGCTCGTCAACGGCCTGCGGGTCACCGAGCCGCGCGCGCTCTCGGACGGCGATCAGATCCAGGTGGGCGTGAACCTGCTCCTGAAGTTCTCGCTCCAGGACGAGGCGCAGGCGCGCTTCCAGGAGGAGCTCTACGAGGCCGCGCTGCGCGATCCGCTGACCAAGCTCTACAACCGCCGCGCGCTCGACGACCGCCTCGACGCCGATCTGTCCCACGCGCGGCGGCACGGCACGCCGCTCTCCGTGCTCTTGCTCGACCTCGACTACTTCAAGGTCGTCAACGACACGTACGGGCACCTCGGCGGCGACTACGTGCTCGCGACGTTCGCGGAGCTCGCGCAGGCGATGGTCCGGCGCGAGGATCTCTTCGCGCGCTACGGCGGAGAGGAGTTCGCGATCCTCTGCCGGAGCACGTCGCTCGCGCACGCGGCGAGCCTCGGCGAGCGCATCCGGGCCGCGACCGCGGCGGCGCGCTTCGTCCACGACGGGCGCGTGATCCCCGTGAGCGTGAGCGTCGGCGTCGCCGCGGCGCGCGCGGACGACACCGTCGAGGCGCTGGTCGAGCGCGCCGATCGCGCGCTCTATCGCGCCAAGCAAGAAGGCCGCAACCGCGTCGTCACCGCGCCGGAGTGACGGTCTTCCGCGCCTTCACAGCGGGTCGCAGAGCTCGCAGGCGCCCTCGACACACGCGGCGACGAACGGGCGCATCGAGACGGCGGAGCGGCCGAGCGAGTCCTCGGCGCGGACGGCGAAGCGGAAGCGCTCGCCGACGACGGAGCGGGTCGTCGGGCACAGGATCATGGGGATCGCGCCCGCGGTGACCCAGGTGTCGGGCGCGTCGCCCTCGACGAAGCGCAGCGGCCCGCGCTGCAGCTCGACGATCTCCTCCGTCGCGTCGTCGACGATGCGGCGCTCGACGCGGACGTGCTCCATGCACAGGCCGGTGAGCCGCAGGCTCAGCCAGACGTGCATGCCGCCTTGCGGCCCCGCGACGAGCGGGAGCGGCGCCCCGTCCTCGAACGGCTCGAAGCGCGTCGCGGCGGCGTCGGAGGAGCCGAGCGCGAGCGCCGGCGCGTCGAGGTCGGCGCACGGGTCGGCGCAGCCCACGGCGAGCGCGAGCGCGGCGAGCGCGGCGCGCTCACACATGGTCGAGGCGCTCCGCGTCGGCGTCGCGACCGAGCGCGCGGTAGCACGCCGCCAAGGTCTTGAGCGCCGCCTCCTCCCCGCGGGCGTCGCCGAGCCCGCGCGCGCAGGCGAGCGCGCCGAGGCCGCGGCGCACGCCCTCGATCGCGTCGCCGGAGCGCAAGCTCAAGAGGGCCATCGCGAGCTCGTAGCGGCCGCGCTCGGCGCGGTCGTCGCGGCCGCGGGCGCGGGCGTCGTCGAGGCTCGCCTTCGCCTGCGCGACCTCCCCGCGCGCGAGCTGCGCGATCGCGCGCACGCGCCCGATCGCGGCGAGATCCGCGCCCTCGGCGACCGCGCGCTGGATCGCGCGATCGAGCGCGTCGAACGCGCCCGCGCGCATGAGCTGGGTCGCCTCCTCGACGAACGAGCGCTCCGGCGCCGGCCCCACATTGGTCGCGCCGTCGCTCGGCGGCTCGAGCTCGACGGTC
The DNA here is from genome assembly GCA_019637095.1 of Sandaracinaceae bacterium. GTDB lineage: Bacteria > Myxococcota_A > Polyangia > Polyangiales > Sandaracinaceae > JACKEC01. The sequence goes on along the minus strand of JAHBWG010000038.1, from coordinate 29,045 downwards.
GGTGGACCGTCGCCGCTCGCCGCGGGCGCGGCGCGCAGCGCGGCCATCAGCTCCGCCGCGTCGGTGAGCATCGTCTCGTCCGAGTCGGGCTCCCCCGCGTCGTCGTCGTCTGCTGCGCCCGCGTCGTCCGCGCGCGCGCCGGCGGCCGTGGGCGCGACGTGGTCGAGCCAGCCTTCGCCCTCCTCCTCGTCGGCGGGCCAGTCGCTCGATCGGAGGCCCGACAGCTCGAGCGGACCTGCGGCGACGCCGGCGGGGAGCGCGGGATGCTCGGCCGTCTCGTCGACGACCGCGCGCCCGAGCGGGACCTCGGGGGAGGAGCGCAAGCCGTCGAGGTCGAGCTCGAGGCGCTCGTTCGCCCCGCTCGCTTCGTCGAAGAGCTCGACCTCGTCCGCCGACAGCTCGACGATCTCGTGCGCGGGCGGGAGCGGCGGGAGCGGGCGGCGGGGTGGCGGTGGCGGTGGTCGAGGCCGATCCGAGCGGGGCGGCGGCGGCGTCCGCGCCGCCGGGGGCGCGGACGTCGCGCGCCGGCTCGGCGGCGGCGGCGGCGCGGTCGAGGGTCGACCGACGGGCGCCGAGGTCGGGGGACGCGGCGGGGAGGACGGCGCGCGCGCCACGTCGGCGGCGGGCGGGGGGGGCGCGGCGGCGGCGATCTCGTCGAGCAGCGCGTCGAGCGCGGGCTCGCTCGAGCGCAGATCGCGCTCCTCCCGCGGGAGCGCCGCGCGCGGGGGCGGGGTCGTCGTCCGCCGCGGCTCCTCCGCGAGCTCGTCGAGCAGCTCTCCGAGCGCGAGCTCGTTCGAGGCCGGACCCTCGTCGCGGGCCTCCGCGGCGGGGGGGACCGGCGTCGGACGCGCGGCGCCGCCCTCGGCGGACTCGGCCGTCGTGCTCGCGATCCAGCTCGAGAGGTGCGTCGCGGCGCGGCGGTAGCCGGCCTCGACGAGCGCCTCGACCGCGGCGGCGGCGAGCGGGCGCCCCTCCTCGTGGCGTCCGCCCTCCACGAGGTAGTAGGCGAGCTCGGCGCGCAGCGGCGCGTGCTCGTGCGGGTGCGCCGCGAGCGCCTCGCCGACGAACCGGTGGAGCTCCATCGAGCGCGCGGCCGGGATCAGCTCGAGCATCCGCCAGCGGAGCAGGCTCGAGGTCGGTCGCGGGCGCGCCTCGTCGCGCGCGAACGCCTCCTTCACCAGGCGCTCGAGGCTGCGGTCGAACGTCGCGGGCCCGATCCCGTCGCGCGCCGCCACCGACTCGATCAGGTCGCGCGCCGCGCCGTCCGGCGCGACGCAGAGCGTCTCGAGCACCTGGCGCGCTTCGCCGTCGAGCAGGTCGATGCGCTCGGACAGCAGCTCGTCGGTCGAGATCATGTCGACGCCGCGGCGCGGCCCCGCGCGCCAGACGAACGCGTCCCCATCGCCGCGCACCACCTCGCCCGTCGCGATGAGGGTGCGCGCGGCCTCGACGACGCCGATCACCGTGTCGCCGCCGAGCACCGCGACCTGGCGCGCGACGTCGGGATCGGTGCTCGGGCCGAGGATCTGCTCGGCGACGAGCCGCGCGTCCGCGGTCTTGAGGGCCGGGATCACGTGCTCGACGACGGGCTCGGCGAGCGCGGCGAGCGGCGTCGGGAGCGGCGCCTCGGTCGGGAGGCGGCCGAAGATCACGAAGTCGCAGCGCTCGCGCGCCTCGAGCAGAACGGCGAGGCTCGCGGCGTCGATCTGACTCAGGGGGCTGAGCACGGTCCACGCGGGCGGCGTGCCGGCGAGCAGCGCCGCGAGCGCGGCGGCGACGGAGGCGTGGTCGGGGAGCGCGCCGTCCGCGACGCGCGCGAGGGTCTCGGCGTGGGTCGGCGAGGCCCCGGCCGCCCGCGCCGCCGCGTGGACGCCCTCGGGCGAGCCGTGCTGCCGGGAGAGCGCGAAGCGCAGGCTCGCGAGCGGGACCACCCCTCCGGGCGCCGCGCCGAGCTCGAGGATGCGTGCGTCGCCCTGCTCTCGGGCGAGCTCCGCGACGAGCTCGGCGGCTCCGGCGCCGACGGGGCCGCGCAGGATGAAGGTGCGGGCCGTCGCGGTGTCGAGGTGCAGGGCCATCTCCGCGACGAGCGGCGCGCCGATCGGCGGGAACCGGGCCACGGGGAGGTCCGCGATCGCGTCGGCGGTCTCCACACGGCGCGGGTTGTCGCGGTCGACCGTCGTGCCGCGCCACGCCCCCGCGACCTGCCGCCCGAACAGGAACTCCTCGCGCACGGCGTCGCGCACGTGCGCGTCGAGGACGAGCTCCCCCGCGCGGGCGCGGTTCGCGAGCTGCTGCGCGCGCTCGAACGCGTCGCCGATCGGTCCGTCCTCGTGCGCGTGCACCACGCCGAGCGCGGCGGCGAGCGCGACGTCGATGTCCGCGGCCTCCGCCTCGTCGAGCAGGTCGAGCGCGATCTCGACCGCGTCCGCGCACTCGGCGGGATCGAAGGTCGCGACGATCGCGGCGCCGATCGCGGGCACGACCTCGCCGCCACCGGCCGCGAGGCGCGCGGCCACCGTGCGGCGCCACGCCGCGACGGCGATCGGCTCGCGCGTCTCGTCGGCTCGCCGCGGGAGCCACCGGTGCCAGAGGACGAGGAGCTCCGCCACGCTCCTCGCGGTCAGCCGTCGAGGCGACGCTTGAGCGCGTCGAGCTCGTCGTCGACGTTGGTGCGGCCCTGCTGGCGCTCGAGCGCGCGGAAGCGCGCGTCGATGTCGCGGTCCTTCGGGTCGTCGAGCACGTCGTGCACCTCGACCTCGGACTCCAGCTGGTCGATGCGCCCGGCGAGCCGCTCGAGGTCGCCGATGGCGCCGCCGCGGCCGCTGACCGCGTCGTTCGGATCCTGGCGCGCGCGCCGGACCTTCGCCGCGAGGGTGCCCTTGCGCGCCTTGAGGTCGTCGATCTTGCGCTCGATCTCGTCGAGCGTGTCCTTCATCTCGAAGGCCGCCTTCTCCGCCTCCGCCGCGCGGTTCGCTGCCTCCTCCGCGTCGCGAGCCGCCTTCTGCTTGAGCTTGAGCGCCTCGCGCGCGAGCGGCTCGTCGCCCGCCTTGAGCGCGAGCACCGCCTTGTCCTCCCAGCGCGCGACCTCGTCCTCGAGCTCCGCCTTCTTCTTGTCGAGGCGCTTGGCCGTCCCGAGGGTCGAGACGAGCTCCTTCTTCGCGTTCTTGAGCTCCGACTCCATCTCGCGGATGGTCTGGTCGATGAGCTTGGCGGGATCCTCGGCCTTGTCCATCAACGAGTTGAGGTTCGACTTGAGGACGCGGTTGAAGCGGCTGAAGATGCCCATGGTTCGTTGATCCCTACGCGGTTCGGGCCCCGAGCCTTTCACGGGGCGAGCGGCTTTGTAAAGGATGGCTCGCGCGGTCCAACGCGTGAAGTGCGCGGCTCCTTCCACCGGGAAGCGCGCGTCGGGCCGCGTGCTAGCCTCGCGCCCCTCCCATGTACGTCATCCCGATCGGGGTGCCGCTCTTCCGCGACGGCCCCCAAGTCTCGATCCAGACGGACTGGCGGCGCGCCGTCGAGCTGCTCCGCGACTCGCTCGGCGGTCGCTATGGCGACCTCGTCTTGCTCTCGCCGTGGCTGCCCGTCGACGCCGAGGAGGCCAAGGAGCAGCGGCTCGAGCCGCTCGAAGGCGTCGCGTCGGTGCGCGCGCAGACGCTCTACGACGCGCGCGTGCGCGCTCGTCACTTCTGGTCGCGAGAGGCGCGCCCGCTCCGCGCGACGCTCGCGGACGCGCTCCGCACCGCCGAGGTCGTCCACTCGGGCCTCGACGAGCTCCACCGCCCGCTGACCGGGATGGCGTTCGCGATGGCGAGCCGGCGCGGCGTGCCGACGGTCTTCGTGCAGGACACCGACGTCGTGGTGCAGGTGCCGCAGCTCGCGAGGCCCGGCCGCGTGCCGCGCGCGCGCGCCCGCGTCTACACGGCGGCGTTCGAGCCGCTCTGCCGTTGGTGCGTGCGCCGCGCGGACCTGACGCTCCTCAAGAGCGGCACGCTCGAGCGGCGGTACGCGCCGCACGCGAAGAACCTCCTCGTGTTCGAGGACACCTCGTACTTCTCGCACGAGATCGTCGATCGCGCCGAGGTCGAGCGGCGCCTCGCGACCCTCGGCGAGGACCGCCCGCTGCGCTTCGTCTACTGCGGTCGGCTCGTCGCCCGCAAGGGCGTCGACGTCTCGCTGCGCATCCTCGCTCGCGCGCGCGCGCGTGGAGCCCGCGTCGAGCTCGAGGTGATCGGCTCCGGCCCCGAAGAGCAGCGGCTCGCCGCGCTCGCCGCGAGCCTCGGGATCGCCGACGCGGTGCGGCTGACGGGGACCGCGACCTACGGCCCGGCGCTGCTCCGCCGGCTCGCGGCGTTCGACGGGCTCCTCTTCACGCCGACCGCCGAGGACACGCCGCGCATGATCTTCGACGGCTACGCCGCGGGCCTGCCGCTCGTGGCCTCGCCGATCCCCTACGTCGAGGAGCGCGCGCGCGCCGAGCGCGCCACCGCGCTCCTGCCCGACGACGTGCTCGAGGCGGCCGACGCGCTCGCCGCGCTCGACCGCGACCGCGCTCGGCTCGGCGAGCTGGCGCGGCGGGCGTGCGACGCGGCCGCGTACCACGCCGCGGACGCGTGGTACGCGCGGCGCGCCGAGCGCACGCACGAGGCGGTGGATCGGGCCCGCCGCGCGCGCGGAGGTCGGTCCTGAGCGCCGGCGCGGACGACGTCGGGCTCGTCGCGATCGGGCGCAACGAAGGCGAGCGCCTCGCGCGCTGCCTCGCGTCCGTGCGCGGCGCGGTCGGGCGCGTCGTCTACGTGGACTCCGCGTCGACGGACGGGAGCGTCGAGCGCGCCCGCGGGCTCGGGGCCGACGTCGTCGAGCTCGACATGGCGCGCCCGTTCACCGCGGCGCGCGCCCGCAACGAGGGCTTCGCGCGGCTGACGGAGCTCGCGCCGGCGCTGCGCTACGTGCAGTTCGTCGACGGGGACTGCGAGGTCGTCGATGGCTGGATCGCGACCGCGCGCGCGCGGCTCGAGGGCTCGCCGCGGCTCGGGGTCGTCTGCGGGCGGCGGCGGGAGCGTCACCCCGAGGCGAGCGTCTTCAACCGGATCATCGACGTCGAGTGGGACACCCCGGTCGGCGAGGCGCTCGCGTGCGGCGGCGACGCGATGATGCGCGTCGAGGCGTTCCGTTCGGTCGGCGGGTTCGATCCGAGCGTGATCGCGGGCGAGGAGCCCGAGCTCTGCGTGCGGCTGCGCGGGCGCGGGTGGCGCATCGAGCGGCTCGACGCCGAGATGACCCTGCACGACGCGGCGATGACGCACCCGCGCCAGTTCTGGCTGCGCGCGGTGCGCGCCGGCCACGCGTTCGCGGAGGGCGCGGCGATGCACGGCGCGCCGCCGGAGCGGCACTGGGTGAAGGAGACGCGCCGCGTCGTGCTGTGGGGTGCGCTCGTCCCGGCGGTCGCGCTCGGCGCCGCAGTGCCGACGCTCGGGCTGAGCCTCGGGCTCCTCGCCGCGTATCCCGCGCAGGCCGCGCGGATCTACCGCCACGTGCGCGGGCGCGGGCGCGCGCCGACCGATGCGGCCGCTTACGCGGCGGCGGTGACGGTGGGCCGCTTCGCCGAGGCGCAGGGCGTGCTGAAGTACTACGGCGCGCGCTGGCGCGGGCGGCGCAACCGGCTCATCGAGTACAAGTGAACGTGCCGCGTACTTGCCCCGCCCGCGCGGATCGCGCATCACACCGGGCCGATGGCTGACGAGCCGATCCTCTCGGGCGCGCACCTCCTGCTCACCGGCGGCGCCGGGTTCATCGGGACGGCGCTCGCGCGCGTCCTGCTCCCGCACAACCGCGTGCGCGTGCTCGACAACCTCCGGCGCAACGGGCTCGAGGCGGCCGGGCTCGCCGGGCACCCGAACCTCGAGCTGATCGTCGGGGACGTGCGCGACGAGGCGGTGGTCGCCGCCGCGGTCGAGGGCGTCGATCACGTCGTGCACATGGCGTCGATCGCGGGCGTCGACACCGTGATGAAGAACCCGGTCACGACGATGGAGGTCTCGCTGCGCGGCACGATGAACGTGCTCGAGGCGGCGCGGAAGGCCGGCGGCGTGCGGCGCGTGATCGACTTCTCGACGAGCGAGGTGTTCGGCAGCTACGCGTTCCGGGTGCGCGAGGCCGACGTGACGAGCCTCGGGGCGGTCGGCGAGGCGCGCTGGACCTACGCGGTCAGCAAGCTCGCGACGGAGCACCTCGCGCACAACTACTGGAAGCAGTACCAGCTCCCGACCTGCGCGATCCGGCCGTTCAACATCTACGGTCCCGGGCAGATCGGCGAGGGCGCGGTGCACGCGTTCGTCGTGCGCGCGCTCGCGGGCGACCCGATCCAGATCCACAACGAGGGCGATCAGATCCGGTCGTGGTGTTACATCGACGACATCGTCGGCGCGATCCTGCGCGCGCTCACCCGCGTCGAGGCCATCGGTCAGTCGTTCAACATCGGCAACCCGCGCAGCACGGTCACCATCTACCAGCTCGCGCGCCTCGTCGTACGGCTCGCGGGCAGCTCGAGCGAGATCCGCTTCGTGAAGTGGGACTACCCCGACGTCGAGCTCCGGATCCCGGACGTGAAGAAGGCCGAGCGGCTGCTCGGGTTCCGCGCCGAGATCGATCTCGAGGACGGGCTCGCGCGCACGATCGAGTGGTACCGTTCGAGGACCGGATGAGGACGTACCGGCTCGACAAGGTCCGCGCCGACGGATGGCTCGAGGAGCTCGGCGAGGGCTCGCCCGGCTTCGCGCAGCTCTGCGAGGTCGTCGGGACACACTTCGTCGCCTTCTCGGTGATCGCCGGGATCCGCATCAGCGCGCTCACCGTCGATCCGCGCAACAACGACGCGTCCGTCGTGGAGTTCGAGGTCGGGAGCATCGGCGGGCCGCAGCGCCTCTCGCTCGCCGAGTTCCGGCAGCGGCTCGCGCGCGCGATGCTCTCGTCGGACGACCCGGACCTCGAGCTCTCCGACGAGCCCGACCTCGAGGAGCTCCAGCAGTTCATCGGGTTCCGGTACGTACTGCTCGCGCCGCTGTTCGGGATCCGGCTCGACGTCCTGCGCGTCTCGGACGGGCGCGCCTCGCTCGAGGTGATCTGCGACGGGGACGACATCGACGTCTCGCTCGAGCAGCTGCGCCTGGTCCTGCGCGAGCGGATCACCGCGCTCGCGGAGCGGCACAAGGCGCCCTCGCCGTTCGCGATCGACCTGAACGTCGTCCCCAAGGCGCGCGCCGCGGTCGCGGCGGACGAGCCCGAGCGCGTGGTCGAGCTGCTCGACACGTGGCCAGGGCCGCTCTCGCTGCTGTTGCGCACGCACGAGGGGCAGTCCCTCGCGCCGGAGGTGAAGGCGACGCTCGCGGAGTCGCTCGGGATGCTCGGCACCGCCTACGTCGCGCTCGGGCGCAGCGACTGGGCGCAAGAGGTCTTGCGGCTCGCGATCCAGTGGGCGCAGCAGAGCCCGACCGTCTCGGCGGACCTGTTCCGGCGATTGGGCGAGGCGCACCTCACGGAGGCGCGCTACGGCGAGGCGATCGGCCTGTTGCGCCGCTCGCTGTCGCTCGGGGGGCCGCGCACCACGCTCTTGCCGCTCCTCGCGCACTGTTTCCTCGAGCGGCAGCGTCATCTCCCGGCGCTCCTGTGTGCCGAGGAGGCGCTCGCGGCGGGCGCGCACCCGGACGACGTGCGCGACGTGAGGGAGCGCGCGCTCTCGGTGCTCGGCCCGGCGTGGGAGCGGTTCCGAGCGCGCGTCCCCGCCTGACGAGCTCGGCCGTGCCGGCGCGCGCCGAGTGAATCCGAGGCCGCGGCCTGGTACCTTCCGTCGCCGTCATGCGGTCCCTCGAGCGCGCCTCCCGGGCTCCCGTCGCGCCGCACGCCGCGGACGGGCCGCGCTTCGCCCTGCGCTTCGAGGAGGGCCTCGGTCGGCTCGTGCTCGCGCGCGAGCTCCCGTTCGCGCTCGGGATCGTCGACGCGCTCGAGCTCGACCTCGGCCCGCTCCGCTTCCCGCTCGACCTGAGCGGCGGCGCGGGGCGCTTTCGCACGCGGCGCACGCGCGTGCGCGCGGCGCGCGTGCGGCTCGACCTGCCCGCGCTGCTCGCGCGCCTCGTCGAAGAGCCCTACGGGCTCGCGGCGCTCGCGCCGGCGCAGGGATCGCTCGCGTTCGCGCTCCGCGATGCGTTCGGGACGGTGGCGCTCGACGTCGAGGCGCGCTTCGAGGGGCCGCACCTGCGCGTCGTCGCGCACGGGGCCCGAGCCGTCCACGACGGGCCCGCCCCGCCGCTCGTGCGCGCGGTGGTCGCGGCCCGCGCGCTCGGCCTCGACTACGAGGAGGACCGCGGCGCGATCCGCGTCGAGCGCGCGCTCTCCGCGGTCCTGCGCGAGGCGCTCGTGCCGCACGGCTGGCGTGTCCCGGACGACCGCGCCGTGTCCGTGGCGCTCGAGGTGCTCGGTCCACACCGCGTCGCGCTCGCCACGCGCACCGACGGGGACGATCTCTCGCGACCGGGCCCGGCGTGGGAGCGCGCGCGCGCGCTCGCGCCGCTCGTCGCGCACCTCGCGGTGGGCGAGCTCGCCGAGGCGCGGGCGGCCTACGCCGCGCTCGTCGAGCGCGGGGGCGAGCTCGACGCGCGCGAGCTCGGCCTCTCGCCGCCGAGCGGGGTGGACGCGGTCGCGCGGTGCGCCGCGCTGCGGGCCGCGCTCCGCGAGGGAGACGTAGACGCGGCCGCGCGCGCGGCGCTCGCGCTCGAGCAGCTCGAGCCGTGCGACGCGGTGGCCATCGAGGGGCTCGTCGCGGCGGCCGAGCTCGCGATGCGCCCGCGCCCCGCGCTCGCGGGCAAGCTCCTCGAGCGCGCGTGCGAGCGGGGCCCGACCGAGCCCGCGAACGCCCTGCGGCTGGTCGAGGTCGCGACGCGCCTCGGCGACGCGCGCGAGCTCGCGCGCGCGCTGGAGCTCGGCCGCGCGATGCGCGAGCCGGGCGCGGATCGCGCGGCGTTCGCGCGCGACGCGGCCGGGCTCTGCGAGCTCGCGGGGCACCGCGCGGAGGCGGCGGACCTCTATCGGCTCGCCCACGAGCACCTGCCCGCCGACGGACTGGTGCTCGAGGGGCTCGCCCGCGCGGTCGAGCGCGAGGGAGATCTCGGCGCGTCGCTCGACGCGTGGGATCGCGCGGCGAGCGCGTGGCGGCGCGAGGGTGATCACGAGGCGGAGGCGCGCGCGCTCGGCGCCGGCGCCAGGGTGGCGCGCGCGATCGGGGATCTCGCGGCCGCGGAGCGGCGCTTCGCGCAGGCCGCCGTGCGCGACGATCGCGCGCGCCACTGGGCGGCGCTCGCCGGCGTCCGTCGCGCGCTCGATCGCGAGGAGGCCGCGGAGCGCGCGGAGGATCGGCTCCTCGCGGCGGTGGCGCGCGAGGCGCGGCTCGACGAGGCGGTGATCGACGCGCTCGAGGCGGCGACGCGGCACGCGCTCGCGCACGATCGCGTGGAGCGGGCGCGCGCGTGGTGCGCCGCGCTCCGCCGCGCGCGCCCCGAGCACGCGGCGCTCGAGGCGCTCGAGGCCGCCATCGAGGCGCGCGATCCGACGCCGCCCGCCGCCGAGCCGACGCCGGTCGCCGACCCCGCGTCGAGCCCTGCGGCGGAGCCGGGCGCGGCCGTCGAGGACGAGACCCCGACGACGCCGCCGGCGGCGCCGGCGGAGACCTCGACGGAGAGCGCCGAGCCCGAAGCGGCGAGCGACGCCGCGGGGGGGCGCGCAACGACCGACGCCCCGGCGGGCACCGACGACGACGGCGACGCGCTCCTCTCGCGCGCGGCCGCGACCGCCGATCCGGAGGCGCGGGCCGCGCTGCTCGACGCCGCGCGCGCGCGGTTCCTCGAGGCCGGCGACGCCGCGGGCGCCGCGCGGGCGCTCGCCCGGCTCGGGGTCCTGCGCCGCGACACCACGATGCTGCGCGCCGCGCTCGCCGCGGCCGAGCGCGAGGGCGCCAAAGAGATCGCGCGCGAGATCGTCGAGCTCGCGCTCGGCGTCGTGGGCCGCGGCCCGGCGCGTTTCGCGCTCGAAGCCGTGCGCGATCGTCTCCGCCGGTAGCGAGCGCCGCGGCTTTACACCCGTCGTCCGCACCGCGTACCGTAGCCGCTCCGATGTCGCGCTACCTCCTGGCCATCGATCAAGGGACGACCGGCAGCACGGTCGTCGTCCTCGGCGAGGACGGCGCGATCCGCGCGAAGGCCAACCGCGAGTTTCCCCAGCACTACCCGCCGGGCAAGAGCGGCTGGGTCGAGCACGACCCGGACGAGATCTGGCAGAGCGTCCTCGACGCCCTCGGCGACGCGCTCGCGCAGGCCGGCGTGGACGGCGCGAGCTGCGCGGGGATCGGCATCACCAACCAGCGCGAGACGACGATCCTGTGGGAGCGCGCGAGCGGGCGCCCGATCCACCGCGCCATCGTGTGGCAGGATCGGCGGACCGCGCCGCGCTGCGCCGCGCTCGAGGCGGCGGGGCACGGGCCGCTCTTTCGCGCGCGCACCGGCCTCGTGCTCGACGCCTACTTCAGCGGCACGAAGATCGAGTGGATCCTCGATCACGTCGACGGGTCCCGGGCGCGCGCCGAGGAGCTCGCCTTCGGGACGGTCGACAGCTTCCTGGTGAACCGCCTGAGCGGCGGCGCGGCGCACGTCACCGACGCGACGAACGCGTCCCGCACGTTGCTCTACGACATCCACCGCGGTCGCTGGGACGACGAGCTCCTCGACCTCTTGCGCGTGCCGCGCGCGGTGCTGCCCGAGGTCCGCTCCAGCTCGGAGATCTATGCGACCACGCGCGGCGTCCCGGGCCTCGCCGACGGCACGCCGATCGCAGGCATCGCGGGCGACCAGCAGGCGGCGCTGTTCGGGCAGACGTGCTTCGCGCCGGGCGAGGCCAAGTGCACCTACGGGACGGGCGCGTTCGTGCTCGTCAACACCGGCGAGACGCCGCTCGAGTCGCGGCACGGGCTCCTGACGACGATCGCCTGGCAGCTCGGGGGCCGCACGGTGTACGCGCTCGAGGGCAGCGCCTTCATCGCGGGCGCCGCCGTGCAGTGGCTGCGCGACGGGCTCGGCCTCATCGAGCGCTCGGCCGACGTCGAGGCGCTCGCGCGCACGGTCGACGACGCGGGCGGCGTGGTCTTCGTGCCCGCGCTGGTGGGGCTCGGCGCGCCGCACTGGGATCCCGACGCGCGCGGCCTGATCATGGGGCTCGGGCGCGAGACGACGCGCGCGCACGTCGCGCGCGCGACGCTCGAGGGCATCGCCTTCTCCGTCGCCGACCTCGTGCGCGCGATGGAGGCGGACGGCGCGCGCCTCGCGCGCCTGCGGGTCGATGGCGGCGCGTCGGAGAACGACCTCCTGATGCAGTTCCAGTCCGATCTCCTCGGCGTCGAGAGTGATCGTCCCGCGTCCGTGGAGACGACGGCGCTCGGGGCCGCGTACCTCGCGGGGCTCGCCGTCGGCGTGTTCCCCGACCTCGACGCCATCGTCGGCGCGCATCGGATCGCGAAGACGTTCCGCCCGTCGATGGACGAAGGGACGCGCGAGGCCCACCTCGCGCGTTGGAGGCGAGCGGTCGACCGAGCCAGGACGGTCACGGCATGAGAACCGAGGTTGAGCACGACCGATGAGCAAGACGAAGGACGCCCCGAAGAAGCCTCTCAAGGAGGTCCCGATCGCCTGGGAGGCGCTCGAGGACGCGTTCGAGAACAACGCGCCCGAGGTGCACAGCTACTTGCACCTCGACACCGGCGAGGTGATCCGGATCGTCGACGGGATCGCCGACCCCGGCATGCACGCGCGCGTGGCGAAGGACGCGACGTACCTGCGCATCGATCCGGTCTCGTCGCGGGAGCAGTACCGCTGGATGGAGCGCTTCATCGAGACGGTGGAGGAGTCCGAGCTGCGCGATCAGCTCAACCAAGCGATCGACGGCAAGGGCGCGTTCCGCCGCTTCAAGGACGTGCTGATGAGCTTCCCCGTGGATCGCGAGCGCTGGTTCGCGTTCCGCTCGGAGCGCCTGCGCTCCTGCATGGAGGCCTGGCTCGCCGCGCACGGCATCGCGGCGGGCGAGCGGCGCGAGTGGCGCGTGCCGACCGCCGACGAGGTCCGCCCGCAGGTCGAGCGCGAGGAGGAGCGGCGCGCCGGTCGCAAGACGCGCGCGCAGCTCGCCGACGCGCACCGCGGTCGTCTCCACGCGCTCGTCGACGAGCTCCCCGCCCGCGAGCTGGACGCCGCGGTCGCGTTCCTCGAGTTCCTGCGCCAGCGCAAGCACCTGCCGCGTCCGCGCGCGAAGTCCGCCGAGGACGAGGCGATGGCGGGCGAGGAACCGCGCGAGGTCGACGAGACCTCGTTGGACGAGCCGACCGGTGCGCTCGACGAGGCTCACGACGCGTAGCGGCACCTTCGGCGCGCTGTGGCTCGCCGCGGGCTTCGCGCTCGCGGCGCCGGTGAGCGCGCAGGTGCCCGGCGCGCGCGCGCGCGTCGAGGGCGTCGCCGCGTGGGTCGGTCCGAGCGGTCGCCCCGGGTCGGTGGCCATCCTGCGCAGCGACGTCGTCCTGCGCGCGCGCATGCGCCTCGCCGGCGGGACGGGGCGCGTGCGCATCACGCCGCTGCCGCCGCCGCTCCTCGCCGCCACGCTCGACGAGCTCGTCGGCGAGGTGCTGATCGCGCGCGAGGCGGACCGGCTGCGCGCGGCGCGCCCCTCCGAGGCGGACGTCGCGCGCGAGCGCGACCGCTTGGCCAGCGACTCGGGCGGGGCCGAGGTGCTCGCCGAGCTCGTCGCGCGCCTCGGCGTGGACGCCGAGGAGCTCGACGCGATCGCCCGCCGCCGCGCCTACGTCGACGCGTTCCTCCGAGCGAACCTCGAGGGCTCGACCGAGCTGACCGAGACCGAGCTCGAGCGCGCGCACGCCGCCCCCGATCACCCCTTCGCCGGCCGCCCGCTCGACGAGGTGCGCGAGCCGTTCCGCGTGTGGCTTCAGCAGCGCGCCCTCGCGCGGGAGGTCGCGCGCTGGATCGAGGTGCTGCGAGGGCGCACGAGCGTGCGGGTGCTCGCGGAGTGGAGGGCGGACCCCGGCGGCGGCGCGCCGTGATCCGCGTGCGCCCGCTCGCGCCCGCGGACGAGCCCGCGGTCGCCGCGCTCGCGGCGCGGTGCGAGCTCTCGGGCTGGGACGGCCCCGCGCTCGCCGCGGAGCGCGCGCGCCCGTTCGCGCGGCTGCTCGTCGCCGAGGCGCCCGCGCTCGCCGGCTTCGTCGCCGCGTGGGTGATCGACGCAGAGGCCGAGATCCTCGCCATCGGCGTCGCGCCGGAGGCGCGCGGCCGTGGCGTCGGGCGCGCCCTGCTCGAGGCGGCGCTCGAGGGCGCGCGCGCCGCGCACCTCGAGGTCCGCGCGACGAACACCGCCGCGCGCGCGCTCTACGCCCGGTGCGGGTTCGTCGGCGCGGGGGTGCGGCGCGGCTACTACGCGGACGGAGAGGACGCGCTGCTCATGGCCTGGTCCCCGCCAGCGTCACCGTGAGCACCATCCCGACGAGCACCGCGAAGAGCACGCCGGCGCCGATGCCCAGCGGCGCGAACCCGCGCGGCCCGAGCCGGTCGGCGAGGTACATGCCGCCGAACGCGCCGCCGAGAAAGAGGAGGAAGGTCGTCCAGGTGACGGGGTAGCTCTCGCCGATGGCGACGTAGAGGCCCCAGTTCGCGAGCACCCCCGCCGTGCCGCCCGCGACCCACCCGAACACGGTGGTGAGCTTCGCTCGGGCCTTCTCGCGCTCTTCGCTCATCGCCCTCTGACCGTAGCACTCGCGCCGCCCGCGGGGGCGGCGTGTGAAAACTCAGCTCGGTCTGGACGGAGCCCACGCGGCGCGTTGCGCGGCGGGACGCGAGCCCCCAGAGACGTGCGCATGACTGCACGAGTTCAGAAGGTCGCCCCCGAGTTCTCCTCCCAGGCCGTCCAGGGTGACGAGATCGTCGACTTCTCCCTCGCCTCGCTCCGCGGCAAGTACGTGGTGCTCTTCTTCTGGCCCTACGACTTCACCTTCGTCTGTCCGACCGAGATCATCGCGTTCGACGCGAAGCTCGACGCGTTCCGCGAGCGCGGCGCGGAGGTCGTGGGCGTCTCGACGGACAGCGCGTTCACGCACCTCGCGTGGCAGCGCACCTCGCGCGATCAGGGCGGCCTCGGCGGCGTGCGCTACCCGCTCGTCGCCGACGTCAGCCGCCGGATCGCGACCGCGTACGGCGTGCTCATCGAGGACGGCGTCGACGAGGGCGCGCCGCTGCGCGGCCTGTTCCTGATCGACCGCGAGGGCGTGGTCCGCCACGTCACGATCAACGACCTCGGCATCGGCCGCAACGTCGACGAGGCGCTGCGCGTGCTCGACGCGCTGAAGTTCACCGAGGAGCACGGCGAGGTCTGCCCGGCGAACTGGCGGAGCGGCGAGCCGGGCATCGTCGCGACGCCGGACGGCGCGCGCGCATACTTCGCGACGCACGCGGACTGAACGCGTCGCGCCCAAGGCGAGGCATGCGCCTCGGTCGAAGGTGACAACCGGCTCGCGAGGCGTCACGATTCGCGGGACCCCCGGGTCGACATTCGTGCTACCGAGGCCAGCCGTGAGCGACGACGACAAGCAGGACCACGACGACGACGACGGACTCGCCGCGCTCTCCGCGCTGGTGAGGACCTCCACGGCTCCTCCGTCGATGGACGACGAGGACGAAGAGGACGCCTCCGACGACGACGACGGCAAGCTCGATCTCGGCGCGCTCGTCGCGGCGTCCGTGCCGCCGCCGCCGGCGGCGCACGCGGCGGACGACGAGGGCGAGGACGAGGGAGAGGACGAAGACGACGCCGTCGCGGCGGCGCCCGTCCCGGCGCCGAAGGCGGCGAAGGCGGCGCCCGCCGCCGAGAAGAAGGCGAAGAAGGCCAAGAAGGCGGGCTCTTCGCGCGCCGCGGCCCGCGAGACGGACGAGCCCTCGCGCGAGGCGCGCCCCGTCGCGGCGGCGCCGGTCGTCGCGCCGGCGGAGAGGGCCGGCGGGGGCAACCTCTGGCTCGGCGTCGGCATCGGCGTGGCGATCGCAGCCGCCGCCGGGCTCTTCCTCTACATGCGCGGCGGGCAGGACGCCGACCCCGGGGCACCGACCGCGTCGGCCCCGACGAGCGTCGGCCCCGGCGAGGGCGCCACCGAGGACGAGCCGTCGGCCCCGGCCGCGAGCGCCGAGGCGCCGGTCGAGCCCGTCGCCGCGCCCGTCGAAGCGGCGCCCACCCCGGCCGTGGAGCTCGCGGCCGCCGCGCCGGTCGAGCCGCCCCCCGTCACCGACAGGGGGCCGCGGGGAGCCGGGCCAGCCGGCCCGCGCGCCGTGGTCGCGTAACGCGCGCGTGCGTAGCCGCCGCCGCCGCGGTCACGCGTCAGGCCAGCGCCGGCGCGCGAGAGCGCGCCTGCGCAACAACGGCCAGGGCACCCGGCGACTCGCCAGGGAGCCGCGAGCCTGCGCCCGCGGCCGCGCAGGCCGTCCCTTCGGGGGTCGACAGCTTGCTCGACCAGGCGCTCGGCGGTCGCCCGAACCGCGAGGGGACGGGGGTCGAGGCGCGGGCGCGTCCGGCGGCGGCGGCCGCCGCGCCGGCCAACGACGCCAACCTCCCGGAGAACCCGAGCCGCCAGGACGTGGCGCGCGCGCTCGGCCCGCTGAGCTCGCGCATCCGCGCGTGTGCCGGGGATCAGGTCGGCCTCGCGCTCTCGACCATCGTCGTGAACGGCGACGGCAGCGTCGCGACGGTCGCGGTCGGCGGCAGCCCGTTCGGCGGCACGCCGCAGGGCGCCTGCATGGAGGGCGTGATCCGCACCGCGCGCTTCTCGCGCTTCCGCGCGACCACGTTCCGCGTGAGCTACCCCTTCAACGTGCGGTAGCTTCTCCGGCCGTGCGCCGACGCTCTCTCCTGGTGCTCGTCGCCTCGTCGCTCGCCGCCGGCTGCGGCGGCGCGGAGGCCGTGCGCCGCCCGACGACGCCGAGCGTGATCCCCGAGGCGGCGGCGGAGCGACAGCGCGCCGTCGACGCGTTCGGTGAGCACGCGTGGGGCGCGCTCAGCGCGGGGACGCCCTCGAGCCTCCTGTTCGCCGACCGGGACCTCGAGGTGCTCCTGCAGGGCGCCGCGCTGCAGCGGTTCGCGGCGCGCCGGCTCGCGCCCGGCGGGCGCGACGGCGGCATCGAGCCCGGGCGCCTGCGCGCGGCGCTCGCGAGCGCCACGTACGCGGGGATCTGCGTGCAGGGCGCGCGCAGCGAGGAGGCGGCCGGGCTGCTCGGGCTCGTGGCCGACGGCTGGGTGTTCGACCGCCTCCTCCTGATCGGCCGCCAGCCGAGCGGCCGCCGCATCGCCGCGTGGATCGAGGGGACGTTCGTGTACAGCGACGCGGGCTTCGGCGCGCTCGCCCTCGAGCGGATCGAGGAGCCGCGCTGGGAGCACACCGATCTCGAGATCGCGCCCTGCGACGTGGCGATCCGCAACGACCTGCCGGCGATCGCGCGGTAGCGCGGAGGTGTCTCCGGCGATCCAGGCGATCGCCTACCCGCGGAGGCGATCGCCCCCAGTACTCGTGGCCCGATTCGTTAGACTACAATATGTAGTGGTGGTCACAGGGTGGCACCCACCATTGCTCGCGATGTCCGTTGCGCTCCACGATCCACGGTGATACTCGCAAGGTTCGGGCGCGCCGCGGTTTGCTCGTCTCGCTGAGGGGCGATGGTGGGATCCAAATGAAGATCAAGAAGGTCGAGGTCTGCGGCTTCAAGTCGTTCGTGGACCGCGCGGTCATCCACATCGATCACGACGTCACGGCGGTCGTCGGGCCGAACGGGTGCGGCAAGTCGAACATCGTCGACGCGATCCGCTGGGCGATGGGCGAGCAGTCGGCGCGGCACCTGCGCGGCAAGAACATGGAGGACGTGATCTTCGCGGGCTCCGAGACGCGCGGGCCGAACGGGTTCGCGGAGGTCACGCTGACCTTCTCCAACGACGACGGGCTCAGCCCGCCCGAGCTCGCCGCCTACCCGGAGATCGAGGTGACGCGCCGCCTCGATCGCAGCGGGGCGAGCGAGTACCTCATCAACCGCGCGCAGGTCCGCCTGCGCGACGTGACCAACCTCTTCCTCGGCACCGGCGTCGGCACGAAGGCCTACTCGATCATCGAGCAGGGGCGCATCGGCTTCATCGTCTCGGCCAAGCCCGAGGATCGCCGCCACCTCATCGAGGAGGCCGCGGGGATCACGAAGTTCAAGGCCAAGAAGAAGGCCGCCGAGCGCAAGATGGACCAGACGCGGCAGAACCTCCTGCGCGTCGGCGACATCGTCACGGAGATCGAGCGGAGCCTCGCGACGCTCAAGCGGCAGGCGCAGAAGGCCGAGCGCTACCGCACCTACCGCCACGAGATCCGCGACCTCGAGCTGCTCGTCGCCTCGCACCGCTGGATGGAGCTGACCGTCACGCGCCGCGTGCTCTCGGGCTCGCTCTCGCGCGTCGGGGCCGAGGTCGAGGGCCAGCGCCTCGCGATGCGGGTGCGCGAGGCCGAGCTCGGCGCGGAGCGCCTCGAGGTGCAGACGCACGAGCACGCGGTCGAGCGCGCGCAGCGCATCGCGTACGAGCTCGACAACGGCGTGCGCATGATCGAGGGGCGCATCGAGGGCCACCTCGGCCGGCTCGAGAGCCTGCGAGAGTCCGAGCGCACGGCGGAGCGCGAGCTCTCCGCGCTCGTGACGCAGCGCGAGCGCCTCGCCGGCGAGCGCGCGCACCTCGAGCGCTCGCTCGCGGACCTCGAAGAGATCGAGGCGAAGGAGTCGGAGGTCCTCGCGCGCGAGGACCTCGAGCTCGGGCGGCGCCGCGAGGCCGCGAAGGAGGCGGAGGCGGTCGTCGTCGGCGCGCGGGCGCGTCACGGCGAGGCCCGCGCGCGCATCGCGCGCGCCGAGGCGGTGCTCGACGGGTTCGCGCGGCGTCGCGCGGAGGGTCGGCAGCGGCTCGAGCGGCTCGCCGCCGAGCGTGAGGAGCACGCGCAGAAGGCCGTCGAGCTCGCCCAGGAGGGCGAGGAGCTGCGCGCGCGCCTGCACGGGCTCAAGAGCGGCAAGGAGGGCACCGCGCAGCGGCGCGAGGAGCTCGAGGCCGAGCTCGTCCAGCTCCGCGAGGCCATCCGCGAGAGCGAGGTGCGCGTCGAGAAGCTGCGCGAGGAGCTCTCCCAGCGCCGCTCGCGCTTGCGCTCGCTCGAGGAGATCCAGCAGCGCTTCGAGGGCGTCGGTGACGGCGCCCGCGCGCTGATGCGCGACTACGCGCCCGACGAGGCGGCGCGCCTCGACGAGGGGGTGCTCGGGCTCGTCGCCGATCGCATCGACTGCCCGGTCGAGCTCACCCCGGTGCTCGCCGCGGCGCTCGAGGACGTCCTCGAGAACGTCGTCGTGCGGGATCGCGCGGCGGCGCTCGCCGCGGTCGAGTTCCTCGAGGGCGGCGGCGCGGCGCGCGGCCGCGCGACGCTGATCCCACAGTCGCCGCGGCGCGTGGTGCGCCCGCTCCCGGCGCTGCCCGAGGGCGACGGCGTGATCGGCTGGCTCGCCGATCGCGTCGAGCACGCGCCCGCCGACGCCGGCCTCGTGCGGCACCTGCTCGACGGGGTGCTCGTGGTCCGGGACCGCGAGATCGCGCGCGCGCTCCGCGATCGCGGGGTGGACGCGCGGATGGTCACGCTCGACGGCGTCGTCGTCGAGCGCGACGGCAGCGTGCGCGCGGGGCGCGGCGCCGGCGTCGGCGCCCACCTCATCGAGATCAAGCGCGAGATGCGCGCGCTCCACGGCGTGGTCGGGCGGCTCGACGAGTCGCTCCACGAGGCCATCGCGCGCCACGGCGAGCTCCGCACGGGGATCGCGCAGCGGCGTGCCGCCCTCGACGCGGCGCGCACCGAGGCGCACGACGCGGAGATCGCGATCGTCAAGACGGACAAGGATCTGCGCCGCGCCGAGGAGGGGCTCGAGCGCGCGCAGCGGCGCGCCGAGCAGCTCGGCGCCGAGGCGGACCAGCTCGGGGCGCAGCTCTCGTCGGCGCACGACGAGGAGCGGGCGGCGACCGAGGAGATCGAGGCGGCGCGCACCGCCGACCGCGACGCGTCCGAGGCGCTCGCGGCGGGCGAGGAGATCCTCGGCCACCGCCGCCGCGCGGCCGAGGAGCAGGCGCTGGTCGTCACGACCGTGAAGGTGCGCGCGGCCGAGGCCAAGCAGCGCGCGCAGAGCGACCGCGGCGCGCTCGAGCGGCTCGCGCGCTCGGTGGCCGAGCTCGCCGAGCGCGAGGCGCGGCTCGAGGGCGACATGCGGACCGCCGCGCAGCAGCAGGGAGAGGCGGCGGCGCACGCGATGCTCGGGCGCGAGGAGCTGCACGAGACGGTGGCCAGGGCGATGGTCGCGCACGAGGAGCTCGGCGCGGTGCGCGCGCGCTACGAGGAGGCCAAGGTCCAGCTCGGGGAGCGAGAGCAGTCGCTCGGCACGCTGCGCCGCGCCATCGAGGCGGGCGACAAGGAGCTCGGCGCGCTCACGCTGCGCGAGCGCGAGCTCGCGAAGGACCTCGAGTACCTCTTGACGACCACCGACGAGCGGCACGACGTCGACCTGACGAAGATCATCGGCGACTACCACTACCGCGAGCTGCCGGACGCGCAGGTGCGCGCGCGCATCGACGAGCTGCTCGCGCTCGTGCGGCGGATGGGGGAGATCAACCTCACCGCGATCGAGGAGTACGAGGAGAAGAGCAAGCGCTACGAGTACCTCACGCATCAGCGCGGGGACCTCGAGACGGCGCTCGGCCAGCTCGACAAGGCGATCCGGCAGATGAACAAGGAGAGCCGGCGCATGTTCCGCGAGACGTTCGACGCGGTGAACTCGCGCTTCCAGCAGGTGTTCCCGCGCCTCTTCGGCGGCGGGCGCGCGGAGCTGCGGCTGACCAACCCCGAGGACATGCTCGAGACCGGCGTCGACATCATCGCGCAGCCGCCGGGCAAGCGCATCGGCTCCATCGAGCTGATGAGCGGCGGCGAGAAGGCGCTCACCGCGGTCAGCCTGATCTTCTCGATCTTCCAGCACCGGCCGAGCCCGTTCTGCTTGCTCGACGAGGTCGACGCGCCGCTCGACGAGGCGAACATCGATCGGTTCGCCGAGGCGATCCGCGCGATGACGAAGCACTCGCAGTTCATCGTCATCACGCACAGCAAGCGGACGATGCAGCTCGCGGACGTGCTCTACGGCGTCACGATGAGCGAGCCGGGCGTCTCGAACCTCGTCGCGGTGGAGCTGCGCGCGTCGGAGCGCAAGGTGGCGGCGCCGATCGAGGAGGCCGCGGTCGCCTGAGCGACGTCCCGAGCTGCCGCGTGGCGGCTCGGGGGCGCGCTCGCTGGACGGTCAACGCTCGTTGCACGCGCCGTGCGCGAGCGTGAGCTGCTCGATCGCCTCGCGGTAGCCCGGCGCGCGGGCGCGCGCCGGCAGGGCGTCGGCCTCTTCGACCGCCTCGGTCACGCCGCGCTCGAGGGCGCGCAGCACGCGGTCGGCGTCCTCGCCCGCCGCCGTCCCCGCCGCCTCGCGGGCGTAGCGCGCCCACGCCGCGCGGGCGCGCGCGCGCTCCTCTTCGCAGCCGCGCGACCACCGGACCGCGAACGGCAGCGCGAGCGCGACGGCGAGGGCCGCCGCGAGCGCGAGGCCGATCCTGCGCGCGCGGCCAACCCCGTGCGCGGAGCTCAAGGCGCGCTCGCGTCGCGAGCCTCGCGGGGGATGTAGCCGCGGGCCGCGTCGTGCGAGATCGACAGCCAGAGCATCGTTCCCGCCGCGGCGAGCATACAGACCACGATGGCGCCGATGATCCAGAAGATCGCGCCGCTGCCGCGCTGCTCCGTCACGAGCGGCGTGATGGCACGTCGCGGCCGGCGCGCCAGCGGCGGGCCTTCAGTAGGCCTTCGGGAGGTCGTCGAGGTTCGCGGTGTCGAGCGCGTAGCGGATCAGGGCGCTGCGGCTCATCTTGCGGTGCCCGCGCGCCTTGAGGAGCTTCACCTTCTCGTCGAGGCGGCGCAGGTCCTCCTTGTAGAGGCTGATGCAGATCACCTCGTAGGGCAGGTCGTCCTTCGCGCTCGCGCGCCGCCGGGGGGACGAGCGCTCGCGGGCCGCCGCCGGGCCCGGCTTGTAGAACGCGCCCTCGAGCACCTCGCGCACCTCGTCCCGATCGAACAGCGCGCTCACCCCCTCGTCCTTCGCTCCCATCGGCTCCTCCTCACCCGGCCAGCGCCGTCTCGCGCACCGGCGCCGCGTCTCCGCGCAGCCGCACGATCCGATCGACGAGCGCCGTGTAGTCGAGCGCCCCGTGCGAGGTCGGGGCGTACTCGAAGATCGTCTTCTTGGCGCTCGGCGCCTCGCGCAGCCGCGTGTTCACGCGGATGGGCGAGAGGCAGCGGTCGCCGAAGTGCTCGGTCAGGGCACCGAGGGCTTCGCGCGCGATGTTGTTGCGCACGTCGAAGAACGTCGGCAGCACACCGAGCAGACGCACGTCGTGCTTGAGGAGCGCGTGCACGCTCTTGAGCGTGCGCAGCACCTGCCGGACGCCGATGAGCGAGAGGTAGTCGCACGAGACGGGCACCAGCACGCTGTCCGCGTAGACGAGGGCGTTCTGGTTCATCAGCGACAGCGCGGGCGCGCAGTCGAGCACGACGACGTCGTAGCCGGTCGTCCGGCCCCCGAGCCGCTCGCGCAGGATGCGATCGCGGTTGGGCCGCTCCGCGAGGTAGAGCTCGGCGGCGGCGAGCATCTCGTTGCTCGTCAGGACGTCGAGCCCGGAGCGGACGGGGACCGCGCACTCCTCGCTCGAGAGCCCCTGCACGAGCACGTGGTAGAGGGTGCGCTCGCCGCGGATGCCGAGCGAGGCGCCGACGTTGCCTTGACCGTCGGCGTCGACGAGCAGCACGCGCATCCCGCGCTCCGCGAGGCCGGCGGCGAGGTTCACCGCGGTGGTCGTCTTGCCGGTGCCGCCCTTGTGGTTGAAGACCGCGATGCGGCGCGGCCCGTCGGCGGCGCGCCCGCCGGCCTTGCCGGTCCGGTAGACCCCCGCCCGCGCGGCCTCGCGGCACTGCGGCGTGCAGTAGTAGATCGGCTCCGCGTCGCCGACCTGGCACTGGTAGGGGTACTCGAGCTCGAAGCCCGTCCCGCAGACCGTGCACACCGGCTGCTCGAGGCCGTGCTGGAGGCACGCCTGCGAGCAGAAGTAGACGAAGCGGCCCGCCTCTTCGCGGACCTGATAACGGAACTGCACTTTGAAGGTGCGTGCGCACGCGCTGCACGCGAACTGATCGGCTCGCAAGGCGTCCTCCCTTATCGAAGCGCTTCGATGAGGGACACCGATGCCCGACCCGCGCGGCGCCGTCAAAAAAACGGCGCGGGCCGCGACTACTCTTCTTCGTCGCGCGCCGCCGGCGCGGGCGCCGTGGGCTTCGCGGGCGCGCCGCGCCGGTCGAGCCGCTCCTCGCCGGCCACGATGGGCAGCGCGACCTTCATGAGCACCGTGTAGACCATGAGGCCGAACGCCCAGATCCCGGCGGTGATGCGCCACTCGGTGGTGCTCGGCACGTACTCGACGATCTCGTGCAGCGTGCTCGGGATGAAGCCCGGGATGATCAGCCCCATGCCCTTCTCGATCCACACGCCCGCGAAGGCCAGGACGCACGCGGCGTTGAGCACCCAGTAGCGGCGCGCGAGCGCCGGGGTGAGCAGGATCACCGCGGCCGCGACGTTGAAGAGGAGCGCGGCCCAGGTCCACGGCACCAGCGCGTTCGCGCCGTGCAGGCCGAACCACAGGTACTCGGCGGCCGCCGCGTGGCTGCCGCCCGAGTAGAGCTCCGTGAAGAGCTCGGCGCCGAGCATGAAGAGGTTCACGATCACGGTCACGCGCATGACGCCGACGAGCGTCGCGACGGGGCCGCTCGGCACCGCGAAGCGGGTCGCGCCGCGCATGAACCTGAGCGTCAGGACGATGAACGCCGGGCCCGTGATGAACGCGGTGACGAGGAACCGCGGGGCGAGCAGCGCGCTGTTCCAGAACGGTCGGCCGCCGAGGCCGCTGTAGAGGAACGCGGTCACCGTGTGCACCGAGATGGCCCACACGATCGAGACCATGACGAACGGGATGTACCAACGCGGGTCCGGCTTCTTGCCGATGAACCTCGTGTAGAGCAGGTAACCGCAGATGTGTGCGTTGATGAGCAGGTAGCCGTTGAGGACGATGACGTCCCACGTGAGCATGGAGATCGGCCAATGGAACCGGCCGATGAACGGCATCAGGTGCCAGAAGCGATCCGGGCGCCCGAGGTCCACCACGACGAACAAGAGCGCCATGACCAGCGCCGCGATCGCGAGCAGCTCACCGACGATGACGACGTCGTGCATCCGCTCGTCGCGGTAGAGGTAGGCGGGGATGACCATCATCACGCCGCCGGCGGCGAGGCCGACCGCGAACGTGAAGTTCGCGATGTAGAGACCCCACGAGACGTGATCGCTCATGCTCGTGAGCGCCATCCCGTCGACGGTCTGCTGCGCCCACGCGTTCGCGCCGACGAGGGCGATGGCGGTGAGCACGAGCATCCACGTGTAGAAGAGCCAGCTCCCGTCCGTCGCCATCGAGACGGCGCGCCAGAGGAACTTCGGGTAGCTGATGGCGTGGTCGCGGGCGCTCATGGTCTCACCCGAAGTAGTAGAAGAACCGCGGGCGCGTCCCGAGATCCTCCTTGAGGACGAAGACGCGCTTGTTCTCGAGGACCCAACGGATGTCGCTGTTCGGATCGAGGAGGTTGCCGAAGACGCGTGCGCCGGTGGGGCAGGCCTCCAAGCACGCCGGGGCGCGCCCCTCGCGGGTGCGGTGCAGGCAGAAGTGGCACTTCTCCATCACCCCTTGAGGCCGGATCCGGTTCGAGAGGTACGACTGGTTCGGGTTGATCTCCTCGGCCGGGACGACGGGGCGCTCCCAGTTGAAGCGGCGCGCGTGGTAGGGGCACGCCGCTTCGCAGTAGCGACACCCGATGCACCAGTCGTAGTCGACGACGACGATGCCGTCCTCCTCCTTCCAGGTGGCCTCCACCGGGCAGACGTGCACGCAGGGCGGGTTGTCGCACTGCTGGCATTGCACGGGCATGTAGTACTTGCCGGGCGCGGGGACGGCCTCGTGGTCGTAGACGGCGGTGCCGTGCTCCATGTCGAAGCTGCCCTGCGTCATCTCGAGCACGCGGATGTAGGAGGTCTGCGTGCGGCGGTCGTGGTTGTTTTCGATGTGACACGCCTCGGCGCAGCGACGGCACCCGATGCACACCGAGAGGTTGAGGGCGTACCCGAACGACACGCCCTCCTGCGGGCGCAGATCGCGGATCGTCACCTCGCGCCCGTAGCGGCGCTCGGTCTCGGCCTCGTGGCGTCGCAGGACCGCGGAGAGCTCTTCGGGGGTCAGCTCCTTGTAGTGCTTCTGCAGGAACCCGTCGACGGAGAGGTCCTCGGTCCACTCGGTGAGCGGGGCGAGCGCGCGGGCGAAGGCGGCGGCGCCGAGGGTCGCGCCACCCACCTTCAGCGCGGTGCGCCGATCGAAGCCCTCCTTCGCCGGCTCGCTCGTGGGATCGGTCGGCTCCTCAGCCATGGTCGCCCTCGTGTCGTACGGGTGGGAAGCGATCGTGCGGTGGCGGCAGAGGGCGAAGCCGCGGGTACGCGGGGCGGTGCGGTGCGTGGCACTCCACGCAGTGGTTCCTGACGCGATCGCCGCGCGAGAGATCCCAGTATCCTTGCATGCCGCCGTGCGCGCCGTGCTGGTAGTCGCGGTGCTGCGTCCCGTGGCACTGGGCGCAGAGGAGCATCGCCTCGCGCATCGGCGCGACGTGCCCGCTCGCGAGGCGCAGCCGGTCCGGGCGCTCCGAGTCGTGGCACGAAGCGCAGGCGAGGGTGCCGTGCTCGACCTCGAGCCCCGTGTGTGGTGCGCCAGCCTCCTCCGCGCTCGCGGGGAGCGCCGCGCCGGACGGCGAGAGCGCGTGACACGACTCGCATCGCAGGCGCAGCGGCGTTCCGTCCGTCCCCGTGACCTCCGTGGCGAGCGAGTCGAGCCACGCCGGCGCCGAGATCCGCACCTGCCCCGTGGGCTCGCCCGGCGGGTCGGCGAGTGGGCGCTCCACGTCGCTCCCGCAGCCTGCGAGCAGGGCGAGCAGGATCGGCGTAGTGCGCGCGTGCGTGCTGCGGTACGGTCGGGGCATCTCGTGCGTCGGTCGCGGAGAGTAGCAGCTCTCGGGAGGTAGCGAGCCGTTCGTCGGGGTGCACATACACACGCGACCATGCCTGTCACCGGACTCGTAGCGCACCTCCGCGGCGACCCTTCGGGGTGGCCGGAGACGATCGCGCGCCTCGGCGCCGACGCGCGGGTCACCGTCGGCCCGCGCGAAGGGGGCCGCGTGGCGCTCGTCACCGAGACCACGGCGGCCGCCGAGGACGCCGCGCTCTTCGCGGCGCTCGAGGCGACCGAGGGCGTGAGCCAGCTCTTCGTGGTGTTCCACGACTTCTCCGACGTGCCCGAGATCGAGGGCACGGTGCCCCGCCGACTCCGAGGGAGGCCATGCAGCGACGAGACGTGATCAAGGGGATGGCGATGGCCGCGGCGACCGCCGCGATCGGCGCGCGGGACGCGGTCGGACAGCCGCCGGCTCGCCCCGCCCCGCGCACCGCCGACGGCGTCGCGTTCCAGAAGGCGCCGTGCCGGTTCTGCGGCACCGGCTGCCACGTGCAGGTCGGCGTCGAGCGCGGCCGGGTCGTCTCGATCCAGGGCGACGCGATGGCCGAGGTGAACCGCGGTCTGCTCTGCGTGAAGGGCTACCACGTCGGCCTCGCGCTCTACGGGACGGATCGGCTCACGCAGCCGCTGTTGCGCCGGGGCGATCGCCACGAGCCGATCTCGTGGGACGAGGCGATCGACATCGTCGCGCGCCGGATCCACCGCGACCCGTCGCGCTTCGGCTTCTACATCTCCGGGCAGTCGACCGTCCCCGAGGGCTTCGCCGCGAGCAAGCTGGTCAAGGCGGGGCTCGGCACGAACCACCTCGAGGCGAACGCGCGCCTCTGCATGGCGTCCGCGGTCACCGGGTTCCTCGCGACCTACGGCGTCGACGAGCCGGCGGGCTGCTACGACGACCTCGACCAGTGCGACGTGCTGATCTTCTGGGGGAACAACCCGGCGGAGATGCACCCGATCCTCTTCTCGCGCGTGATCGATCGGCGCGCGCGCGGCGAGCAGGTCGTGCTGATCGACATCGGGACGCGGCGCACGCGCTCCACCGAGCACTGCCAGCACTACCTCGAGATGCGCCCGCACGGCGATCTCGCGATCGCGCTCGGCGTCGCGCACCTGTTGGTGCGAGAGGGCACGTACCACCGCGAGTTCGTCGAGGCGCACTGCGCGTTCCGCGCGCTCCAGGCCGAGAACCCGACGCTCCAGGGCGAGGCGATCGACTTCGAGGAGTACCGGCGCCGGCTCGAGCCGTACACGCCGGAGCACGTCGAGGCGCTGTCGGGCGTCCCGGCCGCGCAGATCCGGATGCTCGCCGAGCTCTTCGGCAACCGGGACCTGCGCATCACGAGCCTCTGGTGCATGGGCGCGAACCAGCACACGCGCGGCACCGCGGTCAACACGCTCATCCACGGCCTGCACCTCCTGAGCGGCCACTTCGGACGCGCGGGCGACGCGCCGACGAGCCTCACCGGGCAGCCGTCCGCGTGCGGCACCGTCCGCGAGGTCGGCACGCTCTGCCACACCCTGCCGGGCGGCCGCGTAGTGACCAACCCCGCGCATCGCGCGGACGCCGAGCAGCTCTGGAACGTGCCCGAGGGCCGGATCCGCGGCGAGATCGGCTACCACACCGTCGAGATGTTCCGGCGCTTCAACCTCCCGAGGTCGGAGGGCGGCGACATCGACACGATCTGGGTGCAGGTCACGAACCCCGGGCAGACGATGCCCAACCAGAACGAGTACTTCCGCCGCGCGCGCGCGCTCGAGGACAAGTTCCTGATCGTGAGCGACGTGTACCCGACGGAGACGACGCGCGCCGCGGACCTGATCCTTCCGTCCGCGCTCTGGGTGGAGAAGAACGGCGTCTACGGCAACTCCGAGCGGCGCACGCAGCAGTGGTTCAAGATGGTCGATCCGCCGGGCGAGGCGCGCGACGACTGCTGGCAGACGATCGCGGTCGCCCATCGCCTGCTCGAGCTCGGCCACGAGGGCATGCGCGATCGCGACGGGCGCTTCCTCTTCCACACCGAGGACGCGCAGGGCCGCGAGGTGCCGATCTGGCAGTGGAGCCGCTACTACGACGTGAACGTCGACGAGCGGCTCTTCGAGGAGTACCGCGCGTTCACCCGCTTCAAGCACAAGGACATCGCGCCCTATCAGGAGTACGTGCGCGCGCGCGGGCTGCGCTGGCCGGTGGTCGAGCAGCCCGACGGCTCGTGGCGCGAGACGCGCTTCCGCTTCGTCGAGGGCGAGGACCCGTACGTCGAGGCGGGCAAGGGCGTGCAGTTCTACCACTCGACGACGAGCGACGACCGCGCGCAAGTCTTCTTCCACCCCTACGAGCCGCCGCCCGAGGTGCCGGACGCGGAGTACCCGCTCTGGCTCTGCACCGGGCGCGTGCTCGAGCACTGGCACTCGGGGTCCATGACGATGCGCATCGCGCCGCTGCGTCGCGCGATGCCGCAGGCGTACTGCGAGATGCACCGCGCGGACGCGGCGCGGCTCGGCGTCGCCAACGGCGAGACGGTGATCGTCGAGACGCGGCGCGGGCAGATGGAGATCCCGATCTGGATCGACGGGCGGGGCCGGCCGCCGGAGGGCACGGTGTTCATCCCGTTCTTCGACGAGCGCCTGCTCGTCAACGCGCTGACGCTGCACGAGTACGATCCGTTCTCCAAGCAGCCCGACTACAAGAAGTGCGCGGCGCGGGTCCGGAGGCGAGGCGCCGCGTGAACGACCACCGCGACGAGCACGGCGCCGA
This sequence comes from Sandaracinaceae bacterium, assembly GCA_019637095.1. Lineage (GTDB taxonomy): Bacteria > Myxococcota_A > Polyangia > Polyangiales > Sandaracinaceae > JACKEC01. Next base: position 934 of record JAHBWG010000038.1, on the reverse strand, counting down.
GCGCGACGCCGAGCACGATCGGCGGCCGATCGGCGAGCGCATCAGCGCCGCGCCGCCGTCGCCGCTCGGCGACGACCCGCGCGCCACGCGCTGGCTGCACGTCGTGGCGATCGTGCTCATCACCGCCGCGCTGATCGGCTTCTTCACCGGCACGCGCGGCGAGGAGGCCCCCCACCGGCGCGAGGCGCCGCCGGCGGTGGTGGTCGACGGACCGACGCGGCTCGCGCCGACGTACGCCGCGATCCGCGCGACGCCCCTCGGGCCCGACCGGGACCGGCACGCGGCCGCGATCGAGGCCATGCGCGCGGACCACCCCGCGCTCGGCGCGCCGGTGCCGCCGCGCGATGACGCGGCAGTCCGCGTCGAGCTCGCGCGCCGCGGGTCGCTGCGCGCGTACGACGGCGCGCCGCCGCGCATCCCGCACCCGATCCCCGCGCTCGGGGCGCTCGAGTGCGTGGTCTGTCACCGCGACGGGCTGCGCCTCGGCGAGCGCGTCGCGCCGCCGATGAGCCACCGCGAGCTCGGGAGCTGCGTGCAGTGCCACGTCCCGGACGAGGGCGAGATGCCGGGCGAGCGGCTCGGCGGCGGCCCGCCCCTAGAGAGCGCGTTCGCGGGGCGGCCCTCGCCCGAGCGGGGCGCGCGCGCGTGGCCCGTGGCGCCGCCGCAGATCCCCCACTCCACGCTCATGCGCGAGCGCTGCGACAGCTGCCACGGCGCCTGGGCGGGCGCGCTGCGCACGACGCACCCCGAGCGCGGGAGCTGCACGCAGTGCCACGCGCCGTCGGGCGCGCTCGATCAGCACCCCGCCTCCCTGCTCGAGGCCGGGCCGCCCGTCGGGGTGCCGTGAGCGAGCGCTCGACGCGCCGCGCGCTGTTCGGCGCGCTGCTCGGGCGCGGCGGCCGAGCGCGGGAGGACGCGCCGCCGCACGGGCCGG
>JAHBWG010000037.1 GCA_019637095.1 Sandaracinaceae bacterium | reverse complement strand
GATGCCGCTCCCCGCCGCCGCAGCCGCCGCGCCCGCGCCGCCAGCCGCCGTCCCCAGCGCCACGCCCTTCGCGCCGCCGCCAGCGGCCGCCTCCTCGAGCGGCGCGCCGATGGCCGGGTTCGAGGCGTTCGAGGGCGGCACCGCCATCGTAGAGCCGAAGCACCGCCGCTACGCGCCGGCTCCGAAGCGACGCAAGGCGGGCCTCGTGATCGTCGTGATCGCCGTGCTGCTCGCGGTGGCGATCGTCGGCGTCGGCTTCCTCATCGCAGGCCAGCGCCGCGCGGACGCGGCGCGTGCCCGCGAGCTCGATCGCATGCTCGAGGCGCTCCGCGACAGCCAGCGGACCCCGACCGCGGTCGATCCCCTCCCGCCGGGATGAGCCTCGCCGGGTCCGGAGCGCCCTCCGCCAACAATCGAACAATCGAGCCCATCGCCCCGCGATGGGGTCGAACGCGGTTGCGCCGCGTTCGACTTGGGTGGGGGACCCGTCGCGGCTTTGGCGCGTGGGGGAGGGGCGGGAACAGCCCCTCCAGCCAACTCAGAGCGCGCCCTCGATCTTGTTGGCGAGGACCGTCTTGGGCGCGAGGCCGACCTGCTGGTCCACGACCTGCCCGCCCTTGAAGACGAGGATCGTCGGGACGCCGCGGATCTGGAAGCGCCGCGCGGTCTCCGGGCTCTCGTCGATGTCGAGCTTCGCGACCTTCGCGCGGCCGTGGTACTCGTCCGCGAGCTGATCGACGAGGGGCGCGATCTGGCGGCAGGGCCCGCACCAGGTCGCGGTGAAGTCGACCAGCACGGGCTGATCGCTGTTTACGACCTCTGTATCGAAGTTCAGGTCGTTGACCGCGATGACGTTCTTCCCTGCCATGTGCCTCTCCAGGTTCGAACCTAACCCGCAAGTAGTAGAGACCGCCGGGGTTGGTGTCAATCGCGCGCGCGCGGTACCATCGGGGCGATGGGCCCGAACCGCCTCTTCGTCCCGCAGTCCATGCTGGACCTCTGGCTGTCGGAGGACCGCGTCGAGGTGGACGGAGACGTCATGATCACGCGCCCGGAGCGCCAGCGCTTCACGCTGACGACCGCGGTCCTGGTCAAGGAAGAGGTCAGCGGCGCGCCCGACGCGCACGCGCTCGTGGGCAAGGTCCAGGACCTCGAGCAGCTCGCGGCGATCGGGGCGGAGCACTACGCGGACTCCGTGCTCTGCGGCGAGAACGCCTACCAGTGCGTCGAGGGCTTCGCGGGGACGCCGCTCCCGGAGGCGCCGATCGTCACGGGCTCGAGCCTCGACGCGGCCGCGCGCGCGGCGCTCGGAGAGAAGGCGGGCTCGGGCGAGCTCGACTTGCTCGCGCGGTTCCTGCGGACGAAGTAGCCGCCATGCTGGTCACGACGCTCATGTGGCTGACGGCCGGCCTCTACGGGGTCGCCGCCGGGCACTACGTGCACCACCTCGCGACGGGGACCGTGCGCGGCGCGCTCTGGGCGGCGCGCGTGCTCGCGGTCGCGGCGCTGAGCCAGCTCGCGTTCATGGTCGTGGGCTGGGCGAGCCTCGGCCACGCGCCGGCGTCCGACATCCACCAAGCCCTCGCGGCGATGTCGCTCCTCGTCGTCGTGGTGTTCCTGATCACCGCGCGCTCTCGCGAGCGCCTGCGCGTGCTCGGGGCGTTCATCACGCCGGTGACGCTGCTGCTCTTCCTCGGCGCGGCGCTGCGACGCAGCGACGTGCCGTCGGTGCCCGAGGGCGTGAGATCGGCGCTCCTGCCCGTCCACGTCGGCGCCAACGTCGTCGGGCTCGCCGCGTTCGCGTTCGCGTTCGCGTTCGGGCTCGCGTACGTGATCCAGGAGCGGCAGCTGCGGCAGAAGAAGCTCGGCGGTCTCTTCCAGCGCCTGCCCGCGCTCGACGTGCTCGATCGGCTCGGCCTGCGCGCGGTCCTCGTGGGCTTCCCGCTCCTGACCATCGGGGTCGTCACCGGCACGATGTGGATCGTGCGCGACTCGCTCGGGCTCTCGGCGACGCAAGGCTTCGGCCTGCTCGCGTGGCTGCTCTTCGCGGGGGTGCTGCTCCTGCGCGTCGCCGCCGGGTGGCGCGGCCGCAAGGCGGCCATCGGCACGATGCTCGGGTTCCTGAGCACGCTGGTCGTGCTCGCGGGCTACCTCGCGCGCGACTCGTTCGGAGGCGGCGCGTGACCGACGTGTTCGTCGTCGGCATCAGCCACAAGACCTCGCCGGTCGAGCTGCGCGAGAAGCTCGCGGTGGAAGAGCGCGCGGTCGGCGAGACGGCGCGCGCCCTCACCGAGCGCGCCGGCCTGCGCGAGGCGGTGCTGTTGAGCACGTGCAACCGCGTGGAGGTCTACGCCGGGGAGGGCGACGAGCGCGAGGTGGCCCGCTGGCTCGAGGAGCGCGCGGGCGGGCCGATCGACGCGCACGTCTACGTGCTCAAGGGCAGCGAGGCGGTGCAGCACGCGTTCCGCGTCGCGGCGAGCCTCGACTCGATGGTCGTCGGCGAGCCGCAGATCCTCGGCCAGTTCAAGGAGGCGTACACGGCGGCCAAGGAGGCCGGCGCGATCGGATCGCTGCTCGACCGCTGCTTCACGAAGGCGTTCGCCGTGGCCAAGCGCGTGCGCAGCGAGACGAAGATCGCCGAGGGCTCGGTGAGCGTCAGCTCGGTCGCGAGCGACCTCGCGCGCAAGATCTTCGAGGACCTCGACCGGCGCCGCGTGCTGCTCATCGGCGCGGGCGAGATGGGCGAGCAGGCGGCCAAGCACCTGCGCCAGGCCGGCGCCTCCCTCTACGTCGTCAACCGCAGCCTCGAGAAGGCGCAGAAGCTGGCGGAGGAGACGGGCGGCATCGCCCGCAGCATCGAGGCGCTCGCCGCGGAGCTCACCGAGGCGGACGTGGCGATCGCGTCGACGTCGAGCCAGCGCTTCGTGATCACGACCGAGCTGATGCGCGGCGTGATCAAGGCGCGGCGACACCGGCCGCTCTTCCTCATCGACATCGCGGTCCCGCGCGACGTCGACCCGCGCGTCGGCGAGATGGACAACGTCTTCCTCTACGACGTCGACGATCTGTCGCAGGTCGCGGAGGAGAACCTCGGCGAGCGGCGGCGCGCGGCGGTGAGCGCCGAGCAGATCGTGCGCGCGGAGGTCGAGGAGTTCGAGGCGTGGCGGCGCTCGGGCGCGCTCAAGCCGACGATCGTCGGGCTGCGCCGGAAGGTGCGCGGCGTGCTCGCGTCCGAGCTCGAGCGCACGCTGCCCCGCCTGAACGGGATCGGCGAGGCCGAGCGCCGCTCGCTCGACAAGATGCTCGACGCGATGACGAACAAGCTCGTGCACCGCGCGATCGCGGAGCTGAAGGCGAGCACCGGCACCGCCGACGGGCACGCGCTCGTCGAGACGACGCGGCGCCTGTTCGACCTCGAGCCGGGCGACGAGGACGAAGGCGCGGCGTCCGGCGACGCCGCCGCGAACCGCTCGCCGACGGTGCTCGAGCCGGCGACCCGAGGAAAGGCTTCATGACGCGCACGATCCGCATCGCCACCCGCAAGAGCCCGCTCGCCCTCGCGCAGACGCGCTGGGTCGCAGAGCGGATCCGCGAGCACGCGCCCGACGTGACGATCGAGGAGGTCCACGTCGTGACCAAGGGCGACGTGGTGCTCGACACCCCGCTCGCGAAGATCGGCGGCAAGGGCCTGTTCATCAACGAGGTCGAGGCGGCCCTCGCGGACGGGCGCGCCGACCTCGCCGTGCACTCCATGAAGGACGTGCCGGACGTGCTCGGCGACGGGTTCGGGCTGATCTGCGTGCCTTCGCGCGAGGACCCGCACGACGTCTTGGTGAGCCCGACCGGGATCGCCCTCCACGAGCTGAAGAAGGGCGCCATCGTCGGCACGAGCTCGCTCCGGCGCAGCTGCCAGCTCCGCGCCGCGCGCCCGGACCTGCGCTTCGCGGTCTGCCGCGGCAACGTCGGAACGCGGCTCGGCAAGCTCGAGGAGGGGCAGTACGACGCGATCGTCCTCGCGGCCGCCGGCATCCGCCGGCTCGGGCTCGAGGTCCCGCACTGGACGATCCCGCACGACACGTCGCTGCCCGCGGTCGGTCAGGGCGCGCTCGGGATCGAAGGGCGGCTCGAGGCGCGCGAGCTGCTCTCGCTGCTCGCCCCGCTCGAGCACCGCGCGACGCGGCTCGCCGTGGAGGCGGAGCGCGCCTACCTCGGGCGGCTCGCCGGGAGCTGCACGACGCCGATCGCGGCGTATGCCCGCTTCGACGACGACGGCGAGACGCGCATGCGCATCGACGGGATGGTCGGCTCGGTCGACGGAGAGTCGCTCCTGACCGCGTCGGTCGACGGCTACGTCGACGCGCCGGATCACGCCGCGCGCCTCCAGCGCGCCGCGCGGATGGGCGTCGAGCTCGCGGAGCTCCAGCTCGAGCGCGGCGCGGCGGAGCTGATCGCGGCCGCGAAGGCGACGCCCGACCCGTACGTGATCGGTCCATACGGACCGCATTGAGTATCAGCGGGTCGGCATGGGTCGCTCCGCCGGTTTCTTGCCGCCTCGCGCGCGCCGCTGATATCGGACGCGCGGGAGGCGAGCGATGACCGAGCGAGACTTCATGGGGCGGGTCGAGGAGCTGGGCGGGCTCCACCGAGAGCTGACCGCGCACGTCGCGGAGGGCCGCTGGCGGCGCGCGGCCGAGCTCGCCGGCCTGCTCGAGATCGACCTCGACGAGCTGCGCGAGGCGCTGCGCGCGCGGCACCGCGAGGAGCTGCGCGCGGCGCGGGGCGAGAAGCAGAAGGACGTGCTCGCGAAGCTCCGCGCGGGGCTCCCCGGCGCGCGCGTGCGCCGCTGGCGCGCCGCGCACGACGCGTGGACGGCACGTCGCGCCGAGACCTGACGAGCTCGCCTACGCGATCACCGTCGGCATCGTCTCGTCGCCGGTGAGGTACGCGGCGACGCGCCCGAGCGAGGCGAGGTCGTGCACGTCCTCCTCGAAGTACGGCACCTCGACGAAGGTGAGATCGCGACCGACGCGCTGCCGCAGGTGCTCGGCCTGGATGCGGTCCGCGATCGCCTGGGTGCGCGCGTCGTCGACCGCGCGGCGCATCCGCTTCACGGCGCGGCGCGCGTCGACGTCCGGCGGCAGGTGCGGCGCGACGAGCGCGGCGAGCTCCGCCTCCTGGAGCGAGGGCTCCGCGAAGAGCGCGCGCATCCCGTTGATGACGAACGCGTCGCGCTTCATCTGCTGCTCCTCGAGCCGGCGCGCGAAGAAGATCGCCTCGTCCATCGCGAGCGGGTTCGGGCTGGTCACGATGACGAACGCGACGTCGTCGCTCCGCAGCGCCTGCGCGACCTCGTTCGCGCGCTGGCGGAAGCCACCGAACAGATCGTTGAAGTCGGTGATGAACTCCGCGAGCACCTCGAGGAACCCGGTGCCCGTGAACTTGGAGAGGCCGCGCAGGAGGAACGCCGCGCCCTTGCCGACGAGGTTGAACGAGAACTTCCCGGCGCCCTCGAACGCCTGGACGAACCACCGCATCGCGGGCGAGTCGACGAGATCCGCCATCCGCTCGGGCGCGTCGAGGAAGTCGAGCGCGTTCGACGTCGGCGGCGTGTCGAGCACGATCAGGTCGTAGCGCGCGTCCGAGCGCACGGCGTGGAGCTTCTCCATGGCCATGTACTCCTGCGTGCCCGCGAGCGAGCCGCTGAGGTACTCGTAGACCTTGTTGCCGATGATGCGCTCGGCGATCTCCGGCTTGGACGCGTAGCGCCGCACGAGATCGTCGAAGGTGCTCTTCGTGTCGAGCATCATCGCGGACAGCTCGCCCTCGAGCGCGAGCCCCTTCTCCGCGAACAGCGCGGCCGGCACCACCTGCTCGTCCCGCGTCATCTCGTCGAGCCCGAGGCTGTTCGCGAGCCGGCGCGCGGGGTCGATCGTCAGGCACAGCACGCGCTTGCCGCTCATCGCCGCGTGCAACGCCAGCGACGCGGCGGTCGTCGTCTTGCCGACTCCGCCGCATCCGACGCAGACGACCACCCGATGCGTGTCGAGCACCTCGCGCAGGCCCATCGTCGCTCGCGTTCTAGCACGCCCAGCCCGCCGATTGTTTGCGTCTCGGTGGGGACCGTCTGTACTCTTCTATCCTACATTGGATCACACAACCCCCGGTGAGACACGCATGATCCCGTTCGAAGAGCGACGCACCCGCCGCAGCCTGCACCGCGACCTCGCGCTCGGCTTCCAGCTCGAGCACGTCCGCGACCGCGGGCGCCTCGAGGCCTTGGTCCTCGCCGACGACGATGGCCTGACGCTCTCGGCGGCGGGCGACCCCGCCGTCTGCCGCGAGCTCTCCGCGATCGCGCCGCTCTGGGCGCGGAGCATCCTCGGCATCCCGCTGCCGCCGCTGCTGCGGGGGGCCGAGGTCGCCGTGCGCATCGTGTACGTGCACAACCAGCCGCTCTACCTCGCGTGCGTGGGCGGCGGGGTGGCGCGCGACGCGCTCTTGTCGCACTCGCTGAGCGGCGTGCGGCGCATCCTGGCCTGCAACTGACTTGGCCGCGATCCGGTTCGCGACCCCGGCCGACGCCGCGACGATCCTCGCGCTCGTCCGCGAGCTGGCCGCCTACGAGCGCGAGCCGGACGCGGTCGAGGCGACCGAGGCCACGCTCGCCGCGCAGCTCGCGGAGCCCTCGCCGCCGTTCGAGTGCCTGATCGCCGAGCTCGACGGCGAGGCGGCCGGCTTCGCGCTCTTCTTCCACACCTACTCCACGTGGCGCGGGCGGCGCGGGCTCTGGCTCGAGGATCTCTTCGTGCGGCCGCGGCACCGCGGCGCCGGGATCGGGCGCGCGCTGCTCGTCGAGCTCGCGCGCGTGGCGCTCGACCGCGGGTGCGCCCGCTTCGAGTGGACGGTCCTCGACTGGAACGAGCTCGCGATCGGCTTCTACCGGAGCCTGGGCGCGGCGCCGATGGACGAGTGGACGACGTGGCGGCTCGACGGCGCGGCGCTGGCCGCGCTCGCGCGCTGACGCGCTAGCTAGCTAGAGAGAGCACTCGCGCGCTCACGCGCGACGCAGGGCAGCAGACTTGCCCTGCGCCTCGTGTCTTGCGAGGGTGAACGGCGATGGTGGCCCACCGAGTCTTCCTCGTGCCCGGCTTCTTCGGGTTCACGAACCTCGGCGACTTCGTCTACTTCTCGCACTTCAAGGAGGTGCTCGAGGCGCGCCTGCGCGCCGCCGGGCACGACGCGGTCGTCCACCCGCTCGACACGCTGCCGACGAGCTCGATCCTCGCGCGCGCGACGCGCCTGCTCGAGCACGTCGAGGCGCACCGGCAGCCGGGCGAGGCGATCCACCTCGTGGGCCACTCGACGGGCGGGCTCGACGCGCGCCTGCTCGCCTCGCGGGGGCTCGAGCTGCCCGGGCGCGAGCGCGTGCTGCCGGACATCCGCTCCGTCGTGACGCTCGCGACCCCTCACCGCGGCACGCCCACGGCGGCGTTCTTCACGAGCTTGCTCGGTCAACGAATATTGCGATTGCTCTCGATGGTCACCGTCGCGACGATCCGCTTCGGGAGCGTGCCGCTGCCCGTGCTGCTCTCGCTCGGTGGCGCGCTCGCGAGCACGGGCGCCTTCTCCTGGGCGTCCGGCGGCGTGGCCGACCAGGTCTACAAGCAAGTGCTCAAGGACTTCGACACGGAGCGCCGGCTGCGGCTGCAGGCGTTCTTCGACAAGGCCTACGAGGACCAGGCGCTCTTGCCGCAGCTCAGCCCCGAGGCGATGGACGTCGTCAACGCGGTCGCGACGCCGGCCTCGCACGTGCGCTGCGGGAGCGTGGTGGCGATGGCTCCGCCGCCGAGCCTCGGGCGCCAGCGCGACTTCGGCGTGAAGCCGTTCTGGCACGCCCAGTACGGGATCTACCGCGCGCTCCACCTCTTGGCCTCGACCACGCCGTCGAGCCGCGCGTACGCGCCGACGCCCGCGCAGCGCCGCGTGCTCCTCGACGCCTTCGGCGCCGTCCCGCGCGCGAGCGACAACGACGCCATGGTCCCCGCGCTCTCGCAGATCTGGGAAGAGGTCATCCACGCGGCCTACGCCGATCACATGGACGTGATGGGCCACTTCCACGGGCCGGGCCTGCACCCTCGACACGTGGACTGGCTGCGCACCGGCTCGAACTTCGGGATGCCACAGTTCGACGCGCTCCTCTCCGCGGTCGCGCGCTTCATGCTCGACGCGTGATCGCCGGCGCGTGATGACCGCCGCGCGCTCAGGCGCGCGCGAAGAGCCACGCCGCGACGGCCGCGAGCGCGACGAGCACGAGCGTGGCGAGCACCCCGCGCTCGAACCGCCGCGGGTCGGGCTCGCGGGCCGCGGCCGCTCCGCCCGCCCTGCCCTGCCGCTTCCCCGATCGCGCGCCGCGCGAGGCCGGCGGAGCGCCCGCACGCACGGGCTCCGGCGGCTCGGGGCGGCTCGCGCCGACGCCGAGCACGCGCACGAGCCCGGAGGAGCCCGGGCCGAGCACGCGCGCCGTCGGCTGCTCGCGGTAGCCTCCGCCCGGGACGAGGCCCACGGGCACGGGCTCCGTGGCGACGACGCCCTCGGCGACCACGCGGTCTCCGTCCGCGAGCACCACCTCGTAACGATCCACCGCCATGCGGATCGTCGCCGCCCCCTCGGCGGGCCGCTCCTTCGGCGCGTTCGCTTCGATCCAACGCGCCTGCTGCGCGAGCGTCGAGCCGCCGAGGTGGACCTTCCCGCGCGCGTGCGCGCGCACCGCGAGCAGGAACGTGACGACGCCGGCGAGCTGCGCGCGGCGAGCCTGCAGGCGCTTGGCCTCTGCGCCGCCGGCGCGCTTGAGATCCTCCTTGATCACGCGCAGCGCCTCGGAGAGCGCCTGGTGGTCCGAGGCGACCGTCGTCAAGATCTCTTGGGCACGTTGCGCGCGCACGTCCACGTCGATCGCGTCGCCCCTCACGAGCAGGCGCCCCGTCCCGTCCTCGAGCCAGAAGACGCTCGCCTCGCGGCGCTCGGGCGCGTCGCCGAGCCCGGCGCGCACCTCCCAGTAGACGCACGCGCGGTCCAGCAGCGGCGAGCGCAGCGGCGCCGCCGCCGCGCGCACGACGCCCTCGACGCGCGCCCGCGCGCCCTCCTCGAGCGCGCCGATCCGCTGCGTGATCGGCTCGTCGTCGGCGGAGCCCCTCATCGTCTGCCGGAGGCGAGCGTAGCGCGAGCGCGCCGTCCGGGCGCACCGCGGGCGCTCGCTCGCCTCGGCACCGCCGATCCGCGAGCGCGAGGCGTCATCCGGCGGCGTCGATCGCGCTGCGGAGCGAGTCGGGGAGCCGGAACGGCGCGCCCTTGTGGCGGCGCTCCACCTTGGTGATGAAGCGCATCGCGCGCGAGGTGACGCGGCCGAGCTGCGTCTCGAGCCAGCCCTCGCGATCCTCGACGTCGATCGCGCGCGTCGCCACCGTGAGCGCCGCGACGAGCAGCCGCGTCCAATCCGGCGCCCCGACGCCGAGCAGGTCGGCGCAGTGATCGCCCGCGAGGTGGCGGATCAGCGTCGGCGTGAGCCCGTTCAGCGCCGGCACGTCGCGCGTGAAGAGCTCCTGCATCGCGTCGACGAGCGCGCGCGCGAGCGCGCGGCCGGTGCGGGTCCGGCGCCACTGGTGCTGCCGGATCGCCTCCATGAGATCCTGCGCGTCGTCGAGATCGCGGGGCAACGCGTCGTGCTCGATGCCGAGGAGGTGACCGACCACGTTCCAGTGGTGGATCCACGCCTCGGCGTCCGCGCGGCTCCACTTCACGCCGAGCCGCCGCGCCGCCTCGTAGGTCACGACGCCGAAGGTCATCAGCGTGCCCGCGAGGTCCTCCTGGTTGATCGGCTCGCCCAAGCTCGCCGCGTCCCAGCCGCCGTGGTGTCGGATCAGGCGCCGCACCGCCGCGTGCATCAGCCGCACGCGCTGCGCCGAGCGGATCCCGCGGCCCGCGGTCGCGAGGCCGCCCACGTCGAGCACGTCGAAGAGGAACTGCGCGGTCTCGAAGATGCGCTCGCGCGTGCGGTCGAGGAGCTGCCCCGTCTCGAGCAGCACCTGCGCCCCGTGTCCGGCGCAGTACGCCTGCGGCAGCGACGAGCAGAAGAGCCCGAACGTGACGTAGACGCCGTCCTGAGCGAAGAGCTCCTGCGCGCGGGCGATCTTCGCCGCGTCGGCCCATGCGGGCAGCGCGGCCGTGTCCTCGAAGAAGCGCTGCGCCGCGGGCGGGAGGCCGTCCGGGACCGGGGCGTCGTTCTTCAGGATCGCCGCACAGAGCGCGTTGATCGCGGCGACGTCGCCGCTCGCGTAGAGCGCCTCGGCCACCGCGTCGGCCGTCGGATCGCAGCGCGCGCGCCACGCCTGGAGCTCGGCGCTCGACCAGCGACCGAAGCGCTCCGCCGGCTCGAGCGGCGGCTGCTCGTGCCGCCGCGCGTAGCGCGCGAGCGCCTCGAGCGGCATGTGGTGCGCCGCCCCGTCGTAGACGTAGAAGCCGTCGGGCGGGATGTTGGTCGCGACGTAGTCGTCGTTGGGCCAGCTCCCGTCGGGCCGCTGGTTGGCGATCAGGAACTCGACCGCGCGCGCGACCTGCGGGTGGCCGTGGTCGCCGACCTCGACGAGGCCCTGCACCACGAGCGCGGTCAACGGCACGGTGCTCGGCGCGGGGAACGCGCGCTCGGGATCGACGTAGCTCTGGGTCGACTCGCCGAAGCCACCGTCCGGGTTCTGCTTGTCGAGCACGAACGCGACCGCGTCGCGCACGTACGCCTCCTCCACGTCCTCGCGCACGCGCGCGAGCGCGCCGAGCACGTAGCTCGTCGACGCGAGGTAATTGCAGACCCAGCGGCCCCAGAAGCCGCCCGCCTCGGTCTGGTGCGTGCGCAGGAACCGCAGCGCGGCGGCGACGTCCGGGTCGCGCGTGTCGGCGCCGACCGAGCCCAGGCCGTGCAGCACGCGCGCGGTGAGGTCCTCGGTCGATGGGTCGCCGAGCTCGGGCGGCGGCGACAGGAACGCGCGCATCGACGCGACGAGGCTGTCCGGCGGGATGCTCGGGACCTTCGAGAAGAGCGTGTAGCCGCTCGGGCGCTCGCCCGGCGTGTTCCACACGAACGCCGCCCAGCCTCCGTCCGGGTTCTGCATGTCGGACAGCCACTCGCGCGCGCGCCGGATCGACTCGCGGATGCGCGCGGCGAGCGCCGGCTCGACGTCGTCGACGACCATCCCGAGCACGCTCAGCACGATGCCCGCGTCGTCGCAGTCGGCCATCGTCTCGTTGCCGGTCTGGAACGGCCAGCCCCCCGTGCGCACCGCCGAGGGCTTGCGGTTGTTCACGCGCGGCATCGGCTCGACGAGCTGCGCGTCGAGGAGCCACTCGATCGCGCGCACCATCCGCGGATCCGTCGGCGCCACGCCGGCGAGCAGCAGCGCGCGCACGGTGAACGCGGTCGACCACACGTCGCTCGAGAACACGTCGAACCAGATGCCGTCGGGGGTCTCGACGCGCCGCGAGCGCAGCCAGCGCACCGCGCGCTGGACGCGCGGGTCGCTCGTGCGCAGCCCGGCCGCGAGCAGCGCCGGGATCGCGAGCGCGGTCTGCACGGTGTTCGAGTTCCAGCTCCCGTCGCGGTTCTGGAACGTCGCGAGGAGCTCGAGCGCGCGCGCGCACGCCCTCTCGTCGAGCCACGAGCGGCGCCTCCCGTCGGCGCCGAAGTCGCCGCGCAGCCGCTTGGCGATCAGCGAGAGCTGGAGCGCGCCCATCACCACGCCGAAGTGGAAGCGGCGGCTCATCGCCTCGACCAGCGGGTCGGCCAGACACCACGCGAGGCCCGGGTCCGGGAGGCGCCCCGGCGCGAGCTCCCCGGCGAGCGCGAGCCACACCGCCGCGACGTCGCCGGCGCCCATGCGCACGAGCAGCTCGTCGGCCCCGCCGTGGGCCGCGACGAAGCCCCACGCGCGGCTCGCCGCCGCGCGATCGGCCGGCTCCGGCGAGCGCGACAGCGCCGCGTAGCACTGCGCGGTCACCGAGACGTCGCCCGCCGCCGCGTGCGGGTGCGCGCGGAACGAGCCGTCCTCGCGCTGCTGCGCGCGCAGCCACCGCGCCCCGGCCGCCCGCTCGGTCGCGGGGAGCAGGCCCGCGTGGTCGAGCGCGACGAGCACGTTGGCGGTCGACGCCGGGCCGACGTCGGAGCGTTCGTCCCACGAGCCGTCGGGGCGCTGCGCGCGGAGCAGCGCGGCGCGAGAGCGCGCGATCGCGCGGTCGAGATCCTCGGGGCGCACGGGCATGACCGCCCATATCGACCAGCCGCGGCGCGGTTGTAAAGCGCTTCGTGGGCGAGCCGTGGTACGAGACGAGCGGGGGCGACGCATGGCGCGCGACGGGATCGAGTGCGACGAGAGCCGGTGGCCGATCGTGGTCTTCCGCACGATCGGGATCCCCGCCGACGCCGACGTCGACGCGTTCATCGCGAAGGCCGAGGAGTGCCTGGCGCGCGGCGAGCCGTACGTGGTGGTGTTCGACAACTCCGAGGCGGCGCGCGCGACGCCTTACATGCGCCGGCGCGCGAGCGAGTGGCTCGAGGCCAACTCGCGGCGGCTCGGCCACACGTGCCTGGGCACCGCGCTCGTGTTCCGGAGCGCCGCGTTCCGCTTCGTGCTGAGCACCGTGATGCTCGTCGTGTCGCACCCCGTGCCCCACGAGGTCTGCGCGTCGCTCGAGCAGGCGCTGCGCTGGTCCGAGGCGCAGCTGCGACGCCGCGCGAGCGCCCGCGCGGAGATGTGAACCGTGTCCCCTCTCCGACTCTCCCCGGGTTAGAGTCGCGCACGCTCGGCGGGGACGCTGGCAAGGAGGCGGACGTGATGGAACGAAGGCTCGCTTGGGTGCTCGGGCTGCTCGTGATCGGCGCGTGCGGAGGCGGAGACGACTCCTCGGGGCCGCCCCCACCCCCGCCCCCGCCGCCCGCGCCGCGGGTGGCGATCGGCTCGCCCGCGACCGTGACGATCGCCCCGGCCGCGCAAGGCGCCGAGCCGGCGTCCGCGGCCGTGTCGATCGACTTCAGCGTCACCGCGCCCGGCAACTACCAGTGCACCGCGCACGGCGTCGGCGGGGGCGAGGTGCGCGACGCCGAGCTCGCGCTCCTCATGGGCACGAACGAGCTCGCGCGCGACAGCGACTCGGGCGAGGGCTACGACGCGATGATCACGCGCCAGCTCGATCCCGGCGCCTACACGCTGCGCGTCTGGGAGTGGCGCGGGCGCGACGCGTCGATCACCGTGACGTGCGTCCCCGCGCCTGCGGCGCCGGCCAACCCGAGCGCCCTGCTGCTCGGCACGCCCGTGACCGTCGAGGTCCCCGCCGGAGAGGGCCCGGCCGGACAGGTCGAGCTCGCCCTCTCCATCCCGGCCGAGAGCAACTACCAGTGCGACGCGACCTCGTCGCTCGACGCGCAGATGGCGCTGCTCCAGAACGGGGCGGTCCTCGTGGAGGACAGCGACTCGGGCGAGGGCGTGAACTCGCGCATCGTGCGGGTGCTCGCGCCCGGCGCGTACGTCGTGCGCGTGTGGGAGTGGCAGCACCGCGCCGCGCAGATCACCGTCACCTGCGCGCCCGCCGCGCCGGTCCAGATGGCCGCCGACGGCGCGCTCCTGCCCCTCGGCACCGCGCTCACCGTCCCCGTCCCGGCGGCCGAGCCGCCCAGGGGCCACGTCCACCTCAACCTCGTGATCACCGCGGGCGGCACGTACACCTGCGACGCCACCTCGTCGAACGACGCGCAGATGGCGATCGTCCAGGCGGGCAACGTCCTCGCGGAGGACAGCGACTCGGGTGAGGGCACCAACGCGCGCATCACCCGCGAGCTCGCGCCCGGCGCGTACCAGATCCGCGTGTGGGAGTGGCTCCACCGCGAGACGCAGATCACCGTGACCTGCCGTCCCGGAAGCTGAGCGGCGCCAAACCTCCAGCTGGGGTCTCGAGCGCGAGATTCCAGGTTTTGAGAATTTTTCCGCTGTCGACTGCGCGCATCGCGTGTACGCTCGGCGCATGGGGAAATGGGTTTGGGACGCCAGCGTCGTCTGGCTGGTTTCGTTCGTAGTTCTCGGTGCGGCGTCGGCGCACGCGCAGACTCGCACGGTCAACTTCGACACGTATCCGGCCGGCGCCGGCGTGCCCGCGGGGACGCCGATCAGCGCGCAGTATCGGCAGTGGGGCGTCGCGACGTTCTCGAGCGCCAGCGGCGCGCCGACCGCGGTCGCGCACGCGACCGCCACGTCCTCGCCCCACGCGCTCCAGCCCTCGCCGCACCGCGCCTTGATCCGATGGCGCTTCATCAACCCGGTGAGCAACGTCTCGATCAGCGCGATCGAGGTCGGGCAGGGCGGGCTGGTGCTCGAGTGCTTCGACCCGGCCGGCGCTTCGGTCGGGACGGCGTCGATCGCGCCGCGCGCCGACCAGGGGGTCGGGCTGACCGACCCGCTCTCGATCGTCGCCGGGCTGATCGATCGGTGCGAGGTGCGCCAGATCACCACGGGGACGGTGGACCAGTACTGGATCGACGACCTCTCGTTCACCCTCGGCCAGGTCTGCGGCAACGGGATCACCGAGAGCTTCGAGACGTGCGACAACGGCGCCGCGAACACCGACCCGTCGTCGTGCTGCAACGACCTCTGTGAGCTCCGCCCGAGCACCGACGTGTGCCGGCCCTCGGCGGGCGGCTGCGACGTCGCCGAGACCTGCACCGGATCGAGCCCGACCTGCCCGGGCGACACCCGCCGACCGAGCGGCTTCGTCTGCCGCGCCTCTGCCGGCGTGTGCGACGTCGCCGAGACGTGCAACGGGGCGAGCACGATGTGTCCCATGGACCAGCTCCTCCCCGCCACGCAGGTCTGCCGGCCCTCGGGCGGTGGCTGCGACCTCGCCGAGAGCTGCACCGGATCGAGCCCAGACTGTCCGAGCGACACCCTGCGCCCGAACGGCTTCGTCTGCCGCGCCTCCGCCGGCGTCTGCGACGTCGCCGAGACGTGCTCCGGCGCGAGCGCCACGTGCCCGACGGATGGGTTCCAGCCCGACACGCAGGTCTGCCGCGCCTCGGCCGGGGTCTGCGACGTCGCCGAGTCCTGCACCGGCTCGAGCGCGAGCTGCCCCGCCGACGCGTTCCGGCCTTCGTCGCAGGTGTGTCGCGCCGCGGCGGGGGTCTGCGACGTCGCCGAGTCCTGCACCGGCTCGAGCGCGAGCTGCCCCGCCGACGTGCTCGCGTCGTCGAGCACCATCTGCCGATTCGCGGCCGGCGTCTGCGACGACCTCGAGTTCTGCAGCGGCCTCACCGTGAGCTGCCCGCCGGACCGGATGACGGAGGCGGGGCGCACCTGCCGCGTCTCCGTCGGCGCGTGCGACCTCGAAGAGCAGTGCACGGGGATGGACCCTGCGTGCCCGGCGGACGCGCGCCTCCCCGCGGGCACGACGTGTCGGGCCGGCACCGGCGCGTGCGACCCGGGTGAGGCGTGCGACGGGATGAGCGGCGCCTGCCCGCCGGACATGCTCGCCCCGAACGGCACCGCCTGTCCGGACGGGATGGTGTGCAACGGGATGGAGACGTGCACGAGCGGGACGTGCCGCATGGGCACCGCGCTCAGCTGCGACGACCGCAACCTCTGCACGACGGACATGTGCGCCGAGCCCGGCGGCTGCGCGAGCGTCCCCGTGCCCGGTTGCTGCAACGTCGACGGCGACTGCAACGACGGCGACGTCTGCACCGCCGACTCCTGCACGGGGCCCGGCGGCCGCTGCACGAGCGCGCCGATCTCGAGCTGCTGCGCCGTCGACGCCGACTGCACCGCGGCCGGAGCCTGCGTGACCGCCGCGTGCGACGCCGCGACGAACCGCTGCCTCTCGCTCCCGGTCCCGGGCTGCTGCTCCGCCGACGCCGACTGCGACGACGGGGACGCGTGCACCGTGGACGTCTGCGACGGCGCGAGCGGCGACTGCGGCTCCACCCGCATCGAGGGGTGCTGCGTCAGCGACGGTGACTGCGCCGACGGCAACACCTGCACGCTCGACACGTGCGACCTCGCGACCAACCGCTGCGAGAGCTCGCCGCTCGCGGGCTGCTGCCTCGACGACGCGGAGTGCGCGGACGACGACGAGTGCACCACGAACACCTGCAACTCGCTGACCGCGTCCTGCGAGAGCGACCCGATCGAGGGCTGCTGCGTCGCCGACGCGGACTGCGACGACGGCGACGAGTGCACCGCCGATCGCTGCGAGGCGAACGCGTGCGCCCACGACGCGATCCCCGGCTGCGCCATGCCCGACGGTGGCGTGGACGGCGGCGCGGACGCGGACGGCGGCGCCGGCGACGGCGGCGTCGTCGGGCCGGACGCCGGCGGCGACGTGATCGGAGACGGCGCCGTGATGACCGGCGACGCGGGCGCGGACCCCGACATGGGCGGCCTCTCGGGCGGCTGCGGCTGCCGGATCGACGGGCGGCCGTCTCGCGGCGCGCCGCTCGCCCTCCTCTTCGTCGTCGGCCTCGCGCTGCGCCGGCTCCGCCGCCGCCGCTGACGGCCCGGGCTCGGGAGGAACGCGACCTCCCGAGCGGCGTCCCTCGCGCGCTAGCGGCGCGCGGCGAGGGCGCGGTCGAGGCTCTCGCGCGTGAGCACCTCGTCGACCTCGAGGACTCCGTCCTCCTCCATCCAGAAGAGCAGGCGGTGGTGGATCCCGACGCGGGCAGAGCAGAGGCCGTGCAGGCCCTCGAGCTGCTTGGCGTGCCGCCACGCCTCGGGGCGGCCGGCGCCGAGCGCGCCCGCGGTGGCGATCGCGGCGCTCGCGACCTTGGCAGGGAGCTTGTCGAGCGAGCCGCGGGCCTTGTCCGTCCAGACCGGGATGCGCAGGCCGTGCGAGGAGAGCTCCTGCCCCGGATCTTCGTCCTGCGCGGGCGGGGCGGAGACGCGGCCCACCTCGGCCGTCGCCGTGCCCGCGCCGTGCGCGGCGTCCTGCGCACGCCGGCGCAGGTCCGCGCGCTCCGCCTGACCCTCGCGGATGCGCTCCTCGAGCTCGCGGATCTTGCGCCGCAGCTCGCGCGCCGCGGCGTCCTGACGGCGCTGCTCGTCGGCGTCCACGAGGCTTGCGCGCTCCTTCGCCAGGGCCTCCGCCTCGGCGGCGCGCGCCTCGAGCTCGGAGAGCTCGTCCTGGTGCTTGCCGAGCTCGCGGACCAGGAGCTGCGCCTGCGCGCGAGCCTCCTCGGCCTGATGCCGCCAGCGCTCGAGCTCCGCGCGCAGCTCGTCCTTCTCCTCGTCGCTCGCCTTGGCGAGCTGCTTCGCGCCGAGCATCGTCTCCCACGCGGCCCAGTACGGGTCGTTCGGCGGCGCGCCGAGCTTGTCGCGCGCCCACTCGAGCTCGTCGAGCAGGCGCCAGCCGTCCTCGGGGAACGCCGCGTCGAGCGTGCCGCGCGTGAGCAGGATGCCGAGCGCCGGGTGCGTGGCGAGCAGCTCGTAGGCGAGATCGACGGGCGGCCGGCCGCCGTCGACGACGTACGCGCGGCACTCGGCCTCGAGCAGATCGAGGACGCGCTCGTCGGGGTGGCGCAGCGAGTGGCCGAGCTTGACGTAGGGCGGGACCTTCGACGGGTCGAGGAACAGCGGGACGTGACGCGCCACGAGCTCCTCGTGCCCCCAGTCGTGCGCGAAGCCCACCAAGAAGGAGCGCACGTTGTCGCGCTCCTCGTCCGTCAGCTCGGGGCGCGCCAAGAGGAGGGCCAGCACGCGCTCGGCGAGCTCGAGGCGCTCGCACTCGACGAAGACCTGGAAGACCGCGTCGAGCTGCTCGACCGCGAGCTCCTCGAACGGCAGCCCAGCCAGGTCCGCCGGGTGCTGCGAGAGCAGGGCCTTCGCGTCGAGGAACTCGTGCAGGCGCTTGCGATACTCGCGTATCGTGAGCCCCGCGACGGGCGACAGGCTCGCGCGCTCCTCGCTCTGGGCGCAGCACTTCTTGTACTTCTTCCCGCTGCCACAGTGGCAAGGATCGTTGCGGCCCACCTTGGGCTGCGCGCGGCGCGCCGTGAAACCCGACGCGAGCACCTTGCTCCGCTCCGCGCGCAGCGACTCGAACGTCGGCGCCGCGCCGAGCTCCTCGAAGAGCTTCGGGTCCTTCGCGACCTTGCGGTCGGTGAACTCGTACATGGCGTGCACCTGCGCGTCGGTCACCCGCAACGCCGCTTGCTCGGCCCAGTAGGCGCCGACCCAGTCCCTCTTGTTGCGCGCGAGGCGGCGCAACAGCTCGACGAGGAGCGGCGTCTCGGGGAGGCCGAGGTGCACGTAGAGCGCGGCGGCCATCGCGAGCTGGTAGCGATCGGGCCTCCGCGACGCGAAGAGGCGCTCGAAGATTGCCGCGCGCTCGGGGTGCGTGGCGAGGAGCACGTTGCCCGCGCGCTCGTCGGCGACGTCCGGGTAGAGGTGCTCGACCACGTCCGCGGGCGGCGTGCCGCCGAGCGAGAGCACCGCGAGGGCGAGGTTCGCCGCGGCGTCGACCTCGTGACGCTCCATCGCCTCGGCGAGCGCCGCCTCGAGGGTCTCGCGATCGGCCCCGGCGGCGAGCGCGCGGATGTCGACCTGCGCCGCCTCGAGGTTGGCGGCCCGCTCGACGAGCGTGGCCGGGGAGGTGCTGCTCATTTCGTCTCCTCGAGGCGCGCGATCGCGCGCCGGTACTTCTCGACGCGCGCTCGGTCGCTCTCGCTCGGCGCCGGGATGCGCGAGAGGTCCGCGTTGTCGGCGAGGTCGAGGAGCTTCACGCGACGCGCGAGCGGGTGCTCCGCGACGCGCTCGATGAAGTCCTCGTACGGCTCGCCCTCGAGGCGCGTGAGCCGCTCGAGCGCCGCGAGCACCTCGCTCGAGAACCCCTCCCGCGCGAGCGCCTCGAGGGTCCACGCGCTGTCCTCGACCACGTCGTGGAGCACCGCGACGAGCTTCTCCGCGGGTGTCTCGGCGCGCAGCATCAGCCGGAGCGGGTGCTCGAGGTAGGGCGCGCCGCCCTTGTCGAGCTGACCGACGTGCGCCTGCGCCGCGATCTCCACCGCGCGGGTCGGCAGCCAGCGCGCGATCGTCTCTTCGAGCCGCGCGGTCGCCTCGTCGAAGGCGGCGAGCAGCGCCGCGCTCGCGTGCCGCGCGTAGAGCGGGCGCAGCGCCGCGATCTGCTCGCGCTGATCGCCGGGGCGCGTGCGCAGCCGCCCGAGCAGGTCGTCGCCCGCGGCCTGCGCCTCGGCGAGGCTGGTGAAGTTGTGGATCTTGTCGGCGCAGCTCACGGGGACGGCGGCGCGCGCCGGCTCCCGATCGGCGCGCAGCTGCGCGAGGTAGTCGCGGAAGCGCTCGCGCTTGTCGCGCTTGAGCCCGCGCGCGTCGAGCTTGGGCTCGGTGAGCACCTCGACGATCGCGATCACGTGCGGCGGCATCTCCGCGCGCAGGCGTGGCCCGAACGCGGGCTGGTCCTCGAGCAGGTCGTGCAGGTAGGCGGCCGCGACCGTCGCCTCGTCGTCGTGCCCGTGCGCGGCGCAGATCGAGGCGACCGCGTCGAGGTGCGTGAAGTACGGCAGCGCGCCCGACTTGCGGACCTGGTCCGCGTGCGCGACGCGGGCGAGCTCGCGGGCGCGCATGACGAGCGGTGTCTCTTCCATCACCCGAGCCTCGCCCCTTCCGGCGCCGCGCGCACGTCCCGCGCGTCGCGATGCGGCCGCATGAGCCGGAGCATCGGATCGTCCTCACCGCGGAGCGCGCGCGCACAGAGCTCGCCCGCGGCGAGCCCGACGGTCATGCCGCGCCCACCGTGGCCCGCGTTCCACGCGAGGCCCTCGACGCGCGGATCGAGCCCGAGGACGAGCTCGCGGTCGCGCGCGTAGGTGCGCAGGCACGCCCAGGTCTTGCGCACGGGCGCGTCGACGAGCGAGGGCGCCACGGACGCGAGCCGCTCGGCGAGCCGCTCGAGGGCGGACGGATCCGCCGCCGGCAGCGAGGGCGCGACGGGGTCCTCGTCGCATGGGCTCGCGAGCACGCCCCCCGACTCGGCGCGCCAGTACACCTCGGCGCCCTCGGTGAAGCGCCACACCATCGCGGCGGTCGGCGGGGCCTCGAGGACCACGAGGTGACGGCGGAGCGGCACGAGCGTCGTCGCCGCGCCGACCGCCGCGCCGAGCGGGCCCGCGTAGGCGCCCGCCGCGATCACGACCTCGTCCGCCGCGAGGCGCGCGCCGCCCTCGAGCGCGACGCCCGCGACGCGACCCGCGCGCACCTCGACCCGCTCCGCGCGCGTCGAGGTCGCCAGTCGCACGCCCGCGTCGCGGCAGTCGCGTCGCAGCGCGTCGATCATCTCGCTCGGCTCGAACGTCCCCGCGCCTCGCACCTCGACGGCGACGTCGTCCCCTTCCACCTCGGGCGCGAGCCGGCGCCGGGCCGCCGCGTCGAGCACGCCGACCGAGAGATCACCCGCGGCCGCGCCGGCCTCCACGCGGCGCGCGCCCTCGGCGTCCGTCAGGACCACCGCGGGGCGGGGGCGGAGCCAGCCGCCGCCGAGCCGCTCCGCCCACGCGGCCGCGCTCGCGCGCGCGAGCGGACCGGTCGTCGGGTCATCGTCGACCGGCAACCAGATTTGCGCGTTGCGCGCCGAGCTGTGCGTCCCGACGAACGCCTCCTGCTCGAGCACCGTCACGTCGCGGTCGCGCGCGAGCGCGCGCGCGGTGCTCAGCCCCGCGATCCCCCCACCGATGACGACGACGCGCGCCCTCAAAGCCGGAAGATCGCCGAGCCCCAGGTGAAGCCCGCGCCGAAGACGGTGGAGAGCACGAGGTCGCCCTTCTTCACGCGACCTTCCTTGCGCCAGTGATCGATGGTGAGCGGCACCGTCGCGGCGGTGGTGTTGCCGTACCACATGATCGTGTTGAGGGCCTTGTCCTTCGGGATCTCCGCGTACTCGACGACCGCCTCGTTGATGCGGAGGTTCGCCTGGTGCGGGACGAACCAGTCGATGTCCTTCCAGGTCAGCCCCGTCTTCTCGAGCGCGCGGTTGGTCGCGACGACCATGTTCCGGACGGCATGCAAGAAGACTTTCTTACCCACCATCTGTGGGTACTGCTGCTCGGCGTCGAGCTTCGCCGTCGCGTCGTAGTGGACGATGGGGCTCTTCGAGATGTCGAAGACCTTGAGGTAGAGGTTCCACGCGCCCGAGCCGTCGGCGGCGGCGTGCGTGTAGAGCACGCCCTCGCGCTCGTCGTCGGACTCGACCGCCCCGACCACCACCGCGCCGGCGCCGTCGCCGAAGAGCACCATCACGTCGCGACCGCGCGTCGTGAAGTCGAGCGCGTTCGAGTGCAGCTCCGCGCCGACGAGCAGCACCTTTCGGTACTTGCCGGTGCGGATGAACGCGTCGGCCATCTCGAGGCCGTAGACGAACCCGCTGCACTGCTGGCGGATGTCGTAGCAGGCGCAGCCGTCCTCGCCGTCGATGCCGAGCTTGCTCTGCAGGAACACCGCCGTCCCGGGGAAGTGGATGTCCGGCGAGAGCGTGCCGAGGATAATGCAGTCGATCTCCTTGGCGTCGACGCCCGCGTCCTCGAGCGCGCGGCGCGAGGCCTCGAGGGCCAGATCGCTCGTCGTCACGCCCGCGGCGGTGTCGACGTACCGGCGCTCCTCGATCCCGGTGCGGGCGCGGATCCACTCGTCGTTCGTCTCGGTCTGCCGCGTCTCCTGCGGCACGTGCTGGTCGTCGAGGAAGGGGATCTCGTCGTTCCTCACGACGCGAGGCGGAACATAGGAGCCGAGGCCCAGAATCTTGGCGCGAATCATGGCTCCGGCCGCTGTAGCGTAAAAGCCGAAGCCGGCCAAGCCCCCCGCTCACACGCCCTCGGACGAGCTACAGGCGGGCGTCGTCGAGGCCGACGTCCGCGAGCCCGGTCGACCACGCCGCCGCGGCGGCGGCGAGCACGTCCCCCGCGCTCGCCCCGCTCTGGACGGAGAGCGTCACGTCGCGGCGGTTCGGCTCGTACTGGCGGCGCTCTCGGAGCACCGCCTCGAGCCGCGCCGCGTCGAGCGCGCCGTTCGGCAGGCGCGGCACCTGGATCAGGGAGCCGGCGGTGTCCGCGACCTCGACCCGGTCCGCGCGCAGCACGATGAAGAGGAGGATCCGGTCCTGGGCCCCGGCCCCGTAGAAGAGCCGAGGCCCGACGAAGACCGCGCGCGGCGTGCCCTCGGGGCCGCGGCCGATCAGCTCCGCGCGCGGCGCGCCCTGCGCCCACGCCGCGCGGCACGCGGCGACGAGCGCGCGCCCATCGGCGTCGGGCGCGACGGCGACGCGGGCGTCGGGCGCGTCGGGGCGCTCGCGCAGCCGATCGCCGAGCGCCCGCGCGAGCGCGCTCGTGCCCATCGCGCCGAAGCTCGAGAGCTCCACCTCGCTCGAGACGCGCACCCCGCCGGCGACGGCGCCGCCGCGGTCGAGCACCACGTCCACGGGGCCGCGCGGCGTCTCACCGTCCGCGAGGGGCGCGAGCTCGAACCCGGGGAGCAGCGCGGCGCCGGCCGCGGCGAGGAAGCGATCCTCGCCGAGGAGCCCGCGCTCGGTCAGCGCGAGCTCCGCCCGGCGGTGCGCGCGCCCGACGAGCACGAGCGCCAGCGCGAGGACGAGCAGGCTCGCCGCGCTCGCGGCCGCCGCCCGCGTCGCGCGCCCGGCGAACAGGAGGCCGACCAGCGTCACGAGCGGCAGCGGCAGCAGGAACCACGGGGCGAGCTGGTCGTACGTAGCGAGCGGCGCGAGCGCCTCTCCGAAGTGCGCGGCCGCGGTGTACTCGCTCGCGCGGAGCGCCGCGTGCCACTCGCCGTGCGTCGCGGCGGTGAGCCAGCCCGCGAGCGCGAGGGTCGCCGCCACGGCGCTGCCGACGGAGAGCGGCGCGTGACGCCGGCCCGCGTCGCCGCTCGCCGCCACGGTCGCCGCCCCGAGCCCCAGGCCGCAGAGCAGCGTGGGGACGACGAGCGCGCCGGGCTCGATCCCCAGCGGCGCGAGGGAGAGCGCGAGCGTGAGGATCGGGACCGTCGCCGCGAGGCCGAACCACGCGAACGCGACCCGCCGGCCCGGGCTCACGCGCATCCACGAGGCGCCGGCGAGCACGAACGCCACCGCCAAGAGGAGCGGCGCCGACGCGGCGGCGAACGTCCCCGCGGCGCGGAGCGCGTCCGACAGGCCCCACGCCGGAGCGCCGAGCCGCGCGAGCTCCCCCAGGAGCCACGGGCCGGCGGCGACGAGGATCAACGGCAGCTCGCTCCCCGGCACGAGGCGCATCACGCGGCGGCTGAGGACGGCCAGCCAGACCCCGAGCGCGAGCGCGAGCAAGGCCGACACGACCTGGTCGTCCGAGGACATCCGCAGGCCGTAGGCCTGCGCGAAGCGCGGGGTGAGCAACATGGAAGCGAAGGCGGCCAGGACCGGGATCGCGGAGAGCGCCCACGACCACGAAGGCGGCGCGGGGGCCGGCGCCCCGCGCTCGTGGGGGCTCAGCATGCGATCGGGCGCGCCGAGGGCGGCGCGGCGCGCGGAGGCGTTCGCGCCGCCCGCCTCCACGAGGTGCGGGGTCGTGCCCTCGCCGAAGCGAACCGCGGCGACGGCGCGGCTGAGCGCCGGCAGGCCCGGCAGGGCCTCGCGGATGCGCTCGTACGCGGCGTAGAAGGCGGCGCCGGCGCGGGGCGGGACGACGAGGGCGACCCGGCGCACGTCGACGCCCTCGCCGAGCCGCTCGATCTCGCGCCGCGTGGTGTCGGTCCCGTCGAGCACGACGACCACCAGCGCCGCGCTCGGCGCGCGCGCGGCGAGCGCCTCGAGGTGGGCCTCGTCGCGTCCGGTCGCGAGCGCCATCGGCCCGGAGGCGGGCGGCGGGGCGGGCCGCTCGACGAAGACCACCGGCCCCGCCGGCTCGAGCCCGCGCCGGAGCGCGCGCACCAGCAGCTCGTCGTCGAGATCGCGGAAGAACGCCGGGGTCGGCAGCGCGCGGGCCCACCACGGCGTACGCGTCCGCTCGAACGCGTGCACCACGAGCACCGGGGGGCGGCCGTCCGCCTCGGCGCGATCCAGATCGGAGGCCTCGCGCAGCCGGCGCGAGAGCAGGTACACGCTCGGCCACGCGAGCCCGGCGAGCAGCACCACGAGGAACCCGAAGCTGGTGAGGGGACCGCCCGCCCACGCGGCGAACGCCACGAGGACGGCGGCGGGGTAGGCCCACGACGCGACCGAGAGGCACCATCCGGCGAGGTCTCGCAATCGTCTCCCTCCCGCGGCGAGAGTATCGCACGCGCGGCCTCGGACGCGCCCCCTCGCCCTGGCCTTGGGCCCGCGCCATCCTCCGGCCCGTGAACGCGCTGCGCCACCGCCTCTACGAGGCGGCCGTCCAGAGCCCGGAGATCGACATCGCGCTGCTCGAGCGCCTCTACGCGCGCCACGTCGGCGGCGAGCCCGAGACGCTGCGCGAGGACTTCGCCGGCACCGCGCTCACCAGCGCGCGCTTCGTCGAGAGCGACGCCGAGCGCGAGGCCCTCGCCGTCGACCTCGACGCGGCGGTGCTCGCGCACGCGGCGGATCATGGGCTCGACGAGGACGAGCGCGCGCGCCTGACTTTGCTCGCGGGCGACGTACGGACGCGCAGCGAGCGGGCGTACGACCTCGTGATCGCGATGAACTTCTCGTGGGCGGTCCTCGACGACGCGGCGCTCGGCGAGTACTTCGCCACCGCGCGCGCGTGCTGCGACGGGCTGTTCGTCCTCGAGCACTTCGACGGCCCCGAGCTGCGCCGGCCGCGCCGCGCCGAGCACCGCGCCGACGGCTTCACCTACGTCTGGGAGCAGCGCGCGTTCGACGGCCGCTGCCTCGACGCCGCGCTGCACTTCGTGCTCGACGACGGCACCCACCTCGACGACGCCTTCACCTACCGCTTCGTGCTGCGCACCGCCGACGAGGTCCGCGCGATGCTCGCGAGCGCCGGCTTCGACGAGGTCACCCTCTACGCCGAGGACGCCCGCGGCCGCCGCACCGCCCGGCGCCGCGCCCCCCGCGCTCCGCTGTGGCGAGGCCTGCTCGTCGCCCGCTGACCGGGATCGGTACCGTTACGGCCGAACCAGGATCCACGCGAGCGACGCCAAGTATGCGACGCTCGAGGGTCGCGATGTCGAGCCCGTTCCTCGCCCTCCCCCCTTCGGCGCACGTCGCCTCGAACGCGCTCGCGTTCGCGATACGCGACGGTTACCCGGTGAGCGAGGGCCACACCCTGATCGTCACGCGACGCATGATCACGACGTGGTTCGAGGCGACGCGCGACGAGCACATCGCCGTCCTCGACCTGATCGACATCGTGAAGACCGCACTCGACGCGACGTACCGGCCCGATGGGTACAACGTGGGCTTCAACGCAGGTCTCTCTGCAGGACAGACGGTGATGCACCTGCACGTCCACGTCATCCCTCGCTACGCGGGGGACATGGACGACCCGCGCGGCGGCGTACGCCACGTGATCCCTCGGAAGGGGAACTACCTCCTCACACCCGAGCCCGAAGCGCTCTTCGAGCGTGCGCCGCACGCCGAGTCGCTCGTGTACGGGACGCGTGAAGACCCGCTGCTCGCCCACCTCGGGGCCCACCTCGACCGCGCCACCGGCCTCGATGCGGCGGTTGCTTTCGTGCTGCGAAGCGGAGTGGACGCCCTCCACGCGCGCCTCGAGGCGCTCCTCGAGCGCGGCGGCCGGCTGCGCCTCGTGACCGGCGACTACCTCGACGCCACCGACCCCGACGCGCTCGCACGCCTCGTCGACCTCGCCGCGGTGTTCCCGTCAGCCGTGGAGCTCCGCGCGTACGAGACACGCGCAGGCCCAGTCTTCCATCCCAAGGCCTACGTCCTGACCACGCGCGGCGGCGCCGGCGTCGCCTTCGTCGGCAGCTCGAACCTCAGCGGCTCGGCGCTGCGCGACGGCGTCGAGTGGAACTACCGCGTCGTGTCCTCCACCGAACCGCGTGGCTTCGCCTCGGTGCGCGCGCGCTTCGATGCGCTCTTCTCCGGGCCCGGAACCGTTCCTCTGACGCCCGCGTGGCTCGCCGCGTATCGCGCGCGCCGCGTCACGGCGTACTCCCCGTCGGCGTCATTCCTCGCCGGCGCCGCCGACGCGCAGGCCGAGGCACCGCCCGCGCCGGCGCCCGACGCACCCCTTCCGCCGGTCGAGCCCAACGCCGTGCAGCGCGAGGCCCTCGCGGCGCTGGAGCGCACGCGCGCGGAAGGCAACCGCTCTGGACTCGTCGTCATGGCGACCGGGCTCGGCAAGACGTGGCTCGCCGCGCTCGACGCGCAGCGCTTCGCGCGGGTCCTGTTCGTCGCGCACCGCGACGAGATCTTGCGCCAGGCGCTCGCGACGTTCCGGCGCGTCCGTCCGGGAGCGACGCTGGGCTTCTTCCACGGGACCGAGAAGTCACCCGACGCCGACATCGTGTTCGCGTCGATCCAGACGCTCGGCCGTGCCTCTGGCCTCGGCGCGTTCGCGCGCGACCGGTTCGACTACGTAGTCGTCGACGAGTTCCACCATGCCGCGGCGCCGACGTACCGCGCGCTGCTCGACCACTTCGAGCCGGAGTTCCTGCTCGGGCTCACCGCGACGCCCGATCGCACCGACGGGCAGAGCCTGCTGGGCCTGTGCGCGGAGAACCTCGTCTACCGCGCCGATCTCTTCGAAGGGATCGAGCGCGAGCTGCTGGCGCCCTTCCACTACTTCGGCGTCCCGGATATCGTCGAATACGCGCAGATCCCGTGGCGGAGATACACCGAGGAGGAGCTCACGCGGCTGGTCGCGACCGAAGCGCGCGCTCAGAACGCGATCTCGCAGCTCGACTCGCGCGGAGGGCGTCGCGTGCTCGCGTTCTGCGCGTCGGTGGCGCACGCGGACTTCATGACGGAGCGGTTGCGCGCGAGCGGTCGGCGCGCCGCCGCCGTCCATTCGGGCGCAGCGAGCGCCCCCCGCGAGGAGGCGATCGAGCAGCTGACCCAGGGTGAGCTCGACGTGCTCGTCACGGTCGACATGTTCAACGAGGGCGTGGACATCCCAGCCGTCGACACCGTGCTCCTGCTCCGCCCGACCGACTCGCAGATCGTGTGGTACCAACAGATCGGTCGCGGCCTGCGCAAGCACGACGGGAAGGACCACCTCCGCATCATCGACTACGTGGGGAACCACCGCGCGTTCCTCGGCGTGTTCCGCGCCGTCCTCGGGCTCGACGCGGATGGAGCCCGCGTCGGCGAGGCGCTGCGCCAGCTCCGCCAGAACCACCGGCTGACCGAAGGACTGCCTCCAGGCTGCGAGGTGACCTACGACCTCGAGGCCATCGACTTGCTCGAGCGGCTCGCAGGCCACGTACGCGACCGCTTCGTGGCGTGGGTCGAGGAGTTCGTCGCGGAGCACGAACGCGCGCCCACGGCCACCGAGGCGTTCCACGCGCGGTTCGATCCAAGGCAGCCCCGCGGCAAGAGGCGCGGCGGCTGGTTCGAGGCGCTCGGGTCGATCAGGCCGCTGTCACCCGAGCGTGCGGCGGTACTCGCCGACGCGCGCGCGCACGCGCTCCTCGAACAAGTCGGTGCGACGAAGATGACGCGCTCGTACAAGATGCTGGCGCTCTTGGCATGGCTCGACGCCGGGACGTTCCCCGACCCCATCGGCACCTCCGCGCTCGTGCCGCACGTCCAGCGGCGGGCGCGACGCGCCGCGCCGCTGGCGCTGGACCTCAGCGTCGACTTCGAGGACGTCCAGGCCCTCGCGCGGCTCATGCGAGAGATGCCACTCCACTACCTCACCGCCGAGCCGCGCTCCCCGTTCACGTTCGAGGGCGACATGCTCGGCGTCCGCGAGCGACCCGACGCGACGCTCCTGCCCGCCCTCGGCGAGATGATGCGCGAGTTGGCCGACTGGCGCCTCGCCGCCTACCTCGAGCCGCGGCGCCGCGAGCATCGCGCCCGATTTCGCGACGACCGCGGAGCCGCCATCGACGCGCAGTTCACGATCGAGGAGACGGCGGGAGGCTTCTCGGTGTTTCTCGAGTCGGGCGGCAAGAAGGGCAGCGAGGCCGCTCGCAACACCCAGTACAGCGAGGGCCTGCGGCTGCTCCTCGCGCGGCTCGCCGCTCTCGACGCGGTGCTCGAGCTCGCCGCCCTCGCGACCGCGAAGGAGTCCGCGGCCCTCGACCTGGCGGGCGCGGATCTCCCGGTCCCGCTCGCCCGCCAGGATCTCCCCGCGCTCCAGCGCGCGATCCACCGCGCGCAGGGCAACAACTCCACGCGGCGCATCCACTTGCAGGTGCGGCTCCCGCGACCGCTCTCGATCGCATCTTTGCAAGCTACATTGTCACACGGCGGCGAGCCTCACTCGCAGTAGTCTTGCTCGGAACGGGCGCGAGGACGCCGCGTAGGCTCACGGCGCGGGGGACGAGCCCGCCGGCGCGCGCACGCGGACGCACCGGCTCGCGCGGCACTGCGCGCGATGGCCGCCTTCGCAGATCATGTCGCACGTCGAAGGGGGCAGCCGGCGGCGCGCCGCGGCCGCGTGGCGGCGGTGGACCGGCGTGTACGCGCAGCACTGGTGCTCGATCAGGACACAGTCCGACGACGCCTCACACGCCTGCCAGCTCGACGGCACACCGCGCGCGCGCTCCTGCGCGGCGACGTCCGCGGCGCACCCCGAGGTCCAGAGCGCGAGCGCGGCGAGCGCGCACGACCAGTGAAGCCGCCGCATGGCGTCGATCATAGCGGATGCGCGATCGGGCGTGGCGCCGCGGGTCGCTCGAGGAGAATGACGAAATGACGAGGATCGTCCCCTCACCCGCGGTAGTGGCCGCGAGGGCGGTAGCCGCCGTAGACGTAGCCGGAGTGCGTGGGGTGGTGCACCTCCTCCCACGCGGTGGCGGCGCAGAGAACGGTGCGGTGGAACGCGCTGAGCGCGGCGAGCGGGAGCGCGGCGAGCGCGCCGCCGAGGCCGACGAGCTCGAGCGCGGGCGACGCGAGCGGCGCGAGCGCGAGGCGCTCCTCGGGGTCACCCTCCGCGCCGGCGGCCATCGCCGCCATCGACAAGAGGAGCTTGCTCGCGACGGCGACCGTCTCGGCGCCGGTGCCGGCGACGCCGTGCCGGCCGAGCGCCTGGCTCGCGAGGCGCAAGTCGTGGAGGATCTCCTCGACGGGCAACGCGAGCCACGCGAGGAGCGCGGCCTCGACGCTCATGCCGTCGGGGCTGACGCGCGCGAGGTACTGGCGCAGGGTCCGCCAGCGCCGGATCTGCGCCTGGCGCTCGTACTTCGAGGCGAGCAGCAGCACGGCGGTCGCCATGCGCTCGGGGGCGCCGGAGACCTCGGGGGCGAGCTCGTCGTCGAGCGCGGCGAGCTGCGCGGGCAGGTGCGCCGGGACGCTCGACTCGCCAGACACGGCGAGCAGCGCGAACGCGAGCGAGACGGCGCGGCCGCGCACGCGCATCGCCGACGCGAGCTCGAAGGCGAGCGCGAGCCGGGCCTCGCGCGCCTCGCGCGGCAGGTGGCTCAGGAGCGCGGCGGCGTCGAGCGCGTCCTCGAACGCGACGCCGAAGCGCGAGGTCAGCTCGCGCACGTCCGCCATCAGGCCGTCGGTGACGTGGGGACGCTCGACGACGGTGAGGTCCGCCGAGGCGAGGCAGAGGCACTCGGCGCCCGCGGCGGCGGCCCCGGGTTGCGCGGCGTCGAGGGGTGCGAGGCGCGTGAGCGCGGCGTCGAGGACGCGCGCGATCACCGGGGGCTCGGCGCGCAGGACGCTCAGCCCGACGAGCGCGGCGCTCGGCGCCGGGCCGAGGCGGTCGCGCGCGCGGGCGTGCGCGAGGATCGCGGCGGCGCGCGCGGCGCGCCGGTCGAGGAGCGCGCGCAGCGCGGCCATCTCGGCGTCGAACGCGTCGAGCGTGAGCTCGGCGGAGCGCCAGGTGCGCGGCTCGAGGTCGGTCATGAGGGCGCGCCCTCGCTGCGTGATCTGCACGCGGGCGGCGGGGCCGACGACGCCGCGGTACGGGCCGCCCCCGCGCGCGCGCAGCACGGTGGCGCCCTCGCTGCGCGCGACCTCCTCGGAGCGCTCGAGGATCTCCGTGCGCAGGCGCCGCTCCTCGGCGCCGAGCGTGGGGTCGTCGGGGCGCGCGGCGCGGACGCGCCCGACGGCGGCGAGCTCGGCGCGCAGCGCGTCGAGCCGCGCGCGCTCCGGGCCCGGCTCCGGCGCCGCCCGCACGAGCCCGCGCGCGATCAGGGCGTCGAGGACGACCTCGTCGCCGGAGACGAGCTCGAGCTCGTGGTGGCGCGCGATCGCGCCGAGGACCCGTGCCGCGTCGCCTGCCCGCATGCGCATCACCTCCGATCGATCACCCGGGCCCGCACCGGGGCGCCGTCGGGAGCGCGGACCTCGAGGTCGAGGCCGCCGTCGACCTCGAGCGCGCACACGAACGGGTCCGGCGCGAGCGCGAGCGCGAGCCGCGCCGCCGCCGAGGCGCGCCGCGCGTCGCGATCCGGCGCGCGGTCGAGCCACGCGTCGCGCACGCCGAGCAGCGCGTCGAGCCCGTACATCACGTCGTAGTAGTTGCGGTCGAGCTGCTTGGCGATCCGCGCGGCCGCGCCGGCGCGCGCGGTCGTCGGCGTCCACTCGATCGACTCGAGGTCGACGAGGAAGAGGCTCCCGTCCGGCGCGACGAGGGCGTCCTTGTCGAGCCAGACGTCGTCGTAGTCGAGGCCCTCGAAGCCGCCGTCGGCGGTCGGGCGCGCGGTCCGCGCCCAGAGCGTGATCGCCGCGACGCCGGTCGCGAGGAAGCGCTCGATGAACGCGTCGAGCGCCTCGACGTCGCGCACGCCGAGCGCGGCGAGCGCGCGCGCGGGGTCGCGGCCGAGCGCGCCCTCGGTGCCGTGGAAGAGGCGCACGTCGCTCGGGACGAGGCGGTGCTCTTGCACGACGGGGCCGCGGAAGCGGCGATACCAGAAGCAGTCGCGGCGCACGTGGGCTTCGGGCACCTCGACGACGGCGGCGACGGGACAGACGCACGCGCCCGCGATCGTCGACGCGTCGTCGGCCAGCGCCGCGACCGCGAGCGCGTCGAGCGCGCCGCGCTCGCCCTGACCGCCGTAGGGCGCGTCACCCATCCACGACTCGCCGGCGATGACGCGCGGGCCGACGCCGTCGAGCGGGAAGGCGTCGTAGGCGGGCGCGCTCGCGCCGGCGCCCTTGACCGAGAGGAGGAAGCGGCGGCCCGCGTGCTCGACGGTGACGCTCGGGACGATGACGCTGCGGTTGCCGTCGGGCACGCACGCGAGGGGGCCGTCGGCGTCGGGGACGAGGGCGCGCGGGCCGAGCGGCGGCGCGACGACGCCGCGCGCGCGCACGGTCGCGTCGACGGCGCGGGCGCGCTCGCTCGCGGCGCCGGCGACGCTCATCGGCGCACGACCCTCCGCTCGTGCTTGGCCGAGCGCGCGGACTCCACGTACATCAACCCGACCTTCTCGAAGCCGTGCGCGCGCGCGAGGTCGAGCGCGCCGAGGTTCCAGGTCGCGCACTCGGTGAGGACGCGCTCCGCGCCGAGGTCGAACAGCCCGCGCAGCCGCGCGCGGTAGAGCGCGCGGCCGAGGCCGCGCCCGCGATGCTCCGGGTCCACCGTCAGCCCGTGCAGGCGCGCGCGCGTGCCGACGAGCGTCGCGAGCGCGGCGCCGGCGACCCGCCCGTCGACGCGCGCGACCCACCCGAGGTCGCCCGCCGCGAGCGCGGCCCCGAGCCACTCGCGGCACGCGACGCCGTAGACCGCCTCGAAGAGCGCGGCGACCTCGCCCAGATCTTCGGGGCGCATCGGATCGACGACGTCGCCGTCGTAGCCGAGGTCGGTCGGGCGCGTGGCGAGCTCGAGCACCTCGAACGTCTCGTAGACGTTGTATGCCTCCGGCGGCGTCGCCACGCCGACGCGGTGCACGCTCGCGAGGGCCGGGTGACGGACGTCGCTGAAGAGCTCCTCACGGCCGAGCCGCCGGCGCAAGAGCTCGCAGACGTCGGAGTCCGGCGCGAAGATCGTCGCGATGTTCGCGGGCGGGTCGTCGATGGCGACGCCGAGCACCTGGCCGTTCGGTCCGACCGCGGTCGCGACGCGCCAGGAGAGCGCCCGCGCGACGCCGATCATGTGGGGGAGGAACGGCGCGAAGGAAGGGCTCAGGAGCTCGAGCCCGGCGACCGGGCTACTCGCGGGCTCGCGGACGTCGAACGGCACGCCCATCGCGGTGAGGCCGCGCGCCGCCGCGGGCGGCCTGAGCCGCCGCACGAGCAGGATCACGAGGAGCGGGCTCAGCAAGATCCCGCAGCCGATCACGGCGAGACAGCAGCCCGAGCCGTCGCCCTCCGGCGCACGGCGGGGCGGCGGAGGCGCGGTGCGCGAGCCCGAGCTCGCCGGCGAATGACCGAAGGTCTCCTCCTCGGGCGGCGTCGTGTAGTCCTCCTCGGGAGGCGTCACCGCCGCGGGCGCGTAGCTCGCGTCGACGAGCTCGATCGTCGTCTCGAGCGTGAAGCCCGCGCGCTCCTCCTCGAGCAAGCCCGTCGCCGTCTCGACGTGGCGCTCGCGCAGGAACATCCCCGTGGCGGCGTCGAACCAGTACTCGTCGACGATCCGCGTGTCGAGGTTGCCGTACGCGTCGTCGCGCCGGCTCGGGTACGCCGCGCGCAGCCGCAGCGCCGACCGCGGCTCACCCGTGACCACGACCGACTCGTCGCGCGCGGCGAGCACGAAGGTCTTGCCGAGCACCTCGACGTCGGCGCCCAAGGGCGTGTCCGGGGGGATCCAGATCCAAGTCGCGAGCGTCGTGCCGTCCTCTTCGTCGAGGTCGGAGACGTCGGTGCGCCGCGACACGTACCGGCGGTTCGCGAGGGAGAACGCGACGGTGCGGTGCTCGAAGCCGGTGCGCGTCGGCTCGGCGGTCGACGAGATGACCCAGGCGTAGCGCGCCTCGATCGTGGCCTGCTCGGCGTCGACGCCGAGGACCTCGTAGCGAGCACGCGCGCGCGTGACCTCCGAGTAGCCCAGGTAGGCGCCGGTGCCGTCGCGCAGGCGCTGCTCGTAGCGATACCTCAGCCACGCGCCTTGTGGGGGCTGCGCGCTCGCGGTCGCCGACGCCAGCGTGAGGAGGAGGCCGAGCCCCAAGCGAGACCAGCTGCGCACGGCGCGCATCGTACTACCGGATGCGCGCGCCGAGTCGCGATACCCTGACGGCGTGACGCGCACGCGCAGCCTCGGTCTCGCGCTCCTCCTGTTCGCGTGCGACGGGGCGGCGCCGATCGATGCGGGGCTCGACGCGGATGGCGCGGAGGATCTCGTGTTCGAGGCACGCCCGGACCCGGGCGCGCTCGCGGAGTGCACGAGCGCCCCGCCGCCCGCCGGGATCGCGCGCGCGAAGCCGGTCGCGTGCGCGGCTGAGCTCGTCGGCGGGGCGCTCGCGATGGGCCGCGTCGGCGACCTCGTCCTCGAGAACGCGGTCGCGCGCTTCGTCGTGCGCACCGGCGAGGGATCGGCGAGCACGATCGGCGCGCCGGCCGGCGCGGTGATCGACGCCGCGCTCCACGGCGCGCCCGACGCCCTCAAGGAGCTCTTCCCGCTGTTCGATCTCGCGAGCATGGGGCCGAGCGCGATCGCGATCGTCGACGCGGGCGGCGACGAGGAGGCGCGCGTGCGCGTCCTGTTCGACGCGGCGCCGATCGAGCTGATCCGCACCGTGCTCCCCGACGTCGGCCGCCCCGTCCGCCTGCGCGGGCGCATCGACTACGTGCTGCGCGCGGACGAGCCCGCGCTGCGCGTCGAGATCGCGGTGACGACGGAAGCCGGCGCGAGCCGCGGCGGCGCGGCGCTCGGGGTGCTCGCGCTGCTCGGCGGCGGCGAGCACTTCAGCCCGGGCGTCGGCGTGCTCGACGACACGCGCCTCGGCGGACCGAGCGAGACGGTGATCGTCGAGCGCGACCAGAGCGCGCTCTCGGTGCGGCTGCTCGCCGGAGGGAGCGGCGTCACGCACATCGAGACGATCCAGCTCGTGCGCGGCGCGCGCAGCGCGCTGGTGCGCGGCGAGGAGACGATCGTCGAGGCGCGCCTCGGCGTCGGGCGCACGGCGGCCGAGGCGTTCGCAGCCGTGGTCGAGGGCGCGCGCGTCGAGCTCGAGGGTCGCCCGGGCGATCGCGTGCTCGTGCGCGCGGGCGACGGGGCGAGCTGGCTGCGGACGCGGCTCGACGGAGACGGACGCGCGTCGATCCCCGCGCCGCCGGGCGAGGGCGCGACGATGACCGCGGGCGTCGGCGCCTTCTTCGAGGGAGCCCCCACGCCGCTCGGGCCGCGCCTCGCGCCCGCGGCGGCCGGGACGCTCGCCATCGCGGCGCGCGTCGAGGGCGCGCTCGGCGTGCCGGTGCGCGTGACGGTCGAGCGCGCGGGGGCGGAGGTCGCGCGGATCGCGGCGCTCGGCGAGCGCGCGGTGCGCCTGCCGCCGGGCGACTACCGCGTGACGATCAGCCGCGGGCTCGAGCACGACGCGTTCGAGACCGAGCTGACGCTCGCCGACGGCGAGACGGCGCGCCTCGAGCCCGACCTGGCCCGCGCGATCGACACGGACGGCTGGGTGTCCGTCGATCTCCACCTGCACAGCGACTTGTCGACGGACAGCGTGCAACCGGTCGAAGACGCCGTGCGCCTGCTCGCGGCCGAGGGCGTCCAGGCGGCGGCCGCGACCGACCACGACTACGTGACCGACTACGCCGCGGTCGGCGCGCTCGCCGGCGTCGATCTCGCGCTCGTGAGCGGCGTCGAGGTCTCCACCACGACGTTCGGCCACATCAACGGCTACCCGCTGATCCCGCGGCCCGATCGCCCGGCCGCCGGCGCGCCCGCGTGGTTCGACATGCAGCCCGCCGACGTGTTCGGCGCGCTGCGCGCCGCGGGCGACCCGGCGCTCGGGGGCGCGCTCGTCCAGATCAACCACCCGCGGCTCGGCTCGGCGTCGTACTTCGGCGCGCGGGCGCTCGACCGCGAGCGCGGCGCGCTGCTCGAGCCCGAGGACCTCGGCTTCGAGGTCGTCGAGGTGTGGAACGGCTACACGCGCGGGGGCAACGAGGATTCCTTCGTCGACTGGCTCGCGCTCCTCGCGGCGGGACACCGCTTCACCATGGTGGGCAACAGCGACTCGCACGTCCCCGAGCGGCCGCCGGGCTCGCCGCGCTCGTTCGTGCGCGTCCTCGACGAGGCCACCTGGGACTGGAGCGAGCTGCGGCGCGCGCTCGCCGCCGGCTCCGTCACCGTCGCCGCGGGCGTGTTCGTCACCGCGGAGCTCGCCGGGCCCGCGACGACGCACGTCCCCGTGCACGTCCGCGTGCAGGCGCCGCCGTGGGCGCGCGTCGAGCGGCTGCGCGTGTACGCGGGGCGCGAGGCCACGGTGGACCTGCCCATCGACGCGTCGTCGGACGCCGTGCGCTTCGACGCGGTGCTCGACGTGCCCCTGCTCGGGGCGCGCTTCGTCGTCGTGCGCGCGGACGGCGCGAGCGCGCCGAGCCCCATCCAACACTTCGAGCCGATGGGCGTCACCAACCCGCTGTGGCTGCCGTGAGGGCGCGAACGACGCGCGGACGTGACGCGCGGACGTGAACACGCGTCCGCGGTCGGCGGACGGCTGGCGCCCGTCCGGCGCGCGCCCGATGGTTGGCCTACGCCTTGCCAAGTCGACTCGTCATGCGCCGCACCCTCTTCGCCGTCCCCGCCGCCCTGCTCGCCCTCGCCGCCCTCGCCGCCGCGCCCTCCGCGGGCCAGAGCCAAGCCTCCCGCGCCGCGGTGTCGGGCGCCTGGGGCTACGCGGGCGCGCCCGCCGACGGCGAGGCGATCGTGCGGGCCGCGGTCGAGCCGGTCGTGCTGCGCATGCGCCCGGACATCCAGGCCGCCGCGCGCGAGCGGATCGGCGAGAGCACCTGGCTCCCGACGCGCATCCGCATCGGCGGCGCGGGCGGCCGCGTCGAGGTCGCGCTCGAAGGCCGTGAGCGTCGCCGCTTCGCGACGCGCCCCGGGCAGGTGCTCCAGGTCCCGCTGCGCAGCGGCCAGTACGCGCAGCTCGTCCAGAGCGTGCGCCCCGACGGCGCCGTCGAGCAGCGCTTCCAGGCCCTCGAGGGCGTGCAGACCAACGTCTATCGCCTCGGCGCCGACGGCGCGATGCAGCTCGACGTCACGCTCGCGAGCTCGATGTTCGCCGAGGACATCCGCTTCACCCTCGCCTACCGCCGCGCGCGCTGAGTTTGCGGAGGGGCTGTTCCAGCCCCTCCCCCCATCGCGGCAAAGCCGCGACGGGGCCCCCCACCCAAGGCGAACGCGGCGGAGCCGCGTTCGACCCCATCGCGGGGCGATGGGGCCCCCTCGGCCAACGGCCATCGCTGCGCGATGGCCTGGCCTCGAACGACGCCGTCGGCCGCGTGCGCTCTCGATTGGTCGACAGACCTCGTGCTCGCGGAAGAGCACGTTCCAACGCGCGCGCTCGGCAGCGTGAGCGCTCGTCGATCGCCCGGCCCACGCGGGCGCTCAGAGCGCGCGATAGGCGAGCTGGTCCGCGTGCATGCGGTGCAAGATCCGTTGCTTGCGCGCGTGGTAGGCGCGCACCTCGTCGCCGCCGGGCGCGACGATCGTGCGCGGCGCGTTCATCGACGCCATCGCCGCGCGCAGGCTCGGCACCGCGCCGCTCGCGACCGCGCCGAGCATGCTCGCGCCGAGCAGGACCGCCTCGGGCTCGCGGGGGAGCACGACGCGGCAGCCTGTCGCGTCCGCGTGCTCGCGCACGAACAGCGGGCTCTTCGTGTCACCGCCGCACGCGATCATCGTGTCGATGCGGTAGCCCGCCCCGTTCAGCGCGTCGACGATGTGCCGCGTCCCGTGCGCGATCGCCTGCACCGTCGCGAGGTAGAGGAGCGCGAGCGCGTCGACGGACGCGTCGAGCGCGAGCCCGCTGACCATGCCGCGCAGGCTCGCGTCCGCCCGCGGGCTGCGGTTGCCGTGGAAGTCGGGGTAGACGTGCAGCTCGCGCGTGAGCTCGGCCGGGAACGCGAGGTCCGCCGCGAGGGCGTCGAGCCGCCGCTCGAGCAGCGCGTGGACGCTCACGCCCTCGCGACGC
Organism: Sandaracinaceae bacterium; assembly: GCA_019637095.1. Lineage (GTDB taxonomy): Bacteria > Myxococcota_A > Polyangia > Polyangiales > Sandaracinaceae > JACKEC01. Next base: position 50,525 of record JAHBWG010000037.1, on the reverse strand, counting down.
GCCTCCGTCTCGAGCTCCGCGGCGCGTGCGTGCGAGGTGATGACGTGGTCGATCAGCGCGCCGGTCGCGCTCTGCCCGCCTTCGGTGAGCCACTTGCCGGGCACCATCGCGGAGGGATACGGGCCCCACACGCCCTCGATGAAGCGCGGCGCGGCGCTCACCGCCATGTGGCAGCTCGACGTGCCGCCGATGAGCGCGAGGCGCGCGTCGAACGCCGCGTCGTCGAGCGGGCCGTCGGCGGCCCCGAGCAGCCCGAGCCCGCCCGCGTGCGCGTCGATGATCGCGACGCCGACCGGCGTCCCCGCCGCGAGCCCGAGCTCGCGCGCGGCGGCCTCGGTGAGCCCGCCCGCGTGCTCACCCATCGGGCGCACGCGCGCGCCGATCTTGTCGTACCCGACGAGGTCGCCGAGCCCGATCGCCTCGAAGAACGAGTCGTCCCAGCGCCCCTCGTCGCCGCGGTAGGTCCACTTGCACACGGTCGTGCAGAGCGAGCGGACGTCGTTGCCCGTCGCGCGGTGGACGAGGAAGTCCGGCAGGTCGTAGAAGCGCGCGGCGCGCGCCCAGCTCGCCGGCAGACGCTCCTTGAGCCAGAGGAGCTTCGGCGGCTCCATCTCCGGCGACATCGTGCCGCCGACCGACCGCAAGACGTCGTGCTTGGTCGCGGTGATGCGCGCCGCCTGCTCCGTCGCGCGGTGGTCCATCCACACGATGACGTTCTGCCGGTCGTCGCCGGTCGGGCTCACGGTGACGGGGCGACCCCGGGCGTCGAGCGCGACGAGCGAGCACGTCGCGTCGAAGCCGACTCCGGCCACCTGCTCGGCCATCGCGGAAGCGTCGGCGAGCGCGGCGCGGATCGCGTCGCCGCAGGCCTGCCAGATCGCGTCGGACGACTGCTCGACGAAGTCCGTCTCCGGGCGCCACGTGGGGAACGGCGCGACGCCGAGGCCGTGGCGCGTCCCGAGCCCGTCGAAGAGCGCCGCGCGCGCGCTGCCCGTGCCCACGTCCACGCCGAGGTACAGCTCGCCGATCGTAGAGCTCACCTCCTCGTCGCTCATCGCCGGTCCTCGAGCACGCGCACCGCGAAGCCGAGCTCGGCACTGAGCGCGACCATCTCCTCGAAGACGTCGCCGTACGCGATCGCGACGTGGTTCGAGAGATAGTGCGCCATCAGCGTGTCGCGGCCGATGCGCATGTCGGCGGCCATGAACGGCCACTCGCGCGTCGTGCCCTCCCACCAGGCGTCGCGCACCGCGGGAGGCAGCTTCACCACCTCGCCGCGGCCGACGTCCATCCAGAGCTTGCCGCCGCGCAGGTACGCGCGCGCCCACGTCATCTCGCCCGGCAGGCTCTCGCCCGCGAACGTGCCGCCCGGCGTCGGGAAGTAGAGCTTGGGCTGGCGGTAGGTGTGCGCGCCCGCGAGCGTCTCCGGGTCGTGGTTGAACGCGTAGGCGCCGCAGCTCCCGCTGTTCAAGAGCACCCACAGGAACCGCCCGTCGTGCTCGGCGCCCCAGCGCACGTCGTGGAACATCACCGCAGGGTGCAAGCCCTTTTGCGCCAGCAAGCGCTTCATCAGCTCCTGCGGGATCACGTTGCCCTGATCGGCCTCGGTGGCGGTGGCGATCGGCGCGCCGTCCGACTCGGGGCGGCACGCGGAGTTGAACAGCCCCTCGGCGAAGTCGCTCGGCGGGCGCAGCGGGATGAGCCCGAGCTGGTACTGCCAGCCGAGGCAGTCCGCGCGGTACTCGCCGATCAGATCGAGCACGGCGAGGTAGTCGCGCAGCTGCTCGCGCGTCGCGTCCTCGGTGAAGTCGTCCTTCCAGTGGAACGTGACGCCGCGGTCCTTCACGAACGCGAGCGCGTCGTCGATGCGCTTGCCCTCGATCCGCGGGCCACGGTCGAGGAGCCAGGCCTGATCGATCTTGTGCTCGGTGAAGCCGTGCCGGTTCAGCAGGCGCGGCCCGAAGTAGCCGTTGATCATCCCCATCGACGTGTCGCCGAGCATCAAGATCAGGGCGCGGCGCGCGCGCAGCTGCGCGGCGACGGCCCTGGCGCGGGCGCTCGCCTCCGCGCTCACCGGCGCGTGGTAGGAGATCGCCTCCTCGCCCCAGCGCACGGCGCCGGTCGAGCACCACTCGTCGAGCCGCGCCATGAACGCGTCGTCCTTCGTCCAGTCCGGCGCGTCGGTCCAGATGCGCGAGTGCGGCCGCTCGAGCGACTCGAGGCACGCGCCGGTGTTCAACAGGCCCACGAGCCCCGGCCAGCGGCCGCTGAAGTTGCTCGCGAGCAGCAGCGGGTTGTCCTTGCCGACCACGCCGTCGGTCGTGTGCGGGCCGTAGAACCAGTGGACGCACACGCCCACCATCGGATCGTCGATGGGCCCGAGCTTCTCGATCGCCTCGTGCGGCTTCTCGAGGAAGCCCTCGACGCGGTAGGGCGAGCGGCCGAGCTTGGCGAGCGCGCGCTCGAGCTGACGCGTCGCCTCCTCGGCGTTCTCGGTGGCGAGCTCGTTCGGGACCCTTCGGGCGTCGCCCGGCCAGAAGATCGCGACCTTCTTCGTCATGCGCGCGACGGTATCCGAAGTCCGGCGCGCTTGACACCGCCCCCCGCTTCCGGGTGAATCGCCCTCGCGATGCGCGCCACCTCCCTCACCCTCGCCGCGCTGCTCCTCTTCGGCTGCGAGTGCAGCGACGCCGGCTCCTCGGCGGCGCGCGTGATCGCCGTGATCCCGAAGGGCACCACGCACGTCTTCTGGCGCTCCGTCCACGCGGGCGCGCTCACCGCGGGCCGCGATCGCGGCGTCGAGATCCTGTGGCAGGGCCCCGTGCGCGAGGACGATCGCGCCGCCCAGATCCGCGTGGTCGAGGACATGATCTCGCGCCGCGTCGCGGCGATCGTGCTCGCGCCGCTCGACGACACCGCGCTCGTGCCCGTCGCGTCCGAGGCGGCCCGCGAAGGGATCCCCGTGGTCATCTTCGACAGCGACCTCGACTGGGACGGGCGCGTGTCGTTCGTGGCGACGGACAACCACGCGGGCGGCGCGCTCGCCGCGGAGCGGCTCGGCGCGCTGCTCGAGGGCCGTGGGCGCGTCTTGATGATGCGCTACCAGGAGGGCTCCGCGTCGACCGCGGCGCGCGAGGCGGGCTTCCTCGAGGCGATGGCCGCGCGCTACCCCGACGTCGAGCTCGTCAGCACCAACCAGTACGGCGGAGCCACCACGGAGACGGCGTACACGCGCGCGGAGGGCCTGCTCGTGCGCCACCCCGACGTCGACGGCGTGTTCACGCCGAACGAATCGACGACGTTCGGCATGCTCCGCGCGCTCACCGACGCGGGCCGCGCCGGCGCGGTCCGCTTCGTCGGCTTCGACGCGAACGACGGCCTCGTGCGCGCCCTGCGCGAGGGCCAGGTGCACGGGCTGGTCCTGCAGAGCCCCGTCCGCATGGGCGACCTCGCCGTGCGCGCCGCGGTCGATCAGCTCGACGGCCGCACGGTCGAGCGCCGCATCGACACCGGCGCCACGATGGTCACGCGCGACAACATGGACGAGCCGGCGATCGCCGCGCTGCTCGCGCCCGACCTGTCGATCCTCGCGAATTGAGCGCGCGCGCGAGGCCCCGGGAGCGCCAGCCGGCTCCCCGAGACCTCGCGCCGCGGTCACTGGGCCAGCGCGATCGCGCCGAGGCTGATCGCGATGGGCAGCACGACGACCGCCACGAGGAAGATCCACGCGGAGGGTCGCGCCATGTTGAGGGTCTGCCCGATGCCGACCTTGCGCGGTACGAACAGCGCAGGGTCTTCGGGCGCGTAGTAGATGAGCCCGCCCCACCGCCAGCCCGCGTCGCGCGTGCCGAGCACCTCGGTGCCGGCGATCGCGACGAGGGCGTCGCGGACCTTCAGGAGCCGCGGGACGAAGACGATCATCGGGACGATCGGGCCGACCGTCGCGAGGATCACCGTCGCGATGACCGCCCCGCCGACGAGCCCCTCGACGCCGAGGAGCACCTCGAGCGGGATGACGAGCCAGACGAGCACCATCGCGACGTTCACGAGGAGCATGATCCACTCGAGCATGCGGACCATGATCCGGCGGCGGTCGAGCTGGAGCGCCGTGTAGCGCGCCTGCTCGTGCTCCGGCAGCGCCCAGCGCTCGCGCGCGATCGCCCACACGATGAACCACAAGAGCACGAGGTCGAAGAGCGCGATGGCGCCGAGCGACCAGAGCTCGTGGGGGCTCGCGTAGCGATCCACGTTGCCGTGGAGGTCGTAGTGCGCCGGGATCTCGGCCGGCAGGCGGCCGACGATCCAGGCGAACACGGCGGCCGCGACGAGCACGAGCAGCACGTGTGCGAGCTGGAGCGGCACCGAGACGTAATCGCGGACGCCGGGCGGGTCCTCGAGCAGGACGGCGTAGCGGCCGGGGACCTTCTCGGGCACCGCGCTCTTGGCCGCGCCGACGATCTCCGCGATCAGCCAGCCCGTCTGCAGGAGCGGGCAGACGAGGACCGCGGCGAGCGCGGCGTGCTCGCCGAGCGGCAGGGCGACGGCGGCGATCCCGAGGGCGGTGATCACCGCGTTGCCGATCCGCAGGCGGGTGGCGCGCGCGTCGTCGGACGCCACGCGCTCGCGGCCGAGCCGCAGGAAGAAGAGCGTCCCGGGGTGGCGCGCCCGCGCGATCCACTCCACGAGGATCGCGGTCGTCAGGATCGTCAGCGCCAGGGTCGCGGTCACCATCCACTCGCTCATCGTTCCCCTCCTTCGTCGTCCCGATAGAAGCGGCGGACCGCCCCCTCGAACACCTCGCGCACGGCCTCTTCGGAGGCTCCGCTCAGCCGCGCGCGCCCCACCCAGTCGTGCAATGTTCGTTGCGATACTTCATCGATCGTGACCGCCGCGCTCGGCGCGGGTGCGGCGGCGACGCGCACCGGCGCGCCGTGCCGCAGCACCACGACCTCCTCGTCGGCGAGCACGCGGTACGCCTTGGCGACCGTGTTCAGGTTCACGCCGAGCAGCTCCCCGAGCTTGCGGACGCTCGGCAGCGTGTCGCCCTCGGCGAGGTGCCCGCGCGCGATCAGCGCGCGCACGCCGTCCGCGATCTGCCGGTAGAGCGGGACGGGGCCGTCGAGGTCGATGACGATCGACCGGACCGCGCCGTCGCCGCGGTATGCGCTCATGAGTCTCTCCGCGCCTCCAACTGTATGCTGTACGCAGACAGTAGACACTCGCGGAGCGCGCGCAAGCGCGATCGTCACGCGAGGCGACGATCGCGCGACGAATCCTCGGGTCGACGGGCGACGGCGCGCGCTACGGCGCCGCGGGCGCGCAGTAGCCGTTCATGCCCATGCCGACGAGCCCCTCGCAGCGCTCGGTCGCGAGGCAGCGGGTCGTGTCGTCGGTGCGGCACGCGCGGTAGCAGGTGCGCGTCCCGCCGACGTCGACGCAGAGCGAGCCGCGCGCGCACTCGAACGTGTCCGTGCAAGCGCCGCCGACGAGGGTCTCGCCACCGAGGAAGCAGACGCCGAGCTCGCGCGGCGCGCCCATGAGGGTCGCCGCGAGGCAGAGCTCACCCGTCGCGCAGATGTGCGTCGTCGTCTGATCGCAGTCCGCCATGCAGACCGAGCGCGTCATCGTCGAGTCGGTGTGAAAGCAGCTCGTGCCCTCCATGCAGTCGACGCTGTCGCTGCACTCGTCGCCGATCGCGAGGGGGCTGTTGCAGGCGGCGAGCGCGAACGCGGCCAGGGCGAGGGCGAGTCGGGTCACGGCGGTTTCCTCCGCGCCCGAGTTGAGCGCACTCGCCCCGACGCGTCGAGTATTCTGCACGCCGTGTCGACCGCGCGCGTCCTCGCCGAGCGCTACTCGCTGGTCCGCCCGATCGGGCGCGGGGTGGCCACGGTGGTGTACGCGGCCAAGGATCGCGAGGGCCGCCTCTGGGCGGTGAAGCTGATCCCGGGGCGCGCGGGGCTGCGCCCAGACCAGGTGCTGCGCTTCGTCGAGTCGGTCACGCAGGGGTTCGAGCACCCGGGGATCACGCGCGCGCTCGACGCGGGCTACGAGGCGGCGACCGCGACGCTCTACGTGGTGACCGAGCTGCTCCACGGCGTGACCCTCGCCGACATGCTCGCGCGCCCGGCCGAGCACCCGGTCGAGGCGCGGCTCGACCTGCTCGAGCGGATCCTCGAGCCGCTCTCCGAGGCGCACGCGCGCGGGCTCGTGCACGGCGACTTGACGCCGACGAACGTGCTCGAGCGGCGCTCGGTCGGCCGCGAGGGGGAGGCGACGCTGCTCGACCTCGGGCTCGGCGAGGCGCTCGCGCGCGGGATGTGCCTCGCGCCCGGCGTCGCGCCGTACGCCCCCCGCTTCCTCGCGCCCGAGCGCCTCACCGGCGGCCGGCCGAGCGCGCCCGCCGACGTGTGGTCGTTCGGCGTCGTGCTCTACGAGGCGCTCAGCGGGCGGCGGCCCTTCTCCGGGCTCTCGAACGACTCGACGATGCGCGCGATCGCCGACGCGCCGCACCGGCCGCTCGAGCAGGCGGCGCCGAGCGTCGAGCCGCAGCTCGCGCGGCTGGTCGACCTCTGCCTCGACAAGCACCCGGGCAACCGGCCGCACGACGCGCGCGCGCTGTTGCGGCTGCTCAAGCCGCTGCGCGCGGGGCTCGGTTCGATGCCGGGGATCATGGGCGTCGACACGATCATCGATCACACCGGCTCGGCGCCGGCGCCGCCGCCGGACGACCTCGACCTCGCCCTCTCGCGCGCGCCGCGCGATCCCGCCGTCCACCGCGCGCTGCTCGCGTGGTACCGCGCGGAGGGCGTGGTCGACGGCGCGTGGCTCGCGGCGAGCGCGCTCGACTTCCTCGGCGCGGCCTCGCGCGAGGAGGCCCGGCTGGCGCACCACCACCGCAAGCCCACCTGGGCGCCGCCGGACCGCGGGCTCGACGCGGGCGGCTGGGCCTCGCTCCTGCACCCGGATCAGGACCCGCGTATCGACGGGATCTGGCGCGAGGTCGTGCCCGGGCTCGCCTCGCTCCACCGGCGCGACGACGGCGCGGTCGGCCTCGAGGAGGACCAGCGCGTCGACCTCGCGCGCGCCGCCGACGAGCTCGCCCGCACCTTCCGCGCGGCCGTCGGCGCGCTGCGCCCGGAGGTGATCCCGCGGCTCTACCGGGGCAAGGCGGGCGCGGCGCCGCGGCACCTGGCGACGATCCCGCCCGCGTCGATCTTCGGCCGCGGGTTCGAGGAGCCGCTCCCCGCGGGCGCGCTCGCCTTCGCGGTCGGCCGCCACGTCGCGTACTACCGGCACGCGCACCGCGTCGGCACGCTGTTGCACGAGCCCGACGCGATCGAGGCGGTGTTCGCCGCGGCGGTCACCCTCGCGCTCGATCGCGAGCCGCGCTCACACGATCAGCTCCGGCTGATGGAGCTCCTCGGCGAGCACCTCAAGCCGCAGCGCGTCGCGACGCTGCGGACCGCGTGCGCGCGGCTCGGCACGAGCGTCGAGCGCATCGACCTCGGGACGTGGCGCCGCGCGGTCGAGCTGAGCACCAACCGCGCGGGGCTCGCGCTGAGCGCGAACCTCGAGGGCGCGGTGTGGATGCTGCGCTGGTCGCGCGAGCGGCGGCGGCTGCCGGCAGAGGACGCGATCGACGATCTGCTGCGCTTCTGGTCGAGCGGCGATCACGTGCGCGTGCGCCACCTCCTCGGGATGAACGTCGACGCGTGAGCCGCCCCTTTGCCGCGCGCCGATTTGTGGACCCCCGCGGGCGCATCGGGCACCCATGGGCGGCAGGAGGCGACGCGCATGGCCCTCGCGAACGAACGAACCCGGCTGCACATCGACTCGGTGCGCTCCCCGATCACGCTCGAGGTGGCGCGGCGACGGTCCGACGGACTGGTGCTGAGCCAGCCGCTCCCCTTCCTCAAGCTCGACACCACGGTCACGGAGCGCGGGCGCCGCGCGCGGATCCGGCGCGTGGCGATCGCGATGGACGGAGACGTCCCGCGCCTCTTGCTCGAGCTGCACCACGACGGCGGCGCGGCGGTCGCCGAGCCCCCCGCCGCCCCGGCGTTCCGGCCGGGCGAGAGCACGCGGCCCGAGCGGCGCGACTCGACGATCCCCTACGAGATCGAGGCGAGCGCGCGCCCGTCGCGGCCGCCGATCGTGATCAGCGATCCGCCTCCGCCTCCCGCCGAGGCCGCCGCGCCCGTGGTGCGCGCGAGCTCGCCGGCGCCGTGGCTCGCGCGCCTCTGGCGCGCGTTCGTCATGGGGCTCGCGACGCTGACCGCACCCTGAGCGGGCGGCTCACAGGCCGAGCTTGGTCATGAGCTCGTAGAAGCTCGAGCGCGCGAGCCCGGCCCGGCGCGCCGCCTCCGAGACGTTGCCGCCCGCCTGGTCGATGACGTGCGAGAGGTACTGGCGCTCGAACGCCTCGACCCACTCGCGCCGCGCGTCGACGAACGGGAGGTCGGTGCGGATGCGCGCCGGCCCGTCGAGCATCGTCGCGGGGCCGCCGAGGCGCGCGTCGCCCAGGAGCAGCGCGCGCTGCACGAACGAGCGCAGCTCGCGCACGTTGCCCGGCCAGCGGTAGCCCGAGACGCTCGCGAGCGCGGCGGCGGCCATCGCCTCCGCGCGCGGGTCGTCGGGGGCGAGGTTCTTCGCGAACACGCGGCCGAGCAGCTCGACGTCGCCGGAGCGCAGCCTCAGCGGCGGGACCTCGATGAGCACGCCGGCGAGCCGATAGTAGAGGTCCTCGCGGAACGTGCCCTCGTTGATGGCGCGGCGCAGGTCGCGGTGCGTCGCGGCCACGACCCGCACGTCGACGCTGCGATCGCGCTCGTCGCCGAGCCGGCGCACCTGGCCCTCCTGGACGACGCGGAGCAACTTGGCTTGCACGTCGATCGGCAGCTCCCCGACCTCGTCGAGGAACACCGTCCCGCCGTCGGCGCGCTCGAACGCGCCCGCGTGGTCGTGCCGCGCGTCGGTGAACGCGCCGCGGACGTGGCCGAAGAGCTCGGAGTCCGCGAGCGAGCGGCTGAGCGCCGCGCCGTCGACGACGACGAAGGGCCCGCCGGCGCGCAGGCTCGTGTCGTGGATGGCGCGCGCGACGAGCTCCTTGCCCGTCCCGCTCTCGCCGTGGATCAGCACGTGGAGGCGCGCGGGCGCGACGCGCTCGAGCGTCGCGAACAGCTCGTGCATCGCGCGCGAGGCGCCGTAGAGCCCGGCGAGCTCGTCGGGGCCGGTCCAGCGCGGCTGCTGCGTGCGCTTGCGCGTCAGCCCGACCTCGAGCTCAGTGCTGCCGACGTGCACGTGCGCGCCGGGCGAGAGCAGCGCGGCCTCGATGCGGCAGCCGGCGAGCCAGACGCCGTTCTTGCTGCCGAGGTCGCGCACCCGGATGGCCTTGCCCTCGCGCGAGAGCTCGCAGTGCAGGCGCGAGATGGTGCGATCGGTGAGGCGGAGGTCGGCCTGCTCCGCCGTGCCGAGCACGAGAGCGGCCTCGCCCACGGTCGCGCTCGCGCCGCGGTCGGGGCCGTCGACCACGCTCACCGTGGCCACGTCCACCTCGACCGTCGCGAACGCGACCGACGCGGTGAGGGTCCGTTCCGTCACGCGCCGAGGATACCAGCCGGCGCCCGCGACGCCCGTGGCCGAAGGGAGCCGCTCGAAGACTGTCGATCGATCGAGCGCGCACGCGACCGACGGCGCCGTTCGAGGCCAGGCCATCGCGCAGCGAAGACCGTTGGCCGGGGGGCCCCATCGCCCCATCGCCCCGCGACGGGGTCGAACGCGGCTCCGCCGCGTTCGCACCGGGGAGGGGTGCGAGGCACCCCAGCGCCAGCTCGGCCACTCAGCGCCGCACGACGGCGTCGGCGGCGATCGCGTAGGTCCCGACGAACGAGGCGCGGTCGAGCACGTGCGGCTCGATCGCCTCGAGCAGGCGGGCGCCGCCGATCTCGCCCTCGACCGGCGCGCGCGCGACGTCGAGCGCGTAGAGCGTGAAGTGGTAGTGATGCACGATCGTGTCGTTCCACGGCGGGCACGGTCCGTCGTAGCCGAAGTAGGTGCCGGCCATGTCGGGGTCGCCGGCGAACCAGCCGGTGTAGTCGTTGACGCCGTGGCGCATGCCGCCGGGCGCCTCCGGGCCCGGCTTGCCGCGCGCGGTCACCGAGTCGCACAGCTCGCCAGCCGCGATCGCGCTCCGCGAGGGCGGGATGTCGAAGAGCAGCCAGTGGAAGAAGTCGACGCGCGGCAGCTCCGCCGGGACGCGCTTGCCCTCCTGGTTCACGTCGTCGCCGCGGCTCGGCACGTCGACGTCGTGACAGACGAGCACGAGCGAGCGCGTGCCTTCGGGCAGATCACTCCAGGCGACGTGCGGGTTGCGGTTGTCCGAGAGCGTGACGTGGCTCGTCGGGTCGGGCTTGCCGAACGCGTGCTCGGCGGGGATGGCGGCGCCGTCGGCGAAGCTGTCGGTCCAGAGCTTCATGGGGTTCCTCCTCGTGTCTCGATCGGGTCACTCGCCGCGCATCGCCGGCGAGTCAGAGGCTCGTCCAGCCGGCACGCACGGCCATCGCCCGCGCGGTCGCCGACGGGGGCGGGCTCGGCTCGAGGTGCGCGTAGCCGTCGACCTGCTCCGCCGGCAGGAAGAAGAAGATCGCGTCGGGGAACGCCTGAGGCGTGCTCGACGCGGCGTCGAACAGCTCCGCGAACCACGCGCGCTCGAACGCCTCGGCCTCGCCTTCGGTCAGCCCGATCGCGCGCAGCTGCTGCCGGACCTCGGCGCGGTGCGCTTCCGTCGCTGCGTTGGCGGGCGGCGGGATCGTCACCGCGAGGCCCGGCGCCGGGATCGCGACCGTGCTGACCTGCACCACGCCCTGGACGCGGCGCAGGCGCAGCATCGGGCCGAACGGCGTGCCCATCGTGGTGTTCGCCACCGTGACGGAGCCGTCGGGCGCGCGCGTGATCGTGAGCGGCAGGTCGGGGGCGGGGCCCCCGCCGCGGTAGAACAGAAAATTGTGTTGCGTCCCGCCGAAGGTGAGGCAGCTCGCGTCCTCCGACGCGTAGCGCGCGAGCTCCGCGAGCTCGCAGTAACCATCGGGGACGCTCTGGCAGGCGGGCGCGTCGGCGGCGGGGTACGGGCCGCCGGAGCACGTCTCGTGCGCGAGCTCGACGCCGGACCACGTGACCTGGTGCGCGGCGAGCGTCGCCGGCGGGAAGTGCTCGATCACCCGACCCGTCGCGCCGAGGCTCACCGTGAGCTCGACGCGCAAGGACGTCGCGGGCGGGTCGAGGTGGAAGTAGAGCACCGGCTTGCGGCGCGGGGCGTCGCCGCCGGTCAGCGCGTCGAAGACACCGGTCGCCGTCTCGACGCCGCGCTCCACGAGGTCGCGGCGGTTGGGCGGTAGGCCGGGCAGGTTGGGGACGGTGGGCGTGGCCGGCGTCGACGTGCTCGCCCCCGAGCGCCGGCCCGTCGCCGCGGTCGTCGCGGTCTCGCTCGACGGCGTCGGCTCCGCCACCGCGGGTCGCCGGGGCGCGCGGCCGGGCCCCGCGGCGAGCTCGGCCTCGTGGGCGCCGAGGTCCACGTCGATGAGGCCCCACTCGTGGATCGCGTACGAGGGCGCCGGCGGCAGCACCGCCTCGGGCTCGACGGGGGCGGGCGTCGGCACGGGGTCCGGGTCGCGACCCTCGTCGCAGCCGGCGAGCCACGCGCAGAGCGCCGCGAGGCACGCCGCGCGCGTGCTCACTCGATCACCCACGCGAGCTCGTCCGCGAGATCCGGGTCGAGCTTGCGCAGCGCCTCGAGCTGCTTGGCGGCGGCCGCGTCCTGGCCGAGGTTCGCGTAGCAGATCCCGAGGCCGTAGCGGATCTGCGGGTCGTCGGGCGCGCTCAGCATCGCCTGCTGGTAAGGGTCGACCGCCTCGCCGAAGCGCCGCAGCTCCATGAGGTTCTCGCCGAGCCGCCCCATCGCGGGCGCGTAGTCGGGGTCGACCTCGGCGATGCGCTTGTAGGAGGCGACGGCGTCCTCGCGGCGGTCGAGCCGCTCGAAGAGCTTGCCGAAGCTCATCAGCGTGTCCACGTCGCGCAGGCCGAGCGCCACCGCCTCGGCGCACGCGGCGCCCGCTTCCTTGTTCTTCCCGAGCTTGAGGTAGCCGAAGCCGAGGGCCGCCTTGAGGCCCGGATCCTCCGGCGCGTTCCTGCACGCGCCCTCCCACGCGGCGATCGCCTCCTCCGGCCGCGACAGGCGCATGAGCGCCGCGCCGAGCTGGTACTGCGCGTACGCGTGGGCGGGGTTCAATCGCAAGGCGCGTTGCAGGGCCGCGGCGCTCTCGTCGAAGCGCTCCTGCCGCGCGAGCACCGTGCCCATGCGGTAGTAGCCGTCGGCGCTCGGCGCCTCCTTCACGAGCGCGCTGACCTCGCGGAACGCCTCGTCGAGCTTGCCGACGCCCTCGTAGGCCTCGACGAGCGCGAGCGAGAGGCGCGGCGTCCGCCCGCCCACCTCGGCGGCGCGCGAGAGGAGCGCGACCGCCTCGGCGTGCTTCTTCTGCGCGACGCGGCGCTCGCCCAGAGCGAGCATCGCCGGGGCGTCGTCGGGGGCGAGCGCGAGCGCGCGCTCGAGGTGCTCGATCGCGACGTCGGCGTCGGGCTCGAGCTCGCCGACGACGCGCCACGCGCGCGCGTCGCCCTCGTCGAGCCGCAGGCCGCGCCGCGCGGCGTCGAGCCCGCGCTCGGGCTGGTCCGCGTCGCGGAACGCCTCGGCGAGCTCCACCCAGTCGGCACAGGACACGCCCTCGCCCGCCGTCGCGCGGCGGAGCGCCTCGAGCGCGCCCTCGCGATCGCCCTTGGCGCGGCGCAGCCGCCCGAGCAGCGCCCACGCGGCGCGCGCGCCCGCGTCCTTCTCGACGGCGGTCTGCGCCTCGCGCAGCGCGTCGTCGAGCCGCTCCGCGTCGCGGTACGCCTCCGCGAGCAGCGTGCGCAGCGTCGCGTCGTCGGGGTGCCGATCGCGCGCCTCGACGAGCGCGTCCACGAGATCGAACGCGCGATCGGCCGCGCGGCACGCCTCCGCGAGCTGCGCGGCGACGCGCGCCGGCGCAGGCGCGACCTGCATCGCCTCCTTCAGCGCGTCGACCGCCGCGTCGAGCCGCCCCGCCCCCGAGAGAGCCCGCGCGTACCGCTGCCGCAGCTCGACGTCGTCGGGCCGCAGGCGGACCACCTTGCCGAGCGGCGCGATGGCCTCGGCGTACGCGCCGCGATCCTCGCGCGCCCTCGCGAGCCCGAGGAGCACGTCGACGTCGTCGTCGAGCTCGGCGAGCTTCGCGAAGTGCACCTCCGCCTCCGCCGGCATTCCGAGCGCGAGGTAGACGCGCGCCGCCTCGGCGTGCGCGGGGGCATACGCGGGCGCGACCTCGGCGGCGCGCGCGTAGTCGCGCACCGCCTGGCTCGGCTGCCGCTCCGCCTCGAGCACGCGGCCGCGGCCGACGAGGTAGCGCGGCTCCTCGGGCTTGGCGGCGATCGCCGCCTCGAGCTCGGCCTTCGCGCGCGCGTGATCGTTCAGCGCGAGCGAGGTCAGCCCGAGGTAGTAGCGCGCCTCGACGTCGTTGGGCGCCTGGTGGCGCGCCGCGTTGAGCCAGTCGCGCGCCTCGCCGAAGCGGTCGAGGTGGTAGAGGCTCGTGCCCATCCCGACCGAGAGCCCGCCGTCCTGCGCGCCGAGCGTCACCGCCGCGGACATCGCCTCGAGCGCGCGCTCGTGCTCGCCCTCCGCGGCGAGCGAGAGGCCGAGCCCGCGCTGGCTCGTCGCGTCGTCGGGCGCGAGCTCCACCGCCGCGGCGAACGCGGCGACGGCCTCGCCCGCGCGACCGAGGGTGCGCAAGACCTCGCCGAGGCGCCGGTGGAACGCCGGCACCTTGGGCGCGAGCTCGGTCGCGCGGCGCAGCTCGACGAGCGCGTCGTCGCGGCGGCCGGCTCCCGCGAGCGCGTCACCGTACGCCGCGTGGCCCGCCGCGTCCTGCGGCTCCTGCGCGAGCGCGGCCTCGAAGACCGGCAGCGCGGCGAAGTGCTGACCGAGCGCGTTGAGCGCGCGGCCGACCTCGAACGCGGTGTCCGCGTGGTCGGGCCGGAGCTGGAGCGCCGCGCCGAACGCGCGCGCGGCGTCCGCGTGCTTGCCCGCGGCGGCGAACACCTTGCCGAGCCCGCGCTGCGCGTCGAAGTCGCGCGGGGCCTCCGCGGCCGCGTCGGCGTACACCGCCTCGGCGCCCGACAGGTCGCCGGCGGCCAGGAGCATGCCGCCGAGCTCGAGCTTGCGGCGCGTGCTCGGCGCGAACTCGACCGACGCGCGCTGCGCCGCGATCGCGTCGTCCATGCGCGAGAGCGCGACGAGGCGCTGCGCGACCGTGGCCTGGAGGTCCGCGTCGGCCGGCGCGGCGGCGCGCGCCTTCGCGAGCGCGATCGCCGCCTCGCCGACCCGGCCCTCGCGCGCGTACGCGTCGGCGAGCGCGAGGAGCGTGTCCGGGCCGCCTTCCCCGATCTCCGATGCCCGCGCCAGCGCGCGCGCCGCGTCGGCGTCGCGGCCGAGGGCCTGGTAGGCGCGCCCGAGCGTCGCCCACGCGACGCCGTCGTCCGCCCGCAGCCGCGTAGCGACCTCGAGCGCCTGGGCCGCCTCCGCGTGGCGGCCGAGCCGCGCGAGCACCTCGCCGAGCGTGCGCTGCGCCTCCGCGTGATCCAAGCGCAGCGCGACCGCCTGCGCGAGCGCGTCGGCGGCGCCGGGATCCTGGCCGAGCCGCGCGCGCACCTGGCCGAGCCCGAGCCACGCTTCGAAGGTGCCCGCGGCCGCCGCCGCCTCGGCGAACGCTTGCTCCGCCGCCGCGAGGTCGCCGGTGGCGCGCCGGGCGCGCGCGAGGCCGAGGAAGCTCGCCGCGCTCGGCGCGCTCAGCACGACCCGCTGGTAGGCCTCGGCCGCCTCGGCCCACTGGCTCGCCTCGGCGCACGCCGCGGCGAGCCGCGCGTAGAGCGCGGCGTCGTCCGGGGCGAGGCGGCTCGCGGCGCGCAGGCTCGTGATCGCCTCCTCGTGGCGGCCGAGCCGCTCCAGCGCGCTGGCGAGGCCGAGGTGGACCTCGACGTCGTCGGGCGCGAGCGCGGACGCGGCGCGGAACGGCACGAGCGACGCTTCGTCGCGGCCGAGCGAGGCGCACAGGCGCGCGATCGCGAGGTGCGGCTCCGCCCAGCCGGGCGCGAGATCGGCCGCCGCGCGGTACGACGCGATCGCGTCGTCGGCGCGGCCGAGCGCCGCGAGCACGTCCGCGCGGCGATACGCGGCGTCGGCCGAGCCGGGCAAGAGCGCCACCGCGCGCGTGAGCGCGCGCAGCGCCAGGTCGAGCTGCTGCTTGGCGTGGAGCGCGCGACCGTAGCCGAGCACGAGCTCGCCGTCGTCCGCGGCGTCGACGCCGCCCGAGAGCAGCACCGCGCGCTCGTAGCGGCGCACCGCGTCGTCGAGCTTGCCGCGGCGCTCCTGCACCTCGGCGAGCACCGCGAAGAGCTCGCGATCGTCCGGCAGCTTCTGCGCCGCCGCCTCGAGCGCCTCGGCGGCCTCGTCGTCGCGCATGTCCTGGGCGAGCAGGATGCCGAGCCCGCGGCGGGCGCCCTCGTAGCCGAGCGCGAGCGCGCGCTGGTACGCCTCCATCGCGCCCTCGGGCGCGTCGTTCGCGCGGCGCGCGTCGCCGAGCGCCGCCCAGCCGGGCCCGCTGTCGGAGACCACGGTGAGCCCGCGCTCGAGCGCGCCGATCGCGTCGTTCCAGCGCTGAGCGCCCGCGTACGCGCGGCCGAGCGCGAGGCGCGCCTCGGGCTGGTCCGGGTAGAGCGCGAGCGCGCGCTCGAGGTGCCCGATCGCCGGCTCGAACGCGTTGCACGCGACCTCGGCGACGCCGAGCGCGGCGAGCACCGCCGCGTCGCCGGGCGCCGCGCCGTGCGCGGCGGTGAACGCCTCGACCGCCTCCGGGTGACGGCCGAGCGCGCTCAGGCTGCGGCCGAGCGCCGCGTGCACGCCAGGCGGCAGATCGCCTTCGTCCGCGATCGCCGCGCGATAGGCCATCACCGCGTCGGCGTGCTGGCCGAGCGCCGCCTGCGCGTCGGCCTTGCCGACGAGCGCGCCGAGCCGGCGCGTGTCGAGGCGCAGCGCGTCGCCGAACGCGGCGACCGCCTTCGCGTGCTGCCCGGCGATCAGGCGCGCTCGCCCGACGTCCGTCCAGCCGGCCGCGTCCTCGAGGCCGAGCCCCGCCGCCTTCTCGAGCTGCTCGAGCGCGGCCCCGTGCTCGCCCGTCGCGAGGAGCGCCGCGCCGAGGCGCGCGTGCACGAGCGGATCGGCCGGCGAGAGCGCCGCGGCCTTGCGGAGCGGCTCGATCGCCGCCTCCTCGAAGCCGAGCTCGAGCCGCAGGTGCCCGAGCGCGCCCTGCCCTTCGGCGTCGTTCGGATCGAGCGCGAGCGCGCGGCTCCACGCGTCGACGGCGACCTCGCGCGCACCGAACGCCTGCTCCGCTCGCGCGCGCTCCACCCACGCCTGCCGGAGCTGCGGCGCGCGGCGCGTCGCCTCCTCGAACGAGGCGCGCGCCTCGGCGGCCTTGCCCAGCGCCTTGAGCGCGAGCCCGCGCTTGAGGTGCAGCGTGCCGTCGTCGGGCAACAGCCCGATCGCGCTCTCGTAGCTCGCGAGCGCGTCGGCGTGCCGGTCGACCTTCATCCAGAGATCGCCGAGCTCGGCGTGCAGAGCCGGCTCCGCGGGCCGGTGCCCGAGCGCCTCGCGCAGGGCCTCCGCGGCGCGCACCGGATCGGCGAGCGCGAGGCGCGCGCGCGAGAGCGCGACCCACGCGTCGGCGTCCTCGGCCTCGGCCTTGGTCACGCGCTCCCAGGTGATCGCGGCGAGCTCGTGCTGCCCGAGCGCGGCGGCGCTCGCGCCGAGCGCGCGCGCGACGTCGAGGCGCGAGGGCGCGACGTCCGCCGCGCGCCGCAGCGCGTTCACCGCCTGCGCGTGATCGCCCTTGTCCGCCTGCGCGCGGCCGAGCACCAAGAGCGCGTCGGCGTCGCGCGGGACGAGCTCCGCGGCCTTGGCGAGGTGCGGGATCGCGCTCTCGACGCGGCCGAGGGCGAACAGCGCGCCGCCGAGCTGCGCGCGCAGCGCCGGATCTTCGGGGCGCAGCTCGACGACCTTCGTGAGCGGATCGACCGCGTCGACCTCCCGGCCGAGCGCGAGGTACGCGGCGCCGAGCCCGGCGAGCGCCTCCGGGTCGTGCGAGGCGACGCCGAGGAGCTTCTTGAACGCGAGCGCCGCGTCCTCGTGTGCGCCGAGCGCGACGCACGCCTTGGCGAGCTCGCGGTGAGGGTCGGCGCGATCCGGCGTGGCGTGCGCGGCGGCGCGGAACGCCTCGCGCGCTGCCTCCCATGCACCGCCGGCGGCGTGCGCGCGGCCGAGCGCGAGCTGCGCGTCGGGGTCATCGGCGCTGAGCTTCGCGATCCGCGCGAACGCCGCGGCCGCCTCGCCGTGACGGCCGAGCTCGGTCAACAGCGCGGCGTAGCGGCGCAAGACGGACTCCTCGCCCGGGTCGAGCTCGGTCGCCTTCGCGAAGGCGCGCACGGCGAGCTCGCGGTCGCCCATCGCCGCGTGCAGATCCGCGAGGGCGGCGAACGCCTCGCCGCTGGTCGCGTCGAGCCGGGTGCTCTCGAGCAGCGCGGCGAGCGCCTCGTCGTTCATGTGGAGGCGCGCGCACGCGCGCCCGAGGCGGAGCTGCGCCTCGGCGTCGTCGGGGCGGATGCGCGTCGCCTGACGCAGCGAGGTGCGGGCCGCCTCGAACTTCTCCTGCTCCTCCTCGGCGCGCGCCTTGCCGAGGTAGTGATCGGCCGAGTCCGGCTCGAGCTCGAGCGCGCGCGCGTAGGCCCGCTCGGCCGCGCCCAGCTTGCCGAGCGCGTAGAGCACCGCGCCGTGCGCGGCGTGGACCGTGTCGTCCTGGGGCAGGAGCTGAACCGCGCGCGCGAGCGCGGCCTCGGCGTCGGCGTCCTGCTCCATCGCGCGGTTCGCGCGACCGAGCGCCACCCAGCTCTCGCCGCGCTCGGGCGAGAGCTCCGTCGCGCGCGCGAACGCCTTCACCGCGGCGCCGAGCTTGTCGAGGTGCTCGCTCGCGAGCCCGAGCCCGTGGTGCGCCTCGGCCACGCGCGGGTCGAACCCGACGCTCTGATCGAGCGCGTCGTAGGCGCGCTCCCAGCGCTGGGCCTCGACCGACGCGAGCCCGAGCCGGCAGAGCAACGCCGCGTCGGTCGGCGCGAGCGCGACCGCCTTCTCGTACGCGTCCGCGGCGGCCTCGGTGCGGCCGAGCTCCTCGAGCAGGCCGGCGAGCGCCGCGTGGAGCGCGGCCTCGGGCGGCAGCGCGTCGATCGCGGCGCGGTACGCCTCGACCGCCGCCTCCTTCTTGCCGAGCTGCACGCGCACCTCGGCGAGCGCGCGCTTGGCCGCGCCGCGCGCCGGATCGAGCTCGATCGCCTTGGCGAACGAGCGCTCCGCGTTCGGCAGCTCGCCGAGGTGCCGCTGCGCGACGCCGAGGTTCTCGTGCACGTCCGCGTTGTTCGGCGAGAGCTCGACGCACTTCGTCAGCGCCTCGCGAGCGCGCTCCCACTGCGAGGAGCGCACGTAGCCGAGGCCGAGGTCGATCAAGAGGCGCTTGCTGTCGTCGCCGCCGAGCTCGACCGCCTTCGCGTACGCCGCCGCCGACGCCTCGTGCTGACCGAGCCGCTGCAGGACCGCGCCATGACCGGCCCAGAGCTCCGAGTCGTCCGGGCTCGCGTCGATGGCGCGCTGCCACGTCGCGCTCGAGGCCGCGTCGTCGCGCGCGTCGGCTTGCAGCTCCGCGAGCGGGCGCAGCCACGCGTGCCGCGACGGCGCGAGCTCGACGGCCTTCGCGTAGCTCGCGATCGCCTCGGCGGTCTCGCCGAGCACGCGCGCGGTCTCGCCGAGGAGCGCGTGCGCGTCCGCGTCGGCGGGCAACAGGCGCACCGCCTGACGGAGCTGCTCCGCGGCCGCCTCACCGCTCTCGGTGCGCAAGAGCGCCGTGCCGTAGGCGACGCGCAGCGCGCCGTCCTCGGGCGCCGCGCGCACCGCCGCCTTGAGCGGATCGAGCGCCTCGGCGTACTTCGCGAGCTTCACCCGCACGCGGCCGAGCAGCCCCGAGAGCGAGACCTCCTCGGGCGCGAGCTCGACCGCCTTGATCAGCCGCTCCTCGGCGGCCTTCAGCTCGCCCTTGGCCTCGTGCAGGCGGCCCGCGAGCGCGTAGCCGAGGGCCCACTTGCTGTCGATCTCGAGCGCGGAGCCGAGGTACTCCTGCGCCGCGTCGAGATCGCCGAGCTCGAGGCACGCCTGGCCGAGCTCCTTGAACGCCTCGCCGACGTCCGGGCGGATCTTCACCGCGCGCGTGAGGTACTTGCGCGCCTCGGCCCACTCGCGCTGGCGGCAGAGCACGACGCCGAGGCGCGTGAGGCTCTTGTGGTCTTCCTCCTCGAGCTTGACCGCCTTCTCCCACGCGGCGGTCGCGTCGACCCAGCGCTCGAGCCGCTCGAGCAGGCCACCGTGCGTGCGGTGCAGGCTCACCTCGTCGGGCTTGCGGGCCGCCGCCTCGCCGTAGGCGCCCGCCGCGTCGTCCCAGCGCTCGAGCTTCTCACAGAGCGCGCCCGCCTCGACGAGCCCCTCGACCCAGTCGCGATCGAGCTCGGCCGCCGCGCGGAACGCGGTGATCGCCTCGCGGTCGTCGCCGAGCTGCTTGCAGCCCTTGGCGAGCTCCTTGTGCGCGCGCGCGAGATCCATGCGCGGCGCGTCGGCGGCGCCCGGACCTTCCGTCCAGAGCCGGATCGCCTTCTCGGCCGCCTGCTGCGCCTGCTGCCAGCGCTCGACGCCGTTGTAGGAGATCGCGAGCTGCAAGCTCGCTTGCGCATCTTCGGGCGCGGTGCGCGTCGCCTTCTGGAGGATCGGCACCGCCTCGTCGAAGCGCCCGAGCAGGTTCAGCGAGGTGCCCCGCAGGCGGAGCATCTCGACGTCCTCGTCGTCCTTGCGGAGCTTCTGGACGGCGGCGTCGATGCACTTCTCCCACTTGCCGTACTTGAAGTAGAGCCGCGCGAGGGCGACCCACGCCTCCATGTTCTCGGCATCGAGCGCGACCACGCTCTCCCACGCGCCGACGACCTCCTCGTCCTTTCCGAGCTGCGTCTTGACCGCCGCGACCGCCTCTTGCGTCGCTTGGTGGCCGGGCCGCCGGCTCGCCGCCTCGGCGAGCGACGTCTCCGCGTCCTCCCAGCGCGCGAGCTCCATCTCGACGAGGCCGAGCTGGAGGAACACGTCCGGATCGTCGCGCAGCAGCGTGCTGGCCTTGAGGAAGCGCTCGTGCGCCTCCTCGGGCTTGTTCAGCCGCCGCAGGCAGCGGCCGAGCTTGAAGTAGATCGAGCCGTCGTCCGGCAGGAAGCGCAGCGCGATCTTGTAGGAGTTGTGTGCCTCCTGATCTTGGCCGACGTGCTCGTACACGCCGCCGATCGCGATGTAGCCGTCGAGGTAGTCGGGGTCGAGATCGAGCGCGCGGCGGTACGCGTCGATCGCGCGCTCGTCGTCGCCGGTGTTCTTGCAGGCCTCGCCGAGCAGCTTGAGCCCCGCGACGTGATCGCGGACCTGATCGACGAGCGCCTCGAGCGTGCGCTGCGCGTTGGCCCACTGCGCGGTCGCGTTGTACGCGCGGCCGAGCGGGTAGAGCTGCGCGGGATCGTTGGGCGCGAGCGAGAGGCCACGCTCGAAGCAGGTGATCGCGTCCTGCCAGCGCTGGACCTCGACGCACGCGTCGCCGCCCTTCTTCGGCGCGTCGGGGTACTCGGGCGGGCTCGCGTCCTTCTCGAGCACCGTGACCGCGAGGTACGCGGTCGCCGCGACGTCGGGCTGCTTGGCCTGCACGGCCAGCTCACCGAGCAGGTGCTGGCACTCCGTGCTGTCGGGCTTGATCTCCGCCGCCTCGCGCAGCACCGCGGTCGCCGCGGGCACGTCGCCGAGCTCGAGGTACGCGCGTCCGAGCCCGAAGCGGCAGGCGTAGTGATCGGCGCTCGTCTTGCGCGCCGTCTCGTACTCCTTGATCGCTTTGTCGAGATCGCCGAGCCGGTGGTACGCGGCGGCGAGCTGGAAGCGCTTGCGGACGTCCTTGGGGTTGACCAGGAGACCCTGCTTGTAGAGGGTCACCATCTCCTGGAGCTTCGCGTGGTCTTCGTCGCTCATCCCTCGTCCCGTGGGACGGCGACGATACCGAACGGGACCGCGCGCGAGAAGGGTGCACGAGCGAGCCCGCTGCTACAGTCCGCGCGGCGATGCCGCTCGCGACCGATCCGACGAAGAGCCGCGCCGTGATCGCGGTGTGCGTCGTGCTCGCGGCGGTCTTCGTCGCCGACTGGGTGACGGGGTTCGGGCTCGCGCCCTCGTTCGCGCTCGTCCCGCAGGAGCTCGTCCTGGCGATCGAGACGCTCGCGCGGGCGCCCGGCACGCTCGAGGCGTGGCTCACGCTCGGCACCGCGCTGACCACGGTGCTCGTGCACGCCGACCTGATGCACCTGGCGTTCAACCTCGGCTACTTCTGGCTCTTCGGGACCCTGCTCTCCCAGGTCGCGGGGGACCGCTGGGTGCTCGTCGCGCTCGTCGTGTGCTCGATCACGAGCGCGGCCGCCTTCGTCGTGCACCGCGTGGAGGGCCCACCGACCTACGTCGTGGGCGCGTCGGGCGCGATCAGCGGTGTCGCCGGGCTCTACGTGCTGCTCGCGTTCCGCTGGGACATCCCGTGGGCGATGGCGTGGCCGCTCGCGCGCCCGGTGCCGCCGCTGCACGCCGCCCTCGTCGCGCTGGTCGCCGCGGCGCTCGACGTCATCGCGCTGCGCGAGGGCAGCGACGGCGTCGCGCGCGACGCGCACCTCGGCGGCTTCGCGGGGGGCCTCCTGCTCGGGGCCGTGCTCTGCAGCGTGTATCCGACGTGGGAGCGCTTCCGCGCCTCGCGCGCGGGGCGCGGCGCCGCGGGGCCGTGACGCTTGACTCCGGCCGGGGCGGCTGGTCTCCTACGCGCCACGTTCGAGGCCCGTTGAATGCGCGCGGACACGCCGCGTCTTTCACGGGCAACCCGCGGCGGGTGGGGTTTCGCGTGAACGTCCCCTTCCGTCCCCACAAGCTGGAGGCGTCGTGAGAGCACTTTCGCAAACGTTGGCGATCCTGACCGCGTTGGCCGCCGTACCGCTGATGGCGTCGCCGGCGAGCGCGCAGATCGGCCCGCCCCGTCAGATCACGGGCGCGCCCGTGGCCGCGCAGGCGGTTCGGGCGCGGTTCGTCTGGGGCGGCACGAACAACCGCATCCTCTACGTGAACCAGGCCGACGAGGTCTTCTTCCACCGCGTCCAGGGCAACGCGGTGCAGATGCACATCCGCATGCGCGGCCACACCGTCGGACATCCCGGTGATCCGACCGAGTACGTGATCCCGTGGGGCCCGAACCACATCCTCGTCGTGACGCGCGCAGGCCTGCTCTACCGCCACCAGATCCGCGGCGAGAGCATCGGCCCGCCGGAGCAGATCCCGGGCTCGCCGGTCGGCACCCAGGGGCAGGACCCGATCTTCATGTTCCGGCTCCAGAACCGGCTCATCAACGTGACGCGCCAGGGCGAGATCTGGGCGCACGTCGTCAGCAACACGGTCCAGATGCCGACGCGCATCGGCAGCGTCGGTGTCCAGGCGCCGCGTCAGGTCCGGCACGCGTTCAACATCGGGCGCACCGTCTACGTGATCTTCAGCGACAACTCGGTCGTCTCGCACGACATCAACCCGGCCCTCGGGCAGGCGCGGCTCATCTCGGCGCCGAACTACGAGCTCGGCCAGCCGGCGACGCGCTTCGTGTTCATCATGGGCAACCGGCTCTACGCGGTGAACGAAGCCGGCACGCTCTGGGCGTACGACATCACGCGCCTGCTCCCGCCGGGCGCGACGGCCGCGCCAACCGAGGGCGGCGAGTAGTCCGCACGCGCGTTCGAGCCAGCGCGCTCGCGGCGGGCGGCGGCCGGGGCTCCGGTCGCCGCCCTTTCGTTTTTGCGGGGGCCTGCTCGGGCGGCCGCTTCGTTCGACGGCGCGGGAGGCGTATCCTCGGGATCGTGAGCCGCACCTTCGCGATCGGAGCGCTCGCGCTCCTCGGATGCACGGGAGAGCTGCGCTTCGACGACGCCGCCGTCGCCTCGATGGACGCCGCGGCGCCGCCGGGCGCGGACGCGGGCGCGATCGACGCCAGCGAGCGCGACGGCGGGCCCCCGCCGCCGCTCGACGCGGGCGCCTGCGCCGGCGGGCTCGCCGCGGGCTTCACGTCGAGCCCCATCCGCGGGCTCGGCGCGAGCGACGGCGTCCACGCCGCCGCGACGCCGAGCGGCCTCGTCGTCGCCACCTCGGGCGGCGGCGTGACGCTGACGTGGGTGGGGCTCGACGGCGCGAGCGCGGGCACCGCGACCGTCGACGGCAACCGCGCGTGGGGCGTCGCGGCGGACGGGAGCGGCGCGGCCGGCGTGCTCGTCGATCGCGGGAGCGACGAGCTGTGGCTCGTCGTGGTCGAGCCCGGCGGCGCCGAGCGCTTCGCGCACCGCCTGCTCGGCGGCGTCCCGCACGACGTGACGGAGAACGAGTGGTTCGGCACCGGCATCCGCGCCGGCCGCGTCACGTGGACCGGCAGCCAGTGGGCGACCTACCACACCGTGCAGCGCCTGTGGAACGACGGCGTCGCGCACTACGGCGACACGCTGCGCTTCTTCGACGCGAGCGGCGCGCCTGCGGGCGGCGGCTGGGGCTGGGGCTGCAGCCACTCGATGGAGGTGCGCATCGTCCAGGGCGCGTCGGGCATCGGCCCGCTGTGTGTCTCGGACTGCTTCCCGGGCAAGGGCGTCTACTTCAGCCACCGGACCGAGCTCTTCGAGGACCCGTCCGGCGACTGCCGCGGTCGCGTCGACACGCGCCTGGGCGGCATCGCGCCGGTGGCCGGCGGCTTCCTCGCCGCGTTCTCGACCCCGCACGGGCGCGCCTCGCGCGACGTCGCGCTCGTGCGCGTCGGCGACGACCGCAGCGTGAGCGCCCCGGTCTGGGTGACCGACGCCGCCGGCGACGACGCGGACGTCCACCTCGCCGCGTTCGCGGGCGGCGCGCTCGTCGGCTGGACGGCGGGCGGCGCCGATCGTCTCGCGCGCGTCGACGCCGCGGGTGTGCTCGTCGAGGGCCCCGTCGACCTCCCCGCGGGCCTCGCGCGCGCGAGCGACTTCGTCCCGCTCCCCGGCGGCGCCGTCGCGTGGGTCACCACGATGGGCTCCTCCCTCGCGATCGCCCACCTCCGCGTCTGCGAGTGAGGGGACGATCCTCGTCACCTCGTCATTCTCGACGCATGCCCATGAAGCGCGCCATGCCGGCGTCGACGACCGAGACCGGGAGCCACGGCACGGTGCGCACGGCGAGCCACGCGGACCACGGCGTCTGCTGGCGCGCCCGCGGCGAGGCGCTGCGCGCGGCGCGCACGATCGCGCGCGCGACGTCGGGCGGCTCCCCGCCGAGCTTGTCGAGCCGGTCGAGGATGCGGTCCATCTGCGTGAACGCGCGCTCGTACGGGCCGCTCGAGACGTCGTAGCGCGCGAGGCTCGCCTTGGCGCGCGCGGCGAAGCCGGTGCGGATGAACGCGGGCTGGATCGCGCTCACGCGCACGCCGAAGCCGCCGAGCTCGAGGCGCAGCCCGTCGGTGAGCGCCTCGACCGCGTGCTTGCTCGCCCCGTAGACGCCGAGGAACGGGAACGTGACGCGGCCGACCACGCTCGAGACGTTGATCACGTGGCCGCGCCGGCGCGCCATCATCGCCGGCGCGAACGCGCGCGTGACCGACGACATCCCGTGCACGTTCACCGCGAGCTGGTCGTGCCACGCCGCGTCGGTCGCGAGCTCGATCGGCGCCACCTCGGCGTAGCCCGCGTTGTTCACCAGCACGTCGAGCGCGAGGCCATCGGCGACCGACGCGATCGAGCGCTCGTCGGTGACGTCCATCACGCGCGTCTCGATCGCGAGGCGCTGCTCCTTCGCGCGCGCTCCGAGCGCGGCGAGCCCCTCGGGGCTCATGTCCGTGGCGACGACGCGCCAGCCCGCGCGCGCGAGCGCGAAGCAAGCCTCCTTGCCGATCCCGCCGGCCGCGCCCGTGACCAGCGCGCGGCGGCTCGGCGCGGCGGGCGGCCGGTCCTCTTCGGGGCCGAGCGCGAGCGCAGCGCGCAAGACGCCTTCCCTCAGCCCGCGCGGCGAGGCGCGCATCGCCTCGAGCTGCGCGTGCGCGAACCCGGGCGCCGTCGTGCGCGCGGACGGCGACGGGCCGAGGCAGAGCCGCTCGAGCGCCTCGGCGAGCGCCTCGGGCGGCGCCGCGGAGCGCCGGTACATCGCCTCGATCCGCTGCATGCGCCGCACGGCGGCGCCGTAGTCCGGGTCGGCCGCGAGCGCGTCGAGCGCCCGGAACGCGACGTCGTTGAACGGCGTGTCGACCGCGCCGGGCTCGAGCAGGAGCACCTCGACGCCGAAGCGCTCCACCTCGAGCCGCAGCGCGTCGTTCATCGCCTCGAGCGCGTGCTTCGCGGCCGCGTAGACACCCTGCAGCGGCATCACCATGCGCCCGAGCAGGCTCGCGACGTTCACGATCCGCCCGCGCCCGCGCGCGCGCATCGCGGGCAGGAACGCGCGCACGCAGCGCGCCGCGCCGACGAGGTTCGTCTCGAACATGCGCCGCTCGCGCCCCGCGCCGCAGCGCACGATCGGCGTCATCTCGCCGAAGCCCGCGTTGTTCACGAGCACGTCGAGCCCATAGCCCGCGGTGCGCTCGTGCACCGCGGCGGCGGCGGCCTCGACGGAGCGCGCGTCGTCCACGTCGAGCCGGAGCGTCGTGAGCGCACCGCCGCGCGCGCGGGCCTCGCGCTCGAGCGCGCCGAGCGCCTCGACGTCGCGCCCCGTCGCGATCACGCGCGCCCCCGCCGCCGCGAGCCGCAGCGCGCTCGCGCGACCGATCCCCCGGCTCGCTCCCGTGATGAGGATCCACGTCATGGCGCCCGCGAGAGTGCCAAAGCGGAGCGAGGTCGGCGCCCTCTTTCACGCCCGTGCGCCCCGTCACTTGCAGGTGAGAATGATTCTCAGTAGCATCAAGCCATGGAACGAGACCCCGACCCCGACGCGGGCGCCCGGACACCGGCCCCGCGCACGCTCGCCCCGGCGGACGTGATCACGCATCGCGCGCGCTCTCGGCGATCCCCGAGCGCCCAGGCCGCGCCGTCGCGCGGGCTCCGCGCGCCGCGCCGTGAGACCCGGCTCGAGCTCCCTCGCGCGCCAGTCGCGCTGCCGGAGGCGGCGGAGTGAGGCCGGCTCGCGGCGGCGCGCGCGCCGATGCGCGGAGGCGGCGATGAGCGCCCTCGACGCGGCGTCCAGCCCGGCCGACGCGCTCGCGCCGCTCGCGCCCGCGCTGCGCATCGCGCTCGTCGTCGGGCTCGACTGCGCCGCCGTCGCGCGGTGCCTGGGCGAGCCGGGCGAGCTCGCCGGCGTCTGGCCCTCGACGCTCTACGCCTGGGCCGCCGAGACCGCGCTGCGCTCGCCGCGCGTCTGGGCTCGCTGCGCGACCGCCCTCGACCACGCGCTCGGGGGCGCCCTGCCCTCGAGCGGCTCGAGCGCCGCGCTCGCGCGCCTGCTCACCGAGCGCGACGGCGCGACCGCCCTCTGCGCGCGCGAGATCGCCGCGGTCCTCTGGGCGCTCGTGCGCCGCCGCGAGCCCGCGCTCGCGCCGATGATCGCGCGGCTCACCCGCGAGGCGGAGATCCTGCTCGCGCGCCGGGCGTGCGAGCCCCGCCCGTGAGCGCCGTCTGGCGACGCGTCTCCGCGCCACGCCGGCGTATGCTCCGCGCGTGACCTGGGGAACGTGGACCGGTCGGCTCGTCGCAGCCGCGACCCTCCTCGCGCTCGCCGCGTTCGCGCTCTCGCCGCTCCTCATCGAGGGGGTCGTCGTGCGCGGGCTGGTCCTCTGCGGTTGCGGCGGGGTCGGCGCCGCGCTCGTCGCCGAGGCCGCCCGGCGGCTGCGCGCGCAGGCCGCGTCGCGCGCGGCGCACGACTGGCCCGAGCCGATCGCGGGCCTGACGGTGGGCCTGCCCGCGACGGTCGCGGGCAAGGTCACGAGCCCCGCCGTCCACGCGAGCCCGGTGAGCGGCGAGCGCTTCGCCGCGCTCGTCTGCATCACCGAGCAGCCGCGCGACAACGTCGGCCTCGTGAAGCGCCGGCTCGTGACCCGGGCCGTCGGCGACGTGCTGACGATCGCGGACGGGACCGGGGTGGCCGAGATCGCGTGGGAGCGCCCGGAGGTCTACGGGACGCCCCACCGCGAGCTCAGCTGGAACACGAGCGAGCTCGCGCAGCGCCGCGCCGCGCAGGAGATCGGGCGCTGGGACGGAGACGGCGCGACGGTCGACTACCACGAGCTCGCGATCTCCCCGGACGAGTACGTCGTCGTCAGCGGCGTCGTGACCGACGTCGGTGAGCGCCGCACCGAGGCGCGCGGCTACCGCGCGCACGGCGTGGAGCGCTACGCGAGGCTCCGGCCGCCCGACGGCGAACCGCTCCGCGTCCGCGCGCTCGCCCCGCACCTCTTCGAGGCCGACCGGCGCGCCGCCGTCCACCGCCTGGTGTTGGGCCTGACGCTGCTCGGGTGGGCCGCCGCCGTCCTCTGGGTGCCGCCGCTCTGGGCGAGCTGAGCTCGCGGAGGAGCACGTTCCAACGCTCCACCCTTCCTCGTCGAATCGGCGGTCTTCGAGGTGCCGGCGCAGATGACGAGGATCGTCCCCTCGAACGGCGAAAGCGCGGCGATCGCCGCGCCGGTGGCGCCACGTTCGCCGATCCGCGCGCGTAAGTGCGCGAGATCATTAGCGCCGATCTCCGGCGCGCGGCTTGCCATGCACGCCACGCATGCTGGCACGAGCGAGAGCAGGGTGTGTGGTCGGGGTCGAGGCGCGCGCGGTGGACGTGGAGGTCCACTTCGCGAACGGGCTCCCGGGGTTCGAGATCGTCGGGCTGCCCGAGACCGCGGTGCGCGAGAGCCGCGTGCGCGTGCGCGCCGCGATCCTCAACAGCGGGTTCGAGCTGCCGCCGCGGCGCGCGGTGCTCAACCTCGCGCCGGCGGATCTCAAGAAGCGCGGCGCGTCGCTCGATCTGGCGATCGCCATCGCGCTGCTCGGCGCGTGCGGGCGCTGCGCGCCGAACCGGCTCGAGGAGACGCTCTTGTTCGGCGAGCTCTCGCTCACGGGCGAGCTGCGCGCCGCGCGCGGGCTCATCCCGCAGCTGCGCTCGGCGCGCGAGCGCGGGCTGACGGCGGCGATCGTGCCGCGCGCGCAGCTCGAGGAAGCAAGCCTCGTGGACGGAATCGACGCGCGCGGCGCCGCCGACCTCGCGGGCGCGGTCGCGCACCTGTCCGGCGAGATCGAGCTCCCGCGCGGGCTGAGCGCGGGGCCCGAGCTCGCGCCCGACCCGGGCGCGGATCTCGCCGAGGTCCAGGGCCAGCCGGCCGCCAAGCGCGCGCTCGAGATCGCCGCGGCGGGCGCGCACCACGTGCTGATGGTGGGCCCGCCGGGGGCCGGCAAGACGATGCTCGCGCGGCGCCTGCCGGGGATCCTCCCGCGGCCGACGCGCGAGGAGGCGATGGAGCTCGTCGCGATCGCGAGCGCGGCCGGGCTCGGCGTGGGCCGGCGCGTCCGCCGCCCGTTCCGCGCGCCGCACCACACCGCGTCGGCGCCCGCGCTGGTCGGCGGCGGCGATCCGATCCGGCCCGGCGAGGTCACCCTCGCGCACGGCGGCGTGCTGTTCCTCGACGAGCTGCCCGAGTTCGCGCGGCCCGCGATCGAGGCGTTCCGCACGATCATGGAGGAGGGCGAGGTGATCGTGGCGCGCGCCGGCGGCCGCGCTCAGATGCCCGCGGGCGCGCTCGTCGTCGCCGCGATGAACCCGTGCCCCTGCGGCTACGACGGAGACGCGACCCGCCTCTGCCGGTGCACGCCGAGCGCGATCGAGCGCTACCGCGGGCGCATCAGCGGGCCGATGCTCGATCGCTTCGATCTGCACGTGGCGCTGCCCAAGGTGGCGCTCCGCGAGCTGCGGCACGAGGCGCGCGCGGAGCCGAGCGCGGTGGTGCGCGCGCGCGTCGAGGAGGCCCGCGCGCGGCTCGCGCGACTGCCGGACCCCCACCAGCGCTCGGTCGCCGCGCTGCTCGACGCGCTGCCGGCGGACGCGCGCGAGCTGATGGTGGCCGCCGCCGAGGCGCTCGGCCTCTCGATGCGCGGGGTCGCGCGGGCGGCGCGCGTCGCGCGGACGATCGCCGCGCTCGAGGCCTCGCCCGGCGTGCGCGCGGACCACGTGGCCGAGGCGCTCAGCTACCGCATCTTCGACCGCGACGAGCCGGGGCGGTCCCCGGACCGGCGCGCGTCGAGCCTATAGAGAACGAAAGGAGAGTTGCACATGTCCAGAGGGAAGCTCGAGGCGCTCGAGGACGCCATCAAGGGAATCCACAAGCAGTTCGGCAAGGGGGCGATCATGACGCTGGGCGAAGATCGCGGGGAGGCGGTGGCGGTGATCGCGCCGGGCTCTCCGTCGCTCGAGGTGGCGCTCGGCTGCGGGGGCTACCCCCGCGGCCGCGTGGTCGAGATCTTCGGCCCCGAGGGGAGCGGCAAGACCACCCTGGCGCTCCACGCGATCGCGGAGTGCCAGCGCGCCGGCGGCATCGCCGCGTTCGTCGACGCGGAGCACGCGCTCGACGTGCGCTACGCGCAGCAGCTCGGCGTCGAGCCCGAGAAGCTGCTCGTCTCGCAGCCGGACACCGGCGAGCAGGCGCTCGAGATCGTCGAGCACCTCGTGCGCTCGGGCGCGGTGGATCTGGTCGTCGTCGACTCGGTCGCCGCGCTCGTCCCGCGCGCGGAGATCGAGGGCGAGATGGGCGACGCGCACGTCGGCCTGCAGGCGCGGCTCATGAGCCAGGCGCTGCGCAAGCTCACCGCGGCGGTCCACAAGAGCCACTCCTGCCTGATGTTCATCAACCAGCTCCGGATGAAGATCGGCGTGACGTTCGGCAACCCGGAGACGACCACGGGCGGCAACGCGCTCAAGTACTACTCGTCGATGCGGCTCGACGTGCGCCGCGTCGGCCAGCTCAAGGTCGGCGAGCAGGTCGTCGGGCACCGGCTCAAGGTGAAGGTCGTCAAGAACAAGTGCGCGCCACCGTTCACGGTGGCCGAGGTCGACGTGCGCTACGGCACGGGCGTCGACGCGGTCGCGGACCTGCTCGACCTCGCGGTCGAGCGCGAGGTCGTCACGAAGAACGGCGCCTACTACGCGTTCGAGGGCGACTCGATCGGGCAGGGCCGCGAGAAGGCGCGCGCGCGCCTGCTCGAGGAGCCCGCGCTCGCTGAGCGGATCCGCGGCGCGCTCCTCGCGCCCGCCGCCGCTGCCTGAACCAGAGCGCGGCGCGGCGCGTCCCGGGCGCCGCGCCGCGCGCGCTCACGCCGGCGCGTGGAAGGGGCCGGTGATCTCGAAGGTCACGCCGGCGCCGGTCGCGCCGCGCTGCGAGCTGAAGTAGAGGCGCGTGCCGTCGGGCGAGAACGCGGGGCCGGTGATCTCGGACTCGTCGTGTCCGACGACCTGCACGAGCGCGCGCGGCTCGCCGCTCGGCAGGATCGCGACGATCTGCATCGAGCCTCCGTCCTCGGCGACGAGCACGTCGCCACAGCAAGAGACGGTGACGTTGTCGACGCCCCGCAGGATCGGCGTGTCGCTGGTCGCGTGCTCGTAGATGATCTCGAGCGTCGCGGACGCGATGTCGTAGGCCCAGACGCGGTTGTCGCCCTTGGTGGCGAAGTAGACGACGCCGGCGTGGTACCAGATGCCCTCGCCGCCGCGGAAGCGCGTGCTGTCGGCGACCTGGCCGGCGGTGGGCACGGTGCCCGCGTACGTCGGGTCCGGCACGGTCAGCCAGCGGACGTTGCCGTCGGTGTCGACCGACGCGACCTCGAGCGTGCCCGCGTTCAGATCCGGGTGGCCGTGCCGCGTGCGCTCGGCAGGGACGAAGCGGTAGAAGCGTCCGTCGCTCTCGTCCTCCGTCAAGTAGACGTGCGCGTTCACGGGATCGACCGCGGCGGCCTCGTGCTTGAACACACCGAGCGCCGGGCGCACGACGGGCTCGCGCTCGCCCCACGGGTCGCACTCGTAGACGTGGCCGCGCGCGATCTCCTCGCACGAAAGCCACGAGTGCCACGGCGTGGCGCCTCCGGCGCAGTTCACCATCGTGCGCTCGAGGATCGGGTACGCGGCGACGATCGCGCCCGAGGCGTCGAAGCGCAGCGCGCCGACGCCGCCGATCAGCGGGAGCTCGGCGTTGGAGACGTAGATCCAGCCGCCGTCCTCGGTGACGTACGTCGCGCCGCCGTCGGGCGCGCGGTGCCACGTGTAGCTGGTGCCCGCGACGGGCTCGCCGCTGCGCGCGACGACGCGCGACGTGAAGCCCACGGGCACGCGCACGCCGTTCGCGTCCGGCTCGCCGAGCGGCCCGAGCTCCGCGATGCGCGAGACGAGGCTCGGCCGCGCCGGCACGTCGCGCGGCTCGAACACCACCGGCGCGGGCGGCCCGGCGTCGAGCCCGGCGTCGAAGCCCGCGTCCGTCGCGCCCGGGCCGGCGTCCGTCCCGCCGCCGCCGTCGCAGCCCGGGAGCACCCGCGCCATCATCGCCGCCGCGAAGCCCGCGAGGCCGCCTTCGAGGATCTTGCGGCGCGGCAGGAGCGCCGCGCTGTCGAGCACCGGTCGGGGACGACGCGTCACGGTGCGGCGAGTGTAGCACCCTCGCGGCGAAGACGTGGCGTCCCGACGGACGGCGCGAGGGCCGGCGCTCGCGCACCGGCCCTCGTCTCGAACCCAGAATCCGTCGATCGAGCGGGATCCGCCCAGAGGGGTGCGAGGCACCCCCCGGCGACATCACCCGCAGGTCGGGTTCACGCAGAAGTTGTACGGGTTCGTGTTGCCCGGGAACTGGTCGGGGTTGACCGACTGGAGCGGGCGCGTGTCGCACACGTAGCCGACGAGGCCGGAGCCGCGGCAGTCCGCCGTGCTCGCGCAGGGCACGCCGCACGCGCGCGTGTTCGGGTCGCAGCCGAGCGAGACGCCGCCGAGGTTGCCCGACGAGCAGGGCATCGGGCTGTCGGTGATCGTCTGGCCGGTGGACGGGTCACAGAAGGTGCCGACCGTCACGGGGCCGGTGCCGCCGCTCTGGACCGACTGGAAGCACTCGAGGCGGACCTCGGCCCCCGAGGGCGGCTGCGCGCTGAACGCGATGCGCTGCCACGGGTTCGCCGGGCTCGTCTCGCAGTTCATGCGGCCGTCGTCGGTGAAGGTGTCGTAGTACCAGCCGGGCGCGGTCGGCGCGGGCGCGCCGGGGCTCCGGTTGGCGGGCACCTGCTGCGCGAGCACGCAGACCGGACGGTCGCCCTCGAACACCGCGCGGCCGCCCTCCATCTTCGGCGTGCCGCCGGCGAGGTCGCCGCAGCCCATCCCCGACGGCATCACCACGACGACGTCGCAGGCGACGCTGCCGTCGGCCTCGAGGTTCAGCCGGCGCGGCAGGCACGCGGCGCCGAGCGCGCTCTTGATCTGGCGGATGACCTCGCCGAGCGCGCCGCGGAACGAGTCCTGGCAGATCGACTGCACGGTGACGCCCGCGCCGCGCGCCTCGAGGCCGCGCGCGACCTGGACGATGCGCACCGGCGGGAACGCGATGCCGCGTCCCGGGACGTTGCAGCTCGGGACGAGGCGGCTCGGCATCGACGGGTCGACGCGCTCCTCCATGCGGTCGTCGCGCAGGTCGAAGTTGTCGGAGACGAGCCGATCCCAGTCCGGCCGCGCGCCCGCCGCCGGCGTCAGGTCGACCGGGATGCCGACGATCGGCGCGTAGATCAGGAGGCCGGGCCGCGTGCGGAGCTGGAGCAGGCCGTCGACGTAGCGGCTGACCGGGTGCAGGGTCTCCGGGTACGCGAAGCAGCGCAGGTTCAGGTCCGTGCCGCCGTAGGTCGCGCTCGACGGGTTGTAGATCTCCGGGTTGAGCGCCGAGCAGTCCTCTTCGTCGGTGAGCGGGATGATCGCGAGCACCGAGTCGTCGCGCACGAAGCCGTTGTTCGCGCCGTCGGCGTGGCCGAACGTGTCGCGGAAGAAGCGGGGCGGGTTGAACCCGGCCGCCGTCCACGTCGTCGCGGCGGAGGGCGAGACCGCCTTGAGGATCGCGTCGAGCTGCTGCTCGAAGCCGCAGCCGCCCGTGCCGAGCGTCGCGACGCAGGCGACGTCGCGCGCGAAGCCCGCCGGGTCGCCGCCCGAGGCGGGCCGGAAGTTCAGCACGTTCGGGTAGGTCGCCATGCAGCCCATGATGTCGGTGCGGCCGCGCGTCTGGAGGATCCCGTCGTCGCCGAAGTCCGCGCGCGCGCAGGTCGGCACGGTGAAGCCGCCGACGCCCATGTCGGAGTTGATCACGCCGACGTTGAGATCGACCACCGGCTCGAAGTCGTCCTCGCCGTCGTTGTTGCCGTCCTGATCGAAGTCCCCGGTGGCGAGGATGTTGATCAGCCGCGGGAACTCCGCGGTGAGCGAGGCCTGCTCCTCCGCCATCGAGTTGGAGTTGTCGACCATGAAGAGGAGGTCGACCTTGTCCACGTTCGTCACCTGGATCGCCTGGCCGATCGTGACGTTGGTGCAGGGGTTCACCGGGCGACCTTCGCGCTCGATGCACCCGAAGCTGACGACGGCGGTGGCGAGCGCCGGGACCGCCCAGAGCCGGATCTGGAAACTCATCACTCCTCCTGAGGGGATCGTTCGGCGGTGGGACTGTACCCGCGGTTGGCCCCGAGGATCAATGCCACTTCCCACCGCGGGTGCATTGCAAGCGCGAAGCCGGGCCGCGGTGCGCCGGCCGGCGGCCTCGAGCGAGACCGAATCGACAACGATGTTGGTCGAATCGACAACATCGTTGGCGGGCGCGGGCGGCTCGAGGGGCAGGACGGGCACGGCTCAGCCTCCGGTCGCGCCGCTGCCGCCCGTCGGCAGGAGCGCGCAGGTGCGCGTGACCGGATCGCAGTAGCCGGAGCCGCACTGCGGACCGCGCGCGCAGAGCTCGCCGAGCTCGCGGTGCAGCGGGAAGAAGCACTCCGCGGAGACGGTCGCGCCGACCGGCGGCCGCGCCCCCTCGGTGATCACGAGCTGCGGGCAGCTCTCGTGCGCCGGGTCGTAGTAGAAGCCCTCGCCCGCGCCGCCGGGGACCTGCGCGAGCTCGCAGATCTCGCGCTCGCCCGAGAGCCCGAAGAGCGTGTACCCCTCGCGCCCCGCGCAGCGATCTCCGCTCGGCAGGGTCACCGTCACGGTGCACGGCACGCGCTCGCCGAGCCCGCGCGGCACCTCGCGCACGAGGCACACGCCCGGGATCTGGCCGCCGATGCGGGCGCCGATCTCGGAGATCGCCGGGCCGAAGTCGTCGGTGCAGATCGTCGTCAGCACGCTCGCGGGGACGTGGCGCGCGAGCTCGACGAGGCGGCGCCCCGGGTCCGCGCGGCCGAGCGCGTCGTCGGAGCCGCACACCGGGATCGAGCGCGGGTTGCGCGCGCCGTCCTCGCGGTGCTGCATGTCGTCGCGCGCGAGGATCGCCTCCGGCGTGGTGTCGGGCGCGAGGCCGACGGGCAGGCCCGCGATCGCGGCGTAGACGAACTCGCGCTCCTCGCGCGCGCCGCGGATCCGCGCGAGCAGCTCGGTCACCGGGGTGAGCCGATCCGCGTTGCGCTGGCAGTACACGTTGTACGCGGAGGGCTCCATGGCCGCGAAGAAGGCGTCGTCGTCGTCGACCGAGCAGTCCTCCTCGTCCGTCACGACGATGAGCGCGAACAGCGCGTCGGCGCGCGGGAAGCCGGTCTCGGGAGCGCGCGCGACCGCGCGGGCCGCCGCCTCGAGCGGCTGCTCGAACGCGCAGCCGCGGATCCCGAGCTCGGCGACGGTGTCGCGCACGCGGGCCGCGAACGCGTCGGCGTCGTCGCCGGCGCGCCACTCGAAGACCCCGCCGCGCAGCGTTCCGTCGTCCCCGCCGGGCACGCAGCCGCTCATCGGGATCGACACGCTGCCCATCCCGACGTCGGTGGTGACGATGCCGATGCGCAGCTCCTCCGCGGCGTTCCAGTCGGGGACGCCGTCGAGGTTCCGATCCGGGGGGCTCGCGAGATCGCGCACGAGCCTGGGGATCTGCACGGCGAGGTTCGCCTGCTCCTGCGCCATCGAGCCGGAGTCGTCGATGACGAACAGGACGTCGACGCGGCTGACGTCGCCGCCGCCGATGCGCACCTCCTGCCCGTAGCCGACGTTCGGGCCGACCGCGGCCCCCTTGCGCTCGATGCACCCGCTGCTCGCGAGCGCGCACACGAGCGCCGCGTAGAGAACGCGCTTCTGCATTCACCGCCTCCGGCTGAATCGGCCCGAACGCCGGGCCTCGCGGGTGGGTCGCCCGAGCCCGTGGGGTTTTCCAACCCGCGGTCTCTAGAGGAGCGGCAGGCGGCGCGCCCCGTCGGTGGACGCGGGTGGACGATCGGAAGCGACGTTGACGAGCGTGCGGTCGAGGAGGTGGCTCGCGCGGACGTTCGCGAGCGCGGCGAGCATGCTCTGCCGCGCCTTGGGCGCGCGGGCCTCGAGCTCGCCGAGCAGCTCCTTGACCTGCTGGCGCATCAAGCCCTCTTGCGAGCCGCAGAGGTCGCACGGCAGGATCGGGTAGCCGCGCAGCGCGGCGTACCGTGCGATCGTCTCCTCGGCGCAGTAGAGCAGCGGGCGGATGACCACGTTGCGGCCGTCGTCACTCCTGAGGCGCGCGGGCATGCTCTTGATGGAGCCGGTGAACATCAGGTTCAGCAGCAGCGTCTCGAGGGCGTCGTCGCGATGATGACCGAGCGCGATCTTGGTGCAGCCGAGCTCCTCGGCCGCGTTGTAGAGCACGCCGCGGCGCAGGCGCGAGCAGAGCGAGCAGTACGTCGAGGCCGCGTCGAGCTTCGAGGTGACGATGGAGTACGTGTCCTCGGCGAGGATCCGGTGCGCATGCCCCGACGCGGCGAGCCACTCGCGCAGCGGGCGGCCGTCATAGCCGGGCTGCCCTTGATCGAGGTGGACGGCGACGAGCTCGAAGCGGATCGGCGCGCGGCGCCGCAGGCGCTCGAGCAGATCGAGCATCGTGTAGCTGTCCTTGCCCCCGCTCAGGCACACCATGACCCGATCGCCGTCCTCGAGGAGATCGAAGTCCCCGACGCAGCGGCCGACGGCCCGGGAGAGGTCGCGTTCCAGAAGCTCGAGCTCGCTCATCGGACCGTCGCTGTAACGGCGCGCGGGCGCGGCGGCAAGTTGCTACCCTCCCTGCTCCCGCCCATGCCCGAGGACGCCCCGCACTTCCGCCGCACCGCGCGCCAGCCGATCGAGCTCGGCGTCCGCTACCGGCGCGACGCGGACGGCGCGCCCCTCGAGCAGGCCGGCCGGCTCGTCGACCTCGGGCTCGGCGGCGCGCAGATCAAGTGCGAGCGCCCGCCGCCGCTGGGCGCCGCGCTGCGCATCACGCTGACCGCGCCGTCCGCGTGGGATCCGCTGGATCTGCCCGCGCGCGTGCGCTGGGTCGGCGGCCGCACGTTCGGCGTCGCGTTCGAGCCGCTCTCGCCGCCGCAGGCCGCGGCGCTCTACGAGCTCTTGCGCGTGTCGCGCTTCGCCCGAGAGGAGGGCGCGTGAGCACGCCGGTCCCGAGCCACCCCGATCAGAGCTACGGCGCGTGGGTCGGCCGCGTCATCGACGGGCGCTACCGCATCGACGGCCTCCTCGGCGAGGGCGGCATGGGCGCGGTGTTCGAGGCCGAGCACCTCAAGCTCGTCAAGAAGGTGGCCGTCAAGGTCATCCACCCCGAGCTCGCCGGCGAGGGCGAGGTGGCCGAGCGCTTCGTGCGCGAGGCGATGGCGAGCGCGCAGCTCGAGCACCCGCACGTCGCGACGGCGACCGACTACGGGACCCTGCCCGAAGGCGGCGGCTACCTCGTCATGCAGTTCGTGCGCGGCGAGTCGCTGCGCGATCTGATCGATCGCGAGGGCGCGACCGACTGGGTGCGCGCGTGCGAGGTCGCGGCGCAGGTCGCGGACGCGCTCTCCGCCGCGCACAAGAAGGGGATCGTCCACCGCGACCTCAAGCCCGACAACGTGATGCTCGAGCCACGCGACGACGGCACCTCGCTCGTGAAGGTGCTCGACTTCGGGGTCGCGCGCGTCGCGAGCGACGCCGCCGCGGGGCGCACCGGGCCTGCGCTCACGCGCGTCGGCACGGTGATCGGCACGCCGGGCTACATGGCGCCCGAGCAGGCGCTCGGAGAGAGCGTCGACTTCCGCGCCGACCTCTACGCGCTCGGCCTCGTGCTCTACGAGATGGTCGCGGGCGAGCCCGTCTTCGACGGACGCGACCTCACCGCGATCGTCACCAAGCAGCTCACCGAGGACATCCCGCCGCTCTCGGACAAGACGAGCGTGCCGCCGGAGCTCGACGCGCTCGTCGCCGCGCTGACCGCGCGCGATCGCGACGAGCGGCCGGAGTCGGCGTCCGTCGTGCGCGAGACCCTGCGCGGGCTCGTGCTCGGCGCGACGCTGCAGGCGGTCGCGTCCGGCGAGGTGGCGATCCCGGCGCTCGGCACGACGGAGCTCGGCGGGGCGAGCCGGCGCGAGGCGACGCCGATGCGCGTCCCGCTGCCCGGGCCCGATCCGAAGGGGCCGCCGGCCGTGCGCGCGGCGGCCGCGCACGCGAAGCAGACGACGCGGCGCCCCGGGCTCGGCAGCGCGAGCACGCAGCTGGCGCTCGAGGCGGTGCGCGAGCGCCCGCTGCCGCTCGCCATCGGCGCGGGCGCGGGCTGCGCGGTGCTCGGGCTCTTCGGGGTCGTGGCCGTCGCGGTGCTGGCGCTCAGCGGCGGCGACGCCGATCCGATCGCGCGCAAGGGGCAAGGGCTCGCCGCCGCGAAGCCGGCGCCGCCCGCCGCCGATCCCGGCGTCACGCCGACGCCGCCCGCCACGCCGCCGCCCTCGACGCCGATCCTCGCGCCGACGGCGGGCGCGCAGCAGCCCGTCCCCGACGCGCTCTTGCAGGCGGTCGCCAACCTGATGAACGACGATCGCTACGCGACGCGCCGGAACGCAGCGCGCGCGATCGCCGACTACGAGCCCGCCGCCGACGTGCCCGAGTACGCGCGCGAGGTCGCCGCGCTCGAGCTCACCTCGATCTGCGCGCGCAAGCGCGAGCGCGTGCTGCGGCTCGGCGAGCTCGGAGATCCGCGCGCGCTCCCCGCGCTCGAGCGGCTCGACGCGGCGCCGCGCAACGGCTGCGGCAACCTCTTCCGCCGAACCGACTGCTTCCAGTGTCTGCGCCGGGACCTGAGCGAGACGCTGAGCACGCTGCGCGCGCGGATGTGATCCGCCCCGGTCAGCGCCGGGCGGCGACGGCGCGCGCGTGCGCCTCGAGGCCCTCGAGGCGCGCGAGGCCCTCGAGCAGGTCGGCCTGCGCGCGGATCGCCTCGCGCGAGTAGCGGATCAGCGAGGTGCGCACGTAGAAGTCGTAGACGCCGAGCGGCGAGGTGAAGCGCGCCGCGCCGCCCGTCGGCAGGACGTGGCTCGGGCCGGCCGCGTAGTCGCCCGCCGCCTCGGGCGTGTGCCCGCCGAGGAACACGGCGCCGGCGGCGCCGATGTGCTCGAGCAGCCCCTCGGCGTCCTCGACCTGGAGCGAGAGGTGCTCGGCCGCGAGCGCGTCGGCGACGCGCGCCGCCTCGGCTCGATCGCCGGCGACGAACGCGACCGCGTGATCGCGGACGGACGCCGCGGCGACCTCGCGGCGCGGCAGCCCCTCGAGCTGGCGCGCCACCTCGGCAGCGACGCGCTCGGCCTGCGCGCGCGAGAGCGTGACGAGCAGCGCGTACGCGTCCTCGTCGTGCTCGGCCTGCGAGAGGAGATCCGCCGCGACGTGCGCCGGGTCCGCGCCGTCGTCGGCGACGACGAGGATCTCGGACGGACCAGCGATCCCCTCGATGTCGACGAGGCCATACACAAGGCGCTTCGCGCAGGCGACGTAGAGGTTGCCCGGCCCGACGATGGTGTCGACGCGGCGCACCGTCTCGGTGCCGTAGGCGAGCGCGCCGATCGCCTGCGCGCCGCCCGCGTCGACGACCTCGGTCACCCCCGCGATCGCCGCCGCCGCGAGCACCTCGGGCGTGGGGCGCGGCGTCGCGAGCACGATGCGCTCGACGCCGGCGACCGCCGCGGGGATCGCGCTCATCAAGACGCTCGACGGGTAGCGCGCCTTGCCGCCCGGCGCGTAGACGCCGGCCGCGCGCACCGGCCGCACGCGCTGCCCGAGCCGCACGCCGTCCTCCTCGTAGGCGAAGCCGCCGTCGCGCTGGTGCTCGTGGTAGCGGCGCACGCGCGCGCCCGCCGCGGCGAGCATCGCGCGCACCTCCGCCGGCGCGCGCTCGGCCTCGGCGCGCCACTCGGCCTCGGGCACGACCACGTGCGCCTGCGTCCGGCCCTCGAAGCGGGCGGTGAGCTCTCGGATCGCGACGTCGCCGCGCGCGCGGACCGCGTCGAGGATCGCGCGCACCTCGGGCTCGACGCGGCTCAGGTCGGCGTCGCCGCGGCGCGAGAGCGCCTCGAGCGTCGCCTCGTACGCGGGCTCGCCCCGCTCGTGGATGGGAAACGGCACGGCGATCTTCTTAGAGCGCCCGCCGGGGTCGAACCACCCGATTCGTCGCGCCGCGCGGAACGCCGCGAGCTGTGCCATCATCCGCCCGATGGCGGCCTCGCTCCCGGAGCCGATCGCACAAGGCGATCTCGCGCGGACGCCGTTCGCGCACGTGCTCCTCTCCGCGTGGCGACAGAAGCTCACCGGCACGCTGGTCCTCTGGGACCCGGACGCGGGCGAGGGGCCCAAGCAGGATCGCGTGCGCTTCGTCGAGGGGCGCCCGGCCGCCGCGGTGCTGCGCCAGCCGTCCTCGCAG
This sequence comes from Sandaracinaceae bacterium, assembly GCA_019637095.1. GTDB lineage: Bacteria > Myxococcota_A > Polyangia > Polyangiales > Sandaracinaceae > JACKEC01. Next base: position 10,380 of record JAHBWG010000037.1, on the reverse strand, counting down.
CTCGACCGCGGGCTCTTGCCGCTCTTCGCGCGCGCGAGCGGGCCCTACGCGTTCTACGCGGACGTCGACCTCGTCAGCGAGTCCGGGCACGCGCGCGCGGGCGAGGTCGAGGTGTTGCCCCTGATCACCGCGTCGCTGCGCGGCTCGTCGCGCGACGACGCGGTCGAGCACGTGGTGGGGCAGCTCGGCGAGCAGAAGCTGCGGGTCGTCGCGACGACCGACCTCGCGGCCTACGGCTTCCTCCCGAAGGAGCGCGCGTGCGTGGATCTGCTCCGCGCGGAGCCCACGTCGGTGCCGGGCCTCACCGCGCTCAGCGGGCTCGCGCCGCGAGAGGTCGCGCGGATCGTGTACCTCCTGTCGATCACGCGCGCCGTGGAGCCGTGGGACGGCGAGGTGCGCGCGGCGCCGAAGCGAGCGGCCGCGCCGGCGCGGCCGTCGGCGCCCAGCGAGGAGCCACGCGAGGCGGCCAAGCCGGCGCGCGGCCCCGCGCCACGCGGCGTCGATCCGCTGCCACCGATGCCGTCGGATCTGTCGCCCGAGCACCAGGCGCGCTGGCACGAGGTCGCCGAGCGCGCGCGCAAGATCGAGAACGAGGACTACTTCGTGATGCTCGGCGTGCCGCGTGACGTGTCCGCGGCCGCGGTCCAGAAGGCGTACTTCGCGGCGGTGAAGAAGTGGCACCCCGACCGCGTCCCGCCGGCCCTCGCCGCGTTGCGTCCCGCCGTCGAGCGCATCTTCGGCTACCTCACGCGCGCGCAGGAGACGCTCGGCGACGAGACGAAGCGCGGGCCCTACCTCCAGAGCGTGCAGGCGGGCGGCGGCACGCCGGAGGCGGATCGCCAGCTCGCGCTGATCATCCAGGCGGCGATGGAGTTCCGCAAGGTCGAGGTGCACCTGCGGCGCAGCGAGTGGGACGAGGCCCTCGCGATCCTCGAAGAGATCCTCGAGTACGCGGACGACGAGCCGGACTACCACGCGACGCGCGCGTGGGTGCTCTTCCAGAAGCACGGCGGCGACGCGGCGATGCGCCAGCGCGTGATCGAGGGCCTCGAGCGCGCGATCGCGATCGCGCCGCGCCACGACAAGGCGCACTACTGGCTCGGGCTCGTGCTCAAGCGCGAGAACAAGACGCAGCTCGCGCTCTCGCACTTCCAGCTCGCCGCCGAGGCGAACCCCAAGAACCTCGAGGCGGTGCGCGAGGTGCGGCTCGCGTCGATGCGCAAGAGCGAGGCGCCGGAGTCCAAGAAGAGCGGCTCGAGCGAGCGCGCCGGCCTCTTCGGCAAGCTGTTCGGCGGCAAGAAGGATTGAGCGGTAGAGCGCGTCAGTACGCGGCGCCCGGCGGCCGCGGCTCTTCGTAGACGAGCCCGACCGAGAGCTGTCCCGCGCCCGGCTGCGCGAGGTCGACGAACGCCCAGATCGCGACGCCGAGCGCGTCGCCGCTGAACATCACGCCGAGCTCCGGGCCGAGCGAGAAGCCGACGCGCTGGAGCGAGGCGTACGAGCGCCCCGACCACTCGACCGCCGCCCACAGCTCGCTCACGCCGACGCGGCCGCCGAACCAGAGCTGCACGAGCTCCGAGAGCTGCGGCTGGTAGGCGGCGAAGCCCCAGACGCCGTTCCAGCGGCCGTCGCCGAGCGCGCTCCCCTCCTCGAACACGCCGCGGCCGGTGAGCGGGGTCTCTCGCGCGCGGATCGCGGCGCCGAGCTGCAAGACGACGCCGAGGCGGAGCCGATCGTAGAGGAGCCAGCCGCGCACCGCGGCGCCGGCGATCGGGACGATCCCCGCGTCGAGGTCGCCGCCCTCGAGGCGCGGGCTCGACAGGCCGTTGAGGGAGGTCGCGTAGAGCCCTCCCACGAGCTCGATCGAGAAGCCGAACGCGAGCTCGGACGCCCCGACGTAGACGACCTCGTCGTAGTAGCAGTGGCCATCCTCGACGTAGACGCACGCGAGCCCCTCGGCGGACGCTTCGGCGGCGGACCGACGGTGGCGCTCGCGCCGGTAGCCGCGCCGCGTGGGCTCCGGCTCCGCGCGCGCGGCTCTGCGAACGCGCGCGCGCGCGGGCGGCTCGGGCGGACGCGCGAGCGGCTGCGCCTCGACGGGCTCGGCCGGCTCGACGGGCTCGAAGGGCTCGACGTACGACGCGCCCGGCTCCTCGGGCGGCGCGGGCACCTCGTCCAACGGCTCCTGCGCCGCGCCGGCGTCCGGCGCGTCCGGCGCGTCCGCCGCGGGCTCGTCGTCCTCTGCGCCCGCCCGCGCGGGGAGCAGCGCGGCGACGAGGAGGGGGACCACGGCGAGGAAGGGCGGGCGCGACACGCGCGGCATCGTATCCTCCCCGCCGTGCGAAGGCTCGCCGCGATCCCGCTCTCGCTCGCGCTCGCGCTCGGCGCGTGCTCGAGCGACGCGCTCTACACGATCTGCACCGAGACCGCGCAGTGCGGCGCGCGCACCTACGAGATGGGCGAGCGCGACGTGCAAGTGTTCCTCGTGTGTCGCGAGGTCGTCGTCGAGGTCGAGCCCGGGCGCACGACGAGCGGCCGGCACTGCACCCTGCCCTGCGTGAACGACGCCGAGTGCCTGAGCGAAGCGGGGCTCGGGCAGGGCCGCTGCCTCGCGCTCGACGACGGCGGCGCGGGCCACTGCTACCAGAGCTGCGAGCGCGAGGCGTGCTACCCGTCGAGCACCTGCGAGACCGTGCGCGCGGACGGTGTCGAGGCGCGCGTGTGCCTACCCTCCCGCGCCGCGCCTTGATGCTCACGCGGGCTCGACGAGCTCGCTCCACGCGCGCTCGAGCGCGCGCTCGAACGTCTCGACGGGCTGCGCGCCGCTGACCGCGAAGCGCCCGCCCAGGACGAAGCACGGCACGCCGCGGATCCCGAGCGCGGCCGCCTCGGCCTCGTCGGCGCGCACCTCGCGCGCGTAGCCCTCGCTCGCGAGCGTCGCCGTGACCTCGTCCGGCGGGAGCCCGACGTCCGCCGCCAGCGCGACGAGCACCGCGTGGTCGGCGAGGCGCGCACCCTCGGTGAAGTACGCGCAGAAGAGCCGCTCGTTCATCGCGTCCCCCACCCCGCTCGCGCGCGCGAGGTGCAGGAGGCGGTGCGCGTCGAACGTGCCCGTCGGGCGCGCGAGGTCGAGGCGCATCTCGATCCCGTCGGCCCGCGCGCTGTCGGTGACGTGGGCCATGCGCGCCTCCGCCTCGCGCACGCTCGTACCGTACTTGGCGGCGAGCCGCTCCGCGAGCGAGCCCTCCTCTGGCTCGCGGGGCGCGGACGGGTCGAGCTCGAACGAGCGCCAGACGACGTCGACGCGGGCCGCGTGCGCGAACGCCGCGAGCGCGGCCTCGAGCCGGCGCTTGCCGATGAAGCAGAAGGGACAGACGACGTCGGACCAGACGTCGACGCGCAGGTGCTCGGTCATGTGCGCCGATCGTGGGGCAAGCCGCGCGACGCGGCCAGGGTGACGCTCACGCGCCGCCGCGCCCGACCCAGACGCGCGCCGGGAGCGGGGCACCCGGCGGCGGCTCGACCGCGCGCACGTCGACGAGCCCGGCGCCTTCGAAGAGCGCGCGCGACGCCTCGTGCGAGGGCTCCTCCTCGCCGGCCCCGCGCCCGCGCGTCACGAGCCGGATCGCGCCGCGCAGCGCGCCGAGCGCGCCGGCCGACGCGCCCGAGCCGCGCACGCGCAGCTCCGCCGCGAAGACGCCGCGGCCCGCGAGCGCCCGCGCGATCGTGCCCACCAGCCTTCGTCGATCGGCGGGCGTGAAGTACGTCAAGACGCCCTCCGCGATCACCGCCGGCCGGCGCGCCCCGCGCAGCGCCTCGGCGAGCCAGTCGCCGAAGTCCTCGGACAGGACGTCCCGCGCGACGTGCTCGAGGCGCCCGCGGATCGCCGCGCGCAGCGCCGCGCTCGAGCGCGCGTCGATCAGCCGCTGCTTGGCGCGGACCATCGGCGCGAGGTCGACCTCTACGTAGCGCGTCCCTCGGCTCGCCCACGTCACGCCGCGCCGCGAGAGCCCCGCGCCGAGCTCGACGACGAGGTCGGGCTCGCTCTGCTCGAGCGCGCGCTCGAACGCGCGGTGTCGGTAGTCGAGGTACTGCGTCATCGAAGGCGCGAACGGCGCCCAGGTGAGGAGCCCCTCGCCCGACACGCGGAAGCCCCAGAACAGGGCGCGGCCGAGCGGCGTGACGAACAGCTCGGCGTTCGGCATGCCGAGGTGGTGCCACACGTACGCGGTGTAGTGCCCGGTCGGCGCGATCCGCTCGTCGTCCGTCGCGTCGTGCTCGCTCCCGCGCGCCATCGGCGGACGCTAGAGTACACGAGCCGTGCACGACCCCGCCCCCGATCGCGAGCCCCGCGGGAACGAGCGCTGGATCCTCGCGGCCGCGTTCCTGCTCGCGCTCGGCGCGCTCGGCGCGATCGTCGTCGACGACTACGAGCCCGCCAAGCTCGCGCCGGTCTTCATGCTGCTCTCTTGGTTCCCGCTGATCGCGCTGCACGAGCTCGGGCACGCCGTGGCGGCGCGCCTCGTCGGCTGGCGCGTGGAGCAGATCGTCGTGGGCTTCGGCCGCGAGGCGCTCTCGTTCGAGGTGTGGGGCGTCCCGTTCGTGCTCAAGACCTACCCGCTCGGCGGCTACGTCGTCCCCGCGCCGCGCCGCCTCGAGGGCATCCGCCTCAGGAGCGCGCTGGTCTATGCGGCGGGGCCGCTCGCGGAGCTCGCCCTCGTCGGCGGGATCGCGCTCGCGCTCGGGCCCGAGGTGCTCTTCGCGCGCACCGACGCGGTCGGCGTCATCGCGCTGCAGGCGGTGGCGATCGCGGCGACGCTGGGCGCGGGGCTGAACCTCGTGCCGCGCCGGGTCGAGACGGAGCGCGGGACCAGCCTCTCGGACGGGATGGGCGTGCTCGCCAGCCTGGTGCGACCGGCGGCGAGCTTCGCGGCCGAGCTGCGCGCCGCGCACGAGGCCCGCGTGCGCGGCGCGCGCGACGAGGCGAGCGCGCTCGCCGCGTGTGAGGAGGCGTACGCCGCGCTCGGCGACGACCCTCACCTGCGCGCGGTGATGATCGCCACGCTCGAGCGCGTCGACGCCGACGTCGAGGGGCGGGCGTTGCCCGAGCGCGTCTTGTCACGCCTCGCCCGCGGACCGAGCTCGCTCACCGGGTCGCGGCGAGGAACTCGCGCAGACGCGCGCGCTGCGCAGGGCTCGGGCTGACGAAGGCGACCCCGGCGAGGTAGCGCCCGTCGCTCGCGCGGACCCAAGCGACCGTGGCCTTGGACTCGAACGGCTCGCGGTCGGGATCCTCGATGCCGTCCTGCGTGAGGTAGAGCGTCACGGCGAACGTCATACCCTCGTCGAGCGCGACGTCGAGCGTGAGCGCGGCGCCGCCCTCGGAGACGTTCTGCGTCGCGGCCGCGACGGTCTCGGGACCGACGGTGACCTCCGCGGCGATCTCGACCGCGTAGCGCGTGTGCTTTCGGTGCTCGAGGCTCATGGGGACGCGAGCTCGATGATGCGAGAGAACGCCCCGGCGGTAAAGAGCGCGCGCGTCAGCGCGTCAGAGGGTCCGCGCGTCAGCTCGGTGGCGGGCGCCGGAGCATGCGGGAGTACGCGCCGCCGGTCAGCGCGTCGAGGAGCGCCTCGATCTCGAGCACGCGCACCCAGCGCGTGACGTCGGCGAGACCGAGAAGATCGCGCTCGAGCTGCAGGCGGCGCCGTTCGAAGTAGAGCGCGACGACGGTGGCAGAGAGCCCGCGCTCGGCGTCCTCGGCCGCGCGCAGCTCACGCATCAGGCGCGGCTCCTCCGGCGCGAACGCGATGCGATCGAAGCGGAACGAGAGCCGCGCCTCGAGCATCAGGTTGTCGTCGGTCGCCACGTTGGTGCGGGTGTCGTCGCCGACCAGCGCGCGCAGGTCGATCGCCTGCCCGCGCCGCACCGCGCCGCTCGCCGTCGGGAGCCAGCCGGTGGCGCGCGCGCGGTCGATCGCGTCGCGGATGCGGCCCGGCGTCGCGCTGCGCGCCGCGAGCGCCGCGCGCACGACGCGTTCGGGTGACGGCTCGCGCCGGTAGCGCCAGAGCGCGCGCTCGATCTGCGCCTCGGACACCGCCGGCTGCGCCGCCGCGGGCGCCGCCCACGCCGCGAGCGCGAGACAGAGCCCCATCCATGCATGCTTCGTCATCTCGTCCTCCTCGTTCTCAGCCGTTCGAGCGCGCGGACGCGCGCCCTTCGCTCCCACGCGCAGAGCGGCTCGCTCGCGCACCCGCGCTGGCGTGGCCACGCCACCGCCCGCGGCGGCTCGCGCTGCGCGAGCCCTTCGGCCCCGACCCGGTCGAGCGGCCACGACGCGTCGACGCTCACCGACCAGCTCCACGACTCGCCGCGCGAGCGCGCGCTCCCGCGCTCGGCCTCGACGAGCACGGCCCGCGCGCGGACCGCGGGCACCCACGCCGCCGCGGCGGCGGGAGAGCACCCCGCGACCGCCGTGGTGACGAGGAGGAGCCAGAGGCGCATGCCTCGGCCTCGGCACACGCCATGCCGGAGATCGGTGGTCGTGATCTCGCGTACTTACGGCGACGGAGCGGCGAAGTGGCGCCGATCGGCGCGGCGATCGCCGCGCTCCGCCGATTTCACTCGGCGCTCGCGCCGAGCTCGTGGGGCATCCGGTCGCGGGGGCTGCGGAAGTAGTGCAGCGGGCTGTAGCGCGCGATGTTCGACACGCGATCGGTGTAGAGGCACGCGTACTGCTCGACCTGATCGCCGAAGAGGCTGACCTCGGGCCCCGCCTTGAACAGCGAGCCCCAGTACGGATGGAAGGCGCGGTCGACGCGCACCTCGAGCTCCTCGAGCTCTGCCGACAGATCGCGCAGGCGCGTCTTGAGGCGCTCGACGAGGCGCCGGTGGTGCACGCGGCGCGCGCCGATCTCCGTCGTCGCGAGGCCCTCCTCGCGAGCGCGCTCGAGGTCGCGACCGAGCTGCTTCAGCCTCGCGGTGCGAAAGCGCAGCTCCTCGTGCAGCACGTCGCCGATCGCCTCGAGCTGGTCCATGCGGTCGAGCAGCGGAGTGACCTCCTCGTGCACCTCGAGCTCGCGGTCCATCTCCTGGATGATCATCATCGTCCGCCACGCGCTCTCTTTCTTCGCGCGCAGGACGTCGCCATAGATGTGATCGCCCACGTAGAGGACCGAGTCGCCCTCGAGCTCGCCGAGGCGGGCGAGCTCGCTGAGACAGCCGCCCGCGTAGATCACGCCGCGCTCGAGCGACTCGGCGCGCGCGCCGGTCGCCGTGACGAACGAGAGATCGTCGCGGCGGAAGAAGTCGGGCTTCTTCGCGGCGGTCACGATCACGTCGAAGAAGGCGCGCCACGACGAGTACCCGTTGAGGTAGCCCTGGAACAGGTACGCCATGACCTCCTCGGTGTACGCCGCGTGGCTGTTCGTCACGAGGAACAGGCGCTTGCCCACGCTCTTGAGCCGATGCAGCGCGGCCGGGAGGTCCGGATCACGGCGCAAGTAGAATTCCTTGTGCGACGTGATGCGGTCCAGGATCGAGCCGTCCTGGTGTGCGAGGTCGATGCTGCGCCGGATGTCGTCGAAGAGCTTGCCGCGGTCCACCTCGGTGCCGACGCGCTCGAGCGCCTCGATCGCGCCGGCGAACAGCGTCACCTCGCTCAGCCCGTAGAGCGTGTCGACCCAGTGGTAGCGCGCGCTGCCCGGGCGGATCGGCCGCGAGTGGTAGAGCTTGTGCCGCTCCTCGCGCGAGAGCTCGCGCATCCCGTGGTACGCCTTCTTGACGTACCGGTAGCGGTCCATCTTGAGGACGTTCCCGAGCTCGCGATCGACGAGCAGGCCGCGGATCGGGAAGTCGGTGCGGAACGCCGCGTCGAGGAGGCACTCGGGGTAGCCGAGCTCGACGACCAGCTTGCGGACCGTCGCGTCGATGCTCAGCCGGTCCATGGCGCGCTGGTCGTAGATCGCCAGCGTGTAGTCCATGTCGAAGCCGACCGCGGTGATGCAGTCGAGCCGGAGGTTCCGGTTGACGTAGACCCGCTGGCGCGGCGGGACCTCGCTGGGGGCCTGATCCGGCGGCAGATCCGGGATCGGGAGCGGCAGCTGCACTCAGCGTGAGCGTACCACGCCCGAGCCCACGATCCCGAACGCGCCGCGATTCTCCATGAGGCGAGGCAGGCGCCTCACGGAATGACGCGATGACGAGGATCGTCCCCGAGCGCCCAGGCCATCGCTGCGCGATGGCCGTTGGCCGAGGGGGCCCCACAAGCGCCCACGCGCCATCGAGGCCAGGCCATCGCTGCGCGATGGCCGTTGGCCGAGGGGGCCCCATCGCCCCGCGATGGGGTCGAACGCGGCTCCGCCGCGTTCGTCTTGGGAGGGGGGCCCCATGCGGCTTTGCCGCATGGGGCGAGGGGCTGGAACAGCCCCTCCAGCAAGTCAGACGGCGTAGACCGCGACGCGCTGGCGGTCGCGGCCCCAGCGCTCGAACTTCACGACGCCGTCGATCCGCGACCAGAGCGTGTAGTCCTTGCCCACGCCGACGTTGGCGCCGGGGTGGAACGTCGTGCCCACCTGGCGCACGAGGATGCTGCCCGCGGTGACCGCCTGGCCGCCGGAGACCTTCACCCCACGGTACTGCGCGTTCGAGTCCCGCCCGTTGCGCGACGAGCCCTGTCCCTTCTTGTGCGCCATCGCTTCCTCCTCAGGCCGAGACGCCCGTGATCTCGAGCTCGGTGAACGGCTGACGGTGGCCGTACTTCTTCCGCCAGCCGGTGCGGCGGCGGTACTTGAAGACGATCACCTTCTTGGCGCGATCCTGCGCCACGATCTTCGCCTTCACGGAGGCGCCGCCGACGGTCGGGCTGCCGACCGCGACCTTGTCGCCGCCGAGCATCAGCACCTCGTCGAGCGTGAGCTCGGAGCCCACCTCGCCCGGAAGCTTCTCCACGCGAATCCGGTCGCCTGCTGCGACGCGGTACTGCTTGCCGCCCGTCCTGATCACTGCGTACATGTCGTTGCCCTCTTGCATACGGCCCGAGACGTCCCGGCGCCGTGGGGGGCCGGTACTTTACAGAGCCGGCGGGGAGGAGCAAGCCGATTTCTCGGGGGCCCTTCGACCGCGCTCGCTTTGCCCCGGCGCGGCGCCTGGACTATCCCGGGCGCGATGGCGGGCCCCAAGAAGGGACAGAGAGTCGTCCGACGCCGAGCCTCGGATCGAAAGCCGATGCCGGAGCACCTGCGCGCGTTCGCGGGAGGCGACGACGACGCGCTCTGGCGGCGCACGACGCGCAAGCGGCTCGACGATCCGCGGCCGGTCGTGCTCGTGCCCGGCGTCGCGAACCGCGACGCGCGCGCGGTCTGCGAGGCGCGGCAGGATCGCATCCTCGCCGCGGCCGCGGCGGGCGATCGAGAGGAGCTCGCGCGCGAGCTCTCCGAGTCCGCGCAGATGCGCGTCTGGCGCGGTCGCTCGGTCGTCGGCTGGGACGTGTGGGTCGACGCCGTGCTCGGGCTCGACGTCGCCGACGCGGAGCAGCTGCGCGGCGAGGTCGAGACGCTCGATGACGAGCTCGTGGCGCTCTGGATGCGCGCGGAGGCCGGGCTCGTCGAGGCGGGCGCGGGCGCGGTGCGGCTGCGCGACGGCAAGCTCTGCTTCGAGCTCGACCCGGCCGTCGCGCCGGCCGCCCTCGCGAACGCGGGGCGGCGCGCCGCCCCGCTCGCCAAGGAAGAGACCGGGCGCCCCGAGACGGTGGTGGACCGGCCCCGCGGCGTGCGCCGGATCGTCGAGAACGAGCCGGAGTAAGAGGCCGCGTAGGAGTCACTCGATCGGATCGGCGTCGCGGCGCCGAGGCCGGGCGGACGACGAGGGATACTGCCGGTGTTTCGAGGAGTCCTCCCCGGCCTCCGCGCGGATGCCCCGGCGCCGAGGCGGATTAGTGATTCCCGTGCGGCCCTTGGGCGTCAGCCGCCGACGGCGGCGAGCCCGCGCTGCGCGGCCTGGTTGTTCGGGTCGAGCTCGACGGCGCGCTGGAACGCCTGGCGCGCGCGGTTCCGATCACCCGACTGCTGGTAGGCGTGGCCGAGCGCCGCGTGGAAGCCCGCCGTGCTGGGCTGGAGGCGGATCGCCGCCTGGTAGGCGCGGATCGCGTCGGCGTGGCGGCCCTGCGCCATCCGCGCGGCGCCGAGGCCGGCGAAGCTGCCCGCGTGCCGCGGGTTGAGCTGCGTGGCCTGCTCGTACGCCTCCGCCGCCGGGCCGAAGCGGCCGGCCTGGAAGTGGACGCGCGCCTGCTCGCGGAGCTGATGGAAGCGCTCGAGGGCGTTGGCGGGCGCGGGGGCAGCCGCCGCCGCTGCGGGTCGCGCGGCCTCGCGCGAGCGCCGGCTCTC
>JAHBWG010000036.1 GCA_019637095.1 Sandaracinaceae bacterium | reverse complement strand
CACCCGCTCGGCCGGGTCGGTCAGCCCGGCGCAGGCGACCGGGGCGGCCTCGGCCCGGCGGCGGCGCGTCATGGCCTTGAGCGCCTCGATGCGCACGCCGGCGTCCGGTCGGGCAGGGCGGCGGCGAGCGCCTCGCCGAGCCGCTCTGCCGTCTCGGCCGGGACCTCCGCGAGGTCGAGCCCGTGGAGCGCCGCGGCGGCGCTCGGGCCGCGCCCGGCCACCGCCAACGCCTCGGCGAGCTCGAGGCGCAGCTCCGGATCGTCGGGGTCGGCGGCGAGCGCCTTGCGGAGCTCGCGCGCGGCGCGGTCCGGCCGGCCCCGCGCGCGCTCGGCGCGGGCGCGGATCACGCACGCAGCCGCGAACGGCGCCCCCCCCTCCTTGGCCGCGCGGCGCGCGGCGTCGCGCGCCTCCTCGACGGCGGCGTTCACGTCGCCGGCCTCGAGCGCGAGCTGCGCGGAGAGGAGCGCGATCTCCGGCTCGTCCGGGTCGAGCTGGCGCGAGACCGCGGTGATCGCGCGCGCGCCCTCGAGGTCGCCGCGAGCCCGCAGCGCGAGCGTCAGGCCTTGCCGGGCACGCAGCAGGCTCGGCCGCTCGGCGAGGATCGCGCGCAGCGCACCCTCCGCCTCGGCGGCGCGCCCCTCCCGCAGCGCGCGCTCGGCGTCCTCGACCCGCTCGCGGACGTCGTCCGGCAGGAGCAGCACGTCGTCGATGAAGCGCGCCGCGCGGTCGAGGAGGCTCATCCCGCGGCCAGGGTAGCAGCCCGCTGGCTCGCCCGAGAATCCGCGATAGGCTGGCGCCCGATGCCGAGCGCCCCGCCGCCGAACCGGCACGTCCTCGTCGCGGAGGACGACCGCGTGACGCGCGAGTACGTCGCGGGGCTCCTGCGCGGCCACGGCTACCGCGTCACGAGCGTGGAGAACGGCAAGAAGGCGCTCGATCGCGTGCTCGAGGGCGAGGTCTCCGTCGCGATCCTCGACGTCGTGATGGAGGGCCTCTCCGGCGTCGACGTGTGCCGGATGATCAAGTCCGCCACCGCGCAGCGCGGCACGTTCCTGCCCGTGGTGCTCCTCACGGCGCGCTCCGATGTCGACAGCCGCGTCGAGGGCCTGCGCATCGGCGCGGACGACTACGTCTGCAAGCCCTTCGACGAGCGCGAGCTGATCGCGCGGGTCGAGGGGATGCTGCGCATCAAGGACATGCACGACGAGGTGGCGCGCGCGCGCGAGCGCCTCGAGCGCCTCGCGATCCGCGACGAGCTGACCGGGCTCTACAACTACCGCTACCTCCAGTCGCGGCTGGACGAGGAGTTCAAGCGCGCCGAGCGCTATCGCGAGCCGCTGAGCTGCGCGATGATCGACATCGATCACTTCAAGACCTTCAACGATCGGTTCGGCCACGACGTCGGCGACACGGTGCTGCGCACCATCGCCGAGCGGCTGCTGGCCGCGGTCCGCGAGGTCGACGTCGTCGCGCGCTATGGCGGCGAGGAGTTCCTCCTCGTGTTGCCGAGCACGCACCTCGCGGGCGCGCTCACCGTGGCCGATCGGGTCTGGCGCGCGGTCGGCGATCAGCCCGTGGCCCTCGGCGATTCGGGGTCGGAGCGGATCACGGTGTCGGTCGGGGTCGCGCTCTACCCGAGCCGCGGTGTGACCGGGCGGGACGCGTTGCTCAAGGCCGCGGACCGCGCGCTCTATCGCGCGAAGGAGGAGGGACGCGATCGGATCTGCGTCTTCTCCGAGGCCACCTACGTCTACGAGCAGGGGTGAGATGGCGCTGTTGTCACTGAAGGGCGTCGAGAAGCGGTACGGCGAGCTGGTCGCCCTGCGCGACGTGAACCTCGAGGTCGAGGCCGGCCGCATCGGGCTGCTCGGACCGAACGGCGCCGGCAAGAGCACGCTCCTCAAGACGCTGCTCGGGCTCGTCCGACACGACCACGGCACCGTGCGCGTGTTCGATCGCGACGTCGGGCGGGAGCCGTTCGAGGTGCGCGCGCGGATCGGCTACATGCCGGAGGGCGACTCCGTGCTCCCGGAGCTGACGGCGCTTCAGTTCACGACGCTCGCCGCAGAGCTCTGCGGCCTCCCCCGCGCGGAGGCGATCGCGCGCTCGCACCAGGTGTTGCACTACGTCGGGCTCGGCGAGGCGCGCTACCGCCGGCTCGGCTCCTTCTCGACGGGCATGCGGCAGCGCGCGCGGCTCGCGCAGGCGCTCGTCGGCGACCCGAAGCTGCTCCTGCTCGACGAGCCGACGAGCGGCCTCGACCCGCGCGGCCGCGAGGAGATGCTCGCGCTGATCCTGGACATCCCGCAGCGCACCGGGGCGAGCGTGATCCTCTCGACGCACATCCTCCCGGACGTCGAGAAGACGTGCGATCAGGTGATCGTGATCGCGGGCGGCGAGGTGCTCTACGCGGGGGCGCTCGATCCCCTCGTGCGACCGGACCGCAACGTCTACGAGGTGCGCGCGAAGGGGTCGCTGAAGAAGCTCCGCGAGACGCTCGAGCTCGGCCGCTGCATCGTCGAGCGCGCGGGCTCGACGCTCGAGGTGCGCGTGCCCGACGGAGAGGACGCGACGTACCTCCTGCGGCTCGCGCACGCCGAGGGGCACCAGCTCCGGCACCTCGCGCCCCTCGTGCAGACGCTCGAGCGCGCCTTCTTGAAGACGCTCGCCGACGCAGGCCACTGAGGGCGGTCAGGGGGGCGGTTCAGACGGGCGGTCGACGGAGATCGCCGAAGGCGAGGCCTCCGGCCCCGCGCCGTGCGGGAGCGCGCCGCGCGGCACGAGCCCGAAGCGGACCGCGCCGATCGCGAGGAGCGCCGCTCCCGCCGCGATCACCGGGATCCCGAGGCCCCACTCGAGGAGGCCGGCGCCGTGCAACCGCTCGATGCCCCGCCACATGTTCACCATGGAGTAGACGACGGACGCGGCGGGCGCGAAGGCGAGCAGGAACGCGACGAGCCGCGCGCCGGCCATCTTCACGACGCTGCGCCGCCGGAGCAGGAGCCACACGTACAGCGCGGCGACGAAGGGCACCGTCCACATCGTGCGGGCCGGGCCGTTCGCGAGGTCGAGACCGGACCACGACACCGACTGATCCTCGACGGTGGCCGACGCGAACGGCATGAAGAAGCCGACGAGCACGAAGAGCGCGCCGAGCGCGATCCACCCGCGACCGAAGCGGACGTCCCACGGGTCGACGTCGTCCTCGAGCCCCGGCAGGTCGCGCTCGTGGGCCTGCTTCGGCAGCGCGGTGAAGTCGACGAGGCGGAGCTCGTGGACCGGGCAGACCGTCTCGCCCTCGTAGCACTCGCGGCAGAAGGGACAGAACAGGAGCCGCGCGTCGTTCGAGTCGTTCTTGGCCATCCGGGGCCTGGGGGCGACGAGGGAGCGCATATCACGGCCGACAGTCGCGCGCCCGGCGAGTTCCCGGCGCGCCTACTCGAGCGCCAGCGTGACGTCCTGCTGCGCCGCGTCGCCGATCGTGTAGGAGCGCTCCGCTTGGCGCTCCCGCGTCGCGCCGCGCAGGCGGATCTCCTCGCCGATCGCGAAGCCGGGGAGCTCGAGGGGCGCGGTCCCGCGCAACACTCCGTCGACCCACACCTGCGCCCCTGGCGGATCGGTCGCCACGCGCAGCGTCACGCGCACGGGGTTCATGTGATAGACGCGCCGGTTGTCGCCCTCGCGCAGCGTGAACCGATCCGTGCGCGGCTCGTGGCCGGGCAGCGTGAGCCCGACCTCGATCTGCCGGCCGGGCTCTTGCTCGTCGAGCGTCACCGGGGTCACGCCGGGGTGAGCGGCGCCGTCGATGCTGACGGTCGCGCCCTCGGGCGTGGTGATGAGGGTGAGGCTGGTCGGCGCCGGGCGCGAGGCGAGCCACGCGCCGAGGGCGGCGACGGCGGCGACGACGAGCCCCATCGCCAACACCGCGAGCACGAAGCGGATCGGCCGCGGCTTGCCGAGATCGCTCTCGGTCGCCGCGTCGGGCCGCGGCGGCGGCGCCGCGAACGGGTCGGCGAGCGGCTGCACCGCGTGCTCGCCCGAGAGCGGCGCGGGCACCCCGCCGAAGGGATCGAAGGGCGGCGGCTCGGAGGGCGCCGGGGCGAAGTAGCGGTCCGCCTCCGGGCCGAGGCGGATCCCCGCCTTCGACGGGCCCGCGATCGGGAAGGGGCGCGGCGCCGGCATCGGCGTCGGCGCGAAGCCGTCGTCGGGCAACGCCACCGTGCGCTCGGGGGCGATCTCCTCCGGGGCCTCCGGCGCGAGCGCCTTGGGCGCGGCCGGCACCGGATCGTCGAGGGTCGAGGGCTCCTCCGGCGGCGGCGGGCGGCGCGGCGGCGGCGGGCGACGCGGCGGCGGGAGGCGCGCGGGCGGGGGGAGCGACGGCGGCTTGGCGCCGCGGGGACGCGGGAACGACGCCGCGCCGGGACGAAACACCGAGGCCGCGGGCGCGCGATCCGGCAGGCGCGCCGCCTTGGGGGCCTCGTCGGTGAAGGCGGGGGCCGCGGACGCCGTGCGATCGGGGAGCTCGTCCTCGTCGTCCGGGAAGGCCGGCGCCCCGAGCGCCGTCCGATCCTCGACGCCGAACGTCCCGGCCGCGTAGATCTGCGCCGCGTCGGCGACCCGCGTCGCCGCGAAGGCGAGCGGGTTGTCGCTCGCCACGGTGCTCTCGCCCGGGAGATCGTCGAGCGGCGGCCGCCCGTCGCGCCGCAGCGCCTTCAGGGCCTGGTGCGCGTCCTTGAAGGCGTCGCCGTCCTCGTCGACCAGCGTGGACTCGTCCCAGTCGCCCCGGCCCTTCAGGAACGTCTCGTCCTCCCAGTCCTCGGGCGCCGCGCCGCCGAAGTCGGCGAAGCGGTCGGTCGGAGGCTCCGGCTCCGCGGGCGGGCTGGCCACCGCCTTGGAGCCGCGGCGGAACGGCAGGATGTCGTTGCGCGTCTCGTCCTCGGACTCCTCGTCCCCGAGGTCGAACACGACGCTCGCGCTCTTGGGCGGCACGTAGTCCGCCCGCGACATCGGCGCGAGGAGCCCTTCGCCGGATGGCGGCGGCGCCTCCGCCTCCGCGCCTTCGTCGTCGTCGTCGTCGAGCTCGGGCAGCTTCAAGATCTGGCTGTGCCGCTTCACCTCGTCCGGGAAGAGCGTGCCCATCAGCTGCGCGAGCCGGGACGCGGTGAAGGTCGGGCTCCCCTTGTAGAGGAGCTCCGTCAGGTCCTGTCCGAACGCGTGCGCCGACTGGTAGCGGTCCGCCGGCTCGCGCGCGAGCGCCTTCATGAGGACCTGCTCGAGCGCGACCGGGATCTCCGGCCGACGCCGGCGCGGGCTCGCGACCTCGGCCTTGCGCACGCGGTCGAGCAGCGCCGGGACGTTGTTCTCCTGGTAGACCATCTCGCCGGTCAAGAGCTCGTAGAGGACGATGGCCGTCGAGAAGATGTCGGAGCGCTGGTCGACCGGATCGCCCCACGCCTGCTCGGGGGACATGTAGTAGTACTTGCCCTTGATGACGCCGACCTCGGTCTGACCGCCGCGCAGCGCCGCCTTCGCGATCCCGAAGTCGACGAGCTTCACCTCGCCCGCGTACGAGACCAGGACGTTCTGCGGGGACACGTCCCGGTGCACGATGCCGAGCGAGCGCCCCTCCGCGTCGCGCTTGCGGTGCGCGTAGCCCAGGCCGTTGCAGATCTCCGCCGCCACGTACGTGCAGATGTCGATCGGGAGCGCGACGCGCCGGTCCTTCGCGCGCTTGGTCACGCGGTATGCGTCCGCGCCCTCGACCAGCTCCATCGCGATGTAATAGGTATCGTCGATGCAGCCGAGGTCGAACGTCTGGGCGATGTTGACGTGGCTGAGCTGGACGGAAATCTTCGCCTCTTCGACGAGCATCTGGATGAAGTGCTCGTCCTCCGAGAAGCGCGGGTGGATCACTTTGATGGCGACGAGCTTCTCGAACCCGCCGATCCCCTTGGTCTTCGCGACATACACCTCGGCCATCCCGCCGACGGCGAGGCGTCTCAGGAGGGTATAAGGGCCGAAAGGCTTGGGGAGATCGAGGGCGTCGCTGAGCAGGGAACCGTCCCGTACCACAGGATACCCAGCAGGCACCGCGGGGGTAAAGCGAGAGATCCTGCTATGGTTGCGCCGAGGTCACGATGCCGGACTCCTCCTCGCCGCCCCGCCCCCCCGTCACGCCCGCCACGCTCCGCGAGATCGGGCTGTTCGGCGGCCTCGACGAGGCCACGCTGGAGATCCTGGCCGCGCAGCTGCCGATGGTCGAGGCCACCGTCGGCGCGCGCGTCGTCGAGGAGGGCGCTCCCGCGCGCGAGATGTTCGTCGTGGTCGCCGGCGAGCTCGAGGTGCTCAAGCGCAGCCGCGGCGGCACCGAGGTGCGCGTGGCGATGCTCGGCGGCGGCGACTGGTTCGGCGAGATGGCGATCGTGGACGTCCAGCCGCGCTCGGCCACCGTGCGGGCGCTCGCGCCGAGCCTGCTCCTGCGCATGTCGGCGGAGCACGTCGACAAGCTGCTCTACCGCCGGGACCTGAAGGCGTACTCGCTGCTCGTGATGAACATCGCGCGCGAGCTGAGCCGTCGCCTGCGCGTCGCCGACGGGATCCTGTCGCAGTTCGTCGGCTCGGTGACCGAGCAGTACAAGGCCGGGACCTGAGGGTCAGATCGCGAGGCGCGGCGGTGGCGGGAGCGTGTGGTCCTCCCGATCTTTGAGCGCCTCGAGGATGATCGTCGCGGTCTCCTCGATCGCGCGGCCCGACACGTCGATCACCATCCAGCCCGGGTGGTTGCCGAAGATCTCGTCCGCGTACTCGAGCTCGGCCGCGACGTGATCGCGGAGGCCGTAGTTCGCGTCGGCCGGCATGCCGAGCTGGACGAGCCGCGACTTGCGGATCTCGAGGAGCTTCTCGATCTGGATCGTCAGCGCGACGACGCGGTCCGGCGGGACCTCGGCGAGCTCCGGCGGCGGGGGGACGCCGAGCACGAGCGGGACGTTCGCGACGCGCAGGCCTCGCCCCGCCAGGTACGTCGAGAGCGGCGTCTTGCTGGTTCGGCTGACGCCGGTCAGCACCAGGTCCGCCTTGCGCAGGTTGCGCGGCTCCTTGCCGTCGTCGCTCTTGACCGCGAACTCGATCGCCTCGACGCGGCGGAAGTACTCCTCGCTGAGCGGCATCGTCGCCGTCGGGCGGTTGAGCGGCTTCATGTCGAGGTAGGCGCCCACCTTGTGGATCAGCCCCCCGATCACGTCGACGGCCTCGACGCGGTACTCCCCGGCGAGCTCGTGGAAGTGCTCTCGCAGGTCGGGCGCGACCAGCGTGAAGACGACCATCGCGCTCGAGGAGCGCGCCTTGTCGAGGACCTCGCGCACCGCGTCGGTGTCGCGCACCCGCGTGAAGAGCCGGATGCGCACGCGCTGCTCCGGGAACTGCAAGAGCGCAGCCCGGACGACCCGCTCCGCGGTCTCGCCGGTCGAGTCACTCACCACGAAGATCGTCGGGCGCTCCATCCGGGCTCCTCCCCTCGGCCGCATCACGGCCAGGCGTGACGCAGGGGCGCGTCACGGCGAAGGCTAGCACGCGCCAGCCGCGCGTGTGCTCACCACTTGCGGGCGACGCGCTTCCCGAGCGCCTTGCCCCGCATCCCCTGGACGCGACGGCGGTTCTTCGCCTTGAGCTTCGCCTTCATGCGGTTGGTCTTCTTGCGGTTCTTCACCCGCGGCTTGCGGGAGATCATCAAGTACATCGCGCGGTCCTTTCGAGGGGCGGGAGACTAGGACAACCGCGCGCGCGGTCAAGCGTCGCGCGTGCGCCTTCGTTCGAACGCGAAGAGCCCCGACGCGAGGCGCCGGGGCTCTTCAGCGAGTGGGGCCGAGGCCCCGCGGGCTCAGCGGTCGACGCAGGTGCCGAGGCTCGGCGGATCCGTCGCGACCGTCTGGTTGCAGCGCTGGGACGGGATGCACTGCGCGTCGCCCAGGAGCGGCTGCAGGATGCGCATGTCGGCGCTGCTGCGCGGCGAGGCGGAGCACGAGCCGCCAGGCGCGCGGCAGATGCCGCGGGTGAGCGGCGGGGTCGCCGGGTTGGCGTCGTCGAAGATCACGCACTCCTCGTTCATCGCCGCGTTGCAGTCCGCGCTCGTCCCGCAGCTCGTGCCCTCACCGGGCGCGCCCACGCAGCGACCGTAGAAGTCGAAGCCGAGGACCTCGCACGCCTGGTCGCCCACGCAGCCGTCGTTCGCGAAACAGATCTGGTTGAGCGCACGGCAGAAGCCGTACGAGGTGCCGTCGACCGCCGTGCAGACCTCGTCGGCCTCGCAGGTCGCCGCCATCGGGTCGGCGGGGCCGCCCGCCGGGACGCAGTAGTTCGAGCAGAACCCGAGGTCCGGGTTGCTCAGGCGGCCGCGGAGGCAGCGCTGGCCCGACTGACACATCATGTCGGCCTGCGCCTGGGTCATGCCCTCGTCGCCACAGATCGGGAAGCAGAGGCCGGTGCGGCCGTCGGGGAGCGTCGAGCCGGCCGGCGAGCAGGCCTGACCCTCGAAGCAGTCCGCCGCCGTGTTGCAGGTGCCGAGGCAGAGCGCCGAGTTGTTCCCACCGACGCCCACGCAGATCTGCTCGGCCGGGCAGGGGAAGCGCGCCGCCATCCCGGTCGAGTCAGGCACGTTGCACTGGTAGGTCGAGCAGCGGCCGCCGATGAGGCAGATGCCGATGTCCGCCGGGCAGTCCTCGGAGCCTTCGCAGGGGCTGCCCGAGGCGCTCGAGGCGCTGCCGGGGTAGCGGCAGCGGCGGGTGGCCATGTCGCAGGTGCCGACGCCCGAGTCCCCCTGGCAGAGGCCCTCGGTGCGGTTGACGAGCCAATCGATGCGGCACTGCGCGTCGCTCGTGCAGCCCTGCTCGCAGACGTTGCTGCCGACGTCGCAGGTGTACCCGGGCGGGCAGCCGCCGGGGGTCGCCGGATCCCAGTTGCAGTTCTGCTGGCAGATGCCCGGCCGCGGCTGGCCCTCCATGATCGCCGGCGTGATGCCGTAGTTCGCGGGGCCGGTGAGGATGTTGACGTCGATGCCGACGGCTCCGAAGCCGTCCGAGATGCCGAGCGAGGAGCTGCAGCTCGTGCACTCGCCGCAGGTCCCCGTCACGCCGGGCGTGCAGCCCCGCGTGCAGAGGCCGCCGGGGAAGAAGGGCATGGGCACGGTCGACGGGCTGCCGACGGTGTCGGCCTCGCCCGGGCGGGTCGCGCTCTGGGTGCAGCTGTTGATGCCGAAGATGTTCCCGATCGTGGTCGCCGAGCCCATGAGGCTGCTCAGCTCCTCGGCGCACTGCAGGCCGGTGAGGCAGGGCGTGCCGCCGCGGCAGTTGCCACCCTCCTGTCCGGGGGCCTGCGGCATGCCGCAGCCGGGGCCAGGCCCGCCGTCGGGCGGGGGACCGCCGTCGCCCGGGGGGCCGCCGTCCGGGCCGCCGTCGAGCTCGATGATACCCGGGCCCGCGTCGCGGCCGCCGTTTCCATCACAAGCGCAGCCGAACGCGCCCACGCACAAGATCACCAAAAAGCTCAACCGCTTCATCTCGCTCCTCCGCGACGACCGCGTCGTCGACCACGACCAGGGCACCCCAGCCCCGCCCGGTGAAAATCGCGCGAACGCTTAGCCGCCCGCCCGATCCCTGTCAAGGTGTTCGGCGCCGCGCCCCCGCCACGCCGTCGAGACGAGGAAGACACACGGCTCCGGGCCTCCCCACGCTCCACCCGCAGGACGGCCAGGACGGCAAACGCAGGTTCCACGCCAGCCTCGGAAGCGCATGGGTCGAGGCCGGAGAGCGTCCTCGAGCCGGGGCGCGCTTCGCGAAGCCGCGACATCTCTGGCGCGGAGCGTCAAGTTCCTCACGGGCCCTCCCCGCTCCCCGAGGCGATCGCGCGGAGCCCCTTCAGTCGTCGCGGCGGCCGGACAGGAGGCGCTTGAGGGCGGCGGCGTAGTCGGCGCGGGTGATCACCCCGCGCTCGATCAGGGCGAGGAGCAGCGCCTCGTGGCGCTGGGCCTCGGTGGCCTCCTGCTCCATCCGGTGGAGCGGCGCGGTCCCGACGCTCGGCGCCTCCATCTTCCGGGTCTGCTCGGCGGCGATCTCGGGGCGGCCGGCGACGACCCGGGTCGAGCGGCCGGTGAACGCACGCTCGATCGCGCGACGCAGCGGACCGAGGGGCGCCACGAGCGGCTGGACCGGCCCGCCGACCGCCGCCTCGACCAGCTCGCGGGCGTCCTGATCCAGAGGGTTCGCGAACGCCACACGCAACCGGCCACCGGGCGAAGAGGACACCGGCAGCGCGAGGTGCTCGACCGCGAGGGTCCGGCTCAAGTGCTGGGCGGCGTCGAGCTCCGGCTCCCGGTCGAGATCGACGACGACCGTCGAGCAGGCGCGCGCGAGGACCTCGGCGAGGACGTCCTCGGCGATCACCCCCTGGTCGACGAGCGCCGCGACGGCGTGCTCACCGGTGGCAGCCGCTCCGTCGAGCACGCGCCGGATCCGCGCCGCCGGCACCGCCACGCCTTCTTGGACGAGTAGGTCCTCCAACCTCATGCGCTCGCCCCACCCGCGTCGGCAGTCGACGGACCCTACAGGATTCGAACCTGTGACCTCTGGCTCCGGAGGCCAGCGCTCTATCCAGCTGAGCTAAGAGTCCCGGGACGCGAGGAGTAGCCCACGGCTACCGCCTCCGCAACGCCCGTATTAGAGTGACGCCATGATCTCCGAGGACGCCCCCATCCAGGTGACGCCGCGCGCAGTCGAGATGGGCAAGCGAAAGATCGTCGAGGCCGGCGAGGAGGGGGTCGTGGGGATCCGCGTCGGGATCAGGGGCGGCGGCTGTTCCGGCCTGCAGTACCACTTCGAGCTCGCCAAGGGCGTGCGCGAGGGGCGCGACCTCGTGACCGACCACGACGGACTGACCCTGCTCGTCGACCGCAAGAGCCTCCAGTTCCTCGCGGGCGCCACGCTCGACTGGAACGACGGCCTCGTCGGCTACGGCTTCCGCTGGGTCAACCCCAACGCCGCGAAGGACTGCGGCTGCGGGACGAGCTTCCAGGCCTGAAGGTCTCGACCGCGCCGGGGAGCGCTCGCGCCGCGGGAGTTTCTCCCTTGACGCGGAGCGATCGGGGCGACACATAGCGGACCGAGGGAGTCCTCTATCCGAAGGCCCGCCCGTTGCTCCGGATCTCACGCATGGCCGACTACGGCGTGGTGCTCGCCACCCGCCTCGCGACGATCGCGCCCGAGGGGCTGCGGTCGGTGACCGCGCTCGCCGAGGAGACGGGGATCCCGCAGCCGACGGTGGCGAAGGTGCTCAAGGCGCTCGGCCGCGAGGGGCTCGTCGAGGCGGTCCGCGGCGCGCACGGCGGCTACCGGCTCTCCCGCGCGCCCGAGGCGATCCACGTCGCCGAGGTCATCGCCGCGATCGAGGGCCCCATCGGGGTCACCGAGTGCGGCATCGAGGAGGATCACGCCGACTGTGATCTCTCGACGCGCTGCGACGTGCGGGGGAACTGGCAGCTGATCAACGCGGCGATCCTCTCGGCCCTCGAGGGCATCACGCTCGCGGAGATGGCCCGCCCGCCGCAGCCGCTGCTCGTCGCGCTCGGCCGCAAGGCGGCCCCCCCGAAGGAAGTGACATCGTCATGACGGCACCCCAGGACATCGAAGGGATCCTCGCGAAGCGCTACGACGCGGGCTTCGTCACGGACATCGAGCAGGACACCGCGCCGCCGGGGCTCGACGAGGGCACGATCCGGATGATCTCCGGCAAGAAGGAGGAGCCGAGCTGGCTGCTCGACTGGCGCCTCGAGGCGTTCGCGCGCTGGCGCCGGATGCGCGAGCCGCGCTGGGCCAAGGTCGAGTACCCGGCGATCGACTACCAGGCGATCTCGTACTACTCGGCGCCCAAGCAGAAGCCGAAGCTCGAGAGCCTCGACGAGGTGGATCCGAAGCTGCTCGAGACCTACGCGAAGCTCGGCATCCCGCTCCACGAGCAGAAGCTCCTCGCCGGGGTCGCGGTCGACGCGGTGTTCGACAGCGTGAGCGTCGCGACGACGTTCAAGGCGAAGCTCGGTGAAGCGGGCGTGATCTTCTGCTCGATCAGCGAGGCGGTGCGCGAGCACCCCGAGCTCGTGCGCCGCTACCTCGGCAGCGTCGTGCCGACCACGGACAACTTCTTCGCCGCGCTCAACAGCGCGGTGTTCACCGACGGCTCGTTCGTGTACGTGCCCAAGGGCGTGCGCTGCCCGATGGAGCTGAGCACGTACTTCCGCATCAACGCGTCGAACACGGGGCAGTTCGAGCGGACGCTCATCGTCGCCGACGAGGGCAGCTACGTCTCCTACCTCGAGGGCTGCACCGCGCCGATGCGCGACGAGAACCAGCTCCACGCCGCCGTGGTCGAGCTGGTGGCGCTCGCCGACGCGGAGATCAAGTACAGCACCGTCCAGAACTGGTACCCGGGCGACGAGAACGGCGTCGGCGGGATCTACAACTTCGTGACCAAGCGCGGGCGCTGCGCGGGCGCGCGCTCGAAGATCGCGTGGACGCAGGTCGAGACGGGCTCGGCGATCACGTGGAAGTACCCGAGCTGCATCCTCGAGGGCGAGGGCTCGGTCGGCGAGTTCTACTCCGTCGCGCTGAGCAACCACTACCAGCAGGCCGACACGGGGACGAAGATGATCCACGTCGGGCCGAACACGCGCTCGACGATCGTCTCGAAGGGCATCAGCGCCGGACACGGGCAGCAGACGTACCGCGGCGGCGTGACCATCGCGCGCGGCGCGACGGGCGCACGCAACCACACGCAGTGCGACTCGCTGTTGATCGGCAACAGCTGCGGCGCGCACACGATCCCGTACGTCGACGTCCAGAACCGGACGGCGCAGGTGGAGCACGAGGCGACGACGAGCCGCATCGGCGAGGACCAGCTCTTCTACTGCCGCGCGCGCGGGCTGAGCGAGGAGGACGCGGTCGGCCTCATCGTCAACGGGTTCTGCAAGGAAGTGCTCAACGAGCTGCCGATGGAGTTCGCGGTCGAAGCGCAGAAGCTCCTCGGGATCAGCCTCGAGGGCGCGGTCGGCTGAAGAGCGAGGACGACACACATGCTGAAGATCGAGAACCTGCACGTCCGCGTCGGCGGGACGGAGATCCTCAAGGGCCTGAGCCTCGAGCTCGGCGCCGGCGAGGTCCACGCGATCATGGGGCCCAACGGCTCGGGCAAGAGCACGCTGAGCTACGTGCTCGCGGGCCGCGACGGCTACGAGGTCACCGAGGGCCGCGTGCTCTACGACGGCGTGGACCTGCTCGCGCTCGCCCCGGAGGAGCGCGCCGCCAAGGGCGTGTTCCTCGCGTTCCAGTACCCGGTGGAGATCCCGGGCGTGAGCAACGTGTACTTCCTGAAGGCGGCCGTGAACGCGGTACGCAAGGCGCGCGGCGAGAAGGAGCTCGACGCGATCGAGTTCATGCGCTTCGCCCGCGAGAAGGCGAAGCTGGTCGCGCTCGACGCCGAGCTCCTCAAGCGCGCGGTCAACTCGGGCTTCTCGGGCGGCGAGAAGAAGCGCAACGAGGTCTTCCAGATGGCCGCGCTCGAGCCGCGCCTCGCGATCCTCGACGAGACGGACTCGGGGCTCGACATCGACGCGCTGCGTATCGTGAGCGACGGCGTCAACGCGCTGCGCGGGCCGGACCGCGCGATGCTGGTCATCACGCACTACCAGCGCCTGCTCGACTACATCGTGCCCGATCGCGTCCACGTCCTGGTCGACGGGCGCATCGTGCGCTCCGGGGACAAGACGCTCGCGGGCGAGCTCGAGGCGCGCGGCTACGCGGAGCTCGGAGGCTGACGCGATGAGCGGGCTCATCTCCCAAGTGCCCGACCCGGCGCCGAGCGCCGGCGCGGGCTGGCTCGCGACGCTGCGCCACGAGGCCGCGGCCTACCTCCACGCGCGCGGCTTCCCGGGCAAGAAGCACGAGGCCTGGCGCTTCACCTCGGTGCGCGAGATCGTCGAGACGACGTTCGCGCCCGAGCCCGCCGAGCGCGCCGCGCCCGCGGCGCTCGACGCGCTCGGGGACGACGGGACCTGGCGCGTCGCGATCGCGGCCGGCCGCCCGTGGCTCGACGGTGCCGGCGCGGCGCCGGACGGCGTGACCGTCGAGAGCCTCGCCGACGCGCTCGCGCGCGATCCGGCCGCCCTCGAGGGCCAGCTCGGCGCGGGGGTCGCCGCGCAGGACTTCGCGGCGCTCAACGCGGCGCTCTTCACGGACGGGCTCGTCGTGCGCATCCGTGCTGGCGCCGACGTCACGACGCCGCTCCATGTCGTGCACGTCGCGACGCCGGGCGAAGCGCCGCGCGCCGCCTACCCGCGCGTGCTCGTCCTCGCGGAGCCCGGGAGCCGCGCGTGCGTCGTCGAGTCGTTCGTCGCGGCGCCGGGCGGGAGCGCACGACACCTCACCAACGTGGTGACCGAGGTCGCCGTCGGCGCGAACGCGCACCTCGAGCACGTCCGCGTCACCGAGGGGACGGATCGCACCGTGCAGCTCGCGTCGCTCGGCGTCCGGCTCGCGCGCGACGCGCGCTACGCCTCGCGCGTCGTCACGCTCGGAGGCGCGCTGAGCCGGCTCGATCTCTTCGTCCGCTTCGAGGGCGCCGGCGCCGAGGCGCTGCTCGACGGCGTCTACCACGTCGACGGCCAGGACCACGTCGACCACCACGTGCGCGTCGATCACGTCGCCGGCCACGGCACGAGCCGCACGCGCTACCGCGGCCTCGCGGACGGGCGCGGGCACGCCGTGTTCGACGCGATCGGCGTCGTCCACCGCGGCGCGGCGGGGAGCGCCGTCCACCAGGAGAACCGCAACCTCTTGCTCAGCGACGCGGCGACGGTGCACACCAAGCCGCACCTCGAGATCGACGAGGACGACGTCGCCGCCTCTCACGGCGCCACCGTCGGCGCGCTCGACGAGGCGCAGCTCTTCTACCTGCGCGCCCGCGCGGTCCCCCTCTCGGAGGCGCGCAGCATCCTCACGTTCGCCTTCGCGCGCGCCGTCCTCGACGGCATCGGCCACGCGCCGCTCGTCGCGCGCACGAGCGAGGCGCTGCTCTCGCGGCTCCCCGAGGGCGCCGCGCTGCGCGGGGGGCTGTCGGCGTGAGGCGCGAGGACTTCCCGGCGCTCGAGCAGACCGTCCAGGGCGAGCCGCTCGTCTACCTCGACAGCGCGGCGACCGCGCTCAAGCCGCGCGCGGTGATCGACGCGGTGACGGGCGTCTACGCGCGCGACTGCGCGAACATCCACCGCGCCGTCCACACGCTGAGCCAACGCGCGACCCAGGCGTTCGAGGCGACGCGCGAGAAGGCGCGCGCGTTCCTCGGCGCCGAGTCGACCGACGAGATCGTGTTCACCTCGGGGACCACCGAGTCGATCAACCTCGTCGCGCAGGCGTGGGCGCGGCCGCGCCTCGGGCCCGGCGACCGTGTGCTGATCTCGGGGCTCGAGCACCACAGCAACATCGTCCCGTGGCAGATCGTGTGCGCGCAGACCGGCGCGGAGCTCGTCGTCGTCCCGATCACCGACGAGGGCGAGGTGCCGCTCGAGCAGGTCGAGGCGCGGCTCGACGAGCGCGTCCGGCTCGTCGCGATGAACCACGTCTCGAACGCGCTCGGCACGGTGCAGGACGCGGCCGAGATCGCGCGGCTCGCGCACGCGGCCGGCGCGAAGGTGCTCTTCGACGGGGCCCAGGCGGCGCCGCACTTGCCGCTCGACGTGCGCGCCCTCGACGCCGACTTCTACGCGTTCAGCGCGCACAAGCTCTACGGCCCGACGGGGGTCGGCGTGCTCTACGGCAAGCGCGCGCTCCTCGCCGAGTGCGAGCCCTACCAGTCGGGCGGCGACATGATCCGCTCGGTCACCTTCGAGAAGACGACCTACGCGAGCCTGCCCGCCTACCTCGAGGCGGGCACGCCGAACATCGCGGGGGTCATCGGCCTCGGCGCCGCGATCGACTACGTCGAGGGGATCGGGCGCGCGACGCTGCACGCGCGCGAGCAAGACCTCTTGCGGTATGGGACCGAGGCGCTCTCGTCCATCGAGGGGCTGCGCCTCATCGGTACCGCGAAGCGCAAGGTCGGCGTGCTCTCGTTCGTCATGGACGCCGCGCACCCGCACGACATCGGCACGATCGTGGACGCGAAGGGCGTGGCGATCCGGACCGGGCACCACTGCGCGCAGCCGGTGATGGAGCGCTTCGGGATCCCCGCGACCGCGCGCGCCTCGCTCGGCATGTACAACACCCCCGAGGACCTCGACGCGCTGGTGCGGGCGCTCCACGAGGTCCGGAGGATGTTCGCGTGAGCGAGCTGCGCGAGCTCTATCAGGAGTACGTCCTCGACCACGGCAAGCGCCCGCGGAACTTCCGCGCCATCGAGGGCGCGACGCACCGCGGCGAGGGCTACAACCCGCTCTGCGGCGATCGCATCACGCTCCAGCTCCTCGTCGAGGGCGACGTGATCCGCGACATCGCCTTCTCGGGCGCGGGCTGCGCGATCAGCACGGCGAGCGCCTCGACGATGACCGAGACCCTGATGGGCAAGACCCTCGCGGAGGCGCGCGCGACGTTCGGCGCCTTCCTCTCGATGGTGAAGGGCGAGGCGGAGCCGGACTACGACGCGCTCGACAAGCTCGCGGTGTTCGCTGGCGTCGCCGAGTTCCCGATGCGGGTGAAGTGCGCGACGCTCGCCTGGCACACGCTCAACGCCGCGATCGAGGGCGCCGAGGCGGTCACGACGGAGTAGCGGCGCCGTGGCCGACGACATCGAGCACCTCAAGGTCCACAAGATCCACCGGCCGGGCGAGATCGTCCGCCGCGAGGGCGCGCGCGTGAGCCTGGGTGTGCTCGGCCAGGTCGAGAGCCCGCCGGACGTCACCGAGGCGCGCGGCGGCACCGGCGAGGCCGTACCGACGCGCGAAGACGTGCTGCGCGAGCTCGTCATCGAGACGCTGCGCGGCATCCACGACCCGGAGATCCCGCTCAACATCTACGACCTCGGCTTGATCTACGGCTTCACGATCGACGAGGCGCAGAACGTCGAGATCGCGATGACGCTGACCGCGCCGGCGTGCCCGGTCGCGGGGATGCTCGTCGAGCAGGTCGCGCAGAAGGTCGGCGCGCTGCCGGGCGTGCGCACCTCGCGCGTCGAGCTGACCTGGGACCCGCCGTGGACCAAGGACCGGATGAGCGAGGACGCGCTGCTCGCGCTCGGTCTCTTGTGACGCGGGGCCCGTGGTGAGTCGCCCCGTCTACATGGACTGCCACTCGACGACGCCGGTCGACCCCCGCGTGCTCGAGGTGATGCTGCCGTACTTCACCGAGCGGTTCGGCAACGCGGCGAGCCGGAGCCACGCGTTCGGCTGGGAGGCAGAGGACGCGGTCGAAGGGGCCCGCGGCGAGGTGGCCGCGCTGATCGGCGCACGCGCGAAGGACATCGTCTTCACGAGCGGCGCGACCGAGTCCGACAACCTCGCGGTCAAGGGCGTGCTCGAGGCGCGCGGGCCCGGCGCGCACGTCGTCACGCAGCGAACCGAGCACAAGGCGGTGCTCGACGCGTGCAAGCACCTCGAGCGGGCGGGGTTCGCCGTGACCTACCTGCCCGTCGACGCGCGGGGCATCGTCGATCCGGACGACGTCGAGCGCGCGATCACCGATCGCACCGCGCTGATCAGCGTGATGCACGTGAACAACGAGGTCGGCGCGATCCAGCCGATCGCGGAGATCGCGCGCGTCGCCAAGGCGCGCGGCGTCCCTCTGCACACCGACGCCGCGCAGAGCGCGGTGATCGGGCTCGACGTCGAGGCCGCGGGCGTCGACCTCGTCAGCCTGAGCGCGCACAAGCTCTACGGGCCCAAGGGCGTGGGCGCGCTCTGGGTGCGGCGGCGCAGCCCGCGCGTCGCGCTCGTCGCGCAGATGGACGGCGGCGGCCACGAGCGCGGGCGGCGCAGCGGGACGCTGAACGTCCCGGGCATCGTCGGCTTCGGCGAGGCCGCGCGCCTCGCGCGCGAAGCGCGGGCCGCCGACGCCGCGCACGCGCGGGCGCTGCGGGACGCGCTCCGGACCCGGCTCGAGGGGGCGCTGGACGGTGTGCACCTGAACGGGCCCGAGCCCGACGACCGCCACCCCGGCAACCTCAACGTCTCGTTCGACGGCGTGGACGCGGAGGCTCTCATGCTCGCGCTGCGCGACGTGGTCGCGGTCAGCTCGGGCGCGGCGTGCACGAGCGCGAGCGTCGAGCCGAGCTACGTGCTCCGCGCGATGGGCATCGACGATCGGCGCGCGCACCGCTCGATCCGGTTCGGCGTCGGCCGCTTCAACACGAGGGACGAGGTCGAGCGCGTCGCTCGCGCCGTCGTCGATCAGGTCGCGCGCCTGCGCGCCGTCGCCCACCGTTGAGCTCGCGACCGGTCGCGGGCCGAGCGCTCCCTCGTCCGACGGGATCGGAGAAACCCGCCGCGTCGGAGGCCGATGGCCCGGCATGTCGAAGGTCGCGAGGGGCCCCGCCGCGCTCGCCGCCATCGCGGCGGGGCTGCTCGCCGGCGCGTGGGCGGCGGCGCTCGGCGTGCGCGTGCCCCACGCTTGGATGGCCGCGGTCGCCGTGCTCGGGATCGGCGGGCTGCTCGCCGCGTCGACCGCCGGCGCGGACGCGCGCCCCGGCTGGCGCGGCTGGCTCCTCTTCGGCGCGCTCGCCGCGCTCCTCGGCCAGGGGCTCGCGCCCGCGCCCGGCCCCGACCTCGACGTCCCGCGCGGCGTCGCGCGGTTGTCGGGCCGTGTCGAGCACGCGAGCGCGAGCGGCGCGCGCCTCGTCGTCGAGGAGGGCCGCGCGCTCGAGGGGGCGCCGGTCCCCGCCGGCGCGCGCGTCTTCGTGCGGGGCCTCGACGTCCCGCCGGGCTCGCGCGTGCGCGTGCTCGCGCAGCTCTCCCCGCGGCAACCGTTCCTGAACCCGACGCCGCACCCGCCGTGGCCCTCGACCTCGCTCGACGCCGTCGGCGCAGCGCGCTCCGCCGCCGCCGTGATCGAGACGGCGCGCCTCGACCAGCGCGTCACCCACGCCGTGCGAAGACACCTCGCCGCGCGGCTCCGCGCCACGCTCTCGCCCGAGGCCGCCGCGCTCGCGGCGACCGTCCTGCTCGGCGAGCGCGGCGCGCTCGACGACGGCACGTCGGGCGCGATCCGCGGCGCCGGTCTCTCGCACGTCCTCGCGGTGAGCGGCCTGCACGTCACGCTGATCGCGGGCGGCCTCGTCGCGCTGCTCGCAGTCGCGCTGCGGCGCGCGCGCTGGATCACGAGCCGCCTCGACGCGAGCCGCGCCGCCAAGCTCCTCGGCGTCCCGATCGCCCTCGGCTACGCGGCGGTCATCGGCGACGCGCCGAGCGCGTGGCGCGCCGCGATCACCGCGAGCCTCGCGTGGGGCCTCGAGGCGGCGGGCCACCGCGGCCACCCCATCGGCGTCACGGCCGGCGCCGCCCTGATCGCCGCCGCGCTCCACCCCGAGGACCTCCCTCGACCGGGCTTCGCGCTCTCGATCCTCGCCACCGCCGCGATCGTCTCGAGCCCGGGCGCGCGCACGACCGCGCTCTGGCGCACCGGGCTCACGGTCGCGAGCCGCACGATGATCGCGACCGCGCCGATCGTGATCTGGATCTTCGGCGCCCTCCCCCTCGCCGGCGTGCTCGCCAACGTCGTCGTCGTGCCGCTCGCGACCGTCTTGCTCATCCCGGCGCTCGCGATCCACGCCGCGCTCGCGTGCGCCGCGCCGCCGCTCGCCGCGCTCAGCGCGCCGATCGCGGAAGGGCTCGCCCGCGCGTTCGTCGCGGCGTCGGAGGTGTTCGCCGCGATCGAGGTGGGCCAGGCGCTGCCGCCGCCATCGATCGCGCAGGGGCTCGTCGTCGCGTCGCTCTGCGGCACGTGGCTCGTCGCGACGCGCGCGCGTACGCGGCTCGTCGCGCTCGCCCTCGCGTGCCTCGCGCTCGGCGCGGGTGAGCTCCACCTGCGCCACACCGAGCGCCCGCGCGGCCGCGTGCGCGCGACGTTCCTCGACGTCGGGCAGGGCGACGCGATCCTCGTCGACCTCCCCGACGGACGCCTGATGGCGATCGACGCCGGGGGCGCGATCGGGAGCGGCGTCGACCCGGGCGCGCGCGCCATCGTCCCGCTGCTGCGGGCCCGCCGCCGCGACCGCGTCGACGTCCTGGTCCTGTCGCACCCGCACCCCGACCACTACGGCGGCCTCGCCGCGGTCCTCGGCGCGGTCGAGGTCGGCGAGATCTGGGACTCGGGCCAGGCCGCCGCCGAGAGCGAGGGCGGCGGGATCGCCGAGCTGCTCGCGAACGCCGGCGTGCCGATCCGTGGCCCGCCCGAGCTCTGCGATCGCTCGCACCGCTTCGGCGCGGCGCGCGTCGACGTCGTGTGGCCGTGTCCCGCGTTCGATCCGGGATGGGGCCCGAACGAGAACTCGCTCGTGCTCGACCTGCGCTTCGGCGCGCGCCGCTTCCTCTTCACGGGCGACGCCGAGGAGCACGCCGAGCGCTCGCTCCTCGCGCACGACCTCGGCTCCGTCGACGTCCTCAAGGTCGCGCACCACGGCTCGCGCACCTCGAGCGCCGAGCCGCTGCTCGCGATGCTGCGCCCGCGCGTCGCCGTCGTGAGCGCAGGCCGCAACAACCGCTTCGGCCACCCTCACCCCGAGGTGTGGGATCGACTCGTGCGAGCCACCGGCTGCGCGCTGCGCACCGACCGGCACGGCGGCGTGATCGTCGAGACGGACGGCGAAGACCTGCGCGTCACGCCCACGCGCGGGCGCTGCAGCCAGTGAGGTCTACTCGAGGACGGTGCAGCCGATGATGTCGAGGTCGACCGAGAGGTTGGCGACGTTGCCGTTCGTGTCGCGCACCTCGCAGTCGCCGAGAAGGCCGACCGTGCCACCGTCCGGCTGCGCGTACGGGACCTCGATCGCGCAGCCCGCGGCGCCGCTCGTGAACTGCGTCAGGCCGAGCTCCGCCTCGACGCGGCCCGTCCCGACCTCCGCGTCGGTGCGCTGCATGATCGTCACGCGCGAGAGGCCGTTGTCGTCGATGTTGCCGCCGCGCCGGATCTCGACGACGACGCCGTAGGCGCCCTCGCCGACGCGCGCGAGCTCGCAGCTCCCGGTGATGAACCCGAGGCTCGCGTCGCCGGGCACCTCGAGGCGGGTCGGCTCGGCGAAGCTGAACCCGGACTCGGCGCCCTCGAACGTGGCGACCACGCTCCCGCGCGCGGTGAGCTCCGTGTTCCCGCAGGCGGTGAGGAGGGAGAAAGCGGCGAGGGCGGGGAGGAGGTGGCGGTTCATCACGTCCTGATGGGCAGCCAGGATCGTGCCATGGCGCACGCGACCGTCAATTCCTGCGGGCGAGGCCCGAGAAGCCGTGAACCCCCGGCTACACGAGCGCGCGCTCGTACACGCGGTACTTCTTGTAGATCTGCGCGCCCATGGAGCGGATGCCGAGGTTGACGGGGGCGTTGTCCTCGAGCGTCCAGCTCAGCTCGCCCCACTCGTAGCCGAGGCGCTCGCCGCGCTTGGCGATCTCGACGTAGAGGGCGTGGCTGAGGCCGCCGTACTTCTTGACGCCGCGCAGCTCGCTGGCGATGCCGAGCATCATGAGCCGGCCGCTCCGCGGCCGCTTCACCTTGAGCCGCCAGAGCAGCTTCGCGACCTCGACCGGGCCGAGCTTCCCGTCGAAGTCGCGGATGACCTCGTTCAGGTTCGGCAGCGCGATGCAGATCGCGACGGGGCGGTCGTCGACCTCCGCGATGAACGCGAGGTCCTGGTCGAGGATGAGCTTGAGGTCCTCGCCGGTCTTCTTGACCTCGGCGTCGGTCGCCGGGACCCAGCCCCAGTTCTCCCGCCACGCGTCGTTGAAGATCCGCATGATGATCTCCAGCTCCTTGTGCATGTCGCGCTTGCGCACGGTGCGCAGCCGCACCTCCGGGAGCTGCTTCACGTTCTCCCACGCGCGCACGGCGCGCTTGGGGAGGTTGCCCGTCTCGAAGCGCCACGCGTAGAGGTCCTTCACCTTCTCGAGGCCCGCCGCCTCCGCGAGGCGACCCTGCCACGCGCGCGAGTGACCCATGAGGATCGCGGGCGGGTGCTCGAACCCCTCGACGAGGACGCCGACCTCCTCGTTCATGTTGAGGGAGAGCGGACCGCGCATGCGCTTCATCCCGCGGCGCTCGAGCCATGCGCGGGCGGCGTCGAGCAGCGCGCCCCCGACCTCGGCGTCGTCGATCGTGTCGAAGAAGCCGAAGAAGCCCATGTCGGGCTCGTGCAGGCGCAGGTGCTCCTGATCGATCGTCGTGGACGTCCGGCCGACGAGGCGGCCATCCTTCCACGCGGTGAACAGCGCGACCTCGCCGCGCTGGAAGAACGGGTTCTTCCCGGGCGTGAGGCGGTCGCGGATGTCCATCTCGAGCGGCGCCACCCAGGACGGGTCGCCCTCGAAGACGACGCGCGCCGCGCGGATGAAGTCGTCGATGTCCTCGCCCGGGCGGTGCTCGCGGATCTCGATCGGCATGGCGCGCTGGCTAGCACGCGTGATCCGCACGAGCGAGGGAAGCGCCGGCGAGCGGTCCGCGCCTCAGCGCCGCGCGCGCGCCCTCAGGGGGCGAGGTCCCACTCGATGGAGGTGCCCTCGCGCACGTTGCGCGGATCGATGATGGCGAGGATCACGCCGACGATCCCGGTGACGAGGGCCGCGGCGGTGAAGGCGCCGGCGAGGATGAGCCCGACGTCGTGGGCCTGGATGTTGTCGGGCTCGATCCGCACGAGGGGGTCGATGATCGGCAGGAACACGCCGCCGATCGAGAGCCCGGTCAGCGCGAGCGCGAAGTACTCGACGTGATCTCCGGTGTCCAAGCTCATGATCCGGCGATGGACGTGCGGCCTCGAGCCGACGTTGAAGGTGACCGTGTCGTCGCGTCCTCCCGAGTGGATCGCGAACTGGTGCTCGCCGAGGGAGAGCTGCGCCACGCACGGCAGGCTCGGGCAGATCTCGCGACGGCCCGCGCCGTCGGCCTCGATCCCGAGGTCCTCGACGGTGCCCTGGCCATCGACGACGTCGATGACGACGACGCCGTTGCCCTCGTCCGGCGTGATGGCGAGCGCCTGCTGCGCGATCGCGGGGGCGATCTCGCGCGGGGGGGCGGCGGGCGGTGGGAGTTGGTTCACGCAGGCGCTCGCGAGGAGCGCCGCCGTCGCGAGCGCGATCCCACTCTCGAGCGGAAGCCCCGGCCGCGCCCGCCAGCACGCGCCGTATCGCCCGTCACGGCCCTCGCGGGCCTCGTTGGTCCAGTTCATGGGGCGCAGTCCTACCACACGCCGAGAAAAAGTCTGCAAGCGGACCCTCACGTGACAGGCTGAGGGCGATGCCCCCGACGAGCGTCGCTCACCCCACGTGCTGGACCGAGGTGCGTCTGGCGCTGGAGCGCTCACCCGACGAGGCGTTGCTCGTGGAGCACGTCGCCCCGTGGATCGACGAGCTCCGACCCCAGCTCGACGCGTGGCACTACTTCTGGGAGCCGGACCTGTGGATCCGCCTCGGTTGGTCGAGCGAAGTCGTCCGCGTGGACGCCGAGCCCCGGCTCGCTGCGCGCTGCGAAGCGCTCGTCCGAGCCGGCACGGTCGCCGCGTTCTCGCTCGGCCCGTACGACGGAGACGCGGCGATCTACGGGGAGGAGGCGTGGCCCGCCGTCGCACGCGACTTCACGAACGGGAGCGAGCTGTCGCTGCAGCTGATCGCGCGGGAGCGTGAGGGAACGCTCACCAAGGCTCGCGAGCTGCATTGGTCTCGGCACGTGCACACGTTCAGCAACCAGCTGACGGGAGGCTCGTGGGCCCGCGAGGCGCGCCTCGCGACGCAGCTGGCGCGCTATCGCGTCTGGCTCTTGCGACACGCGCCCGGCGCGCACGCCGACGCCCTCGACGCGGTGCTCGGCGCGCTCGACGCCGCGCTCGCCGCGACCGACGTGCTCGCGGCGACCGAGCAGGAGATGCAGGCGCGGTGGCGGGCGGCGGGGCGGCCGCCCCTCGTCGGCTTCCTGGGGCTCGGCCCGTCGTTCGCCGGCGACCCCGCGAAGGACCGCTGAGCCCGCGCGATTTCGGGTTGGCCTCCGGCGCGGGGCTGCTCTAGCTTCGCCCGCCATGACCCTGGCCTTTCACCGGCTGTTCGTCGCGAACCGTGGCGAGGTCGCGGCGCGCATCGCGCGCACCTGCGACCGGCTCGGCGTGACGCCGGTCTTCGGGGTCAGCGCCGCGGACGCGGCGGCGCCGTGGGTGCGGGGCCGCGAGGCGGTGGTCCTCGGCCCGGCCCGCGCCGCGCAGAGCTACCTCGACCTCGAGCGCGTCGTGCAGGCCGCCGTCCAGGCGCGCTGCGCGGCGCTCCACCCCGGCTGGGGCTTCCTGTCCGAGAACCCGCGCTTCGCGGCGCTCTGCGAGCAGCACGGCGTGACGTTCGTCGGGCCGCCCGCGAGCGTGATGCAGCTGATGGGGAAGAAGACGCCCGCGAAGCGCGCGATGAGGGCGGCGGGGCTCACGATGATCGACGGCTCGGACGGCGTGCTCGCGGACGCGGCCGAAGCGCAGCGCGTCGCCGACGCGGTGGGCTACCCGGTCCTGCTCAAGGCGGAGAGCGGCGGCGGCGGGCGCGGCATGCGGATCGCGCGCGCGCGCGGCGAGGTCGCGAGCGCGTTCGCGGAGGCGAGCGCCGAGGCGCTCGCGGCGTTCGGTGACGCGCGGCTCTACCTCGAGAAGCTCGTCGAGGGTGGCCGCCACGTGGAGATCCAGGTGATGACGGACCGCTACGGCGCCGCGGTCCACGTCGGCGAGCGCGACTGCACGGTGCAGCGCAACCACCAGAAGCTGATCGAGGAGTCGCCCTCCCCCGCGCTCGACGACGCGGTGCGCGCGCGGAGCCTCGAGGCGGCCGTCCGCGCGGCGCAGGCCATCGGCTACGTCGGCGCGGGCACGATGGAGTTCCTCCTCGACGCCGGCGGCGCGCTGCGGTTCATGGAGATGAACACGCGCCTGCAGGTCGAGCACTGCGTCTCCGAGGAGCGCTCCGGGCTCGATCTGGTGGAGCTCCAGCTCCGCGTGGCGGCGGGCGAGCGCCTCCGCATCACGCAAGCGGAGCTGACGCTCTCGGGCCACGCGATCGAGTGCCGGATCAACGCGGAGGATCCGCGCGAGGGCTTCCGCCCGTCGCCCGGCCGGGTCACCCGCTGGGACCTTCCGTCGGGCGACGGCGTGCGCGTCGACACCCACGTCGAGGCCGGTTACGTGGTGCCGCCGCACTACGACTCGCTGCTCGCGAAGGTGGTGGCGCACGGCCCCGACCGCGACGCGGCGTGCGATCGGATGATCGAGGCGCTGCGCGCGATGAAGGTCGAGGGCGTCGCGACCACGATCGAGATGCACCTCGCGATCCTCGCGCACCCCGACTTCCGGGCGAGCCGGTACGACACGCGGGCGATCCCCGGGTGGGAGGTCTGAGAGATGGCGCACGTCCCCTTGCGGCCGATCGGTTCCGGCGAGCGCCCCCCCGCGAGCGAGCGCAGCGAGCGCCGGCTCGCGGAGCTCGAGGCCACGCTGCGCGCGCGGCGCGAGGAGGTCCAGGCGGGCTGGGGCGCCGCGTACGCCGCCCGCGTCACGCAGAAGGGCAAGTGGACGACGCGGGAGCGGCTCGCGCGGCTCGCCGATCCCGGCACGACGCCCTTCGAGGTCGGCACGTTCGTCAACTACGGAGAGACCTTCGGCGACAAGCACCTGAGCTCGCCGGGCGCGGGCGTGGTCACCGCGTTCGCGCGCGTCGAGGGGCGCTGGTGCATGGTGATCGCGAACGACAACACCGTCGCGAGCGGCTCGTGGTGGCCCCGCACGCCGGAGAAGATCCAGCGCGCGCAGACCATGGCGCTGCGCCTGCGCCTGCCGACGATCTACCTCGTCGACTGCAGCGGCCTGTTCCTGCCCGAGCAGTCGCGCTCGTTCCCCGGCGCGCGCGGCGCGGGGCACATCTTCAAGATGAACAGCGTGCTCAGCGACGCGGGCGTGCCTCAGATCGCGGGCGTCTTCGGCGACTGCATCGCGGGCGGCGGCTACATGCCGATCATCAGCGACCGGGTCTACATGACGGAGCAGGCGTACATGGTCATCGCAGGCGCCGCGCTCATCAAGGGCGCGAAGAGCCAGCACCTGACCTCCCTCGGCATCGGCGGGCCCGAGGTCCACGTGCACCAGAGCGGCTGCGCGGACGTCCGCGTCCCCGACGACGAGACGCTCATCGCCTGCGTCCGGCGCGACGTCGCGCGGCTGCCGACGTCGGGCGCGCCGTTCTACCGCGGCGGCGAGGGCGCGCTCGAGCCCGCGTTCCCGCCCGCGGACCTCGCGCGGTTGCTGCCCGCGGACCACCGCGAGTCCTACGACGCGATGGAGGTGCTCGCGCGCCTCACCGACCAGAGCCTCTTCTGGGAGTGCATGCCGCACCTCGGCGAGGAGATCGTCTGCGGGGTCGGCAAGGTCGGCGGCCTCTACGCGGGGTTCGTGATCAACCGCCAGGGGCTGGTGCGCGACGTCGACAGCCCCGACGCCCCGCGCCCCGCCGCGATCCTCTACCGGCAGGGCATCGCCAAGGTCGCGGCGTTCAGCCGCGCCTGCGACGCCGACGGGATCCCGCTCATCTGGCTGCAGGACATCAGCGGCTTCGACATCGGGAGCGAGGCCGAGCGCCAGGGGCTGCTCGCGTACGGCTCGAGCCTGATCTACACGAACAGCACCAACCAGGTGCCGATGTTCACCGTGCTGCTGCGCAAGGCCTCGGGCGCCGGATACTACGCGATGGCCGGGCTGCCGTACGATCCCGTCGTGCAGCTCTCGACGACGCTCGCGCGCCTGAGCGTGATGGAGGGCCGCACGCTGGCGATCGCGACGTACAACACCAAGCTCGACGACGAGTTCCGCATCGCCGCGACGGACCCGGAGGAGCGCGCCGAGATCGAGGCCGGGATGAAGGCGGTCGAGGCGCGCATCGAGGCGGACATGGACCCCTACGTCGCGGCGCGCCGCCAGGACACGGACGAGATCATCGAGCTCGCGTCGCTGCGAGCGTGGCTCGAGCTCTTCGTCGAGGCGAGCTACCAGGGCGTGGGCTACCGGCGCGTGAAGAACCCGCGGATCTGGAGCCTCCACGACCTCGCCGAGATCGGGGAGGGGCTCCGATGAGCGCGCTCGAGGCGATCCTCGACACCTCCGGCGCGACGCCGTGCCTGCGCGCGCCCTGCCCTGGCCTGTTCCGCGACGCGCTCGCGGACGGCGCGCTCGT
Source organism: Sandaracinaceae bacterium (assembly GCA_019637095.1). Taxonomy (GTDB): domain Bacteria; phylum Myxococcota_A; class Polyangia; order Polyangiales; family Sandaracinaceae; genus JACKEC01. Next base: position 60,979 of record JAHBWG010000036.1, on the reverse strand, counting down.
GCGCGCGGGCACGACGATCGGCGCGCTCGAGGTGCTCGGACGCGCGGTCCCGCTCGTCGCGCCGTCCGGCGCGTTCGGCGTCGCGACGCAGCCCGCGGGGCCGCGGCTCGCCCGCCGACCGGTCGGACACGGCGACGCGCTGTTCACCCTGGATCCGGAGGGCGTGCGCGGCGCGACGGACACGACGGTCGCCACCGGCGAGGCCGCCGGCGCCTCCGGGCCCGTGTTCCGCGCGCCGCTCGGCGGGCGCTACTACGGGCGCCCCGCCCCCGACGAGCCGCCGTTCGTCGAGGCAGGCGCCGCGCTCGCCGGCGGCGAGACGGTCGCGCTCATCGAGGTGATGAAGACCTTCAACCGCGTCCGCTACGACGGAGAGCCCGGGCGCGTCGTCCGCGTCGTCCCGGTCGAGGGCGCGGACGTGGCCCAGGGGGACGTGCTGCTGGTCCTCGAATGAGCGAGCGCGTGCGCGCGCTCGCGTTCGCGCTGTGCCTCGGGTGCGCGAACCTCGACACCGGGACGGCGGCGCTCCGCGACGCGGCGAGCGCGCTCGACTGCCCGCGGACCGCGACCGAGGTGGAGCAGCTCGGCGAGTACCGCTACCGCGGGCGCGGCTGCGGGGGCGAGGTGATCGTCGCGTGCACGTCCTCGTCGTTCGAGCCGCGTTGCTTCCCCGAGCGCGCCGCCGCGGCCACCGCCGGGGACGAGGAGGAGTCGAGCGCGCCGCCCGACGTCGAGCGCGCGATCCGCAACGGGCTCGACGCGCGACGCGCCGACGTGCTCGGCTGCGTCGGGCGCGAGCGCGTCGGCGTGCGCGCGGCCTACGACTCGGACGGCCGCATCGTCCTGTCGCTGCAGGGCGATCTCGCCGGCTCCCCCGAGGAGACCTGCGTGCGCGAGGCGCTCGCGGGTGTCCGGGTCCCCGCCGCCCGACGCGACGGCGTGCTCGTCCACCTCGTGCGCTGAGCGGAGGCGCGCGTACCTGGGCCGCCGATGCGACCGCCGCGAGCGCCGACGCGACGGACCCGCCCGCGCATGCGGCCGGTGTTCGCGCTCGAGCACCCCGAGCCGACCGCCGTCCTCGGCGCGCTCACCGAGCTCTTGCCCGACGAGCTGGCGTGCGAGGGGATGGTCTTTCGCGAGCACGCCGTGTTGCGCATCGTGCCCGCGCAGCGCCACTTCTTCTCTCCGCAGCTCGAGCTCGAGGCGCAGCGCCCGGATCCGGACGACGAGTACGCCCCGGCGAGCGCGCGCCTCTCGGGCCGCTTCGCCCCCCACCCGCACGTCTGGACGCTCTTCGTGGCGATCTACGGGCTGATCGCGATCGGCGCGACCGCCGGCGCGATGTGGGGCCTCGCGCAGTGGATCCTGGGACAGCCGCCGTGGACGCTCCTCGCCGTGCCGGCCGGCCTCGCGCTCGCCGCGTTCGTGTACGGGGCGGCGTTCATCGGGCAGGGGCTCGGCGCCGAGCAGATGTACCTGCTCCGATCGCTCGTCGACCGCGCGGTCAGCAGGACGGCCGGTCAGTAGGCGTTCTGTCGGACCTTCGAGCCGAACACCGTGAGCAGGATGATCTTCAAGTCGAACAGGATGCCCCAGCGGCGGATGTACTCGAGGTCGTGCTCGACGCGCTTCTGCATCTTGTGGAGCGTGTCCGTCTCGCCTCGCCAGCCATTGACTTGCGCCCAGCCGGTGAGCCCCGGCTTGACCTTGTGACGCAGCATGTAGCCGTGGATCAGCTGCCGGTACTCCTCGTTGTGGGCGACGGCGTGCGGCCGGGGCCCGACGAGCGACATCGTGCCGGTGACCACGTGGATGAGCTGCGGGAGCTCGTCCATCGACGTCCGGCGCAGGAACGCGCCGAACGGCGTGATGCGGCTGTCGTTCTTCGTCGCCTGCGTCACCTTGGCGCCGTCCTCGGCGACCCGCATCGTGCGGAACTTCAGGACGGGGATGACCTCGCCGTTCAGGCCGTAGCGGCGCTGCTTGAAGAACACCGGGCCGCGGCTCGTGAGCTTGATCCCGGCGGCGATGAGCAGCATCGGCACCGCGGCGACGGAGAGGAACAGCGTGCCGAGCACGATGTCCTCGAGCCGCTTCACCCAGCCGTCGACGCCGTAGAACGGCGTCTCGAAGACGCTGACGACGGGGATGTCGTCCACCTGCGTCCAGCGGCCGTGGAGCAGATCGAAGACGAAGAAGTCCGGCACCATGTAGACGCTCGCCGTGGTGTCCGCGAGCTTGCGCAGGATCGCGTTGACGCGCGGCTCGGCCTTCAGCGGGAGCGCCACGTAGATGAGGTCGACGTCGCCGTCGCGCGCCCACGTCACGAGGTCGTCGAAGCCGCCGATGCAGTCGCCGTACTCGCTCTTCAGATCGTGGCGGCGCTCCTTCGTGCGGTCGTCGAAGAAGCCGAGGAGCTGCATGCCGAGCCAGGGGCTCTCGTGGAGCGCCTTGGCGACGCGCTCGCCCATCTCCGTCATGCCCGCGATGGCGACGCGCCGCGTGTTGCGGCCGCGGCGCCGGAGCTCCGAGAGCGTGAGGCGCACGACCGTGCGCCAGAGGGCGACGGCGAACGGCGCGGCGACGAACCAGCCCACGGTGACGACGCGGGAGAACCGCGCGGACTCCTTGAGCGCGAACGCGCCGAAGAGCATCGCGGCCGCGACCACCGCCCACGCGGCGAAGACGCGGAACAGCTCCCGGCGGAGCGGGACCCCGCGCCAGCCGTGGTACAGGCCGGCCGCCTCCGCCGCGAAGAGGAAGAGCGTCGCGGCGGCCCCCGTCGCCACGGTGTCGTGGTCGGTCCACTCGCTCGGCGAATAGGCCAACGTCAACACCACGTGGACGAGCGCGATCAGCCCCGCGTCCGCGCCGCGCTGGACGAGGACGAGCACGGAGTGGTGGGGTCGGATCAAGCCACGGTTACGCATCGGTTCCGCTGATGATGGCAAGCGCCATGGGCCTCGGAATCCTCCCAGAGAGGAGGTTTGCACGCCAGCTACAAGGAGCATGCCGCGCTCCGATGGGGCAACGGGAGGCGCCACCCCGTCGCGAACTGGCCACCCGAGTGGCCACCGATGGCTCCTCGCGGCGCCACCAACCTACGCGGCGGAGCCTCGCGAGGATCCTTGCAGCCCGGGCCGCGGCGGATTATCAGGCGGTCCGTGCGCAGATCCAACGCCCTGAGCCTCGCGGCGCTCCTCGCGGCCCTGGCCGTCGCTCCCGGGTGCGGTGGCGGCGGACCGCCGCGCGCGCCCGCCTACCCCGGCGCGGACGACGGCTTCCGCGTCGTCGACGCCACCCCGACCGGCCTCGACGCCGACCCGCCGCAGCCGCTGACGCTCTACCCCGGCGACCGCGTCACGCTCCGCCTCGAGAGCGTGGAGGTCTCGTACGTCGAGGGCCTCAGCGTCGACGAGCGCGGGATGCTGCACGTGCCGCTCGTCGGCGACGTCGAGGTGCTCGGCGTGCCGCTGACCCAGGCGGAGGCGCGGATCGAGGAGGGCATGCGCCCGTTCAACCGCACCGTGCGCGTGACGGTGATCGTGACCGAGCCGGTCGGCCAGCAGGCCACCGTGCTCGGAGCCGTGGGGGCGCAAGGCCGCGTGCAGATCACACCGGGGATGCGCGTGGCCGATCTGTTGGCCGCGGCGGGAGGGCCTTCGCGGGGAGAGGACGGCACGTTCCTGTCCGACCTCGACCTCGCCCGGCTCGTGCGCGGCGGCTCCGGCGTCCCGATCAGCGTGCGCATCGCGCTGACCGGAGACCCGCGCCACAACATCCGGATCCGGCCCGGCGATCACCTCTACGTGCCGCCGCAGCGCACGGGGCTGATCAGCGTGCTCGGGCAGGTCGCGAGCGCGCGCGTCCTGCACTTCCAGGAGGGCATCCGCCTCTCCCAGGCGCTCGCGATGGCGGGCGGGACGACGCGCGACGCGAACAACGGCGACATCCTGATCATGCGCGGTCCCTCCGATCGCCCCGCGGTCTATCGCGCGGCGCTCGACCACATCGTGGCGGGCGAGCACCCGGACCCGGTCCTCGCCCCCGGCGACATCGTCTACGTGGGCTCGAGCGCGCTGGCCGACTTCCGCGACGGCATGAACGCGATGTCCGGCCTGTTCGGGCTCGCCGCCGCCGCCTCGATCTTGTTCGTCGCGCTCCCATCCCCCGCGACCGCCGGCCCCTGACCTCCGAGGAGGACCCGACCATGACCGCGCCCAACCCGTTCCGTTGCTACGTGATGGGCAACGAGTCGCTCTTGGTGCAGTGCGCCGAGCTCCTCCTCGATGCCGGCCACAAGATCCTCGGCGTCATCACGTCGAGCCCCGACATCGAGGCCTGGGCGATCCGCGCCGGCCGCCCGGTGATCGCGCCCGGGAAGGGGCTCGCCGACCGGCTCGGCGACACGCCGTTCGAATGGTTCTTCAGCATCGCGAACCTCTCGATCATCGAGGACGCGGTCCTCGCGATGCCCACGATCGGGGCGATCAACTTCCACGACGGTCCGCTCCCGCGCTACGCGGGCCTCAACGCGACGAGCTGGGCGATCCTCCATGGAGAGCGCACGCACGGCGTGACGTGGCACCTCATCGAGGGGGGCGTCGACGAGGGGGACATCCTCGCGCAGCGCGTCTTCGAGCTCGCGGACCGCGAGACCGCGCTCACGCTGAACACGCGCTGCTACGAGCTCGGCATCGAGTCCTTCGCCGGGCTGCTCGAGAGGCTCGGGCGCGGCGAGATCCCGCGCACCAAGCAAGACCTCTCGCTGCGGACCTACTTCGCCAAGCACGACCGGCCCGCGGCGATGAGCGCGATCGACTGGAGCCAGCCAGCGCATCGCATCGACGCGCTCGTGCGCGCGCTCGACTACGGCCGCTACCCGAACCCGATCGGGATCCCGAAGGTCGTGCTGCCGCAAGGCGCCTTGCTGCTCCCCGAGGCGGAGCGCGCGGCGGACTCCGTGAGCGAGCCGCCCGGGACGGTGCTCGCGATCGACGACGACGGGCTCGAGGTCGCGACGCAGACCGGCTCGCTCCTGTTCCGCAGGGTGCTCGACGCCGACGGCGAGCCGCTCACCGCCGACGCCGCCTTCCGGCTCGGCGTGGCGCCGGGCGCGTCGCTCGTGACGAGCCCCGAGGCGCGCGAGCGGCTCGGCGCGCTCGACCGCGAGCGCGCGCGCGCGGAGGGCTTCTGGACCGCGCGCCTCTCGACGCTCGACGCCGCGCAGCTCCCGCAGGTCGATCGGGCGGTGAAGCCGGGGACCGCGGCCGACGTACGGCGGCGCGTGCTCGAGGTCCCAGCGGATCCGGCGACGCTCTTCGCGGGCGTCGCGGCGTGGCTCACCCGCGTCACCGGCAAGGACGGCCTCGACCTCGGCTACCGACACCCCGGCATCGCCGAGGGGGTGCGCGGCGCCGAGGCCCTCTACGCCGACCGCGTCCCGATGCGGCTCGCGGTGGACCGGGGGGCGTCGTTCGAGGCGCTCGTGGCGCACGTCGCGACGGAGCGCGGCCGACTCCACGAGCGCGTCACCTACCCGCGCGAGCTCTTCGCGCGGCAGCCCGCCGCGCGCCGCCCCGCGTGGGACCTCGTCCTCGACGAGACGAGCGCGCTCGACGCCCTGACGCCGCCCGCCGGCGTCGCCGCGGCCATCGGCACGGACGGGTCGCGCGCCATGCTCGCGTACGACGCGGCGCGGCTCCCCGAGAGCGCGGCGGACGCGCTCGTGCGCCAGCTCTCGGTGCTCCTCACCGCCCCGCCGACGACGATCGCCGGCGAGCTGCCGCTGCTCTCGGACGCCGAGCGGCGGCGGATCCTCGAGGAGTGGAACGCGACCGCCGCCGAGTACCCGCGGGGCGCGACGGTGCACTCGCTGTTCGAGGCGCAGGTCGACCGGACGCCGAGCGCGAAGGCGCTCGTCTACCGGGACCGTTCGGTCACGTACGCGGAGCTCGACGCGCGGGCCAACCGCGTCGCGCACGCGCTCCGCGCGCGCGGCGTCGGTCCGGATGTACCGGTCGGGCTCTGCACCGACCGCTCGCTCGATCTCGTGGTCGGCGCGCTCGGCATCCTCAAGGCCGGCGGCGCGTACGTCCCGCTCGACCCGAGCTACCCGGCGGACCGCGTCGCCTTCATGGTCGAGGACTGCGGCGCGACCGTGATCGTCACGCAGCGGGCGACCGAGCTCGTGCTGCCCGCCTCGGACGCGACGCGCCTCTACCTCGACGATCCGGCGGCGCTCGACGGCTGCCCGGAGTCTCGCCCGGACGTGGACGTGTCGAGCGACCGGCTCGCGTACCTCATCTACACGAGCGGCTCGACGGGCAAGCCCAAGGGCGTGATGGTCGAGCACCACAACGTCGCGAACTTCTTCGTCGGGATGGACGCGAAGATCCCGCACGACCCGCCGGGCACGTGGCTCGCGGTGACGAGCCTCAGCTTCGACATCTCGGTCCTCGAGCTCTTCTGGACCCTCGCGCGCGGCTTCTGCGTCGTGCTCTCGAGCGACGAGGATCGCGCGCTCGTGAGCGGCGGGGGCGCGAAGGTCAGCCAGTACCAGCACCGCTCGATCGACTTCAGCTTCTTCTACTTCGCCTCCGACGAGGGCGAGCACGCGTCGGACAAGTACCGGCTGCTCATCGAGGGGGCGAAGTACGCAGACGAGCACGGCTTCGTCGCGGTGTGGACGCCCGAGCGCCACTTCCACGCGTTCGGGGGCCTCTACCCGAACCCGTCCGTGGCGAGCGCGGCGCTCGCGATGATCACGAGGAACGTCCAGCTCCGCGCGGGGAGCTGCGTGAACCCGCTCCACCACCCCGTCCGCGTCGCGGAGGAGTGGGCGCTCGTCGACAACCTCTCGAACGGCCGGGTGGGCATCTCGTTCGCGGCGGGCTGGCAGCCGAACGACTTCATCCTGCGACCCGAGTCGTTCGCCGACAGCAAGCAGCGGATGATCGACGAGATCGATCTCATCCGCCGCCTCTGGCGCGGGGAGCAGGTCCGCTTCGAGGGCCCGAAGGGGCCCGTCGACGTCGTGACGCTGCCGCGCCCGGTGCAAAAGGAGTTGCCGTTCTTCATCACCGCGGCCGGCAACCCGGAGACGTTCGAGCTCGCCGGGCGCCTCGGCGGCGGCATCCTCACCCACCTCCTCGGGCAAAGCCTCGAGGAGGCGCGCGCGAAGATCGAGGTCTACCGCGCGGCGTGGAAGGACGCGGGCCACCCGGGCGAGGGCAACGTCGTGCTCATGCTCCACACCTACGTCGGCAAGAGCGAGGCGCAGGTGAAGGAGGTCGTGCGCGAGCCCATGAAGGGCTACCTCAGGAGCTCGATGATGCTGATCCAGCAGCACGCGTGGAGCTTCCCCGCCTTCAAGCGGCACGCGAAGGAGGACCGCTCCTTCAAGGACAACTTCCTGAACCTCTCGCCCGAGGACACCGACGCGCTGCTCGATCACGCGTTCGAGCGCTACTACGACACCAGCGGCCTCTTCGGCACCGTCGAGTCGTGCGCGCGCATCGTCGAGGACGTGCGCGGGATCGGCGTCGACGAGATCGCGTGCCTGATCGACTTCGGCATCGACTCCGCGACGGTGCTCGAGAGCCTGCCGCTCTTGAACGCGCTGCGCGAGCGCTCGAGCGCGCCGCCGGCCGCCCTCGGCGAGGCCGACCACTCGATCGCGGCGCAGCTCGCGCGCCACCGCGTCACCCACATGCAGTGCACGCCCTCGATGGCGCGCATGCTCGTGCTCAACGACGAGGCGCGGCGCGCGCTCGGCGGGCTCTCGCACCTGATGATCGGCGGCGAGGCGTTCCCCGGGACGCTCGCCGCGGAGCTGCGCGACGCGACCGGCGCGACGATCACCAACATGTACGGCCCGACGGAGACGACGATCTGGTCGTCGACCGAGGACGCCGCGCCCTGCGAGGGCACCGTCGCGATCGGGACGCCGATCGCGAACACGCAGCTCTACGTCCTGGACGAGGCGCGCCAGCCCGTCCCCGTCGGCGTGCCGGGTGAGCTCTACATCGGCGGCGAGGGCGTCACGCGCGGCTACTTCCACCGCCCCGAGCTGACCGCCGAGCGCTTCGTGCCGGATCCGTTCGCCGGAGGCGACGCGCGCATGTACCGCACGGGCGACGAGGTGCGCTGGCGCGACGACGGCCACGTCGAGTTCCTCGGGCGCATCGATCACCAGGTGAAGCTCCGCGGCTACCGCATCGAGCTCGGCGAGATCGAGTCGCTCCTCGCGCAGCACGCGGCCGTGCGCGAGGCGGTGGTCCTCGCGCGCGAGGACACCCCCGGGGACAAGCGCCTCGTCGCGTACGTGATCCTCGACGCCGACACGCTCGACGTCGACGCGCTCCGCGCGCACCTCGGCGAGAGCCTCCCGGAGTTCATGGTCCCCGCGCACTTCGTGCGGATGGACCGGTGGCCGCTGACGCCGAACAAGAAGATCGACCGCAAGGCGCTGCCGCGGCCCGAGCCGCCGCGCCTGCGCCGCGCGGCGGACGAGCACGTCGAGCCCGCGGGGGAGACAGAGGAGAAGATCGCCTCCGTGTGGCGGAGCATCCTCGGCCTCTCCGAGGTCGGCACGAGCGACAACTTCTTCGAGCTCGGCGGCCACTCGCTCCTCGCCGTGCAGGCCCACCGCGAGATCCGCGAGTCGACCGGCAAGGAGCTGACGGTCACCGACATCTTCCGCTTCCCGACGATCGCGGCGCTCGCCGCGCACCTCGACGGCGACGGCGGAGCGAACGAGGCGCTCGCCAAGAGCGCCGACCGCGCGGCGGCGCGCCGCCAGGTGCGGGGCACGCGCCGCGTCCTGCGGCGGCGCTGAGGGCCTTGCCTCGAGAGGGCGCGCGGGGAGAACCCGTCGAGCGTGCGGCACGCACGAGAGGCGCGCGGCGCGAGCGGGGTCGCGTGAGGGCGGTCGGGGGTCCTCGTGGGTGAGTTCACGACGCCCGCGCTCATCGCGCTGCTCATGCTGTTCCCCGTCACCGCGTTCGCGGTGTGGGCGAAGCGGCCGCCGATCGCGGTGCTCTACGTGGTGTTCTTCGCGACGCTCTTCGGGCCCGAGGGCGCCTTCATCAAGCTGCCCGCCGTCCCGCCGCTCGACAAGCACTCGCTGCCGTACCTGTTCCTCTTCGTCGTCGCGCTGGTGCGCTGGCGCCCGGCGCTCGCGCGCGCGCACATCGGGCGGGGGGTCGACCTGCTCCTCGTCGTCGCGGTCGTCGCGGGCTTCATCACCTGGCAGACGAACACGGACGCGCTCCGCTACGGCTCCTGGCGGACGCACGAGGTCCAGGGCCTCATCTTCAACGACGGCCTCCAGTACGGGGTCAGCGCGCTCTTGTCCGTCTTCCTCCCGTTCCTCCTCGGCCGCGCCTTCTTCCGCAGCCGGCGGGACGTCGTGGACCTCCTGAAGTTCCTGGGCGCCTCGGCGCTCGTGCAGACGCTCTTCCTGCTCGTCGAGATCCGGCTGAGCCCGCAGTGGCACACCTGGGTGTACGGCTACGGCGCGCACCTCGACTTCCTGCAGACCATGCGCTGGGGCGGCTACCGCCCGATGAACTTCATGGCGCACGGTCTGGCGCTGTCGCTCTTCATGTGCGTCGCGATGCTGGGCGCCGCGGTCCTCGCCAAGCGCGATGACACCGTCTACCGCTGGCCCGCCAAGCGAGTGGCCCTCGGCCTGTTCGTGATCGTCGTGATCTGCAAGAGCACCGGCTCCATCATGTACGCGGCCGCCTTCGGCGCGCTGATCGCGTTCGCCTCGCCGGTGGCGCAGGTGCGCACCGCGTTCGCCGTGGCGTGCTTCGTGGCGATCTACCCGATGCTGCGCGCCTTCGACTGGTTCCCCGCCGAGGGCCTCGTCGAGCAGGCGACCGCCGCGTTCGGCGAGGATCGGGCGCAGTCGCTCGAGTTCCGGTTCGACAACGAGCTGGTGCTGCTCGAGAAGGCGCGCGAGCGGCTGTGGTTCGGCTGGGGCGGGTTCGGGCGCGCGAGCGTCTACTCCGCCGACGACGGGCGCGAGTCGAGCATCGCCGACGGCCACTGGATCATCGTCCTGGGCATCCACGGCGTCGTCGGGTTCGTCACGCGGTTCGGTCCGCTGCTGATCCCCGTCTTGCTCGCGGCCCTGCGCCTCGCGCGGTTCCGTTTCCCGGCGGACCGGACGCTCGTCGCGGGGCTCACGGTGATCTGCGCGGTGCTCGCGCTCGACCTGATCCCGAACGGGCTCTTCGCCACCTACCCCTACGTGCTCGCGGGCGCGCTGCTCGGCGTGCTGCAGGAGAGCGCGCGAAAGGGCGGGGCGTGGTCGAAGGAGCCAGCGCCGGCGAGGGTCCGCGGCCGGCGGCGCGTCAGCACGCCCGATCCGCGGGCGGCGAGCGCTCGGCCCAGTTGATCGGCGCCGCGCCGGCGGCTACCGTCGCGCGACGTGGTCGCGCCGTTCGCTGACGCCAAGCCTCGAGCACGCGACGCCGCCGCGTGGGTGCTGTCGCGCGCGGGGATCACGCGCCCCGAGCGCGCCTTCCGCGGCGCGCTCGCGATCGCGACGTTCCACCGCGTGCTGCCCGAGCCCGCGCGCGCGCGCTACGCGTTCCCGGGCCTCGCCGTCACCCCCGAAGAGCTCGACTTCTGCCTCGGGCTCTTCGCGCGACACTTCACGCCCGGACCGCTCGCCGAGGTGCACGCGCGCTGGGCGGGCGGGGAGCGCCCGGAGCGCCCCCTGCTCGCGATCACCTTCGACGACGGCCAACGCGACAACTTCGTTTACGGGCGAGAGGTGCTGGAGCGACACGGCGTGCGCGCGACGTTCTTCGTGACGACCGACGCCGTCGACGGGGGCGGCCCGCTCTGGCACGACCGCGTCGGCTTCGCCGCCGCGGCGCTCGGCGCGCGCGACCCCGAGCGGCTGCGTGTGCTGCTCGGCGGCCGGCCGCTCGAGGCGGCGCTCGAGCGGGCGAAGCGGCTCCCGACGCCCGCGCGGGAGGCGTGGGTCGACCGCATCGAGCGCGCCGCCGGCGAGGTTACCCGCCCCGCGTGGGACGCGATCATGAGCTGGGACGAGGTGCGCGCGCTCGCGGCCGAGGGCCACGAGATCGGCTCGCACGCCGCGACGCACCCGATCCTGCCGCGGTGCGACGACGCGCGGCTCGAGCGCGAGCTCGCCGGCTCTCGCGCGCGGCTCGCCGCCGAGCTCGGCCACGAGGTCGCCGCGATCTGCTATCCGAACGGCGACGCGGACGCGCGCACCCGCGCCGCCGCGCGCGCCGCGGGCTACCGCCTCGGCGTCACGACGCGGTGGGGCGCCAACGCGCCCGGCGCCGACCCGCTCGCGCTCGCGCGCTGGGACATCGCCTCCGACGCGCTGCGCGCGGCCGACGGGCGGCTCTCGCCCGAGCGTCTCGCGCTGCGCTTCCGGTGGGCGCGCGTGCCCGACGCATCGGCCGACGCGGCCCCGACGCGGCGCGTCGCGTACCTCACGAGCCAGTACCCGGCGCCGAGCCACACCTTCATCCGGCGCGAGGTCGACGCGCTGCGAGCCGAGGGCGTCCCCGTCGAGACCTTCAGCGTGCGGCCCCCCGCGCCGGAGGAGATCTTCGGCGAGCGGGAGCAGCGCGCCGTCGACGAGACGTTCTACGTGCTGCCGCCCAAGCCCGCCGCGGTGCTCTCCTCGATCGCGGGGCGGCTCGCCCGCCGGCCGCGCGCGTTCGTGCGGACCGCCCGCGAGGCGCTCCGCCATCGCCCACCGGGCGTGCGAGGCGCCGCGTACGCCGCGGTCTACTTCGCGGAGGCGATGCACCTCGCCCGAGAGCTCGAGGCGCGCGGCGTGGAGCACCTGCACAACCACTTCGCCAACCCGGCCGCCATCGTGGGCCACCTCGCGTCGAGCTACCTCGACCTCGACTGGAGCTTCACGATCCACGGGATCAGCGAGTTCGACTATCCGGCGGGGCTGCTGCTCGGCGACAAGATCCGCCACGCGTCGTTCGTCGCGTGCGTGAGCGACTTCGGGCGCGCGCAGGCGTTCCGGACGGTGGAGCCGGCGCACCACGACAAGCTCGGGATCGTGCGCTGCGGCGTGGATCTCGCCGCGATGCCGGCGCGGCGGCCGCGGCCTGCCGGAGCGCCCTTCCGCTTCGTGTGCGTCGCGCGGCTCTCGCCGGAGAAGGCGCACCTCGGCTTGCTCGCCGCGTTCGCGGAGGTCCTCGAGCGCGGGATCGACGCCGAGCTCGTGTTGGTCGGCGAGGGGCCGGAGCGCGGCGCGATCGAGGCGCGCGTCGCGGCGCTGCCTGCGCCGGCGCGGGTGCGGCTCGTCGGGCACGCGCGCGAGCGCGCCGCGCTCGAGCACATCGCCGAGGCGGACGCGCTCGTCGTCTCGAGCCTCATGGAGGGGCTGCCCGTCGTGCTCATGGAGGCGATGGCGATCGGGGTGCCGGTCGTCGCGCCGCTCGTCGGCGGCATCCCCGAGCTCGTCGAGAACGACGTGACCGGGCTCGGCTTCACCGTCTCGAACTGGCCGGCGCTCGCGCGCCAGATGGCCCGCCTCGCCACCGACCGCGCCCTCGGCGATCGGCTCGCCGCCGAGGGGCGCCGGCGCATCGAGGCGGAGTTCGACGTGCGCGTCGCGGTGCACCCTCTGCTCGCGCGGTTCGGCGCGCCGAGGGCGGCCGAGGCTCGGTGACCGCGCCGCGCGCTCAATCGGCGCGCCGCACGCCGGCGCGCGGATCGCGCGAGACGTGCTCCCACGCGACGCGCTGGAAGATCGCCTCCTGCGCCTCGGTCGGGCGCGCGTAGCGGCCACCCCACTCGTCCCGCAGATCGGGCGTCAGCCCCTCGGGGCTGCGCCGGAAGATCGCGCTGAAGTGCACCAGCGCCACGAAGTAGTTCCCGAGATCGTTGAGGTGGATCTCGTCGCTGAACAGGTCGCGGCGCGAGCCGAGGCCCGGCACGCGGCCCGCCTCGATCTCGTCGACGAGGCGGCCCATCGCCGGCCCGCCGGGCACGACGTGCATCGGCACGTGCCCCGGGTGCGCGGCGTTGATCCCGTCCACCCGCGCGATCCACGCCGGGCGCATGTCGTCGAGGACCGCGCGCCACTCGTACGCGCCGCGCCCCGGCAGGTGCAGCGCCGGATCGGGCTCATACATGTTGTAGACCGCGTAGAGCTCGTCCCACTCGTGGGCGTGCCACGTCTCGAACAGGAACGTGCGCGTGCTCGGGTTCGACTGCACCGCGAGCTGGTAGAAGTTGCCGCCCGCGCGCACCGTGTCCGCGTCGAGCGGGATCCCCTCGGTCATGACGACGACGTCGAAGCGGCCGGACGGAAGCTCGGCGCGAGCGTCGCCCGGCCGCGCGTGCCGTCCCTCGCCGCTGGCGGAGTGGTCCCAGTTCCAGCGCAGCGGCGCGCCGTTGATGATCTGGGTCTGGAAGTCGTAGTCCAGCCCCGCGGCCTGCGCGAGCGCGTGGAGCATCGCGGGCATGTGGTGGTTGATGAGGCTGTGCCCGATGAGGAAGACCCGCGCGCGGTCGACGGGCCCCTCGAGGTCGGGAGGGGGCCCGGCGTCGTGCCCCGGCGGCGCAGCGTCTCCGGGCGGCGGCGGCGTGCCCGCGTCGTCGGGGTCGGCCGGCGGCGCGTCACAGGCGAGGGCAGAGAGCGCGAGCGAGGCGGCGAAGAAGCGAAGGGCTCTCACGCCCAGGAGCGTACCGGACCGCTCGGCGCGCGCCAGGCGATCACTGAGCCGCGGCGGCGCGGGACAGCGCGCGCTGCTTGGGCGAGTCCGCGAGCGGCGCGCCCTGCCGCTCCATCGCGCCCCACGTCCCGAAGCGCGTCCACGTGCCCGGCGACGTGTAGTGCAGGAACAGCGCGTCGCCGGTGAGCGTGCGCCACATCGTCAGGTACTCGAGGTACAGCGCCTCCATGCGCGGATCGCGGTTCGCGCGATGGAAGAGCGCGACGCGATCCTCCTCGTGGCTCGTGAGGTGTTGGCCTCCCTCGTACGCGACGTACTCGACGGCGCCCGCGGGCAGCTCGCGGCGCAGCGCCGCCAGGTCCCGCTGGATCCATTGGAAGACCTCGCCCTCCTCCGAGCCGACGGAACCGACGAGGATGTGGAAGGTCCCCGCCGCGACGCCGTCCGCGCGCCCCGCGGGCACGCGGCGGAAGATCTCCTCCAGCGAGGTCTCGCTCCCGCGGCCGAAGTACGGAGCGACGGCGACCACGTCGACCTGCGTGTGAGCGGGCGCCCCGTCGACCTCGCGCTGGAGGAACTCCCCGATCCACCAGTCGGCGCCGCCGATCTGCGCGCCCATGACCCGCCGCACGCGCTCGGGCTCGACGTCGCGGAACTCACCGCGCCAGATCGCGCCGATCTGGACCGTGCGCTCGGTGAAGAAGCGGCGCCCGTAGGTGAGGCAGCGGCCCTGCGTCGCGTTCCAGGGCGTGTACTCGCAGAGCACGCCGTTGCCGTCGGGATCGCACTCGCGGCGAGCCGCTCGCGAGTAGCGGCGGCACCCCTCGCCGTTCATCCACTGGTGCTGGTCGAAGATGTCGTTCCAGCCCTCGTTGGTGTACTCGACGTAGACGCGCCGCGCGCGATCGAGCCGCGCCGCCACCGTCGCGGCGAACTGGCGGATGAGCTGGTCCTCGGCCGTGTGTGGGATGGAGAACCAAGGGTCCGCCCCGACGAGGTTCGCGAGCTCGACCATGACGTCGACGGGGACCGGCTTCCACGAGCGGGACTCGCGCGTGGGCAGGTCGGCCCAGCGGCGTGGCAGCGGGAGCTCCTCGGCGTCGTCCTGGCCGCGGCCACGGTTGGTCGCCTGCCAGTCCATGAACCGCAGCGCACCGTACGCGCGGATGTCGGAGAGGAACGTCGGGTGGAACGGGATCTCCCGGTAGCTCTCGGTGAAAGGGACGCAACGACCCGTGCACTGCGCGTCCGCCTCGCAGTACGCCATCACGTCCTCTTCGCACCGGCCCCCCGGCGCGATCACGCGGATGTCGCGGAGCGGATCGCGCGGATCGACCTCGGTGATCTCGAGGTAGAGGCCGCTGCCCTCGGGGACCTCGAGCGTGTGCTCGCCCTCCCCTCGCACGACGTCGCGGACGCTCCCGCGGTACTCGATCGTCCCGCGGCCGGCGAACCGCACCGTGACGCGGCCCGCGGGATGCCACTGCTCGGAGCCGAAGATGAAGACGCGCGCGATCTGCCCGGGCGCGAGCCGACGCACCCACCCGTGCGCGTCCGTCTCGATCGGGCGCCGGTCGTTCCAAGTCTCCTCGGTGCCCGAGGTCCACGGGTCCGAGTGCTTCATGAGGTCCACGAACGGGAACGTGCCGCCCCAGTAGCTCGGCTCGGCGAGGTTGCTCCCGAGCCAGCGGCGCGCGGACGCGGCCGGAGCACGCGCTGCGGCCGGCGCCGACCCGGTCGGCGCAGGCGTCGCGGGCTCGGCCGCGGCCGGCGCCGCCGACGAACCTGCCGACCGGGTGCCGCACGCGACGAGCGCGGCCCCGAGGGCGATCCCGATCGCGCGGCGCGAAGCCCTCACGCCCCTGCCATGGCAAGAAACGCCGCGCGCGGCAACCTCAGGGACGCCGCACGACGTAGGCCGTCTCGTCGTCGAGGTCCCGGACGGCGGTGAGCGCGAGCCCCGCCCGCCGCAGGTAATCGGCCTTGCGACGGCGCGTCGGGTAGACGGCAGCGCCCGGGCGCGTGAGGCGGCGCCCGATCCTCGGGTACGTCAGCATCCCGACGAGCTCGCGCGTCTCGCGGGCGAACGCGCGCAGCGAGCGGCGAGCGCTCGGGACGAACGAGTGGCGCAGGTAACCGCCGAGGTGGCCGAGGATGATGACGCCGCGGCCGCCCGGCTTGAGGACGCGCGCGACCTCCTCGAGCGTCGGCAGGATCTCCGTGTACTGGAGCGCCCCGATCACCAGCGCGACGTCGAAGCTCTCATCGGGCAACGGGATGGCCTCGGCCATCGCGCAGACGGTCTCGGGCGCCGGGAGCTCGGCGAGCTCGGCGAGGACGCGCCCGAGCGCGAGGTAGACGGGGTCCGGATCGAGACCGACGAGCTCGGCGGCGAACCCGTGCAGGCTCAAGAGGTTGATCCCGGAGCCACACCCGACCTCGAGCACGCGCGCGCCCCGGTGCGCGTCGCGGCGCAGCTCGGGCACGGCCTCGGCGCGCGGGAGGTCCCGCCCGCGCTCCTCCCAGTAGAGATACTCCCGGAGCGAGTCGCCGACGCGCTGCCCGAGCGAGGTCACGCGGATGCCCCAGCGCCCCACGAGCCCGAGCTCGTGCGCCTGGGCGATGACGTGCTTGGGCGGCAGCGCGCGGCGGCCCTCGCTCAGCGCGCGCATGTAGTCCATGAACGCGCGTCCGTCGTCCCCGCGCAGCAGCTCGAGCAGCCGCGGGTAGCCGTCGAGGAACTGATCGAGCTCGCGGCCGTGCCAGCGCGACGGCTCGTAGACCAGGGACATCGAACCCCGAAGACGAAGGGAAGGCCGCGGCACACGCCGCGGAAGGGGGAGGATATCCCGGTCCTCCGCCGGGGCAAAGCGAGATCATCACCGAGCACGGACCACCGTCGTACGCAAGCCGTTTTGCGTACGGCGCGGGGGGGGCGGCGCGTCCTCGCCGCGGGGCGGCCCGTGCTATACGTCGCGCCCGAGGCCCCGTGACCGAACCCGGTGTCGACCCGAACCGCGATCGCGTGCCGCGCTCGCTCCAGCTCCTCGTCGGGGCGCTCGTCGTCGTGGGGGTGCTCTGGCGCGCGGCCCCGCTCGCCGACGCCGACGGCCGCCTGATGGCGCAGTGGCCGACGGAGGACGGCTACTTCATGCTCACGATGGGCCGCAACGTCGCCCTCGGACGCGGGCTGAGCGTCGCGGGCGGCGAGACCCCGACCAACGGAACGCAGCCCCTGACCACGCTCGTCTGGGCGGCGGGCTACCGGCTCGTGGGCCCGGATCGCGCCGCCGGGATCTTTCTGGCGCTCGTCCTGCAGCTGCTCGCCTCGCTCGCGACGGCGTACGTGATCTACCGGCTCGCCCGGCGCGCCTTCCACGCGCGCCCCGGCGCGCGCGCGCGGGGGCTGCTCGCCGCGGGGCTCTGGGTGGCGAGCCCGGTGGCGATGCCGCACACGATGAACTGCCTCGAGACGGGCTTCTACGGGCTCGTCGCCGCCCTCGTCGGGCTCGCCTTCCTCGACACCGAGGAGCGCCCGCCGCTGTGGAGCTGGCGCCGCACGCTCGGCTTCGGCGCGCTCCTCGGGCTCGCCTTCTGGGTCCGCAACGACTCCGCGTTCCTCATCTTCGCCGCCTGCGTCGGCTACGTGTGGCCCGGCCTGCGCGATCGGCGCGAGGAGCTGCGCGGCCGGCTCGCCCGCACGCTCGCCTTCGGCGCGACGAGCGTCGTCGTGGCCTCGCCGTGGCTCGTCTACAACTACGTCGGCTTCGGCCACGTGATGCCGGTGAGCGGCCGCGCGGAGGCCCTCACCGGCCACTTCGGCGGGAACCTCGGGGGATTGCCCATCGTGCTCGCCGAGTACCTCGGGGCGATCGTGCCGATCCCGCACGCGATCTCGTCCCACCCGCTGGTGATCGCCCTCGCGCTCGTGCCCGTGCTCGGCGTCGCGGGGTGGCTCGTGCGGGCGCGCCCCCGCCTCTCGCCGGGCGAGCGCCGCCTCGCCGGCCTCGTCGCGATCTACGTGGCCGGGCTCTGCGCCTTCTATGGCCTCTACTTCGGCGCCGCGTGGTTCCTGCCGCGCTACTTCCTCCCGATCAGCCCGTTCTTCGTCTTGATGACGGTGAGCGGCCTCGCGTGGGCGTACGAGCGCGCCGGCGCCCTCGGCCCGAAGCTCGCGCCGGTGGTCGCCGTCGGCGCGATCGCGGCGATGACGTTCCTCTCGCAGCGCCAGTACCGCCAGGGGAGCGAGCACCCGCACTTCCAGGTGGTCGCGTGGGTGCGCGACAACGTGCCGGAGGACGTGTGGGTGGGCGCCATCCAGACGGGCACCCTCGGGTTCTTCCACGACCGCACCGTGAACCTCGACGGCAAGGTCAACGTCGCCGCGTACGAGGCGCTCGTCGCGCGACGGCAGGGGGAGTACGTCGTGGAGGACACCGAGATCGAGTACCTCGCCGACTGGATCGGGATGCGGGACTGGCTGACCCTCCCCGTCATCGCGAGCCACTTCGAGCTGATCGTGGAGGACGAGGCGGCGAACCTGGCCGTCCTGCGCCGCCGCGCCCGCACGCCATGACCGCGCGCCGCACGCGCCCCGTCGTCGCGATCGCCCTGTTCATGCTCTCGGCCGCCGGGGCCGCCGCCTTCTTCCCGCTCCCGACGCCGGAGCCCTGGAGCGTCGACTGGCGGGCCCACGCCGCCGGCCCGGTCGACTCGCGCCACGTCTACTGGGTCGGCCACTCGCTCGTGAACGCGCGCGACGCGCGCGTCGAGCCGTCGTTCGACCTGATGCAAGCGGTCGGGCGGCTCGCCGAGGCCGCCGGCCTCGCGTACGCGAGCTTCGATCACACCCTGTTCGGCGCGCCGCTCTCGCTCCTGGTCCGCGGCCGGCCCCACTCGTACGAGCGCGACGCGCCGGAGATGCCGGCGCGGCTCGAGGGGCTGCGCCGCGGCGCCGCGCGCTACGACACGCTCGTCCTGACCGAGGGCCTGCCGGTCGGGCGGAGCCTCGAGCGCGAGCACGGCGCCTACTACGCCCAGGAGCTCTACTGCGCGCTCGTGGCGAGGCGCCCGGACGCGCGCGTGTACGTCTACGAGAGCTGGGGCCACCTCCACGCCTCGGACCCGGACGGCGACTACCCCTCGCCGAGCGTGTACGACTGGCGCGCGCGGCTGCGCGCGGATCGCGCGCACTGGGAGCGGCTCGCAGACCTCGCGGCGACGGGCGCCGTGCCCCCACCCGGCCTGCTCGCGCGGCCGCGCGCTCGCTTCGCGCCCGCGCACGGGTGCACCCCGCCCGGCCCGATCTTCCTCGTGCCGGTCGGCGCCGCCTTCGGCGCGCTCGCCGATCGCCTCGCGCGGGAGCCGCTCTCGCTCGGCGAGCGCACGCTGGCGATCGCGGACCTCTTCTCCAACCCGTACACGTCCTGGCCCGAAGGGTGGCCACGCGCCACGCCGCTCGCGCCGGCCGCCGAGGCCGCCGCGCTCGCCGGGCTCACGCGCCGCTTCCCCGCGGACGAGCTCGACGACATCCACCCCTCGGCGCTCGGGATCTACCTCGCGGCGCTCGTCCATTACGCGACGCTCTACCGGCGCTCGCCCGAGGGCCTCCCGGCGCTCGTCCCCCTCCCCGAGGCGACCAACCGCGCGCTGCAGCGGCTCGCGTGGGACGTCGTGCGCGCCGAGCCCCGGGCCGGCGTCCGTTGAACGAGACCGCGACGACACTTGCCCGGGGGGGGTTGGATGGTACCCTCCGCCCTGATTCGAGCGTTTGGAGCCGAGGGTTGGCGCGCCAGGACGCGGACGACGCGAGCGACGAGGCAGAGGGAGGTTCATCACGGCCGGGGCTGCCGGTCGACCTCTTTCGCCTTCGGCGCGCGGTGATCCGGGGCAAGTGGTGGCTGCTCGCGGCCGCCGCGATCGGCGGCGTGGTGGGCTACCTCATCGGCAAGTTCGTCATCCAGCACAAGTACGAGGCGAGCGGAACGATCCAGTACGTCGGGCTCCCGGGGCAGCAGGGGCACGAGGTCCAGCGCGATCAGCCCGGCCTCGTGACGGCGGCGCACTCGGACGCGGTGCTCGAGGACATCCGCGAGCGCATGCCCGAGATGCGCGAGGTCCCGCTGGTGGTCCTGCGCGCGCTCATCGTCGTGAACTCCGACACGGGCAGCGGGCTCATCACCTTCACGTCGTGGGGGACCGCGCCGGACGAGGCGGCGAGGCTCGTCAACACCGCCATCGAGCGCTTCCTCGCGTACCACGTCGAGCGCCGCCGCACCGACATCCAACGCGACATCGCGAGCCTCGGCGAGCGCGTCGTGATCGCGCAACAGGACTTGTCGGCCGCGCGCCAGACCTACGACGAGTTCCGGCGCGAGAACAACATCACCGACCTGAGCACCGAGCAGGAGGCCGCGATCGCCCAGGCCGCGCAGCTGCGCTCGCAGGCGGACCTCGGCCGGGCGGAGGTGGAGTCGCTCGAGGCGCGCGTCACGCAGCTCCGCGGCGAGCTCGGCCGGACCTCGCGCACGACCGCGGTCAGCGGGGGCGCGAGCGACGAGCAGGTGCGCCTGCGGCAGCTCCGCCAGCAGCTCACCGAGGCGCGCGGCCAGGGCCTCGGCGACGACCACCCGCGCGTGCAGTCCCTCCAACGCCAGGTCTCCGCGCTCGAGCGCGCCGGCGGCTCGACGCCGAGCGAGTCGCGCTCGGCGCAGAACCCGGTGTACGCGCAGATCGCGTCGAGCCTGCAGTCGGCCGAGACCGAGCTCGAGGCGACCCGCCACCGGGTCGCGACCCTCGAGCAGCTCGCGGTGCGCGCGCAGGAGCGGACCGTGCGCTTCAGCGACATCGAGGGCCGCGCCGCGACGCTCCTCGCGCAGGTGAACGTGCGGCAGGCGCTCCTGAACGAGCTCAACGAGACGCGCGCCGGGCTCGAGGACCAGGTCCGCGACGTCAACACCGGGTTCCGCCTCGTCGCGGAGGCACGCCCGCCCGAGTTCGCGCTCCCGTCCAAGAAGAAGTACGCCGTCGCGTTCGGGATCCCCGCCGCGTTCGTGGTGATCATGATCGCGATGCTCATGTTCCGCGAGCTCCGCGGGCTGACGGTCCAGACCGCGAAGGAGGTCGCGTTCTGGGGCAACGGCCCGGTCATCGGCTCGACGACCTGGCCCCGCGATCCCAAGGCGCTCCTCGATCTGATCGCGGACCTCGACGACTTCGCGCCGGACGCGCGCGGGACCTTGCTCGTCGTCGGCAGCACGGAGGCGGAGATCCCGCTCGCGCGCGAGTTCGCGAGCCAGCTCAACCACGACTGGACCACGTCGACCCACGTGAGCCTCCCCGCCCTGCCCGCCAACACGCGCACGAGCCGCGCGTCGCAGCGCGCCAGCTACTACGACGACTCGGGCGACGAGGTCCTCTCCGGCGAGATCTACGACGGGCCGACGGAGGTCGCGCTCCCGACCGGGACGGAGCTCGCGCTGCTCGACTTCCCGACCGAGATCGAGCAGCCCGGTGACGTCGACGCGCTGCCCGATCGGCTCATCTGCACGGCCTGGGGCCAGCGGCCGGAGGGCCAGGCGCTGCGGCGCGCCGCGCGGCTCGCCGACCGCGTGCTCGTGGTCGTGAGCTCGGGCGGCGTGCGCGCGACGGAGCTCGCGGCCATCCGGACGCGGCTGGGGGTGGAGGACAACGTCGGCTACGTGCTGACCGGCGTCTCCGACGACATCTCGAAGCTCCCCGATCGCGCGGGCGACGTCGCGAAGTTCTGGCACGCGCGGGCGCGGTGAGCGCGTCCGCTCGCGTCGAGCACCACCACCCCCGAGAGCTGCTACGGTCCGCACATGTTGGTACTGGTCACCGGCGGGGCCGGGTTCATCGGGAGCCACGTGGCGGACGCGCTGCTCGCGGCGGGGCACGAGGTGGTCGTCGTCGACGACCTGAGCACGGGGCGCAGGGAGAACGTCCCGGCCGCGGCGACGTTCGTGCGCCTCGACATCCGCGAGCCCGACGCGCTCGCCACGCTCTTCGACGCGCACCGCTTCGACGCCGTGAGCCACCAAGCGGCGCAGACGAGCGTGTCGGTCTCGACGCGCGAGCCGATCCGCGACGCCGAGATCAACGTGATGGGATCGCTCCATCTGCTCGAGCTCTGCCGCGCCCGCGGCGTGGGCCGCTTCGTCTTCGCGTCGACCGGCGGCGCGATCTACGGCGAGGTCCCCGAGGGCACGGCGGCCGACGAGTCGACGGTGCCCTCGCCGATCTCACCGTACGCGTGCAGCAAGCTCGCGTTCGAGGGCTACCTCGCGGCGTACCGGCACGAGCACGGGCTCGACGCGACGATCTTGCGCTACGCGAACGTCTACGGGCCGCGCCAGGACCCGCACGGCGAGGCGGGAGTCGTGGCGATCTTCAGCCAGCGGCTCGCGGCCGGCGAGCCCATCCAGATCAACGCGATGCGCGAGACCGGGGACGACGGCTGCGTACGCGACTACGTGTACGTCGGGGACGTGGTCCGCGCGAACGTGCGCGCCGTCGAGGGCTCGCTCGAGGCGCGCGTCGTCAACGTGGGCACCGGGAGCGAGACGACCACGCGCGCCCTCGCGCGCGCCATCGAAGGCGCGCTCGGCGTGCGCGCCGAGGTGCGCGATGGCGCGCGCCGCGCGGGCGACCTCGCGCGTTCGGTGCTGCGGCCACACCCGGAGCTGCCGCCCGCGGTGCCGCTCGCCGCCGGGATCGCGCAGACCGTGGCCTGGTTCCGCGCGCGCGGGTAGATGCACCCCACCGCTCGCGTAGAGCGAGTCGGTGACCATCGACACCGAGCGCGTGCGGCGGCACATCCGCGCCGCCCTCACGTCCCTGCCGCTGCTCGCGTGCGCGGCGGAGCCGGCGTCGAGCGCGGAGATCACGCAGCGGATCGCGCCACCCGTGGGCGCGCAGCTCGCGCCGCTGCCCGTGGAGCCAGCGGACTCCGCGCGCTCGGCTCGCGCGCCGCGGACCCGCGCGATCGAGGCGCCGCACGCCGGCACGGACGAGGCGCGGGCGGTGGAGATCCGCCACGCGGAGCGCCGAAAGCACCCGCCGCGCGCCGTCTCCGGCCGGCCGCTCCGCGTCGACGGGCGGGACGTGATCGCGCACCTGCGCCGGGTCGACGCGACGCCGAGCGGCGCCGTGCTCGGGCTGGAGCTCGAGCCCGCGCTGCGCGAACGAGCCGCGGCCGAGTGGCTCCGCGACGCGCGGATGGAGCACGCCTCGGTCGCGTCGTTCGAGCGCGCGCACGCGGAGCTGCAGGCCCACGACGCGCCGGAGGCGATCCTCGCGGCGGTGCGCCGCGCCGCGCGCGACGAGGTGGTCCACACCAGCCTGTGCCTCGCGATGGCGTGGCGCTACGGCGGCCCCGCCCTCGCGCCCGGACCGCTCGCGCCGGTCGCGCCGCGCGGCGGGGCCCTCGCCGCGCTCGCCGCCGACGTGTTCGAGGAGGGCTGCGTGGGCGAGACGTTCGCGGCGACGGTCGCCGGCACCGGCGCGCGGCGATGCGCGCCCGCCGAGCCCCGCGCGATCCTCACGCGCATCGCGGAGGAGGAGAGCGCGCACGCGGCGCTCGCGTGGGCCACGCTCCGCTGGGCGCTCGCTCGTGATCCGAGCGCCGCGGACGCGGTCGCCGCGCGCGCGGCGGCTCTCGCGCCCACGGCGCCGCCGCGCACCGTGCCGCCGCCCGGTCCGCTGGCGGCGCACGGGCGGCTCGACCCGGGCGAGCTCGGGCGCGCCTACGCCACCTGCTGGTCCGAGCTCGTCGCGCCGCTCCTCGCGGAGACGCTCGGGCGCGCATGAGCGTGGACGCTCGTCCTGGGCCGCGACGTCTGTCATCGTCTCCGCATGCGCCTCGATGCCTCGACGGCGCGCGGCCTCCGCGCGCTCGCTGCCGTCGGCGCGCTCGTGTCGCTGGGATCCCCGATCGCGCGCGCGTTCCCGCGCTCGCTCGAGGAGGTCCCGTGCGAGCCGACGGCGGAGCCATGCGTGCTCTGCCACCAGACGCGCGACGGCGGGCGAGGCTGCCCGAGCCCGCCCTGCCTCGACGCGTTCGGCGCCGATCTCGTGGGGCGAACGTGGGCCGAGCTCGCGCCGCTCGACAGCGACGGCGACGGCTTCACCAACGGCGAGGAGCTCGCCGATCCGGACGGGCGGTGGACGCGCGGCACCGCCCACGCGTGCCGGTGCGCGAGCGACCCCGGCGATCCCGCGTCGGTGCCCCCGCACGACGGCGACGGAGACGGCGTCGCGTGCTCCCTCGACTGCGACGACGCCGATCCCTCCGTGGGCGAGTGCCCGTGCGCGGGCCCGAGCGACTGCGACGACCGCGATCCCTGCACCGTCGATCGGTGCGTCGCGGCGGAGCAACGCTGCGAGCACGTGCGAGGGCCCGGGTGTACGGACGCTGCGGCGCCGCGCGACGCCGGCCCGGGCGCCACCGGCGCGGGCTGCACGTGCCGCGCGGCGCCCCTGCGCGGCGGCTCGCGCTTCGGCCCGCTCCTCGCGCTCGGTGCCCTCGCGCTCCTCGTCCGCGGCCGGCGCGGCGCGGCCACGAGTGTCGCCGGGCTCAATCGCGCGCGGTGCGCACCCACGCCTGCTCGGCGCCCGACGCGCGCAGCAGCGACGGGAGCATGACCGCCTTCTTGGCGACGTACAGCGGGACCTCGGCGAGCGCGCCGAGCTCCGCGCGGCCCGCGCCGCCGACCTTGAGCGCCGTCGCCACGTGCGCGCCGACGACGCCGAGCCCGGCGAGCGCGTAGAGCTGCGTCGGCGGGAACGGCACGAGCAACGTCGCCCCGAGCAGCCCGACGTGCGTCGCGAGCGGCAACAGCAGGAGCTCGCCGAGCGGCTCGAGCAGGTCGAGCCGGCCGCGCAGCACCTCGGCCGCGAGCCCGGGCGCCTGCTCGCGGATCATGCGGAAGCGGCCGCCTTCCCAGCGCGTCCGCTGCGTCGCCTGGCCCTCGGCGCTCTCGGGGACTGGCGCGCGCACGCACGTCTCCTCGACGAAGCGCACCGCGAAGCCCTCGCGGACCATCATCAGGTGGTACTCGAGGTCCTCGACGACCGAGCGCGCGGTGTACGGCAGCCGCTCGAGCACCCGCCGGTGCAGGCCGAACCCGTTGCCGAGGATGCCGACGCTGAGCCCGAGCCGGTCGCGCCCGCGCGGGCGCGCGACGTTGAACGCCAAGAGCGCGACGTGCATCAGCCGCGCCCGCCGCGACGCCTCCGGGTTCGACACCACGTAAGGCGCCTGCACGCCGTCCGCGCCGCCGGCGAACGCGGCGGCCATCGCGACGAGGAAATTGTCTTGCACCTCTGTGTCCGCATCCACGACGAGCGCCGCCTCGACCGCGGGGTCGGACAGGACGTGCGCGAACGCGACCTCGAGCGCGTAGCCCTTGCCGCGACGCTCCGCGTCGTGGCGCACGAGGACCTCCGCCCCGGCCGCCTCGGCGACCTGCGCGGTCCGATCGCGGCAGTTGTCGGCGATCACGACGATGCGCACCCCGTTCGGCGGCGCCACGCACGCGCGGAGGCTCTGGACGCAGGCGCCGATCCCCTCCTCCTCGTCGTGCGCGGGCACGACGACCGCCAGCTTGCCGCAGCCCGCCGGCGCGCCGCGCGGCGAGCCGCGATCGCGCAGCGCCGCGAGCGTGAGCGTGAGCAGCTCGATCGTGCCCGGGAGGGTGGCCGCCGCGCCGGCGAGCCCGAGGGCGGGGAGAATCACGAGCACGGCTCCGGGCGAGGCATGGCGCGCGAGTATGGCACCGGTCGACTTGCGCGCCACGCGGCTTGGAACATGGTCCGTCGCCCATGCCCGAGCCCACCGCCGTTCCCACCCGAGCGCCCCGCGCGAGCGTGCGCGCGGAGCCCATCCGATGAGCACGATCCTCGTCACCGGCGGAGCCGGCTTCATCGGCGCGAACTTCCTGCGCCTGCTCGTGCCGCGGCACCCCGAGCACCGCTTCGTCAACGTCGACAAGCTGACGTACGCGGCGAACCTCGCGAGCCTCGCGCCGATCGCCGAGCGGGACAACTACGCCCTCGCGCGCGTCGACATCGCGGACGAGGCGGCGGTCGCGAAGCTGTTCGCCGACACCGACCCCGACGTGGTGATCCACTTCGCCGCGGAGAGCCACGTCGACCGGAGCATCCTCGGCCCCGGCGAGTTCGTGCGCACGAACGTCCACGGGACCTTCGTGCTCCTCGAGGCGTGCCGCAAGCACTGGGCGGGGCGCCTCGACGGCAAGCTCTTCCACCACGTGAGCACCGACGAGGTCTACGGCTCGCTCGGGCCCGAGGGCCTGTTCACCGAGGAGACCCGCTACGACCCCTCCTCACCGTACTCCGCCTCGAAGGCGGCGAGCGATCACCTCGTGCGCGCCTGGGGCCGCACCTTCGGCTTGCCGTTCAAGCTCACGAACTGCAGCAACAACTACGGCCCGCTGCAGTTCCCCGAGAAGCTCATCCCGGTGATGATCCTCAACACCCTCGAGCGAAAGCCGCTGCCGATCTACGGCAAGGGCGAGAACGTGCGAGACTGGCTCTACGTCGAGGATCACTGCGAGGCGATCTGGCGCGTGGTGAACGAGGGCGCGCTCGGCGAGACGTACAACGTCGGGGGCAACAACGAGATGAAGAACATCGACGTCGTCGATCGCATCGTCGAGCTCGTGGCCGAGGCGACGGGCGCCGACCTCGAGGAGCTGCGCGCGCTCAAGGTCTTCGTGACGGATCGTCCGGGCCACGACCTGCGCTACGCGATCGACTCCTCGAAGCTCCAGCGCGAGCTCGGCTGGACGCCGCGGGAGACGTTCGAGAGCGGGCTCGCCAAGACGGTCCGCTGGTACCTCGAGAACGACGCGTGGATCGACGCGGTGCGCACGGGGGCGTACCGCGACTGGATCGCGGCGAACTACGGAGATCGATAGTGGCGGTCGAAAAAGGAATCATCCTCGCCGGCGGCTCGGGCACCCGGCTGCACCCGCTGACCAAGAGCGTCAGCAAGCAGCTCATGCCGATCTACGACAAGCCGATGATCTACTACCCGCTCACCACGCTGATGCTGGCGGGGATCCGCGACGTGCTGATCATCACCACGCCGCACGACCAGGCGGCGTTCCGCACGCTGCTCGGCGACGGCGCGCACTGGGGGATGAGCCTGTCGTACGCCGTCCAGCCGAGCCCGGACGGGCTCGCGCAGGCGTTCCTGATCGGCGAGTCGTTCGTGAAGGGCCAGCCCTGCGCGCTCGTCCTGGGCGACAACATCTTCTACGGCCACGGCCTCTCGGGCCTGCTCGCGGACACCGGCCGCATGCAGCACGGCGCGACCGTGTTCGGCTACTGGGTCAAGGACCCGACCGCCTACGGCGTCGCCGAGTTCGACGAGGACGGCACGGTCGTCGGGCTCGAGGAGAAGCCGAAGGCGCCGAAGAGCCACTACGCGGTCGCCGGGCTCTATTTCTACGACGAGCGCGTCGTCGACTTCGCGAAGGCGCTGAAGCCGAGCGCGCGCGGCGAGCTCGAGATCACCGACCTGAACCGGCTCTACCTCGAGGACCGCTCGCTCCGGCTCGTCCGGCTCGGCCGCGGCGTCGCCTGGCTCGACACCGGCACGCCGGAGGCGCTGCTGCAGGCGGCGAACTTCATCCAGACGATCGAGTCGCGGCAGGGGCTCCAGGTCGCGTGCCCGGAGGAGGTCGCGTTCCGCAAAGGCTGGATCGACGCGACCGCGCTCGCCGCGCTCGCCGAACCGCTCGCGAAGACCGAGTACGGCCAGTACCTGATGGCCCTCGCGCGCGAGGATCTCTGACGTGGAGGTCGAGCCGACGGAGCTGCCCGAGGTCCTCTACGTGAGGCCCCGCGTCTTCGGCGACGCGCGCGGCTTCTTCCTCGAGACGTACCAGGAGGCCCGCTACCGCGAGGCCGGCATCGACGCCTCCTTCGTGCAAGACAACTTGTCCCGATCGGCGCCGGGGATCCTGCGCGGCCTTCACCTGCAGCACCCGCTCGCGCAGGACAAGCTCGTGTACGTGCTCGAGGGCGCGGTCTACGACGTGGCCCTCGACGTGCGCGTGGGCTCGCCCACCTTCGGCAGGCACGTCGGGCGCGTGCTGACGGCGGAGGCCAAGGACCAGCTCTTCGTGCCGAAGGGCTTCGCCCACGGCTTCTGCGTGATCTCGGACGGGCCGGCCACGTTCGCCTACAAGTGCAGCGAGCGCTACGCGCCCGAGCACGAGCTCAGCGTGCGCTGGGACGATCCGGCGCTCGGCATCGCGTGGCCGCTCACCGCACCGCCGACGCTGTCCGCCAAGGACGCAGGCGCCCTCGCGCTCGCGGAGATCCCTCGGGAGCGCCTGCCGAGGTACGCGCCGTGAGCGCGCTCCTCGTCTGCGGCGCGGGCGGCATGCTCGGCCGCGCGTGGCTCGAGCTGTGCGCGGCGCGCGGGCTCGAGGCGCGCGCGGCGGACCTCCCCGCGCTCGACCTCGCGGACGACGCATCGGTCGCCGCGCACGTGACGGAGGGCCTGCGCGCGGTCGTGAATTGCGCCGCCTACACGGACGTCGACGGCGCGGAGACCCACGAGGCGCTCGCGACCGCCATCAACGGCGAAGGTGTCGCGCGGCTCGTCGCGCGCTGCGACGCGGTCGGCGTCCCGCTCGTCCACTACTCGACCGACTACGTCTTCGACGGCTGCGCGAGCGCGCCCTACCCGACCGACGGCCCGACCGCGCCGCTCAACGCGTACGGGCGCAGCAAGCGCGTGGGCGAGGAGGCGGTCCTCGCCTCGCCGGGCACGCACCTCGTCGTGCGCACGAGCTGGCTCTACGCGCCGTGGGGCAAGAACTTCGTGCTCACGATCGCGAAGCTCGCGGCCGAGCGCGAGGAGCTGCGCGTCGTCGACGACCAGCGCGGCCGCCCGACGAGCGCCGAGCACCTCGCGCGCCTCTCGCTCGCGCTCCTCGAGCGGGGCGAGCGCGGTGTCTTCCACGGCACCGACGGCGGCGAGTGCACGTGGTTCGAGCTCGCCCGCGAGATCGCCGCTCGCGTGGCGCCGCGCTGCCGCGTGATCCCCTGCACGAGCGCCGAGTTCCCGCGGCCCGCGCCGCGCCCCGCGTACAGCGTGCTCGACCTCTCGCGCACCGAGGCCGCGCTCGGCCCGATGCCCGACTGGCGCGACAACCTCGCCGACGTCCTCGCGCGCCGGTGAGCGCGCTCAAGGCTCCGTGTCGTCCTCGTCGCCGGTGGCGGCCGCACAGCGCGGAGCGAGCTCCCCGCGCAGGGCGTCTTGCCTCCCCGCGACCTCGGCGTCCGAGAGCCCGTAGAGCGCCTCGAGCGTGGGCACGACGTCCCAGAGCTGGCCACCCTCGCGGAGGATCTGGCAGTTGCGGCGGCGCAGGTGGCGCAGGATGCGCGGGATCGCCTCGACGACCCACGGCCGCGTGTCGTGCATCAGCACGACCGTCCCCGGGAACGGCTCGCCCTCGCGGGCCGCGAGCTGCGCGCGGAACTGCGAGACGATCGCCTCCTGGCCGTCGTTGCGCGGGCGCTCGGGCGTCATCGACCACAGGACCTGGCGCAGGCCGAGGCGCGCGAGCACGCGATCGGTGCGGGCGTCGCGTCCCCCGTAGGGCGGGCGGACGAAGTGGGGGGCCCGCGCGGTGACGTCCGCGATCAGCTGCCCGCCGTACCGGAGCTGCTCGCGCAGGTCGCGATCGCTCAGGTTCCGGAAGCCGCGGTGGTCGTGCCCGTGCAGCCCGATCGTGTGGCCCTCCGCCGCCATGCGGCGCACCGTCGCGCGCGCCGTGTCGCGTCGCCGTGGATCGTCGAGCGCGCGGGTGACGAGGAAGAAGGTCGCGCGCACGCGGTGGCGCGCGAGGTGATCCAGGAGGCGCGGCGTGGTCGCGGCCCGCGGCCCGTCGTCGAACGTGAAGTGGATCAGGCGGTGGCGCAGGCCGCGCCCCCCGTAGAAGCGTCGGTCCGGCGGCAGCGCGGGCTCGGTCGCCGGCGCGTCCGGGATCGCGTCGACGCGCTCGGCCACGCGGTCCGCGGGCTCGGGGGCGAGGCGCGCGGGCGACGCGTCGGCGCGTCCCCGAGCCGGCGCGGGGGTCGCCGTCACGGCCGGGGACGCCGACCCGCACGCCGTGAGGGCGAGCGCGATGGCGAGCCACGCGGACGACGCCCGGCGCACGAACACGATTGACGCACGTCCTCCCGCGCGCTGTCCAGCCGCTCAGAAGGTCCCGGTCGCGCTCAGGCTGCCCGGCCCGACGCCGAGGCTCAGGCTCGGCCCCGTCCGGCGATCTCCATACACCGTCACCGTCTCGGTGATCGTCGCGCCGAGGATGAGCATGGTCAGGCCAGCCGCCTGCAGCAGCCCGTCGATCACCAGGTACGTTCCCCACCCGTCGTCCGAGAGGCCGTTGGGCTTGAGCGCGAGCTGGATCCACGGCCCGGCCACGGGCACGAGGCCGGCGTAGCGGAACGCCTCCCAGCTCGGCTGGTAGCCGCTGCTCGCGCTCCAGCCGGCGAACGGGCTGATCAGCGCGGCGTTCACGAGCCACGAGACACCGAGCATGACCGCGCCGCCGACGATGAGGCCCACGTGCGCGCGCTGCTCCGTGCGCATCGGCCTCGGCTGCGGCGCGTACTGGGGCTGCGCGTAGACGGGCTGGCCGTACGTCGGCTGCCCGTACACCGGCTGCCCGTACACCGGCTGCTGCTGCGGCGCCGGGCCGATGTACACCTGCCCCGAGACCTGCGCTCCTGCCGCGCCGGGCGCGAGCGCCACGGCGGTCGCGAGCGCGACCGCGACGACCATCCTTCGCATGTGGACCTCCTCCGTGCCCGCGTCTGCAACCCCCCTGCCCGCGAGCGGAGCCGGGGCGCCGGCGACAGAATAGCGCAACCGCGACGGATGGGTGCGAACGCCGGTTGGCACCCGGTGCGTGAAGCTCGACGCGCGCGCGTCCCGCTGGCCCGCTACGCTGCGGCCGTGCAGATCAGCGTGAAGCACCCCGACGGCCGCGTGCCCTTGGTCGTCCTCGACGAGCGGACGCCGTGGCGCGTCTCGCGGCCGGGACACGCCGGCGAGGCGCTGCTCGATCCCCGCGAGGACGCGCCGGCGTTCCTCGCCGAGGCCTACCCCCGCTGGCTCGCCGCGCTCTGCGAGCGCGCGGACGCCGACCGACAGCTCGCGATCGCCGTCGTCGCCGAGGTGCGGCGGCGGCGCGGTCGCTGAGCGAGCGCCTTCCCCCGCGCGCACCCGCGCGTCTACCCTTCGGCGCGTGGTGATCCCGAGCTCGATGGTGGCGGCGATGGCGACGAGCGCGGCCGCGGGGAAGAACCCCTGGCTGCCGCTCGCGATGATCTTCTTGTTCGCCGCGCCCGGCTCCGTGCCCGGCTTCCTGATGGGCGCCGACCTCCACCGGCAGCTCCACGCGCTCGCCCCCGAGGTGGTGCTCTGGTCGCTCGGCGGCGTGTTCGCCGCCCTCGCGCTCGCCGACTCGCTCGCCGACAAGGTCGGGCTCATCGAGCGCTGGCTCGTGCCGGTCTCGACCGCGTGGCGCCCCTTCGCCGGCGTCGCGTGCGCGACGATCCTCGGGATCGCCGCCGCGGGAGACGCCGTCGAGCCGGTCGTCGCGCCCGCGCTCGTCGAGGCCTCGCTCCTCGCCGGCACCTCGATCGTCGCGCTCACCGTCGGCGTCAGCGCGCTCTTCGGCTGGATCGCGACGATGGGCAAGACCGGCACGCGCTTGCTCCTGGCGATGGTGCCGATCCCTGGGCTGAAGCTCGCGCACTCGTTCGTCGACGACTTCTTCGCGCTCGGCGCGACGTTCGCCGGGCTCGCGTTCGGACACACGCTGCTCGTGCCGCTGCTGCTCGCCGTCTATCTCGCTGCCGGGCTGGTCACGGGGCCGCTCCTCACGCGGCTGACCTGGATCCACGTGCGCATCGGCTGGGCGCTCCTGCGCAAGGCGCGGCGCGCCGCGGCGAGCGAGCCCGCAGGCCCGCCCGAGCCGCCGTCGTGGGTGCGCGCGTACCTCGAGGAGCACGGCATGTCGCGCGCCACGGTCCTTCCGGCGTACGTCTTCCGCGCGCCGACGGTGGGCCGCTGCCGCGCCGGGCACCTGATCTTGGCGCAAGACCGCACGGTCTTCCTCACGCGGGTGATGTTCCGCCCGCGCGCGCTCGTGGTCGACGAGGAGACGCTCTGTCGCGTGGGCTACGCCGACACCGCGACGAACCGGGTCGTCACCCTCGTGTCGCGCACGGCGTCGGGCGCGCTCGGCGAGGTGCACGTCTACCTCTTCCCCGCGCTCGAGGCGGAGATCGCGAGCGCGCTCGAGGCGGGGCTCGACGGGTTCGTGCGCGTGCGGATCGACAGCCCCTCGGCGCGCGCCGCCCTCCCCGGCTACGCGGACCGCGAGCGCTCGGTCCGCTTCCGGCCCGCCGAAGCGGCGGGGAGCCTACGATTGCAAGGGATCTTGACGATCGCGGCGGCCATCGGGATCGGGATCCTCTCGGGCGGCGTGTTCGTGCCGATCGGGACGGGCTACTTCGCGTCGCCGTTCTGGCGGCGCGGCGTGATCGGCTGGCTGCTCGCGGGCTACCTCGCGCTGTGCGTGCTCGGCAGCGTGGGCCTCGCGTGGCCTGCCGCGGTCCTCTACGCGAGCGTGCTCAACGCGCTCTCGCTCCGCGACCTCACGCGCAACGCGCTCAAGGCGCGCGTCGACGGAATGGTGGATCGGCGCGCGTGGCTGCCCGTCGTCGCCTCGCGCGTGTGGGTGCCCGCGGCGGGCCTCGCGCGCGAGGCGGATCGCTGGACGGGCGAGCCGGCGGAGCCGCTCACCGACGGCTCCTGGCGCGCGATCGTCGAGGCGCTCGCGACGCCCGCCCCGGCGCAAGGGGCCGCGTAGGAGTGACGCGATCGGATCGGCGTCGCGGCGCCGCGCCGAGGCCGGGCGGACGACGAGGAATACTGCCGGTGTCGTTCCCACGCGGCCCCTGGTCACTCGTCGGGGTCTCGCCCCTCGATGTGGTCGAGGACCATCGCGAGGCGCGCGTCGAGGGCCTCGTGCGCCGCGCGCTCGAGCGCGCGCGCGAGCTCCGCCTCGACGACCATGACGGCGAGCGGCCGCAGCCGCCGCACGATCCCGGCGAGGCGCGGCACCTCGTCCGCCGGCGGGAGCGTGCCGCCGTCGCCGGCCGCGTCGAAGACGTGCGTCGCGACGAGCTCGACGAAGCCGCGGGCGATCCGCTCGGCGTCGGCGCGCAGGGCCCCCGCCTCGTCGAGCAGCGCCTCGAGCGGCACGCCCGCGCGCACGAGCTCCTCGCCCGCGTGGAGCAGGCGCGGGCTCGGCGCGCGGAAGCCGTCCCCCTCGGGCTCGAGGAAGCCGAGCCCGATCGCCTTCGAGAGCGCGCGCGGAGCGGTCACGCCGAAGCGCTCGACGACCTGCGCGAGCGTCAGGTGCGCGGGCACCTCGCTCGACCACGGGCTCGCGATCGCGCTCTCGAGCCCGATCAGCGCGGCGAGATCCTGCCCCTGCTCCCACGCGGCGATCACCTCGCCGATGCTCGCGAGGGTGTACCCGCGGGCGAGCAGCTGGTGCACGAGCCGCAACCGGAAGAGGTGCTCGTCCGAGTAGATCGCGTGCCGCCCGCGGCGCTCGGGCGGCGGCAGGAGGCCCTTGTCCTGATACGCGCGCACGTTGCGCACGGTGGTGCCCACGCGGGACGCGAGCTCCTCGACCGTCAGCTCCAGCCGCTCCGGCACCACCGAAGCCTACTCTGCCGTCGCCGCGACTCGGGGCCGCTGCTTGACGTTACCATCGATGAATGTAAACGTTTCGTCGATGGGAGGAATGATGCCCGACGCCACCGCTCGCCCGATCCCCGTCCGCGCGCCGCGCTTCGCGCTCGATCCGGAGCTCCCGCGGGCGTGGCTCGCCGGAGACCCGCTCGCGACGCACGTCGTCAACGCGCTCTCGCTCCTGTTCCCGGAGGGCGAGCGGTTCTTCATCCGCGCGGTGAAGCACTACGAGCACGTCTACGAGGACGACCCGGCGCTGCGCGCCCGCGTGCGCGGCTTCTTCGGCCAGGAGGGGCGCCACGGGCACGAGCACGATCGCTTCAACCGCATGCTCGAAGCCCAGGGCTTCGAGCTCGGCGGCTTCTTCGACTTCTACACGCGCACCGCGTGGGAGACGGTCGAGCCGCGCGTGCCGCCGCATCTGCGCCTCGCGACCACCGCCGCGCTCGAGCACTTCACCGCGACGCTCGCGGAGCTGGCCCTCGACACGCCCGCGCTCGACGACGCGCATCCGGAGGTGCGGCGGATGCTCGTGTGGCACGCGTGCGAGGAGATCGAGCACAAGTCGGTCGCGTTCGACGTGCTCGAGCGCGTCGACCCGCGCTGGACGACCCGCGCGCTCGGCCTCGCCATCGGCTCGGGCGTGCTCGCGGTGTTCTTCGGCGTGGCGCTGCGCACGCTGTGGACGCAGGAGCAGGCCCTCGGCCCGGATCCGCGCGCGCCCGAGGATCGCGGCGCCGCGTTCTGGCGGACGCTCGCGCGCTCGCGCGGGCGCATCGCGCGGTCGGTCGCCGAGCTCTTGCGCCCCGGGTTCCACCCGGACCAGCGCGACAACTACGAGCTGGCGCGGGCGCACCTCGAGCCCGAGTGAGCGGCTTGCGGCGACGGCGCCGCGTGTCATCGTCGGCGCTTTCGCCTGAACCGGAGACGACGATGAACGAGCTCGGAGCCCGAAACGCCGCATTCGCGGCCGCCTTCCTCCTGATCGCCTGCGACGGTGGCGGAGGCGGCGGCACCGACGCCGGCCCGATGATGGGCACCGACGCCGGCCCGATGATGGGCACCGACGCCGGCCCGATGATGATGGGCACCGACGCCGGCATGCCGATCACGCCGGACATGGCCGCGCTGACGCGTCGCCGCGCGGCGGATGCGCGGAGCGATGCGGCCCTCTGCGCTTGCGACGCCGCACCCTTCGCGACCGCGGCGGAGTGCGAGGCGTTCGGCCGGCTGCCCGCGCGCGACGCGTGCGAGGACTCGGCGTTCACCGCGAACTTCGCGGGCGTCGGCGCCTACTTCACCTGCACCGCGATCGCGATCGAGGCGTACGCGACGTGCATCGAGGGCGCGAGCTGCAACGAGGCTACGCTCTCGGGCTGCGGGATGACCGCGCAGTCCGCCCTGACCGCGTGCGAGTCGCGGGTCGAGATGGCGGCCGCGCAGGCGTTCAGCGACGCGTTCGGGACCTGCGTCGGGACCAACGTCGTGGGCCCCGCCGGCACGTGCCCCGACGACACCGGCGCGGTGAGCACGACCGGGATGGCGGTGTTCATGGGCACCACCGTCGCGGCCGGCGACGACCTCGCGCCGCCCGCGGGCTGCGTCACCGCCACGGGCGGCGGCATGTCGCCCGAGCGCGCGCTGCGCTGGACCGCGCCCGCCGACGGCACGTACGTCTTCGACACGATCGGCTCGAGCTTCGACACCGTCCTCTACCTGCGCGCGGGCT
Organism: Sandaracinaceae bacterium; assembly: GCA_019637095.1. GTDB lineage: Bacteria > Myxococcota_A > Polyangia > Polyangiales > Sandaracinaceae > JACKEC01. Next base: position 25,710 of record JAHBWG010000036.1, on the reverse strand, counting down.
GCGACGCCGCGGCGATGTCGCTCGGGTGCAACGACGACCTCTCGGACGACGACCTGCGCTCCCGCGTCAGCGCGACGCTCACGAGCGGCCAAGAGGTGCTCGTCGTCGTCGAGGGGTTCTCGCGCACGAGCGCGGGCAGCTTCGTCGTCAACATCAACGCGATGTGATCGCGGCGTGATCGTGCGGGCGCGTGCTAAGCCGCCGCGATGCGACGGCTGACCGCGCTCCCGCTCCTGCTCCTCCTCGCGGCCTGCGGCGCGCGCAGCCACCTCGCGGACGGGCTCGACGCGGGCATCGAGCGCCCGCTCGACGCGGCCGCCGACGCGGCGCGTCCGGACGCGGGCGAGCGCGACGCCTCCGCCGACGCGGGCCCGATCCGGCCGCGCTGCGCGCGCGACGCCGACTGCGCCGAGGGCGTCTGCCGCGGGTCGATCGGCGATCCCCCGCGCGATCTCGCGTCGATCGGGCTGTTCTGCGGCGCGCCGGAGCCCGATCCGAGCGGCGCGCCGGGCGCGCCGTGCCGCGAGCGCGCGAGCTGCGACCGGCACCTCTGCGCGATCGCCGGCGCGTGCGTGGTGCCCTGCGCGAGCGACGCGGACTGCGACGCGGCGGAGCTCTGCCGAGAGGTCTGGGTGACGACCTCGCCGAGCGCGATGGAGCGGCTGACCGCGTGCACCGCGCGCGTGGCCGCGCCGGAGAGCGTCCGGGTGGCGGGGCCGGAGCCGGGGCCATTGCTCGACGTGCCGGCCGCCTCCGACGTGCTGTCCGATCTGCGCCCGGGCGCGCTCGTGATCTGGCGGGGCCCGACCCAGAGCGAGCCGCTGATCGAGCGCGTCCTGTCGCGGACCGCGGCCATGGAGGTGCTCTTCGACGCGTTCGCGCCGCGCGAAGCGGACGCGCCCGCGCCCGCGTGGGGGATCGGCGCCGCGACGGTCCGCGAGGTCGTCACCTTGCTGCACCCGAACGGCCCGCGCTCGCCGCCGCCGCGCCTGGGCTTCGAAGTGCTGCTCAGCGCGACGACGCCGGGGCCGAGCGAGCGGATCGTGCTCCAGCGCATGGCGCCCGGCGACGCGCTCGACCTCGACGTCTACCTCGCGGGCGGCAACGGCTGGACGAGCCGGGACGGCGCGCCTCCGCCCCCGCTCACCGAGGCCGTCGAGGCGCTGCGCGAGGTGCTCGCGCCCGCGGGGCTCGCGATCGGCGAGGTCCGCGTCCACGACGTCGTCGGCGGGCTGCGGCGCCGCTTCGAGATGCTGACGGGCAGCGAGGGCCTGCTCGGCGCGCCCCCCGACCTGCCGGTGCTCTACCGCCTCTCCGCGGGGGCGCGCCGGCCCGCCGTGCACGTGTTCCTCGTGCGCTTCATCGAGGGCGCGCTCGGGATCGCGAGCGGGATCCCAGGGCCGCACGCGCTCCCGGGCACGGGCGCGAGCGGCGTGGCGATCGCCGCCGACCTCGTCGAGAGCCCCGCGCACCTCGGCCTCGTGATGGCGCACGAGATCGGGCACTTCGCCGGCCTCTTCCACACCTCGGAGGCCGACGGATCGGTCTTCGACCCGCTCACCGACACCCCCGAGTGCCGCGCCGAGAACGATCTCGACGGCGACGGCGTCCTCGTACCCGACGAGTGCGGCCCGTTCGGCGCGACGAACGTCATGTTCTGGGCGGGCGGCGGCCGCGCGTTCAGCAGGCAGCAAGCCGCCTTGCTCCGCGGCGCCTACGACGTGCGTTGAGCCGTCAGAGCCGTCCCTCGTCCCGGAAGAACGCGAACGCGTCGGCGAGCGACGACTCCAGGGAGCGGAGGGTGTAGCCGAGCTCGCGCTCCGCCTTGTCGCGGCGCACCACCGGGTTCGACACGCTCGCGCGCAGCATCCCCGCCGAGTAGAGGGGCGCGGCGCCGCGCGCGCGGGCGAGCGCCTCCGTCAGCGGCAGCATGGCCCAGCCGACCCAGAGCGGCAGCGCGCGGCGCGGGAGGCGGGCGCCGGTCACCGCCTCGACGGAGCGCGCGAGCGAGAGGATGTCGCGCACGTCGCCCGTCAGGAGATAGCGCTCCCCGCGGCGCCCGCGCGCGCCCGCCTCGACGACCGCGCGGCTCACGTCGCGCACGTCCGCGTAGTCGGTCGTCGCGTCGAGCAGGATGGGGATCTTGCCGGCGCAAAGATCGATCAGCGCGCGGCCCAGGAGCGACGGCTCGAAGTCCCACGGCCCGGTGAGCGTGCCCGGACAGACGACGACCGCGTCGAGCGCGCCCGCGCGCGCCCGCTCGAGCACGAGGCGATCCGCCTCGGCCTTGCTCCGGTGGTAGGGGCACGGGTCGTCGAGGGCGAGCGGGTTGTCCTCCGTCAGCGCGCGGTCGAGCGGGCGCCGGTCGAGCGCCGCGTGGCTGCTGACGTGCACGAGCCGGACGCCGGCGCCGGCGCACGCGTCGGCGACGCGGCGGGTGCCCTCGACGTTGATGGCGCGCAGCGCGCCGTCCGGATCGGGGCCGAGGTCGATCCGCGCGGCCGCGTGCACGACGAGGCGCACCCCGTCGAGCGCGGCGCGCACCGCCTCGGCGTCGAGCACGCTGCCTTCGATGCGCTCGACCGCGAGCCCCTCGAGCGAGCGCGGCGCGCGCGCGGGGTCGAGCACGCGGACGCGCGCGCCGCGCGCGAGCAGCTCGCGCACGAGCGCGCACCCGAGGCGGCCGGCGCCGCCGGTGACGAGGACGACGCCTTCGGTCAAATCAGGATCGGGTCCTCGACGCAGACCCCGATCTCCATGATGAGGTAGAGCAGGATGCGCTCCTGCGGGACGAGCCCCGCGTGCGGAGTGTGCGTGGTGTGGTAGGTGCTGTAGAGCACGCGGCCGCAGCCCGCCGGCTGGAAGGTCACGGTGAGCGGGCGCCGCGGGGTCGACGCGTCGCGGCTCCCGATGACCCAGCCGATCGGCTCGTTGGTCACCGGCAGGCCCTCGTGGTCGACGCCCACCGGCACGCGCGTGAGCGCGGTGATCGTGTTCCAGTTGTCGACGACGTCGAAGCGGCCCGCGTCGAAGGTCTGCACGCCGGAGCGCGGCGTCGGTCCGACCTGGCCGTGCAACCACGCGCGCAGGTCCGGGTGGACCGCCTCGGCGTTGTCGCTGTCGTAGGAGGCCCCGTCCGCGTCGCCGAACTGCGAGGTGTTCCACGTGTTGGCCGCCGGATCGTAAGCGCTCGCGGGCGTGTCCGTCCCCGATCCCTCGAGCGTGACGAACGCGGGGAAGACGTTGTCCATCCACTCGCCGGACCAGTCCGTGACGTACAGCTTGCCGCCCGCGGCGACGTAGTCGCGGAGGTTGCGCAAGACTTGTTGCTCGCGCAGCGCGGAGGCGTTCGAGGAGCCCGAGCACGGGATGAAGATCACGTGGTAGCGGAGCATCCGCGACAGGTCGCGCACGAGATCTCCGAGCGTGCCCATCTCCCCCGAGTAGCGTGTCCCGCCGTTCTGGTAGAAGTGGATGCGCTCGGAGCCGGGCCCGACGCCGAAGTTCCCGCTCCCGTCGACGGTGCCCATCCCCATCTTGCCGAACACGTCCTCGAGCGAGTCGTAGGAGCCGGCCGCGATCGCGATGCTGGGGATCGTCATCCCGCGCGCGGCGTCGTGCCGGTTCGGCAGCGTCGTGTACGTCGCGTCGAGGCTCAGCGTCTCGCCTTCACCGAGGCTGATCTGGCGCTCGATGCGGAACTGCCCCTTCTCGACGGTGAGCCAGTAGTCACCCGGCACGATGTTGTCGAGGCGGAAGCGCCCATCGTGACCGGTGCGGACGTGCGGCCCCTCGACCGCGACGCAGGGCTCGCAGTACACCATGTCCGGGATGGGGCGCTGGCGCGTCGGCGTCACGCGGACGAGCGCGCCGAAGATGGGGATCTCGTGGCCGGCCGCGACCATCCCCGGCGCGTTGCCGGGCGCCCACACCGTGCCGCCGATGGAGGCGTAGTCGATCCGGGGCCCGCCCCCGCCGTCGAAGCCGGGGCCGAGGTCGCCGTCGAGCCGGCCGCCGGGGCCCGCGTCGCCCGTGGTGTGCGGTGTTTCGCCCACGGAGCAGGCGGTGAGCAGGACGAGGCAGATCGCGCAGCGCTGAATCATGGGCTCCCTCTCGGCGAGGCGGGTTCCTTCGCAAATCTCGGCGCCGGATTCAAGAGGCGGGGGACCTTACAGTGAGCGCGCAGCTATGCTCGCGGCGTGCGGCGCACGATCGAGCTCCCCGGGCCCCTCGATCTCGCGCGCACGATGCGCCGCACGGCGTTCCTCGGCTTGGACCCGACCGGCTTCGTGCGCGACGGCGCGTACCACGGCGCGTTTCGAACGCCGGAGGGGCCCGTCGCCGTCACCTACCGCCCGCTCGACGAGGCGCGCGTGGAGGCGCAGGCGTGGGGGCCCGGCGCGGCGCGCGCGCTCGACGCGGCGCCGGCGCACCTCGGCGCCGACGACCGGCCGGAGGCGTTCGTGACCGACGACCGCCGCGTCGGCGCGCTCGCGCGGCGCCTGCGCGGCCTGCGCTTCGGGCGGAGCGGCCGCGTGCTCGAGCGCCTGGTGCCCGCGATCCTCGGCCAGAAGGTGACGGGCAAGGGCGCCGCGCGCTCCTTCGCCGACCTCGTCCACCGCCACGGCGAGCGCGCGCCCGGGCCGACCGAGGGGCTCTGGCTCCCGCCCGCCCCGGAGGTGCTCGCGAGCATGAGCTACGCCGACTTCCACCCGCTCGGCGTCGAGCGGCGGCGCGCCGAGACGATCCTGCGCGTGGCGCGGCGCGCCGCGTCGCTCGAGCGGCTCGCCGCGGACGGCCCGGACGCGCTCGAGGCGCGCCTGCTCGCGTTCCGCGGCGTCGGCCCGTGGACCGCCGCGCTCGTGCGCACGGCGGTGTTCGGCGACCCTGACGCGGTGATCGTGGGCGACTACAACCTCCCGCACCTCGTCGCGCACGCCCTCGCCGGCGAGGCGCGCGCGGACGACGCGCGGATGCTCGCGTTGCTCGAGCCGTTCCGGCCCCACCGCGGGCGGGTCGTCGCGCTGCTCGCGGCGAGCGGCACCGGCGCGCCACGGTTCGGGCCGCGCCTCCCGGTGCGCGACATCCGCGGCCTTTGACCGATCCCAACCGGCGAGAGGCCGCGCCGCGTTGCGCGATCCGAGCGCGCCGAGCATGCTCGCGGCCCGCCCAAGGAGCGTCTACGCGTGTCGGACGAGTACGAGATCTTCGAGTCGGACATCGCCATCGTCGGGATGGCGGCGCGGGTGCCTGGCGCCCGCAACCCGAGGGAGTACTGGAGGAACCTCGCCGGAGGCGTCGAGTCGATCCGCTTCTTCTCGGACGAGGAGCTGATCGCGGCCGGCGTGAGCCGCGCGGATCTCGAGAAGAAGAGCTACGTCCGGGCGTCGGCGCCGCTCGACGACATGGAGCTCTTCGACGGCGAGTTCTTCGGCTTCAGCCCGAAGGAGTCGGCGATCATGGACCCGCAGCACCGGCACTTCCTCGAGTGCTGCTGGGAGGCGCTCGAGAGCGCGGGCCACCCGCCGGAGCGCTTCGAGGGGCCGATCGGCGTGTTCGCCGGTTGCGGGATGGGCTCGTACTTCTACTTCAACCTCTGCACGCGCCCCGAGCTCGTCCGCGACGTCGGGATGTTCCTCCTGCGCCACACCGGCAACGACAAGGACTTCCTCTCGACGCGCGTGAGCTACCTCTTCGATCTGCGCGGGCCCGCGGTCGGGATCCAGACGGCCTGCTCCACCTCGCTCGTGGCGGTGCACGTCGCGGCGCAGAGCCTGCTCGCGCGCGAGTGCGACCTCGCGCTCGCGGGCGGCGTGACGGTGCTCCTGCCGCATCGGCAGGGCTACCACTACGAAGAGGGCGAGATCCTCTCGCCCGACGGGCACTGCCACGCGTTCGATCACCGCGCCCAGGGGACGGTGTTCGGCTCGGGCGCGGGCGTGGTCGCGCTGCGCCGCCTCGAGGACGCGCTCGACGACGGCGACGTGATCCACGCGGTGATCCGCGGCTCGGCGATCAACAACGACGGCTCGACGAAGGTGAACTACCTCGCGCCGAGCGTCGACGGCCAGGCGACGTGCATGGTCGAGGCGTTCGGCGTCGGCCAGATCGATCCGCGCACGATCGGCTACGTCGAGTGCCACGGGACCGGCACCTATCTCGGCGACCCGATCGAGATCGAGGCGCTCACGCAGGCGTTCCGCACCGGGACCCAGGACCGCGGCTTCTGCCGCATCGGGTCGGTCAAGACGAACATCGGCCACCTCGACACCGCCGCGGGCGTGGCCTCGCTGATCAAGGCGACGCTCGCGCTCGAGAACGCGACGTTCCCGCCGAGCCTCGGCTACGAGAAGCCGAACGCCACGATCGACTTCGCGAGCTCCCCGTTCGTCGTCAACGATCGCGCTACGCCTTGGCCCGCGCCGAGCGAGCACCCGCGGCGCGCCGGCGTGAACTCGCTGGGCGTCGGCGGCACGAACGGGTTCGTCGTCTTGCAGGAGCCGCCCGGCCTCGCGCCCGGCGACGAGCCGACCCGGCGCTTCTCGCTCCTCATGATCTCGGCCAAGAGCGGCCCGAGCCTCGACGGCAACACGGCCAACCTCGCCGCGTACCTGCGCGAGCACCCGGACGCGAACCTCGGCGACGTCGCGTGGACGCTCCACCACGGGCGGCGCGCGTTCGAGCGGCGGCGCGTCGTGGCGGCGGCGAGCGTCGAGGAGGCGGCGCGCCTGCTCGAGGAGCAGGATCCGCGGCGCGTCTTCACGCACACGGCGCCCGAGCGCGCCTCGACGGTGTTCCTGCTCCCCGGCGGCGGCGCGCAGTACCCGCGGATGGCGATCGACCTGCACGCGCACGAGCCGGTGTTCCGCGAGCACCTCGACCGCGGCCTCGCGCTCCTGCGCGAGCGGCACGGGATCGACCTCGAGCCGCTGCTGTTCGCCGCGCCCGACGCGGTCGACGCGGCCAACGCCGAGCTCGACCGGATGCCGAGCCAGCTCCCGGCGATCTTCCTCACGAGCGTCGCGATGGCGCGGCTGTTCGAGTCCTGGGGCGTGCGCCCGCAGGCGCTGCTCGGCCACAGCCTCGGGCAGAACACCGCCGCCCACCTCGCGGGCGTGATGAGCTTCGAGGACTGCCTCGGCCTCGTGGTCCTGCGCGGCCGGCTCTTCGAGAAGACGGCCGAGGGCGCGATGCTGAGCGTGAACCTGCCCGCCGACGCCGTCGCGCCGCTCCTCGGCGACGCGCTCGACCTCGCCGTGCTCAACGCCCCCGACGCGACCGTGGTGAGCGGACCGCCCGCCGCGATCGACGCGCTCGCGGCGCGGCTCGCGACGATGGAGGAGGTCGAGGCCAAGCGCCTCGCGATCCCGACCGCCGCGCACTCGCGCTTGCTCGATCCGATCCTCGACGAGTTCGGCGCCTACCTCCGCTCGATCCGCCTCACGAAGCCCACCGTGCCGTTCCTGTGCAACGTGACCGGGACCTGGATCACCGACGCGCAGGCCACGAGCCCCGAGTACTGGGTGAAGCACCTGCGCAGCACGGTGCGCTTCGCCGACGACGTCGCGACGCTCCTCGCGGGCCAGAACCGCGTGCTGATCGAGTGCGGCCCCGGGCGCGCGCTCAGCAGCCTCGTGCGCGCCCACCCCGACTACCGCAAGGGCACGCACAACGCGTTGTCGTCGATCCGGCACCGCGACGAGGCGGTCGACGACCAGGCGTTCTTCACCGCGTGCCTCGGCCGCATCTGGGCGAGCGGGGGCACGTTCGACGTCGACGCGCTGTGGCCAGGCGAGGCGCACGTGCGCGTCGAGCTCCCGACGTACGCGTGGAACCACAAGTACTTCTTCATCGAGCCGGGCAAGGTCCAGGTCGCCGACCCGGGCACCGACCTCGTGAAGATCCCCGACGTCGAGCGCTGGGGCTGGCGGCCGATCTGGAAGCCCGCGCTCACCGACCCGCGCCGTGGCGAGCCGCACACGTGGCTGCTCTTCATGGATCAGGCCGGCGTCGGCAAGCGCCTCAAGGAGCGCCTCGAGGCGAGCGGGGATCGGGTCGTCGCGGTCTACGAGGGCGACGCCTACCTCCAGCGCGGCGAGCGCGAGTTCTCGCTCAGCCCCGAGCGCGGCAAGGAGGGCTACGCGGCGCTCGTGCGCGACCTCGTCGCCGCCGGCGCGACGCCGGACCGCGTCGTCCACCTGTGGCTGCTCGAGGCCAAGGAGACCTTCCGCCCGGGCTCGAGCCTGTTCCACCACCACCAGGAGCGCGGCTTCTTCAGCCTGTTCTTCCTCGCGCAGGCGCTCGCCGACGAGAGCGTGCCCGGCCCCCTGCACCTCAGCGTGATCCTCAACGGGCTGATGCAGGTCGACGGAGAGCCGGTGGCCTACCCCGACAAGGCGACGGCGCTCGGGCCGGTGAAGGTCGTCCCGCGCGAGCTCGAGGGCGTGACCGCGAGCCTCGTCGACGTGGAGCTACCTCGACAGAGCGAGCGCCTCTTCGGCGGGACGCTGCGCATGGCGATCGTCGATCCGTTCAGCGGACGGCGCCGCGTGGAGCAGGAGCTCGACGCGCTCGTCGACCGGCTCGAGGAGGAGCTGCGCTCGCCGCCCAAGAGCGCGCTCGTCGCGTGGCGCGGGCCCAAGCGCTTCGAACAGATGCTCGACGCGACCGCCCTGCCCCCCGCGGCGCGCCCGCCGCTGCGCCAGGGCGGCTGCTACCTGATCACCGGCGGCCTCGGCGGCCTCGGCCTCACGTTCGCGGAGTGGCTCGCCCGCGAGGCGAAGGCCAAGCTCGTGCTCCTGAGCCGCTCCCCCGTCCCGCCGCGCGCGCAGTGGGCCGAGTGGATGCGCCAGCACGGGCCGGAGGACCGGACGAGCAAGCGCCTGCGGCGCCTCCTCGACGTGGAGGAGGCGGGCGGCGAGGTGATGGTGGTCGCGGCCGACGTCACCAACGTGCTCGAGCTGCGCGAGGCCGTCGCCGAGGCACGCGAGCGCTTCGGGCCAGTGCAAGGCGTCTTGCACACCGCGGGCGTCGTCGCCGACGAGCTGATCGCGCTCAAGACCCAGGAGCAGGTCGAGGACGTCTTCACCCCGAAGATCCAGGGCACGCTCGTGCTCTCGGAGGTGTTCGCGTCCGAGCCGCCGCTCGACTTCCTCGTGTTGTTCAGCTCGACCTCGACGGCGACGGCGCCGGCGGGTCAGGTCGACTACGTCGCCGCCAACGCGTTCCTCGACGCGTACGCGCAGAGCCGCGCGAGCGAGGCGACGCGGGTCGTCTCGGTCCACTGGGGGCTCTGGGCGGAGGTCGGCATGGCCGCCGCGCAGCTCGACACCGATCGGCCCGCCGCGGGGACCCCCGTCGGCGAGCAACCGGGGCACGCCGTCTTGACGGCGCGCGTCGCCGACGGGCGCGGCCAGACGCTCTTGAGCGGCGTCCTGTCGCCCGCGACGCACTGGCTCCTCGACGAGCACCGCACGAAGGCCGGCCACGCGCTCGTCCCGGGCACCGGCTACCTCGAGCTCGCGCGCGCCGCGCTCCGCGCCAACGGCGAGCGCGGGCCGTTCGAGATCGAGGATCTCTTCTTCATCCGGCCGCTCGCGGTCGCCGACGACGCGCGCCGCGAGATCCGCGTCGCGTTGCGCCCGACCGCGCGGGGCTACGCGCTAGAGGTCGGCGGCGAGGTCGACCTCGACGGCCGGCGCGGCTGGGAGGTGCACGCGCAAGCGCACCTCGCGCTCGGCGAGCTCGCCGCGCCGGCGCCGCTCGACGTCGCCGCGATCGAGCGCCGCTGCGCGCGACGGGCCCTCACGCTCGATCCGAGCGCCCCGGATCCGAGCGCCATCGTCACGCCGCAGGAGCGGCACCTGCGCTTCGGCCCGCGCTGGCGCGTGCTGCGCTCTGGCGGCTTCGGCGACGGCGAGGCCTTCGCCCGCCTCTCGCTCGCCGCCGCGCACGCGGGTGAGGTCGCGGCGTACGGCCTGCACCCTGCCCTGCTCGACATCGCCACGGGCTGGGCGATGGAGCTCATCGAGGGCTACGCCGCGGATCACCTCTGGGTGCCCGTCGGCTACGAGCGTGTACGCGTGCACGGCGACTTGCCCCCCTCGGTGGTGAGCTGGGTGCGCGGCCACGACGGCAACGCCGACGACGCCGACTTCGTCTACTTCGACGTGACGCTCGCGGACCCGGAGAGCGGGCGCGTCGTGCTCGAGGTGGATCGGCTCGCGCTGCGCAAGATGGCGGGCGACGTGGACTTCGCGGTGAAGAGCCGCCCGTCCGCGCGGGACGTCGAGCTCGACGCGAGCGAGGACGCGGCACGCGAGCCCTCGCCGGCCGAGGTCCAGCTCGCGCGCAACCTCACGAACGGCATCCTGCCGGACGAGGGGCGCGACGCGCTCGCCCGCGTGCTCGCCGGGCCGCGGCTCCCCGAGGTCTTCGTCAGCTCGCTCGACCTCGACGGGCTCGTGGCGCAAGCCGCGCTCGCGCTCCCGAGCGCGCGCGGCGGCGAGGGGATCAAGCTCGCGCGCCCCGACCTCGACAGCGAGTACGTCGAGGCGCGCGACGAGGTCGAGCGGACGCTCGTCGGGTTCTGGCAGGAGCTGCTCGGCGTCGACGCGATCGGCGTCGAGGACAGCTTCTTCGACCTCGGCGGGCACTCGCTCATCGCGGTGCGCCTCTTCGCGAAGGTGAAGAAGGCGTACGAGGTGGAGTTCCCGATCTCGGTGCTCTTCGAGGCGCCGACGGTGAGCCGGTGCGCCGAGCTCATCAAGGCGCGGATCGGCGGCGAAGGCGCGAGCGCGCCCAAGCGCGAGGCCCCCCGCACCCGCTTCACCCACCTCGTGGCGATGCACCCCGGCGAGGGCGGGCCCAAGACGCCGTTCTTCCTCGTCGCCGGGATGTTCGGCAACGTGCTGAACCTGCGGCACCTCGCGCACCTCGTCGGCATGGACCGGCGGTTCTACGGCCTGCAAGCGCGCGGGCTGTACGGGGACCAGCCGCCGCACGAGACGTTCGAGGAGATGGCCGAGGCGTACATCGCCGAGATGCGCGCGGTGCAGCCGCACGGCCCGTACCTCCTCGGCGGCTTCTCGGGTGGCGGGATCACCGCGTACGAGATCGCGCAGCAGCTCCGCGCGGCGGGCGAGGAGGTCGCGCGGCTCGTGTTCCTCGACACGCCGCTGCCGTCGCCGCCGCCGCGGCTCTCGATGCGCGATCGCGCGCTCATCCAGTTCCAGCAGCTCGGACAGAAGGGCCCCGCCTACGTCTCGGAGTGGGCGGTGAACCGGTGGAACTGGGAGCTCGGCAAGCTCCGCGCGCGCTTCGACGACGCCGAGCCGGATCGGGGCGCCGACGTCTTCCACGACGAGGCGATCGAGGCGGCGTTCCGGCGCGCGCTCGGCCGCTACGCGCTGCGCCCGTGGCCCGGCGCCGTCACGCTCTTCCGCCCCAAGCTCGAGGTGGCGTTCGACCTCGGCAACGGTCGCAAGCTCGACTACGAGCGCGGCTACGTCTTCGAGGACAACGGCTGGACGCCGTACGTCGGGCACCTCGACGTGTTCGAGGTGCCGGGCGATCACGACTCGATGGTCCTCGAGCCGAACGTCCGCGTCCTCGCGGGCCGCCTGCGCGCGGTGATCGAGGGGGCGGAGAACGAGCTGCGTGCGCGAGCCCGCGAGCGCGCGCGCGCCGCCGAGTGAGGGTCCGACGATGAAGCTCCTCGCCGTCATCCTGAACTACAAGACCGCGGACATGACGCTGGACGCGGTGCGCGCTGCGCTGCCTGCGCTCGCCCGCGTCGAGGGCGGCTCCCGGCTCTCGGTCGTGGACAACGACTCACGGGACGGGAGCGAGGCGAAGCTCGCCGCGGCTTGCGCGGACTTCGACCACGTCGAGGTCATGCAGACGGGGCACAACGGCGGCTTCGGCTTCGGGAACAACTACGCGATCCGCCGCGCGCTCGCCGGGGACGATCCGCCCGACTACGTCTACCTCCTCAACTCGGACGCGTTCCCCGCCCAGGACGCGATCCGCGTGCTGGTCGACTACCTCGACGCGCACCCCGACGTGGGCATCGCGGGCAGCTACATCCACGGGATCGACGGTGAGCCCCACCTCACCGCGTTCCGTTTCCCCACGCTCGCGAGCGAGGCGATCGGCGCGTTCCGCCTCGGGGCGCTCGAGCGGCTCCTGCCCGAGCGCGAGGTCCCGATCCGCCCGATGCCCACCGCGACGCGACGCGTCGACTGGCTCGCGGGCGCCTCGATGATGATCCGCCGCGAGGTGCTCGAGTCGGTCGGCCTCTTCGACGAGACCTTCTTCCTCTACTTCGAGGAGACGGATCTGTGCCGTCGCGCGCGCCTGCGCGGGTGGGCGACCGCCTACGTCGTCGAGAGCCGCGTCGCGCACGTCGGGCACGGCTCGACCGGGCTCAAGGACACCTCGCGCCCCATGCCGCGTTACTGGTTCGACAGCCGGCGGCACTACTTCAAGAAGACCTACGGCCCGGCGTACACCTGGGCCGCGAACGCCGCGCACGCCGTCGGGCTCGCGAGCTTCAAGGTCCGCGCGAAGCTCCAGAAGAAGGGCGATCCCGATCCCGCCGGCTTCCTGAAGGACTTCGTGAAGTACAACTTCGTCGAGCGCCGCCCCTGACGCTCACCCCGCGCGGCGCCCGAGGCGCCCGCGGACCTTCTCCACGAGCACCTTCACGTGCGGGCGCCCCAGCGGGGCCCAGAGCAGCGTGACGACGAGCGCGACGAGGAGCCCGCGCAAGAGCGCGTGGACGCCGAGCCCGGCGACGAAGCGATCGAGCGCGGCGACGCCGACGCCGACGCCGAGCACCACGACCGTGAGCCACGGGTCGTAGCGGAGCCGGCCCACCCGCGGGCGCGCCGCGATCATGCTCACGAGGTAGCGCGCGACCTCCGCGAGCGCGAAGCCGGCGACGGCGCCGGCGAACGCCCAGTCCGCGTCGTACCGGCCGCCGAGGTAGAACCCCGCAGGGATGAGCACGAGCATCGCGGCGAGCTTGCCGGCCGCGCCCATGCTGACGTAGCGCGGCGTCCCCTGGGCGAGCAGCACGGAGCCGTAGATCGAGCCCATCACGGTGAACCACGCGCCGGCCGCGAGCAGCTGGATCACCCACCCCGCCGCCTGGTAGCGGTCGTCGTAGAGGAACTCCACCGCGGCGGGCCCGCCCGCGATCAGCCCCGCGCAGGCCCAGCCCGCGCCGACGAGGATCGGCAGGCGGCTCTTCTGGAAGAGCTCGCCGAAGCCCTCCCCCTCGTGGACGCGGCTGTAGAGGGGAAAGACGACTTGCATCGCGAGCCGCGCGACGACGTCGCTCGGGAGCGTGGCGAGCGCCATCCCGATCGAGTAGACGCCGAGCCGATCCATCGGCACGAGCTTGCCGAAGACGAGCCGATCCGACTGCCCCGCCAGGAACGTGAGGAGCGTGCTCACGAAGATCCAGCGCCCGAAGGTGATGAGCTCCTTGGCCGCCTCGCGGTCCCAGCGCAGCCGGTTGTTCGCGCCGGGCAGGTACAGGTGCGTCATCACGAGCTTCACCGCGCCCGAGACGAGCGTGCCCGACACGAGCGCGACCACGGTCGGCGAGATCAGCGCCCAGACGACCATGGTGATCATGCCCGCGGCCTGAGAGCCGATCTGGATGACCTCGATGCGCCCGAGGCTGAGCGCGCGGTTCAGCGTGAAGAGCTTGGTCGAGCTCAGGCCGTTGACGAGCGCGCTCAGCGCGCAGAGGGGGAGCATCCACGTCAGCGACGGCTCCTCGTAGAGGTTCGCGAGCGGGATCGCGAGCGCGCAGCCGACGAGCCAGAGCACGAGCCCGCGGCCCGCCTGCATCGTGAACGCGGTGTCGAGGAACCCGCGGTCCTCGCGCGGGCTCTGGATGATGCTCGGGCCGACCCCGATGTCGGAGAAGAGCTCGAGGCCCGCGAGCACGCTGGCGATGAGCGCCATCAACCCGAACGCCTCTTCGAAGAGCAGGCGCGTCAGGACGAGGTTCCCCCCGAAGCGCAGGATCTGGCCGCCGCCGTAGCCGAGGGCGACCCACGCGCCGCTGCGCAGGGCCTTCTTGCCGAGGCCGTCGTCGGCGCCCGCGTCGGACGGTCCGTCCGGCGCCGCCGGCGCGCCGTCTCCGGGCGTCGTTTGCTCGGGCTGCTCGTCCACTCGGGCTCGCTACGCGTCGCCGCGCTCGGAGGGGCCCGCGGCGCGGCTCGGCGGATGCCCGCCCGTCTCGGGGACCGTGTCGGGGTCGCTCCAGCCCGGATCGGTCGCCGGCGCGACGCACTCGCGGAGCTGCGCGAGGACCTCTCGCTGCGCGGCCCGCGCCTGCGCGGACGGGCGTGGACCGAGCGAGATCCGCGCGAGGAGCTCGGTGCCGTGGAGCGCGAGCACGGTGCGCAGCCACGGCTTGCCCACCCGCGGGTAGTGCTTCGCGAAGAACGACTCGCGGTTGCGCAGCCAGAGCAGGTTGACGGCCCGGTTGCGCAGCGCGCGGGTCGAGGCGCCGCCGAGGTGGAACACCTCCGCCTCGGCCAGGAACCGGATCCTGCGCCCGCGCTGCCACAGCCGAAGGCACAGATCGACGTCGTTGAAGTAGAGGCTCAGCTCCTCGTCGAAGCCGCCCATCGAGAGGTACTCCTCGCGCCGCATCAGGAAGCAGGCGGCGGGCGGCTGGTCCACGTCACGGCTCGTGAGGTGATCGAAGTCCGCCATCGCGCGGCGCGCGATGAACCAGCTCCCCGGCGGGAACCCGCCGGCGAACGTCGAGTCGGCGACCGGGTCGGCGAGCGTCGGGAAGCGACAGCACGCGGGCTGGACCGTTCCGTCGGGGTTCAGCAGCTTCGGGCTCACCGCGCCGTAGTCGGGGTGCGCGTCGAGGAAGTCGACGAGCCGATCGAGCGCGCCCGGCCGCACCTCGATGTCCGAGTTCATCAGGCACAGGAGGCGGCCGCGGCTGCGGCGCGCGCCCTGGTTGTTGGCGGCGGCGTAGAGGCGGTTCTCGGGGTTCACGACCAGCCGCACCTCCGGGAACTCCGACTCGATCATCTCGGCGGAACCGTCGTGGCTCGCGTTGTCGATGACGATGACCTCGCGCGCGTGGCGCGTGGTGTCCTCGCGCAGCGAGCGCAGACACGCCCGCGTCAGCTCGAGCGTGTTCCAGGAGAGGATGACGATGGAGAGTTCGATCGGTTCCATGGGTGTCGCTCGCTCGGCCAGAGGCCCGGCTCCGACCGATCCCGGCGGCGCGACGTCTCGTCGCGGCGGGGAGGGACGCTCGAGGCGCGCTACCTTGGCAGACGCGGCCGACTCGCTCAAGGTGCGCACGATCACGCGCGGGAGCGGCTCGGGCGGCCACCGCGTGTCACATTGCGCTCGTTGCCCGGACACGACCAGCCCCCCGAGGTCTCGGCCACGATCCCCGACTGGTCGCGGGAGGCCGTCGGCTCGTCGTCGTGGGTGCCCTCGCGCCGTCTCCTGCGCGCGATCCGGCTGTACCAGGCGGCCCGTGACGCGCGCGGTCCCCTCGGCCGCGCGCGCCGGGCGTACGCGGTCGCCGAGCACCGCTTCTGGTCGATGGTGACGGGCGCGGACATCCCGGTGAACGCCACGATCGCGGGCGGTCTCGTGATGCCGCACCCGAACGGCGTCGTCGTCCACCCGGACGCCGTGATCGGGCCGAACTGCCTGCTGTTGCAGCAGGTGACCGTGGGCTACGGCCCCCGGCCCGGCCTCCCCACGATCGGCGGCAACGTCGACGTCGGCGCCGGCGCCAAGATCCTCGGCGGCGTGCGGATCGGCGACCACGCGAAGATCGGCGCCAACGCGGTGGTGATCGACGACGTCCCCGACGGCGCCACCGCCGTCGGAGTCCCCGCGCGGGTGCGAGCGAAGGCCGCCGCCCCGCGGCCTCGCCCGCGCCCTTGATCGCGCGCGCGGCTCAGCCCTCGAGGAAGCGGGCGCGCGCGCTCGGATCCGGGATCAGGCAGAGCTCCTTCTTGCCGAACAGGGTGTAGCGGTTCTTCGCGACGCGGTCGTACAGCCAGTCGCGCAGGAACCGCGGCAAGACGTACGCGATCCGCGCGAGCCGCATCGGGTAGCGGAAGTAGCGGCACGCGCGCAGGAACGCGTCGGACTTCGCCCACGGCACCCCGCGCTCGACGAGCAGCATCGTGTCGACGTCGTCCGGGTCGAGGCCCGCGTACTCGAGCAGCGCGCGCCCCGCCTCGGACTGCACCGCGCCGATCCGCAACGTCGCTCGCGCGTCCCACTTCAGGACGAAGTGCACCCAGGCGCTGCAGACCACGCACTCCGCGTCGAAGAGCAGCGCCACCTCGCTCGGGTCGAGCACGTCGGGCAGCGGCCCTCGAGGTTCGCAGCGCATCGTCCCGTCGACAGACCTAGGCCGCGAACCCCTCCGCGTCGAGCAGCGCGGCGAGATCCGGGCGCGCCGCGGCGAGGCTCGCGCCCATCGCGACGACGTGCATCGGGTCGAGATCGAAGCGCGCGCGCTTCTGGAAGTACTGGCCGACGAGCTCGCGCAGGCCGGGCAGCGCCGTCGAGCCGCCGGCGAGGAAGATCGCGTCGACGTCGCGCGCGCGCACGCGGCCCTCGGCCAGGACGTGGTCGACGAGCGTGAACGTGCCGCGCACGAGATCGTGCGTGATGCCCGCGAGGTCGGCGCGCGAGACGCTGACGCGCGGATCGGCGAACGGGCCCGCCGGGTCGACCTCCGCGAGCTCGATCGAGGCCGTCTCGGCGTCGAGCAGGGCGATCTTCGCGGCCTCGCACGCGCCGACGAGGCGCGCGAACGTGACCGGATCCGCCGCGAGGTCCCAGCGGTGGCGACAGAGCACGCGCTCCGCGACCCGCTCCGCGAGCACGCGATCGACGTCGTCGCCGCCGAGGTACGGATCGCCCGCGTGGGCGACGACGCGGAACGGGTAGCGGCTGCAGTCGACCAGCGCGAGGTCGAAGGTGCCGCCGCCGAGGTCGTACACCACGCCGTAACGCACGTTCGAGCGCTCGAGGTAGCTGATCGCGGTCGCCACCGGCTCGTCGACGAGGGCGACGGCCGCGAAGCCCGCGCGCCGGGCCGCCTCGAGGGTCGCCTCGCGCTCGGCCGCCTCGAAGGCCGCGGGCACGGTGATCACCGCGCGGCGCGCCGACGGATCGCACTCCCCGCGCGCCGCCGCCGCGACGAGCAGCCGCGCCGCGACGTCGACCGGGGTGAGGTCACCGGCGCGCGTGCGCAGCGCCGCGAGCCCGTCGCGATCGACGACCGCGTAAGGGTGATGCTCGGCGAAGCGCCGGGCGCGCGGGCTGCCGAAGCGCGCGCCGATCAAGCGCTTCGTCGAGAGCAGCGTGTGCGCCGGATCGATGGGCCGCCGCGCGCGCGCCTCCCAGCCGACGAGCTCCTCCCCGGACGGGGGGAACGCGAGCGCCGAGGGCAACAGCGTCGGCCGGCTCGCCGCCGGCGCGACGACGAGCGGCGCCCCGTGGTGCGCGATCACCGTGTGGGTGGTCCCGAGGTCGATCCCGAGGGACCCTAGGGGAGCCTTGTCGCTGCGATGAGCCAATGCGTCGTTGCTCGATCTCCCCCCGAGGGAGCTCGTGGACGGGTTCGTTCTTGCCGACCCGTGGCCGGTGCGCAACCCCCGAGCGCGCGCTGGCGGTTACGTCTCGGTTCCAAGCGCGCGGCGCTCAATACGCGTTCGCGCGCACCTTGCCGCCGAAGAGCACGCCCCAGACGGTCAGGAACACGATCTGGAGGTCGAACAGGAGCCCCCAGCGCCGGATGTACTCGAGGTCGTGCTCGATCCGCTTCTCCATCTTCCAGAGCTCGTCGGTCTCGCCCCGCCAGCCGTTGACCTGGGCCCAGCCGGTGAGCCCGGGCTTGACCTTGTGGCGGAGCATGTAGCCGCTGATCTTCTTGCGGTAGAGCTCGTTGTGGGCGACGGCGTGCGGGCGCGGCCCGACGAGCGACATGCTCCCGCCGACCACGTGGAGGAGCTGCGGGATCTCGTCGAGCGAGGTGCGCCGCAGGAGCCGGCCGACGCGCGTGATCCGCTGGTCGTCCTTGGTGGCCTGCTTCACCTGCGCGCCGTCCTCGGCGACGGTCATCGTGCGGAACTTCAGCACCTCGATGACCTCGCCCTCGAGCCCGTAGCGGCGCTGCTTGAAGAACACCGGGCCCTTGCTGTCGAGCTTGATCGCGATCGCGATGAGCGTCATCAGCGGCGCGCCGCAGACGAGGAAGAACGTCCCGAGCACGATGTCCTCGAGGCGCTTGACCCAGCCGTCGATCCCGAAGAACGGCGTCTCGAAGATGCTCACGACGGGCAGGTCGCCGAGCTGGCTCCACCGGCCGTGCAGGAGATCGAAGACGAAGAAGTCGGGCACGATGTAGACGCTCGCGGTCGTGTCCGCGAGCCGGCGCAGCAGCGCGTTGACACGCGGCTCGGCCTTGAGCGGCAGCGCGATGTAGATGAGATCCACCTCACCTCGGCGCGCGCCCTCGACGAGATCGTCGAAGGTCCCGACGATGCCCCCGTGCGTCAGGCTGACGCGCTCGAGCCGGTCGGGCGTGCGGTCGTCGAAGAAGCCGATCAGCCGCAGCCCGAGCTGCGGGCGGCCCGAGATGCGCTGCGCGAGCTCGATGCCGATCTCGGTGACCCCGCAGATCGCGACCGTGCGGAGGTTCCGACCCTGGAGCCGGAGCTGGCGCAGCACGGTCGCGACGCCGCCGCGCCACACGCTGATCGCGATCGGCGCCCCGACGAGCCATCCGCCCGTCGCGAGCCGGCTGAACTGGTCCGTCGTCTTGAGCAGGAACGCCGCGCCCAGGAGCACCGCGACGACCGGCAGCCACGCCGCCCAGATGCGGACGAGCTGCTTCGCGAGCGGCACGCCGCGCGCCGGCTGGTAGAGCCCCGCCATCTCGCCGGTCACGTAGAACGCCAGGACCGCCGCGCCCGTCGCCAGCGTCTGCTGCGTCTCCCAGGGCGCCTTGGAGTACGCCGCGTACGCCGCGTAATGCACCGCGGCGATCCAGCCCGCGTCGAAGAGGCGCTGGGCCAGCGGGATCGCGGAGCCGTAGGGGCGGATCAGCCCGCCTCTGGCCATGTTCGCTGCGCCTTCGCGGTCACGAGTGCCGGCAACCTATGAGAAGCCGCCCGCGGCCGCAACGCGAAGCCATCGCGCTCCGGTTACAGGCGCCCCCGCGCCCGATGCGACACAATCGAAGGCAGATCCGATGCGCATCCTCCGCCTCTTGCTCCCCCTCCTCCTGCTCGCGGCGAGCCCCGCCCGGGCGCAGTCCTTCCGTGAGCTCCGCGACCGCGTCGAGACCGTCCGGCGCGCGCGCCCCCCATCGGTCCCCGAAGGCACGCTCGTCAGCATCGAGTACCTGATCGACGTCGCCGAGCGGATCGAGCGGCGCTTCCCGACGCAGTCGAACAGCTGGCGCAGCCGCGCGGCGAGCTTCCTCGAGGCGGCGGCCGCCGGGCGCGACCCGTACCACGCCGGCGCCGGGCAGCTCCTCAACCGCGGCTACCGCGCGAGCTTCAGCCCGGTGCGCCAGGGCTACGCGATCTACCTGCCGCCGAACTACGACCCTTCGCGCGCCTACCCGCTGCTGATCATGCTGCACGGCGGCTCGTCGAACGGGAACCTGTTCCTCGGCGTGGTCCTCGGGAACAACATGGACTGGCTCCGCTACAGCCAGTTCCTCTACGACGACTTCACCGCCCGCTGGACGCCGGACTGGATCGTGGTCGCGCCCGACGGCGTGGGGCAGCCGATCTGGCGCTGGATGGGCGAGCAGGACGTGCTCGAGGTCCTCGACGACGTAACCCACCACTACCGCGTGGACCCGAACCGCGTCGTCCTGGGCGGCCTGAGCAACGGCGGGATGGGCGCGTACTCCGTCGGGACGCGGCACGCGTGGCGTTTCAGCGCCGTGCAGGCGATCGCCGGCGCGCCCAGCTGGATTCAGTACACCGGCGGGCGCCCGAGCCCGGTCGAGATGACCACCCTGCGGCGCGTGAGCGCGTTGGAGATGCTCGAGAACACCGAGAACACCACCTTCCGCTACTACCACGGCACCGTCGACCCGGGCCCGATGCGACCCGACTACGTGCGCGAGCTCGACCGCCGGGTCGCGGACATGGGCCTACGCATGCGCGGGCGCTGGTACGAGCACGGCCACGATCTGCTCTACATGGTGCACCGCCACGGCCGCATCTACCCCGACCTCGCGGAGCTCGTGCGCGACCCGCGCCCCGCCGAGGTGCGCGTGGTCACCGGCGATTACCGCGCCGCGCGCCAGCACTGGGTGAGCGTCTCGCGCATCGCGCGCTACCCCGAGCTCGCCCGGGTCCGGGCGAGCGCCGCCGACGGCGCCCTGCGCGCAGAGACCGAGAACGTGCTCGAGCTCTCGTTCGATCTGCGCGACGCGCCGGTCGGGCCCTCCGGCACGCTCGCGGTGTCCCTCGACGGAGCGGAGGTCTACTCCGGGCCGCGGCTGCACCTCGGTCACGTCGCCACGTTCTCGCGCGAGAGCGAAGGGGCGCCATGGCGCGTCGGGTTCCTGCCGCCGGCGGAGGGCCTCGAGAAGGTGCCCGGCCTCGCCGGGCCGATGTCCGACGCCTACCACGACGAGATCGTCCACGTGTACGGCACGCGGAACCCGCGCGCGGAGGCGACCCTGCGGCGCACCGCCGAGCTCGGCGCGCGGGGCTGGCCGGTCGGCGTGTGGTACCTCGGCCAGCGCGTGATCCGAGACACCGAGGTCACGCCCGAGCTCATGCGCTCCGCGCACCTCGCGCTCTACGGCAGCCCGGGCGACAACGCGGTGCTCGATCGGATGATGGAGTCGCTCCCGATCCGCGCCGAGGCGAACGCGATCGCGCTCTCGAACGGGCGGCGCTTCGAGGGCACGCAGCTCGGCGCGCGCTACGTCTACCCGAACCCCGAGGCGCCGAACCGGTACGTGCTCGTCCACCTGGGCACGAGCCCGGACATGGTCGCGCGCACCCGCAACCTCCCGGACTTCGTCCCGGACTACGTCGTCTACGACGCGCGCGCGACCGCGGCGCGACCGCGGCTCGTGATGGGCCGCGGGCGCGAGCCGCTCGCCCACGGCTTCTTCGATCGGTACTGGCAGCTCCCGCCGCACGAGGCACGGGCCGAGGCGCGCCCGGGAAACGTCGACCCCGAGCGCATGCGCGCCCTCGCGCGCGCGGTCGGCGCGCGGGACGACTTCGTGATCCCCGCGCTCGTGCTCGCGCAGACGCCGCCGCCGGAGCTCGAGCCGGGCGAGGTGCCGCCCGCGCCGCCGCGCCCCACCGCCTTCCTCGCGCCGCCGAGCGATCCGAACGGCCCGATCGCGCGCCAGATCGCGCGGATGGTGCCCACGTTCTTGAACTACCGCGCGATCATCCCAGGCGGCGAGTGGCGCAGCGCCGAGCGCGCGATCTGGCAGATCCGTCCTGAGCAAGCCTGCTTGCGAGACCTCGATCGGCTCGGCGTCGAGTACCAGCGCGTCGTGGACGACCTCGGGACGCCCGTGCCCACGCCGGTCGAGATCACCGGACCGGTCGGGGGGGTCTCGTTCCGCAGCATGCGGCCCGACTCGCCGGTCATCGTGAGCTGCGAGCTGGCCGCGCGCCTGCCCATCATGGCGCGCGTCGCGCGACGGCAGGACGTGCGCTCGATCGCGATCCTGTCGTCGCACCGCGAGCGGCCGAACCAGAGCTTCCACCGCCTCGGGATGGCCCTCGACATCTTCTCGTTCGAGACGCGGCGCGGCCGCCTGAGCGTGTTGACCGACTTCGTCGAGACGCCGGCGCACCGGACGTGCGAGGCGCCGGAGCCCGACGACGCCAAGGCGCGCGCGCTGCGGCGGATCGCCTGCGACCTCGTCGAGACCCAGGCCTTCAGCTCGGTGCTGACGCCGAACTACAACGACGGGCACCGCAACCACTTCCACGTCGACATCCGGCCCGACGACGACCGGGTCTTCGTGCGCTGATCGCCGTGCGCCGATCCGGGTGCGCCGATCAGTCCGTGACGTGGACCCAGGTGCCCATCGCGCCGCGGCCCGCGCTCATCCCGTGGAAGCCGGGCGGCAGCTCCGGCGCGCTGAACATGAAGACCCAGCGCGCGTCGGCCGGCGCGAGGTTCACGCAGCCGTGGCTGCGCGGGCGCCCGAAGCGGTCGTGCCAGAACGCGGCGTGCAGCGCGTAGCTACCCTCGAAGTACATCGTCCACGGGACGTCCTCGATCGAGTAGGACTCGTCGCCCGCGTCCGGGTCGTCCATCGTCGCCGAGACGTGCTTGGATTGGATGCGGAACGTGCCCGTCGGCGTGCGATAACCCTCACGCCCCGTCGACACCATCGTCGCGAAGACCGGCCGATCGCCCTCGTACGCGACGAGCACCTGCTCGCGCAGGTCGACGTGGATCCACCGGTCCCTCGCCGGGATCGGGGCCGGCCGATCGATGGGGCGCGCGACGCGCAGGACGTCCTCGCGCACGACGCGGCCCCGGTCCTCGACACGGAAGCGCTGCCCGCGCCGCGTGATCGACTCCTCGGTGAGCGGCAGCGGCGTGAAGCGATCGAGCGGCGCCTCGAGGCGCAGCGTCCCGCCGACCGACGCGCGCGAGAGGCTGCGCACGCCCTCCCGGTACACGAACCCGAGCGGCAGGCGCCACCGCCCGCCGAGCACCACGCCGCGCATCGACGGCGGCGCCGTCTCGGCGACCGCCTCGACCGGCACGTAGCCGCCGCGGATCGTCCGATAGAAGCGCCGCGCCCCGTTCGTCTCGATCCGGTCGATGCTCACGTAGAAGCCGCGCCGCATCCGCATGCGCAGGACCGCCGGCGCCGGATCGGGCGCCGCCGGCGCAGCCGCGGACGGGCGCGAGGGGACGCCCCCGTCGAGCGGCACCTCGCCGGCCTCGACGCCCTCGCTCGAGCCGAGCCCCGGCGGCGCCTCGAGGTCCGGCTCCGGGGCGCGCGCCGGCTCGGGCTGTGCGGGGGTGCTCTCGGCGCGACGGCGGCGCGCGATCCACGCGAGCACCTCCTGCTCCTCGGCGCGGCTCGGGAGCCTCCAGTACTGTGGCACGTCGTCTTGCGCCACCCACGCGTACGCGTACGGCAGCGCGTTGTCGGTCGCGGCGAGCACCGGCGAGGGCTCGAACGTCTGCGGCTGATCGCCGAGCTGGAAGCCACCCCCGCGGCACACGAAGCCGCCGCCCGGCACCGCGTGCCAGCCGCGCTCGCAGCCGTGCCCGCGGAGCCCCGCCTTGGCGCGGAACTGCGCGCCCCGCCGCATGTAGCCGATCACGCGGCTGCGCGAGTCGGCGCGCTCGTAGACCTGCGCGAGGAAGTGGTACGCGACGCCGTGCCACGGGTACTCGCGCTCGAACGCGAGGCGCGTCGCCTCCGCCTCGCGGCGGGCGAGCTCCTCGGGATCGGGCGCGGGAGGCGGCGCGGGCGCCGGCGGCGCGGGACGCGCGACCGGCCGAGGCGCGGGCGGCGCGACGGGGCGCTGCGCCTCGACGGGTGGCGGCGCTTCGACCGCGACGGCCGACTCGACCGCGGCGGGCGCCGGGAGCAGCTCGATCGGGCTCACCTCGACGGCCTCACAGCCACCGAGCGCGAGCACCACGAGCAAGAGGATACGCCGTCGCACGAGCGGCATGACTTCGCGCTCCCATCGCACGAGCGCGCGGCGCGGGTCCAGAAACCGGCGAACGTCAGCCCTGCGGCAGGCGCAGCTCGATCCGCCGGAGCAGCCGCTCCGCGCCCGGCAGGACGTACGCGTCGACGGCGAGGGCGCCGAGCGCGACGAACGCCGGCGCCGCGACGCCGGCGGCGGCGAGGAGCACGAGCAGCCCGCCCGCGCCGCCCGCGATCAGCATCCCGCGCAGCGCCGTCCTGCGCGCGGCGCGCGCGATCCACAAGCCGGCCGCGGCGTCGCGCGGATCGTCGCCCGTGAGGGCGACCGCGCGCTCGCTCGCGACGGCGCCCGCCGCGCCGAGCACCACCGGCACGTCGGCCGCCTCGAGCGGCTCCTCGTCGTACCCGGGCCGCCCCACCACGGCGACGAGCCCGCCGGACTCGCGCAGGTGCTGGATCGCGGGCCCGCGCTCCTCGGGCAGGAGCTCCGCCTTGACGTGCGTCACGTCCAGGTGGCGCGCGAGCGCCTCGACCGTCGCGCGATGATCGCCGCTGATGAGGACCACCTCCATCCCGAGGTCCATCAGCCGCTGCACGGCGGCGCGCGCGCCGAGCCGATCTTCGTCGCGCAGGCTCACCACCGCGCGAGCGCGCCCCTCGATGCCGACGAAGACGACGGTGTGCCCGCGCTCCTCGGCGCGCACGGCGTCCGCGTCCGCCATCGCCACGCTGACCCCCTGCTCGAGCAGGAGCGCGCGGTTCCCGATGACGAGCGCCTCACCGCTCGCCGCCACCGCGATCACGCCGCGGCCCGGCGCGAACGTCGCGCGCCTCGCGGGGACCGGCTCGATGCCGCGCTGCTGGCAGAACCGGATCAGCGCGCGCGCGACCGGGTGCGCCGCGTTCGCCTCCGCGCCGGCCGCGAGCGCGATGAGCGGCTCCCAGGGCGCGTCGCCGATCGCGTGGATCTCCACGATCTCGGGCTCGCCCTCCGTGATGACCCCGTGCGAGCAGAACGCGGCGGTCGCGGCGCGGCCCGCGCGGTCGAGCGCGCGCGCGCTCGGGAAGACGATCCCGCGCTCCGCCGCGGTCGCTCCGGCGGCGACGTACGGCGCGTCGGACGAGCGGCGCAGCGCGACGAACGGGGCCGCGAGCAGGACCGCGCCCGCCACCGTGAGCTGCGCGCCGAGGTCGCCCGCGAGGAGGCCGCCCGCAGCGGCGAGCGCGACGAGCGCGAGGCCGCCCCACCCGCTCAGCCGCGCCGCGAGGCGCGCCGGCGCCGCGGCGCGCTCGGCGCGCGGCTCTCCGAACGCGCGCGGGCGCACGAGCGCACGGTCGTCACCGGCGCGAGTCGCGAGGATGCGCACCGCGCCCTCCGTGAGCACCGCGCCCGCGAGCAGCGGGTCCCCGGGCCCGCGCCGCACGGGCGTCCGCGAGATCGGGTGCAGCAGCGCGTACGCCTCCCCCGCGCGCACCACGCCGTCGACGGGCACGACCTCGCCCTCGACCGCGAGGACCTCCTGCCCGGCGCGCACGCGCACGGCGGCGACCTCCTCCGTCGCCACCTCGGTCGACCACTCGTCGGAGGGCTGCGGGACGCGCGCCGCCGCGGGCACGTTCGCCGCGAGCAAGCGCACCGTCTCGTCGACGGGACGGATCGCGCGCGCATCGAGCCACGCGCGCACCACGACCGCGCACGCCGCGACCCCCGCGCCGACCAGCCACAGGCGAGCGTCGCCGCGCGCGCCGTGCGTCAGCAGCGCGCCGATCGCCGCGAGCACCGCGCCCGACGGGGGCAGCGCCCATCCGAGCCACCCCACCGCCGCGCGCGACGACCACCCGCGCACGAGCGCGTACGAGGCCGCGCACGCCGCGAGCGCCGCCGAGGCGACGGCCACCGCCGGATGCGCCGCGACCGCGCCCAGGACGCCCCCGCCGACCCCGAGCGCGAGCCCGAGCCACGGGACCGCCACGCCCGGCTCGCCCAGGGCGCGGTGCGC
>JAHBWG010000035.1 GCA_019637095.1 Sandaracinaceae bacterium | reverse complement strand
TCAAGTTGCCCGTGCCCACCTTTGGAGGACGAGAGAGGCGTTGACGCCGCCGAACGCGAAGTTGTTCGTCAGGACGAGGGACGGACGCGCCGGGGTGAGCTCGCGGACGTAGCCGAGCGGCGCACACCGCGGGTCGACCTCCTCGAGGTTGTGGCTCTTCGCGAGGAAGCCGTCGCGGATCATCTCGACGCACGCGATGGTCTCGATCGCGCCGCAGGCGGCGAGCGTGTGGCCCATGTGCCCCTTGAGCGAGCTGACGGGCACGGGCCGGCCGAACAGCTCGTGGGTCGCGTGGCTCTCCTCGATGTCGCCGACGTCGGTCGCCGTCGCGTGCGCGCAGACGTAGTCGATGTCGCTCGGCCGCACCTTCGCGTCGTCGAGCGCGAGCGCCATCGCGGCCCGCATGCCTTCGCGCGAGTTGGCGGTGATGTGCCGCCCATCGCAGCTCGTGCCGTACCCGGCGACGATGGCGAGCGGCGTCGCGCCACGCGCGAGCGCGTGCTCCTCCGCCTCGAGCACCACGCTCGCCGCGCCCTCGGCGATCACCAGGCCGTCGCGGCGCGCGTCGAACGGGCGCGGGCTCTCGGTCGGGCTCTTGTTGAAGCGGACGCTCGTCGCCATCAGGAGGTCGAACGTCACCGCGGTCGCGTAGTGCTGCTCTTCGCTGCCGCCGCAGATCATCGCGTCCTGCAGGCCGGCGCGGATCGACTCGTACGCGTAGCCGATCGCCTGCGTCGAGGTGGTGCACGCGCTGTTCACCGGGATGATCCGCCCGCGCACGTTGAAGTACTGCGCGAGGTTCGCCGCCGCGGTGTGCGTCATGAACTTGAGGTACGCGGTGCCGTCGAGCCCCTTCATCGTGTGCTCGGTGAAGAGCCGGCCGCAGAAGTCCTCCATCGCCTGGTTCGAGGGCGACGTGCTGCCGTACGCGAGGCCGCAGCGCCCGGACTCGATCACCTCGGGCCCGAGCTGCGCCTGCGCCACGGCCTCCTCGGTGGCGTACGTCGCGAGCAGCGACACGCGCCCCATCGTGCGGCGCTTCTTGCGCGGGTAGCGCTTCTCGAGGTCGAGCCCGTCGACGTTGCCGCCGAGCCGCCCCTGCAGGTCGCTGACGAAGTCCCACTCCTGCATGTAGCGGACGCCGCTCCGGCCCGCGCGGAGGCCCTCGATCATCTCGGCGACCGAGTGCCCGATCGGGCACGCCGCGCCCATCCCCGTGATCACCACGCGGCGCGTCACGGCGTCCCCGCCATCACGTTGATCGCGCCCTCGGCGAGCAGCTCGCCCGCGCGCTCCAGGCGGCACTCGATCTGCGCGGTCGGCCCGATCGCCATGCGCTCCTCGCAGTGGATGTCGACGACGTCGCCGACGAAGAGCGCGTCCGCGTGCAGCGCCACCTTGCGGGTGCCGAGGAAGGCGCCGCCCATCATCGCCGTCCGCCGGCCGACCGCGAGCAGCGCCACGAGCGAGCAGGCGCTCTGCGCGAACAGCTCGAGGGCCACCAGCATCGGCGCCTGCCCGTCCGAGACGAACGGCATGTCCTCGCGGATCGTCGTGCGACAGGTCACGCGCAGCCCCTCGTGTCGGATCACCTCGTCGACGAGCAGCATCGGCGGCCGGTGCGGCAAGAGCTCGGTGATCGGCGGCAGGCTCAATCGTCGCCCTCGCGGTCCTTGCCGAACAGCTCGCGCGGGTCGGGCGGCGCGCCGCCCTCGCCCTCGGCCTCCGGGCCCTTGGCGATCTCCGCCTCGACGAACGCGATCAGCTCCTCGACCGTGCGCACCTTGCGCGCCTCCTCGGGGTCGGGGCGCCGCCCGGTGACCTCGCGGAGCTGGACGAAGATGTCGATCGCGTCGATGGAGTCGAGGTCGAGCTCCTCGTACAGCGTCGCCTCGGGGCGGATGTCCGCCGCCTCGAGCTCGAAGGAGTCGACCAGGATCTCCGTGATCCGCGCGTGGATTTCGTCTCGGGTCATGTCGGTTTCCGTCGCGTCGATGACACGTTTCGCCGCCCTCGTCTAGGGCAAGGCTTCGACGGCTTGATCCGGCGTGGGATTCGCTCGCGGCTGACGTACCCTTCCGGAGCGCCGTGCCGCCGGAGCCCTTCACGCCGTTCGGCCTCACCCACCTCGCCACCGTGGCCGTGGTGCTGTCGGTGATCGGGCTCGCTGCGTGGAGCGGGCGGCGCGCCGGCCTCGCGCGCGCGAAGTCGGGCGGCAGGGCGCTCGGGGCGCTCCTGCTCGTCTACTACGGGGTCGAGAGCTGGGTGCGGATCGCCTACCTCGGCGTCATCCCCGCGCACGTCCTGCCGTTCGAGATCTGCAACGCGCTCTTCTTCATCGGCGCGTTCGCGCTCTTGACCGATCACCGCGTCGCGCACGAGATCGTCTTCTTCTGGACGTTCGCCGCCACCGTCCACGCGCTGATCACGCCGACGCCGCTCGAGGGCTGGCCGAGCGTGGAGTACGTCCGCTACTTCGCCGCGCACGGCCTGCTCGTGCTCGTCGCGGTCTACGCGGTGGTCGCGCTCGACAAGACCGTCACGTGGTGGTCGTTCCTGCGCGCGGCGATCGCGCTCCAGGTCTGGGAGGGGATCGTGGCGCTCGTGAACCTCGCGCTCGATCAGAACTTCATGTACCTGCGCCGCCCGCCGCCCTCGCCCACGCTCATCGACGCGCTCGGCCCGTGGCCGTACTACCTCCTGAGCCTCGAGCTGATCGGGCTCGCGTCGTTCGCGCTCTGGCTCGGGATCCACCACGCCGTGCGTCGCGTCCTGCCCGTGCGGCCGGCCGAGCCCCCGGAGGCGCCGACCGGCGCGCTCGAGCCCGCGCGTGCGCCGCGATAGGCCCGATCCTCAGGGATCGCGCCACGAGCCGGCGACGCGCCCCGCCATCGCGCCTAGCGCTCGGAACCACCCGACGTCTCGGGCGGAGCAGGTGCACGGCGGCTCCCGCCGTTCCTCGACGATGGGGCGGCATCGCCTCGCTCGGGCAGCACCCGGGGCCCCGCCCGCGACCGGTGAGGAGCAGGTGATGCTCGTGAGCCGCCTCCGCGCCGTGGTACGCTGCGTCGGGCTCGGAGGGGGCGATGGGGGATGGGATGGACACTGCGCGCGCGGAGCGTACGGCGCCGCGCTATGGGTTCGCGGGCAAGGGGCTCGAGCTGCTCGGCGTGCGGCTCGTCGCGAGCCTGATCACGACGGCCACGTGCGGGATCGCGTGGATGCTCGGCGTGCCGCGCGCGATGGAGCGGCGCTGGCTGTCCGAGCACGTCACCCGCGACGGCGCGCGGTTCACGTATCAGTCGGTCTTCTGGGAGAACGTCAAGCACGGCGTCGTGACGTGGCTGCTCCTCGCGGTCACCTTCGGGCTCGCCTCGCCGTGGGTGATCGCCATGCGCTGCGCGCACGAGCGCAGCAAGATGCGGA
Organism: Sandaracinaceae bacterium; assembly: GCA_019637095.1. Taxonomy (GTDB): domain Bacteria; phylum Myxococcota_A; class Polyangia; order Polyangiales; family Sandaracinaceae; genus JACKEC01. Next base: position 86,114 of record JAHBWG010000035.1, on the reverse strand, counting down.
CGGCGGAGGGGCACGCGGTGCGCTTCGACGGAGAGGGCGTCGAGGTCATCGGGCTCGCCGCGCTCACCTTCTTCGGCACGCTCTTCTCGTTCGGGCTCGCCGCGCCGTGGCTCACGGTGGCGTGGTATCGCTGGGCGACGCACCACACGCTCGTCGAGGATCCGTCGGCGCCGGGCGGGGCCTACCGCCTGCGGCTCGACGCGAGCGGGCTCGACTACCTCGTCGTCGCCGCGGTGAACGCGATCTTGCTCGTGCTGACGTTCGGCTTCGCGTCGTCGTGGACGGCGGTGCGACGCGAGCGCTGGCGCTGGTCGTCGACGAGCGACGAGACCGTCGCCCCCGCGAGCGCGGCGGCGGGCGCGCGCCGCGGGCCGACCGCGGCGCAGTGGGCGCTCGTCGCCGGCGCCGCGGTCGCCGTGCTCGCCGCGCTCACCGTCGCCGGCGTCGGCGCGGCGGTGCTCGCGTCGCGCTACCTCGGCGGGACCGACAGAGAGCTCGCGAGCCCCGACGACGAGCACCAGGTCGACGTCGGCGCCGAGGTCGATCCGCTCGACCTCGACGGTCTCTCCGGCGGGGAGATGCTCCCCGAGGACTACGACCACGGCGACGACGAGGCCCCGGCGGTCCCCGCGGCGAGCCCGATCCGCCGGCCCATCGCGCCGCTCGCTCCGTCCACGGTCGCCGCGTCGAGCGAGCTGACCGCGGGTCGCGTCACCTACGCCGCGCGCATGGCCTTCGACGGTTCGCGCGACACCGCGTGGGCCGAGGGCGTCGAGGGGCCAGGCCGCGGCGAGTGGATCGAGGCGCGCTTCTCTCCGCCGCGCGTCGTGCGGCGGATCCGCATGACGACCGGGTACGACAAGATCCACCGCCGCTCCGGCGACCTGTTCCCCCTCAACGCGCACCTGCGGCGCGTGCGCGTCGTGTTCTCGGATGGCACCGAGCTCGCCCGCGACGTCGGCCCCGACGAGCGCGAGATCACCTTCGACGACCTCTCCGTGCGAGCGGCGAGCGTCCGCTTCGTCGCCGACGACGTCTGGGAGGGCACGCGATGGCAAGACCTCTCGCTCTCGGAGATCTGGATCGAGGGCGAGTGAGCAGGGCGAGGTCCGTCGCCGTACGGAGCCGCTGGGCGTGGCGCGCCTCACGCGCCGCCGGCGCGCCGGAGCGGGGGGCCGCCCGCGAGCAGGGCGAACGCGGCGCCGGGGTGGCGCGCCGGCTCGGTGAACCGCGCCATGAGCCACTCGCGCGCCGGCAGGCGCGCGCGCGTGGCGGGCGGCTCGAGGAAGACGGCGGCGGTGATCTGCGCGTCGCGCACGCAGACGGCGCGGTAGCGGCCGGCGCTCGGATCGTTCAGCTCCACCCAGGCGCCGTCCTCGCCGAGGAGCGCGCGGCTCCACGCGCCCGGGCCGACGAGGCGCGCGGTGCCGGCGAGCTCGTAGCGGAGCGCGCCCGCGCCGCGCACGCGGACGGACACCTCGACCTCCGGCGGCAACGCGAGCTCGCGAAGCGCGACCACGCAGCCCTCCCACGCCGGCCGCACGAGCTCGACCTCGACGGGGGTGTGCTTGGTCTCGGGCTGCTTGGAGGTGGGGTCGAGGTGCGCGCCCATCAGCGGGCCGACGCGCCCCCGCGGCGCGACGGCCTCGCGCCAGTGGATCGGCGCGAAGACGAGGCCCTCGGGGACCTGCGCGCCGAGCGAGGCGCGGCCGATCATCGCGCCGCGCGCGGAGCGGATCCGCACGAGGTCGCCCTCCGCGATCGCGCGCGCCGCCGCGTCGCGCGGGTGGAGCTCGACGCGCGGCTCGGGCGCGCCCTCGGCGAGCGCGGGGACGCGCTCGGTCCGCGTCATCGTGTGCCAGTGCTCGCGCACGCGGCCGGTCGTGAGGGCGAGCGGCCACGCCGGCGTGACGGGCTCGGCGGGCGCGCGAGGGCCCGTGGCGACGAGGCGCGCGCGCCCATCGGGCGTCGCGAAGCGCCCGTCGCCGAAGAGGCGCGCAGGCCCTGCGGCGGCGCCCGCGGGCAGCGGCCACTGCACGGGCTCGAGCGCGTCGTACGCGGCGCGATCGATCGAGGCGAGCGCGCCGAGGTCGAAGACGCGCGCGCCGTCGTTCTCGAACGCGCTCAGCGCGGCGTGCTCGCGGAAGACCTCGTGCGGGAGGGACCAGGAGAACGCCTCGGGCGCGATCCGGCGGCCGACCTGGGCGAACATCCACCAGTCGGGCCGCGCGTCGCCCGGTGGATCCAGGAACGGACGTTGACGGGTGATCCGCCGCTCGCTCGTGGTGATCGTCCCGTCCTTCTCGCCCCACCCGAGCGCGGGCAAGAGCACGTGCGCCCGCGCCGCGGTCTCCGTCTCGGCGGTGAGCTCGGAGACCACGACGAGCTCGCAGCGCGCGAGGGCGCGGCGCGCGCGCTCGGCGTCCGGCAAGCTCGCGAGCGGGTTGGTGCACGCGATCCAGATCGCCTTGACCTCGCCGCGCTCCATCGCCTCGAACAGCTCGACGGCGGTGCGGCCCGGCGCCCCGGCCACGCTCGGCGCGCCCCAGAAGCGCGCGACGCGATCGACGTCCGCCGGCGCGAAGCCCATGTGCGCGGCGAGCGTCGTGGAGAGGCCGCCGACCTCGCGCCCGCCCATCGCGTTGATCTGGCCGGTGAGCGAGAGCGGGCCCGCGCCCGGCTTGCCGATCGCGCCCTTCGCGAGGTGGCAGTCGAGGATCGCGCCGACGCTGTCGGTGCCGAACGTCCACTGGTGCACGCCCTGCGAGTGCGCGGTGACGACGCGCGCCCGCGCGGCGAAGAGCGCGTAGAACCGCGCGACCAGCTCCGCGCCGATCCCCGTCGCCTCGGCGACGCGCGCGACGTCGAGCCCGCGCGCCGCGGCGAGCGCGTCGTCGAGCCCGACGGTGTGCGCGCCGGTGAACGCACGCTCGATGGCGCCTGCTCGCTCGAGCGCGGCCAACAGGCCGCGGAAGAGCGCTGCGTCGGTCCCCGGGCGCGGCGCGAGGTGCAGATCCGACGCCTCGGCGGTCGGCGTGCGCCGCGGATCGATCGTCACGAGCACCGCGCCGCGCTCGCGCCGCGCCTCGAGCGCGCGCTCGAAGAGCACCGGGTGGCAGATCGCGGCGTTCGATCCGGCCCAGACGATCAGCTCGGCGAGGTCGAGGTCCTCGTACGACGCGGGCACGAGGTCCCCGCCGAAGGCGCGCGTGTACGCGGCGGCCGACGAGGACATGCAGAGGCGCGAGTTCGTGTCGACCTGGCTCGTGCCGAGGAAGCCTTTGCCGAGCTTGTTCGCGGCGTAGTAGTCCTCGGTGAGGAGCTGGCCCGAGAGGTACAGCGCGACCGCGTCCGGGCCGTGCTCGCGCGCGATGCGCGTGAAGCCGCTCGCCACCTCGTCGAGGGCGCGGGTCCAGCTCGCGCGCTCGCCGCGCACGATGGGGTGGAGCAGCCTGCCCTCGAGGCCGACGGTCTGACCGAGCGTCGCGCCCTTGACGCAGAGCCGGCCGCGCGAGCCCGGGTGGTCCGCGTCGCCGCGCACGCGCACGCCGTCGGCGTCGCGATCGACGAGCAGGCCGCAGCCGACGCCGCAGTACGCGCACGTCGTACGGACCGCGCGGCTCACCGCGCCTCGCGCACCGCGGAGCACGCGCCGGCGGCGCGGCGCGCGCCGGGGACCAGCCCGAGGTGGATCACCCCGCCGACGACGCGCACCGGGTGCACGCGCACCTCGCCCTCGTCGGGCTCGATCGCGCGACCGTCGATCAGCGAGATGCACATCCCGTGGAGCGGGCAGCTGACCTCGGTGCCCGCGACGATCCCCTCCGACAGCGGGCCGCCGCGGTGCGGGCACGCGTCGTCGATGGCGCGGACCGCGCCGGTCCCGTCGCGGAACACGGCGACGCGACCCTGCGCCGTCTCGACGACGCGCGCGCCGAGCCGGGGGACGGCGTCGTCGGCGCCGATCTGATGCCACTCGAGCGTCTCTTCGCGCATGACCGTCACTCCGCCGCCCAGGGCTCGTCAGCCAGCCGCGCGAGCGGCGCGAACTCGTGCGCGTCGTGCCCCGCCGCGCGCTCGGCCCACGGGTCGACCTGCGCGTGGGCCTGCGACGCGAGGAAGCGGGCGTGGAGCGTCGCGCGTCCGCCGGCGTCCTCGACCACGCGCGCGCGCACGAGCTCGATCCCCACGCGCTCGACCCAGTGCGCGGTGCGCTCGAGGTAGCGCGCCTCCTCGCGGTAGAGCTGCAGGAACGCGCCGCAGTGCTCCATCACGGCCTCGGCCGTGGCTACGCGACAGAGCACGTCCGTCGCGCGCACCTTGATCCCGCCGTTGCCGCCGACGTGGAGCTCCCAGCCCTCGTCGATCGCGACGACGCCGAAGTCCTTGATCGTCGCCTCCGCGCAGTTGCGCGGGCAGCCGGAGACGGCGAGCTTCACCTTGTGCGGCGCCCACGCGCCCCAGCACATCCGCTCGAGCGCGACGCCGAGCGCCGTCGAGTCCTGCACGCCGTAGCGGCACCACTCCGAGCCGACGCAGGTCTTCACCGTCCGCAGCGCCTTGCCGTACGCGTGGCCCGAGACCATCCCCGCGCGGCCGAGGTCGGCCCACACAGCGGGCAGGTCCTCCTTCTTCACGCCGAGCAGGTCGACGCGCTGCCCGCCGGTCACCTTCACCGTCGGGATCGCGTACTTGTCGACCACGTCCGCGATCGCGCGCAGCTCGGCCGCGGTGGTGAGCCCGCCGAACATGCGCGGGACGACCGAGTACGTGCCGTCCTTCTGGATGTTCGCGTGCACGCGCTCGTTGACGACGCGCGAGCGCGGGTCGTCGACCGGGCGGTCCGGGAACGCGCACACGAGGTAGTAGTTGAGCGCGGGCCGGCACCGGCTGCATCCGTCGGGCGTGCGCCAGTCGAGCGCGGTCATCACCGCGTCGATGCGGTCGAGCCCGGCGCTGGTGATCGCGGCGCGCACCTCGTCGTGGCCGAGGTCGGTGCAGCCGCACATCGGCGCGACGGCGGGCCTCTCGACCGCGGCCCCGGCGACCGCCTCGAGCAGCGCCTCGACCTTGGGCGAGCACGCGCCGCAGGACGCGCCTGCCTTGGTGTGGCGCTTCACCGCGTCGAGCGTGGTGAGGCCCTTGGCGCGGATCGTCGCGACGATCGTAGCTTTGCAAACCCCGTTGCAGTCGCAGATGCGCGTCTCGTCCGCCGCGGCCAGGAGGCGCGCGCCCTCGCCGCCCGCCGCGGGGGCGCCCTCGACGAAGCCGCGGCCGAGCAGCAGCTCGCCGCGGAAGGGCGTCACGTCGACGCCGTCGCGCATGAGGTCGAGGAAGTAGCCGCCGTCGCTCGCGTCGCCGAAGAGGACGACGCCGGTGATCTTCCCCTCGCGGACGACGACCTTCTTGTAGACGCCGCGCGAGGCGTCCGACAGGACGATCTCCTCGGCGCCGGGCGTCGCGCTCAGCTCGCCGACCGAGAGCGTGTCGATGCCGGTGACCTTGAGCCGCGTCGCCATCGGCTGCTCGCGGTAGGCGAAGTAGCCGTCCTCCGCGAGCTGGTTGGCGACGACGCGCGCCTGGTCGAAGAGCGGCGCGACGAGCCCGAACGTGCGGCCGCGGTGCTCGACGCACTCGCCGAGCGCGTAGATGCGCGGGTCGTACGTCTGCATCACGTCGTTCACGAGCACGCCCCGCTCGCAGGGGAGGCTCGAGCCGCGCGCGAGCGCGACGTTGGGCCGGATGCCGATCGCCATCACGACGAGGTCGGCGCCGACGGTGCTTCCGTCCGAGAAGCGCGCGCCGGTGACGCGGTCCGCGCCGAGGATCGCCTGCGTCTCGGCCTCCATGCGGAACGCGATGCCTTCGGCCTCGAGCCGGCGCTGGAGGAGCGCGCTCGCGGTGCGGTCGAGCTGTCGCTCGAGGATCTGGTCGAGCAGGTGCACGACCGTCACCGTCATCCCGCGGCGCAAGAGGCCCCACGCCGCCTCGAGCCCGAGGAGGCCGCCGCCGATCACCACCGCGCGGCCGCCGTCGCGCGCGTGCTCGACCATCGTCGCGACGTCGCGCAGGCTCCGGAAGCTCACGACGCCGCGCAGCTCGCGGCCGGGGATGTCGAGCATGATCGGGCTCGCGCCCGTCGCGAGGACGAGGCGATCGAACGGCGTCTCCGCGCCGTCGTCGGCCACCGCGACGCGACGGCCGCGATCGATCGCGACGACGCGGCAGCCGCTGACGAGGCGGACCCCGTGCGCCTCGTACCAAGCGCGGTCGTGCACGATGATCTCCTGCTCGCTCGCCTCGCCCGCGAGGAGCGGGGAGAGCAGGATGCGGTTGTAGGCGGGGTGCGGCTCGTCGCCGAACACGGTGACGTCGTAGCGCTCCGGCGCGAGCTCGAGCAGCTCCTCGAGCGCGCGCGTGCCCGCCATGCCGTTACCGACGAACACGAGGCGCGGCCGGGCGCTCACGACGCCGCTCCCGCGGTGGCCTCGAGCCCGTGCGCGCGCCGCTCCTCTTCGTCGGAGAAGCGCATCGCGAGCCCGGCGAGCGAGACGATCACGACCGACGTGCCGAGCCACGCGAGCGCGTCGCCGAGGTCCGCGCCCGCGCCGCGCACGAGGAAGCCCGCGAGCACCGCGCCCACGTTGCCGCCCGCGCCGACGATCCCGCTGATCGCGCCGACCCCGCGCTCGTCGACGAGCGGCACGATGGCGAACGTCGCCCCCTCGGAGGCCTGCACGAACACGCTGAAGACCACGAGCATCGCGATGGCGAGCACGAGCGAGCCCATCTGCGAGAAGATCACGAGCGTCACGCCCTCGAGCGCGAGCAGGCCGACGAGCAGCTGCGTGCGGCCGCGCAGGCCGCGGCCCGCCGCGATACGATCGCTGAGCCAGCCGCCGAGCGTGCGCGCGAAGAGGTTCATCGCGCCGAACGCGCTCGCGACCGCGCCCGCGAGCACCAGATCGAGGCCGAAGTGGTCGTGGAAGTGGAGCGCGGCGACGTTGTTGATCGTGAGCTCGACGCCGAAGCACGCGCCGTACATCGCGAAGAGCGACCAGACCCGCGGGTCACGCGCGGCCTTGCGGAGCGCGGCGCGCGCCTCGGCGCCGGAGGGGCGCGCCTCGGCGCCCGCGGGCGCGTCGGGTGCGACGCGCAGGTAGAGCAGCCCCACGAGCAACATGGCGATCGCGGGGACGAAGAGCGCGTAGCGCCACGCGCTCGCCTCGGCGACGCCGACCGCGAGCAGGCCCGCGAGGATCAGCGGCATGAGGAGCTGCGCGAGCCCGCCGCCGAGGTTGCCCCAGCCCGCCGTCGTCGCGTTGGCGGTGCCGACGCGGTTCGGCGCGAAGAACGCCGACGTGTGCGCCTGCGTGATGACGAACGACGCGCCGACCGCGCCGACGGCGAGGCGCGCCGCGAGGAACGTCTCGAACGAGGTCACGAGCCCGAGGCACGCGACGGGCACCGCGCCGAGCACGAGGAGCGCCGCGTACGTGCGGCGCGGTCCGAAGCGATCGCAGGCGTAGCCCACCAGCAGGCGCGCGAGGATCGTCACCGCGACCGACGCGATGATGCTCGTGCCGATCTGCTCCGCGGTCAGGCCGAGCTCCTCACGCACCAGCGGCATCAGCGGCGCGACCGAGAACCACGCGACGAAGCAAGTGAGGAACGCCATCCACGAGAGGTGGAAGACCTTCATCGGGGGCGAGCGCAGGTCGGACAGCACGATCGAGGTCGCCCGGCCTCGAGCGTCGACGGCGACGCGTCTCCGATCCGTCATGGCAGGCAGGGATACGCGGCGCGGGTTTCGGGCGCGTTTCTGCGAGCGAACAAGCGACGCGCGCGCACCGCGCCGCCCTGCGACGTGGGTCCGCGGGGTTTCCGGCGCGTTTCGCCGCGGCGCGCCACGACTCGCGCCCGCGCGCGCCGAGTGGCACCCTCGGCCGATGACGCCAGCGCGCCGGATGGCCATCACCCTGCTGTGCGCGATCGCGCTGCTGGCTCCGTCGCTCGCGTGCGGCTTCGCCGCGGAGCAGCGCGAGCGGATCGCGCCGATGGCGGCGGCCTGCGACGGGGCGGGGAGCGCGAGCGCGCCGGCGTACGTCCCGGGCCATGGCCCGCACCCGATCATGGCGCTCGGCCGCGTGCGCCCCGACGGCCCCTGGACGCAGTCGCTCGGCCGGCTCACCACGCGCACGCCGGCGGGCGGGAGGGTCGAGTCCACGCAGCTCGTCTTGTGCGAGGACCCGCCGCGCGAGGTCGAGCTCGGCGAGTGCGCGTTCGACACGGTGCTGCGCGTCGGGCTCGTGCGCGTCCCGGGCGTGCGCGCCGAGGGGCCGTCGTTCCCGCGCGTACAGGTCGAGCAGCGCGCGCGCATCGTCGCGCTCGCGAGCGGAGCGACGATCGCCGAGCAGGTCTTCCGCGGCGCCGACCCGCCGGCGTGCGATCGCTCCATCACCGGCGAGCCGAGCGCGTCCGACTTCCGCGGCGGGGGCGTGTCGAGCGCCGCGATCGACGCGTGGGCGGAGGGCTACGCGCTCGACGTCGCGCGCTGAGTTGCCGGAGGGGGCGTTCCAACGTGCCGACCTCTCCCCGCCACCCATGACGAGCGCGGCGGAGCCGCGTTCGACCCCATCGAATGGTGCCGTCGGCCGCGTGCGCGCTCGATGGACGTCGAGCCCGCGCGCCGTTCGGCGTGCGCGCGCGTGTGCGGTACCCTCTGCGTCATGCCGACGCGCTTCATCTGGACGATCCTGCTCCTCGCGGCTCCGTGGCTCTCGGGCTGCGACTGCGAGGGCGACGCGCCGCCGCGGTGCGCGAGCGACGTCGAGTGTCCGTCCGGTGAGGCGTGCCTGGACGGAGCCTGCGTCCCGCGGGTGAGCGACGGCGGCGCGCACGACGCGGGCGCGGACGGCGGCATGATGGCGTGCCCGGCCGCGCGCACGTGCGGCGGCCCCGTGACGTGCTGTCCGGAGGGCCAGGAGTGCGTCGACGGCTTCCAGTGCCTCGACGCCTGCGCCACCGTCCGCTGCGGCGACAACTCCGCGCTCTGCTGCGGTGCCGCGGAGATCTGCCTCGACGGCGTCGTCTGCGCGGCCGCGTGCGCGTCCGACGAGGCGCTCTGCGGCGCCGCGCTCGACGTGTGCTGCCCCGCGGGCGACGTCTGCCTCGACGCCGCGTGCGCGACGCCCGGCGCGTCGTGCGGCGACGACTTCGACTGCCTCGTCGAGGGCGACTACTGCGAGCGCGCGATCGGTCGCTGCCTCCCCATCCCCGACGCAATGTGCGAGGTCCGCCCCGAGTTCGACGAGATCACCCTCGAGGTCGAGTGGCACTGGGCCGGCGTGACCCGCGACGGCAAGCTCTACGAGAACGTCATCGCGGCGCCGGTGGTCGGCGACGTCTCGGGCGACGGCGTGCCCGACGTGGTCGTGCCCGTCTACTACTCGAGCGCCTCGGCCGACACCGTGCTCGTCGCGCTCGACGGCGCGAGCGGCGCGCTGCTGTGGGCGATCGGCGGCGCGGACCGGCCCGACTGGATCGCCTCGGCGGGGCTCGCCAACTTCGACCCGAGCGACGACGCGCTCGAGGTCTTCTATCGCCTCCACGCGGGCGGCTACCGCGTCGTCGACGGCGACGGCACGACGCAGCTCGCGCGGCGCACGACGGGCGGCGGCGCGGCGGGTCGCTCGAGTCCGTCGATCGCCGATCTGAACGGCGACGGCGTGCCCGACGTCGTGGTCGGTTGCCACGCGATGAACGGGACGAACATCGCGGACCCCGCGCTCGACTTCTTCGATCGCGGCGCCTGCTACGGCAGCGGCGAGTACTCGCTCACGCTCGTCGCGAACCTCGACGCCGACCCCGAGCCCGAGGTGACCTCGGGCGGCGCCGCCTACGACATCGACGGCGCCGAGCTCTGGAACGTCGGGCCGCACGGCTTCCCGGCTGTCGCGGACTTCGACGGCGACGGCCGGCCCGAGGTCGTCGTGGTGCGCGCGGGCACGATCGTCGTGCGCGACGGCGCGACCGGCGCGATGCTGATCGGGCCCGGCGGCACGTGGGCGAGCGGGACCTACGCGATCCCGGGCGGCGGTACGGGTGGCGCACCGACCGTCGCGGACTTCGACGGCGACGGTCTGCCGGAGATCGCGACCGCCGGCCGCGCGGCGTACGCCGTGTACGACCCGGACTGCCTGCCCATGCCGCCGCGCGCGGGCGGCACCTGCAGCGCCCCGGGCGCGGGCACCGCCTTCATCCTCTGGCAGGCGCCGACGCAAGACATCTCCTCGAGCATCACCGGCTCGAGCGTCTTCGACTTCCAGGGCGACGGCGCCTCGGAGGTCATCTACAACGACGAGTGCTTCCTCCACATCTACGATGGCGCGAGCGGCCGCGAGCTCTTGAGCACGGCCGTCGCCAACTCCTCGCGCACAGCGATCGAGTATCCGCTCGTCGTCGACGTCGACCGCGACGGCAACTCCGAGATCGTCGTCCCGGCCAACCGCGATCAGGTCGCGCGAGACGGCTGCGCGGTCGGCACCTCGGGCATCTACGTCTACGGGGACCCGAACGACCGGTGGGTGCGTACGCGCCCGATCTGGAACCAGCACACCTACCACGTCACCAACGTCGGGGACCGCGGCGAGGTCCCGCGCGTCGAGCTCGACAACTGGACGCAGCCGGGACTCAACAACTATCGCCAGAACGTGCAGGGCGCGGGTGTGTTCAACGCACCGAACCTGCGCGTGGAGCTCTCGGTCGTCGGCGTGTGCGCCGAGCGCGCGGTGCGCCTCTCGGCGCTCGTCCGCAACGTCGGCGCCCGCGGCGTCCCTCCGGGCGTCGTCGTCACGTTCCGGCGCACCGCGCCGGCGCCCGCCGCCGAGCTCGGCACCGCGACGACCACGAGCGCGCTGTTGCCCGGCGCGAGCGAGCGCGTGACGATCACGGTGACCGACATCGAGGTCGACACCGACCTGGCGTTCGAGGTGCACGTCGACGGAGCGGCGGTGTCCGTCGTCGAGTGCGACGACACCGACAACACCGACACCGGCGAGGAGCGCTGCCCCGGCCTCATGTGAGCCACGTCGCGAAGCCGCGAAACCCGCGGCGCGGCCGGCCGATGCTCCCGGCATGCCGCGTCGCCACCGTGCTAACTTCGCTCGCATGCTCCGCGTCGGGCTCTCGCTCTTCGTCGCGACGACGGTCTCTGCGACCGCGCTCGCCCAGAGCTCTTCGTCCGATCCACGGGTCGCCGACGCGCGCGCCCGCTTCGAGCGCGCCGAGGCCCACTACGAAGCGGGCGACTACGCGCTCGCGCTCGAGGGGTACGAGCGCGCGTACGAGATCTTGCGCGAGGTCGGCCACCCGAACGCGCCGCTCGTGATCTACAACGTCGCCCGCTCGAACGAGCGCCTCGGTCGCGTCCGCGTCGCGCTCGAGCAGTTCGAGCGCTTCCTCGTCGACGCGCCGTCGGACACGCCGTATCGCGACGACGCGACGCGGCACGCCGCCGACCTGAGGCGGCGGCTCGAGCTCGAGCGGGCCGACGCGCCCTCGGGGGGCGGCCCGTCCGTGGCCGGCGTCGTCGTCCTCGCGGTCGGAGGCGCCGCCGCCGTCGCGGGCGCGATCCTCGCGGGCGTCGCGTGGAGCGAGAGCGAGGCCGCGCGCGCCGGCTGCGAGGGGACGCGCTGTCCACCCCAGGCGCGGGCCGGGCTCGAGGGCGCGCAGGAGCTCGCGCTCGCCGCGGACGTCCTGCTCTTCGGCGGGCTCGCGGTCGCGGCGACGGGCGCGCTCCTGCTGATTCTGCTCGACGGCGGCGGCGGCGCCGAGGCGTCCGTCGCGTGTGGGCCGACGGGGTGCGGCGCGTCGATCCGGGGGAGGTTCTGATGCGCTCGGCGACGGGGACGTGCGTCCTGATGCTCGGGGCCGCGGCGGCCGGCTGCTCGCTGCTCGTCGCGAGCCCGGACGACTACACCTACGACCTCACGGACGGCGCTGCGCCGGCGCGCGACGCAGGGCCCGACGCCGCACCCCTGCCCGACGCCGCCGCCGACGGCGCCGTCCCGCCCGACGCGAGCCCCGATGGCGGCCCCGACGCCGGCTGTGTCGGCGCCGAGCAGGCGTGCGGCGGCGCCTGCGTCGACGTCCAGACCGACCTGTCGCACTGCGGTCGCTGCGACCGCGCCTGCCCCGAGCGCTGGAGCTGCCGCGACAGCGACTGCCACGACGACGTCGTGTCGGTGTCCACTGCGCCGAGCCACACATGCGCTGCGCTCGCGAGCGGCGCCGTGTTCTGTTGGGGGAAGAACGAGACCGGTCAGCTCGGGACGGGCGACTTCGAGGACAGCCTCGTGCCTCGCCGAGTCGTCGGCATCGACGACGTCACCTCCGTCTCGGTCGCCGGCAACACGTTCGGTGGATGGACCGGGACGTCTTGCGCCACGCGCCGGTCCGGCGAGGTGTGGTGCTGGGGCCGGAATGACCGCGGGCAAGTCGGCGACGGTACGCTCGCCCCGCAGAACCGCCCGGTTCGCGTGACGGGGGTCACGGCCGCCGTGTCGGTCCACACGGCGTTCGGTTATGCATGCGCGCGCCTCAGCGCGAACCCGCGGATTCGGTGCTGGGGTGCGTTTCGGAACGTGGCCGAGCCGCCCACCGTCGATCTCGAGGCGACCCAGGTCTCCGGAGTTCCCCTGCAGCCGGTCAGCCAGCTCACCACGAGTGACGGCCACGCCTGCTTCACGACGTCGGGGCAGGTCTACTGTTGGGGCCGGAACCAGATGGGTCAACTGGGCGACGAGGGTCCTTCACGCGACATCGCGTTCCCGGTGTCTGAGCTCGTCGGAGTCGTGCAGATCTCTTCCACATCGTTCGGTACCTGCGCTCGCCTCGACGGTGGCGAGGTCCGATGCTGGGGCCGGAGCGATCTCCTCGGCGTCGGACGCGTCGAGATGGTGTCGGAGCACGAGCCACAGCTCGTCATCGGCGAGGCGGCTGGCTTGTTTGGGGGTCCTGCTTCCCTCACCACGTACGCCGTCGGAGGCGCATCCCAGGTGCTCTACTGGGGGCTCGACCAACCCCACTTCGCGGCGGCGATGGAGCTCCGTACCGTGGCTCGGCCGAACGCCTACGTCGAGATCGAAGGGCTATCCGACATCTCCGTGGGGCTGTCACACGCTTGCTCTCTCCACGCCGGTCGCGTGGCGTGTTGGGGAAGCAACGCTGCCGGTCAACTCGGGGATGGAACCATGGAACCGAGGACCGCGCCGACCTTGGTCGTCCCGTTCCCGTGAGCGGCCGGCCGACGTCACATGCGGCGTCCGGTGACGCTGATGTTCTGGTTCACGCAATTCGTTGCAGAGCACGAGAAGCCATCGGTGTTCACGAACATCACCGAGAACGTCCCCGAGAAGTTGTCGGCGTCGGAGAACGTACCTCGTAGGCTGTAGTGCTCGTCGCAGCCGCCGAGCACCATCGCGGTCGCCTCGAAGTTCGGGCAGACGGGCGCGACCACGTCCGCGAGCGGGCTGGCGAAGTGCTGCGCGGCGAGCCGAACGTTCAACACCCCACCGTCGTTCGTCATGGTGATCGTGCTGAAGTCGACGTTCACGACGACGCTTCCCAAGATCGACGAGCAGGTGTACGCCGTCGCGCTCCCCGTCAGCCGGAAGCTCCCCGCGCACGTCGGCGGATCCGTCGGGCACCCGCACTCGGTGCGAGCGGTGTCGCACGCGAAGACACACATGTCCGTCGCAGCGTCGCACGAATCGAGCGTGCACGCGTCGCTGTCGTCGCAGACCCGCGGAGCGTCCGCCGGACGACAGCCGAATTCGGGCACGCAGAGCTCGGCGCCGTTGCAGAAATTGCCGTCGTCGCACTCCGCGGGAGTGGTACACGGCATCGGCACGTAGCAGCCGACGGTGGGATGGCAGGACTCGCCGGTGCTGCAGCGCTCGTCGAGCGGCGTGTTGCGGCAGACGCGATCGACCCCGCAGGTGTCGTTCGTGCAAGCGACATCGTCGTCGCACTCGGCGTTGGAGGCGCACCCGGCGGGCGCGACGCACCCCATGGCGCGATCGCAGGTCTCCCCCATCCCGCAGCGCTCGTCGATCGGCGTCTGCGTGCAGACGCCACCGACGCCGCATCGGTCGCTGGTGCACGCGATCGCGTCGTCGCAGTCCGCGTCGGAGCTGCACGATGTGGTCGTGACGCAGCCGCGCCCGACCTCGCAGACCCGCCCTGCCTCGCAGCGCTCGGTCACTGGATCGTGCACGCACACGTTGCCGACGCCGCACGCGTCGATCGTGCAGTCGAAGCCGTCGTCGCACTGGAAGTCGTTCATGCACGTGCGCAATCCACCGTCGCCGCTCGGCTCACGACCTCCCGCACACCCCGCGCAACCGATGGCGATCCACAAGAAGGTCCAAGTCCGCACGTTACATTCTCCCTGCGACCATGGTCGTCGTGGTGCGACAGGCCGCACAGCTCCCGGCGTGGTTCGCCGTCCACGTCGCGCTGAAGCGCGTGGCGCATTCCATCGTCCCGGCCAATCGAACGGTGGCGCAGCCGTTGGATCCGCTGGCGTCGAAAGCGTCTCCGGTCGGCGCCGGGGTTTGCGTCAACGTGAAGCTCCCCATGGTGATCGTGAGCGTCCCCGCGGCGACGGAGAAGCGCGCCATGCCGATGCTGTAGCCGCCGCCGAGGCCGGGGTCGCACGCCACCGAGGGCAAGACTCGCCAGTCGCCCGCGTAGTGCGTCGCCGCATCGAACGGCTCGCAGCCAGGGCCCGCGTCGAAGCCCGGGCCGCCGTCACACAGGAGCTCGTACTGGCACATGCCGCCCGTCTCCGAGCAGCGGTCGAGCGTGCACTCGTTGTTGTCGTTGCAGTCGATGGGCGTCCCCGGCAGGCACATCCCGCGCGCGACCACGCACGTCTCCTCGCCGTTGCAGCGCCGGCCGTCGTCGCAGTCCGCGTCGGAGGCGCAGTCGCCGGACGGCTCGACGCAGCCGCGCGAGGGGACGCACATCTGCCCGGACGGACACGAGGAGTGGAGCGGCGTGTGCTGGCAGACGTTGCCGACCACGCACTCGTCCAGCGTGCAGGGGGTCGCGTCGTCGCACTCCGCGTTCGTCGAGCAGGACGTCGGCCCGCCGGCGTCCATCCCGGTCCCGCCGCCGGCGTCCACCCCGTCGCCAGGCCCCGCGTCGCGCCGCCCGCCGCCGGAGACACAGCCGGCCGACGCGACGACCAGCCAGAGGAGCGCGGCGGCACGACCGAGACCGGACATCGCCGCCATCGTACAGCAGGACCTGCGCCGCGCGAAGATCGCCGCCCAGCGCGGGCCCGGCGCGAACCAATCGCCCCACGGCGGCGCGCTTTCGTTCTACGCTCGCTCGCGTCTGCTCGGGTCGCCGCGAAGAAGACGCACGGGGAAACCGCGGCGCGCGCCACGCGATGGGGGGCCGTGGGAGGCCCCCGCGCTGGCGAAACACCTCGGCCTCCCGCCCGATGACGAAGACCACCGAGGAGATCTCCCATGAACGCCGATGAACGAGACGACACGCCCGCCGAGACCGCCGCGCTGGAGCGGGCCGAGCCCGAGAGCGCCCTCGACTCGATGCTCGCGGACGCGCGAGCCGAGGCGGCGGCGCCGCTGCTGCCGCTGCCCGGCGTGACGAGCAGCCTCGTCGGCGAGGTCGTCGACGACAGGCACCCCGCGCTGCGCGGCCGCGTCCGCGTGCGCTGGGCCGACCTCGAGGGGCAGCGCTTCGAGAAGTGGCTGCCCACGCTCCAGGGGCTGCCGGTGCGCGTCGCCGACCGCGTGATCCTCGTGCAGCCGAGCAATTGGCCCGAGCTCGTCGTGATGGGCGTGCTCGACGGCTTCGCGCGGCGCCCCGAGGTGCCGCGGTCGGTGAGGGCGAGCCTCGTGCTCGAGCGCGACGAGGCGATCCGCGTCGAGAGCAAGAGCGGGCAGGAGCTGCTCGAGCTGCGCGAAGAGGAGAGCGGGCCGGTGGTGCGCCTCTTGACGGGCGACGTCGACCTCGACATCCCGGGCCAGATGCGCGTGCGCGCCGGCGCGATCACCCTCGAGGCCACGAAGGGGCAAGCGCGCATCGAGGCCTCCGACGACGTGGTGGTGAAGGGCGAGATCGTCCGCTTGAACTGACGGTCGCGCGGCGCGCGTCAGCGCGCGTGGGCGCGCATGCGCAGCGGGCCGCTCGGGCGCAGCGTCACGCCGGGGACGGGGACGACGTCTTCCCCCTCGGGGAGCGTGAGCCGGTAGCGCGCGGCGATCGTCGCGAGCACGAAGGTCGTCTCCATCAGCGCGAACGCGTTGCCGACGCAGACGCGCGGGCCGCCTCCGAACGGGATCCACGCGTAGCGGTCGCGCGCCTCGCGCGCCTCGCCGAGGAAGCGCGCCGGGTCGAAGCGCTCCGGGTCCGGGTAGTGGCGCGCGTCTCGGTGCGTGGCGTACGGGACGAGCGAGACGTCGGCGCCCGGCTCGATGCGGTAGCCGCCGAGCTCGGCCTCGGCGACGCACGTGCGCAGGAACGTGAACGCGGGGGGCCAGCGGCGGAGCGTCTCCTCGATGAACGCGCGCGTGTAGGGGAGCGCGCGGTAGTCGTCGGGGCGCGGCGCGCGTCCGCCGAGCACGCGGTCGAGCTCCTCGTGGAGCGTGGCCTCGACCTCGGGGTTTCGCGCCAGCTCGACCCACGCCCAGCCGAGCGTGTTCGCGGCCGTCTCGTGCCCCGCGATGAACATCGTGACGATCTCGTCGCGCGCTTGCTCGTCGCTCATGCGCGCGCCCTCGTCGTCCTCGGCGCTCAGCAGCATCGAGGCGAGGTCGCCGCCGTCCTCGACCGGGCCGTCGGGGGTCGGGCGCCGCTCGCGGATCAGCCGGTAGACGACCTCGTCGATGCGCTCGACCGCGCGGTCCTCGCGCATGCGCTGGAGCGTCGGGAACCAGTCGGGCAGGAGCGTCCACGCGGAGTTGTTCGCCTCGAGCATGCCGTGCAGCGCGTGCGTCGCCTCGCCGATCACGTCCGCCTCGGCGCCGATCTCGCGGCTGAACATGGTGCGCGCGACGATCCGCAAGGCCGCGTGCATCATCGCGCGGTCCACCTCGACGACCGATCCGTCCTGCCAGTCGGCCATCGCCTCCTCGCCCGCGAGGATCATCGCGTCCGCGTACGAGGCGACGCGCTTGGCGTGGAGGGCCGGCGCGACGAGCTTGCGCTGTCGCCTCCAGAGCTCGCCGTTGCTCGAGAGCAGGCCCATCCCGCCGAACTTCGCGAGGCCCTTTCTGCGGCTCGTGTAGTCCTTGCCCTTCTCGAAGCACTTGGCCTGCCCGACGAGCACCTCCCGGATCAGGTCGGGCGATCGCACGAGGACTTGTCGGCGGCCGAGCACGCGGAGCTGGAGGATGTCGCCGTACTCCTCGAAGGCCGCGAGCACGAGGCCGAGGAGGTCCTTCTTCACCTCCTTCATCAGCCGGTAGGCGGCGGGGATGCTGTCGGCCGGCGGCGGCCCGGGGATCTCATCGGAGGCGCGCATCGAGGAGCTCCGCGGCGCGGTGCGCCATCGCCATGATCGTGATCTGCGGGTTGACGCCGAGCGCGGTCGGGACGGACGCGCCGTCGACGACGTAGAGGTCGGGGACGTCGTGCACCTGGTGGTCGGGGCCGACCACGCTCGCGCGCGGGTCGGTGCCCATCGCCGCGGTGCCGAGCGGGTGCACGGCGCTCAGCGCGAAGTCCTCGGGGCGCAAGCGCGCGGCGCGGAAGCGCGCGAGGCCCGCGGCGTCCACGATCTCGTCGAAGCCACGCACGGCGGGGTAGACGACCTCGGCGCCCGCGGCGAGGAACGCCTCGATGGTGAGCGCGACGCCGCGCTGGAGCTTGTGCGCGTCGGCGTCGCTCATCGAGTAGCGGATCGCGACGCGGCCACCGCGGCCCGGGCGCACGGTGCCTCGAGAGGCGTCCTCGATCATCACGCCGAACGCGGCGAGCTGGTCGTAGCGCTCGATCGTCTCGAGCAGGCGCGCGCCGACGAACGGCAGCGCGACCGCGACGACCTCGGGCGGGTTGCCCGACTCCTCGATCATCACGCCCTCGTCGGCGAGCGCCTCGATCGCCCAGCTCTGCGGCACGTTCTCCTGCATCGCGACGCGGCGCGGGAAACGCGCGAGGACCGGCGCGGCCGGGTGCACGGAGAGGTTCGCGCCGAGCCGGCCCGAGCGGTTGGCGAGCCCTTGGCGCGCGAGCACGATCGGCGTCATCAGCGCGCCGCAGGACAGGACGGTGGCGCGAGCGCGCACGCGCAGCGTCGCGCCGCCCGCCGTCCGCGCGACGACGCCCTTGGCCCGTCCGTCCTCGACGCTCACCTCGGTGACGCGCGCGCGCGTCACGAGGCCGGCGCCCCCCTCGACCGCGCGCGGCACGTAGCTCTCGTTGGTGCTCGCCTTCGCGCCCGTCGGGCAGCCGAACATGCAGCGGCCCTGGCCGTCGCAGCCGGGGGCGTTGCGCAGGATCGCGTGGCCCGCGAGGCCGAGCTTCTCGAGCCCCGGCCGCATCGCGTGGGCGCCGCCGCCGAGGATCGCCTCGGGCGTCGGCTCGACGCCGAGGATCGCCTCGACCCGCGCGCACCACTCGGCCATCGCCTCGTCGGTGAAGTCGGACAGGCCCAGATCGTCGCGCCAGCGCCGCAAGATACGTTGCGGGGTGCGGTAGCACGTGCCCGAGTTGATCGTCGTGGAGCCGCCGACGGTCACGCCCGTCCAGATCGGCATCATCACGTTGCCGAAGGCGAGCGTCTGGCCGCCCTCGCGGAACATCGCGCGGCGGGCCTCGGAGGCGCGCCCGACCATCTCGTGACGCCCGAAGTAGCGGCCCTCCTCGAGCATCAGGACGGCGTGGCCGCGCCGCGCGAGCTCGTAGGCGACGGGCGCGCCGCCCGCGCCGGTGCCCACGACCACGACGTCGACCTCGATCGTCTCGTCCTCGCGCATCGAGGCGCCGTCGCGCGTGCGCGCGAGCCACCTCGGCGGCTCGGCGCGCGAGCGCGGGTAGGTGCGCGTGCCGGTCGCGCGCGCCACGTGCGGCGCGTCGAAGTGCGCGGTCTTCACGAGCGCGACGAGCCCGCGCAGCGCGTGGCGCGACAGCCCCGGCGCCTCGCTCAGCCAGCGCGAGAGCAGCCGCTCCCGATCGCGCACGCTCATCTCGCTGAAGCGCTCGCCGTGCGCGATCGCGCTCACCGCCTCGATGCCCCAGAGCGCGCCGCGCACGAGGAACGCCGACTCGGCGGGCGCCTCGTCGAGGGCGGCCTGCACGAGCGCGGGCGTCGCCTCGCCGGCGCCCGGGACGCGCGGCCCCGAGGGGATCACCGCCTCGGCCAGGCGCGCCAGGAGCGCGCGCTCGGAGGGGCGCAATGTCTTCTGCGGGAGCGGGATGAAGCGCCCGACGCGGCCAGCGAACGCGTCGAACGCCTCGCCGTGGAGCGCGTAGAGGTGGCGCTCCTCGTAGCGCACCTGCACCTGGATGAAGACCGTGTAGCCCAGCGCGCCGAGGACGGTGAGCCAGCTCGGCGTGCACAGCGTGATCGCCCAGCCGCACACCATCGCGCCGACGTAGATGGGGTTGCGCACGAGCGAGTAGACGCCGTCGCTGACGAGCGAGGTCGTGTTCTGGTCGATCCCGATGCGCCACGAGCGACCCATCGTGCGCTGCGCTTCCACGACGATCGCGAGCCCGACGAGGTAGAGGAGCGCGCCGAGCGCGAAGAGCCACGGCGGGACGCGCGTGACCCAGAGCGCGTCGGGTCCGAGCCACGCGTAGAGCGGACCCCACGCGAGGTGCCCCGCGCCGAGCAGGCCCACGACGAGGCCGGTCGCGCGCTCGCCCAGATCGCGGCGCGGCTGGTGGAAGGTCAGCCCGCCCGAGGTGCTCTCCTTCTTGGCGCGCGCGCGCATGATCGGCAGCACGGTGCCGGCGCCGATGCCGAGGAGCACGAGCACGAGCACGACGACGCGGTCGTAGGTCACGGTCACGGGCCCACCACCACGCTCGCGCCCGCGGCCACGCCCGAGATCTCCACGTGCGTGTCGTCGCACGCGCCGAGGGTGACCTCGACCTCGCTCACCCAGACGCCGTCGCGCACGCGCACGAGCGCGCGGCCCTCGCGCACGAGGACTGCCTCGCGCGGGACGCGCGCGTCGACCTCGCGCGCGGGCTCCTCGACGACCACGTCGAGCCGCTGGCCCACCACCGCGTCGAGGCCGTCGGGGAGCGGCGCCCACGCGAGGCGCACGTCGGTCCGCGCGCGCGAGGCGACGTCGTCGAGGGGGTGCTCGCGACGCTCGATGCGTGGCGCCAGGCGCCCGATCCGCGTCTCGCGCTCACCGACGCGCACGATCGCGCCGGCCGCGACGCGCTCGACGTCGCGCGCGTCGATCTCGAGCCGCAGCTCGAGCGCGCTCGTGTCCGCGAGCTCGAACAGCGGCCGCGGCGCGGGGATCAGCGTGCCGAGCGCGTCGCCGACCTCGACGTTGCGCGCGAGCACGACGCCGGCGGTGGGCGCGCGCAGGGTCTCGGCCTCGCCGAGCAGGTCGAAGCTCGGCCGATCGCGGCTCGCCTCGAGCGCCAGGAGCGGCTGGTCGCGCTCGACGGTGTCGCCGACGCGCACGTCGACGCGCGTCACGCGACCGGCGGTCTCGGCGACCACGTGCGTCACGCCCCCCGCCGGCACGACGATCGCGCGCAGCGCGATCGTGCGGCGGATCTCGCCGCGCTCTACCGTCACGACCGCCGCGCTCGCGTTGGCCCGCAGGCGCAGCGCCACGCCGAGCACCACGAGCGCGGCCACCACGCCGAGCCCGATCTTCGCCGTCCGGCTCATTCCTCTTCCTCCCCACCGCGGCGGCTCGCGATCGCCGTCCGCCCGTCGCGCACGATGCGCCCGTCCTCGATCGCGACCACGCGATCCGTCGGCTCGACGAGGCGCGTGTCGTGCGTGACGAGCAGCACCGCGGTGCCGCCGCTCACGTACTCGCGCAGCAGCTTCATCACGCTCTTGGCGGTCGACCCGTCGAGCGCGACCGTCGGCTCGTCCGCGATCACGATCTTGGGCCCCGGCGCGAGCGCCCGCGCGATCGCGACGCGCTGGCGTTGCCCGGCCGAGAGCTGCCCGGGCCGATGCGCGAGCCGTTCGCCGAGCCCGAAGCGCACGAGCAGCTCGCGCGCCCGCGCGCGCGCCTCGCGGATCGGGGTCCCCGAGAGCGCGAGGATCTCGGCCACGTTGTCGACCGCGCTCAGCGCGTCGAAGAGGTGGAACGCCTGGAACACGAACCCGAGCGAGCGGCGCCGCGCCGCGGTGATCGCGGCGTCGTCGAGGTCGGTGAGGCGCTCGCCCGCGAGCTCGACGGTGCCCGACGTCGGGCGCAGCAGGCCCGCGAGGATCGAGATGAGCGTGGTCTTGCCGCTGCCGCTCGGGCCCATCAGCACGGTGAGCTCGCCCGGGTGGATCGCGAGCGAGAGGTCGCGCAGCACGTGCGTGACGAACGGCGGCTGGCCGTGGTCGAACACGATCGAGCGCGCCTCGAGCAGCGCGGTCACTGGAGCACCTTCACGACGTCGAGGCGCAGCACGCTCGCGAGGCTGATGGCGGCGGCGACGCCGCACATCACGAACACCGCGCCGAGGCCGCCCACGATCGCCTCCGGGCCGTAGACGAGCCCGACGCTGCGTCCCCCGAGGCCGCTCTCGACGAGGTACGCGAGCCCGAGGCCGAGCGCGCCGCCGGCGACCGCGACGAACGCGGCCATCCACCCGACGAACGCGGCGAGCTCGCCGCGCGTCGCGCCGACCGCGCGCAGCATGCCGAGCTCCTTGTGGTGCTCGCGCACCAGCGAGAAGAGCGTCTGGCCGACGATCACCACGCCGACGATCAGCCCGAGCAGTGCGACGAACGCGAGCGCCACGCCCGCGCCCGACTCCGTGACGACGTGGTGCTGCGTACGAGCGGCGAGCTCGGCGCGGGTGAGCGCCGCGAGGCGCGGGTCGCGCTCGACCTCGGCCGCGATCGACGGCGCGCAGCTCGGGTGCGCCAGGTCGAGCACCCAGTACGTCGCGCCCTCGGGCGCCGCGCCGGCGAGCGCGCGCGCGGTCGCGATGTCCGCGAACACGATCGGGATGAGCGAGACGTTGCGGATCCCCGTCGTGACCGCGGCGACGCGCACGTCCGTCTCGGCGATCTCGAGCCGGCTGCCGACGAGCGGCGGGGAGAGCCCGAGGCGCGAGAGGTCGCCCTCGTCGATCGCGACGCGCTCCGGCCCGCGCAGATCGTCGGGCAGGCCCTCGGCCATCGACCACGGGACGAGCGGCGCGCCGCGCTCGGTGCCCACGAGCTGGAGGGTGTGTCGCGCGCCGGCCGGCGTCCGGTACGGGAGCCACGCCACGATCGCGGGCCGGACCCGCGTGACGCACGGGTGCGCGCGCACCGACGCGTCCGAGCCCGTCGCGAGCAGCTCGCTGTCGTCCACCATGGAGGTGCCGTCGGCCATGATCCAGAGGTCGCCGCCGATGCGGTCGACGAGCACCGACGCGCGCGCGCGCAGCCCGTCGTAGAGCCCGACCTGGATCACCATGAGCGCCGTGGCGAACGCGACCCCGGCGAGCGCCGCGATCACCTTCGCGCGCTGGTGGAGCAGGGTGGCGAGGGCGATGCGGTGCATGGCGCAGCGCGGCGAGCGTGCCGGAGGTCCCGCCTCGCGGGAAGCGCCAAACGCCCTCGAGCGCCGGCGTCGGCGACCGCCATGCAGAGGACGCGCTCAGTCCCACCAGAACTCGAGGGTCCCGTCGGACAACGAGTCCAGGCGGACCCACACCTCGCCGACGACGCCGCAGGTCCGCATCGCGCCCTCCACGACGCCGACCTGGTAGGTCTCGATGAAGCAAGGGAGGTTGCGCATGTGGTAGGCGCCGTGGCGCTCGCCGAGCGGTTCGAAGACGACCTGGCCGAAGCTCACGCCGACCTTCCAGCCCCGGGCGCCCACCGAGACGACGCGGCCGAAGTCGCGGCCCATCGCGGCGAATATGACGCGGCCGATGTTGTGGCCGAGCAGCGTGTCGTAGCCACGCTGCCCGATCCTGCGCAGGCCCTCGCCGATCGGTTGGTCGGGCCAGCGCAGCCGGCTGGCGGCGACGAGGAGCCGCATGTGGTCGGCGTAGGGGTAGTCGAAGAACGGGAGCACCCGGCGCGGCGGGAGGCCCGCGAGCGCGAAGAGGTCGGCGCGAGGGTCGCCCTCGGCCGCGACCGCGAGCGGGTCGCGCAGGAACATGCCCTTGACCGCGCCCCCGGGCGGCAACGCGGCGACGTGCTCGTCGAGCGCGATCGGGCGATCGAAGCGTGGCGGCTCAGTCCGGTGCAGGCTGCGTCGCATCGCGGCGACGATCCTATCACTCCACGGCGGTCGACCCATCGTACGCGCCCTCGCTCGAGCGCCACGGAGGCGGGCAGGCGGAGCACGCAGCGGCGAGCTCACCCGAGCACGAGCGCGGACCAGAGCACGCCGAGCGCGGTCGCGACGGCGCCGACCAGCACCCCGAGCGGGATGAAGTCGCGCGTCGTCAGCTCCCCCGACGCGAAGGCGATCGCGTTCGGCGGCGTCGAGATCGGCAGGGCCATCGCCGCGGACGCCGACAGCCCGATCGCGACCACGACGGGCGCCTCCGCGCCCGAGGCGCCGGCGAGCGCGAGACCGATCGGCGCGACGATGTTCGCGGTCGCGGTGTTGCTCATGAAGTTCGAGAGGACCGCGGTGGCGAGCGCGAGGACCGCGGCGAGCGCGAGCGGGCTCGCGCCCTCGACCGGGAGCGTTCGCACGAGGTAGTCGGCCAGGCCGGTGCGCGACACGGCGACCCCGAGCGTGAGCCCGCCGGCGAGCAACAGCAGCACGTCCCACTCGAGCCCCCGGATGTCCGCCGAGCCGAGCACGCCGGAGACGGTCAGCGCCGTCACCGGCACGAGCGCCACGACGGGCGGCATGATCCCGTGGAGCGGCTCGGTCATCCAGAGGACCACGGTGACGAGCGCGGTCCCGATCACGACGAGCCGGCGCCACGCAGGCAAGGCTGATTGCTCTCGTGCTGGACGCTCGAGCGCGGACAGATCGATCGGGGCGCGCTCGCTCCCGAGCGTCCACACGAGGAACCTCCACGCGATCATCAGCGAGATGAGCCCGACCGGCAGGCCGACGACCATGAACTTCGCGAACCCGATCGGCGCGCGGGTCGCGAGCAAGCCCGCCGCGATCGCGTTGGGTGGCGTGCCGATGAGGGTGGCCATGCCGCCCAGGTTCGCCGCGAAGGCCACCCCGATCAGCAGCGCCTTGGCGAAGCCCTGGCCGCGGTAGGCCGCGACGACGGGCGCGAGCGTCGCGATCATCATCGCGCTCGTCGCGGTGTTCGACGCGAACATGGAGAACGCGAACGTCACCCCCATCGCGCCGAACAGCACGCGGCTCGGCGAGGCTCCGAAGCGGCGCAGGACCGCGAGCGAGAGCCACGCGTCGAGGCGCGAGCGCGAGATGCCGCGCGCGAGCACGAACCCGCCGAAGAACAGCCAGATCAGCGGGCTGCCCCACGGCTCGAGGAAGATCTTCCAGGTCTCTTCGTCCTGTGCGAACACGCCGCCGGGGCGGCCGAGGATCGCCACGCTGAGCCCGATCACGAGCAGCCCCACCGCGAACGCGGAGATCGCCTCGGTGATCCAGAGCCCCGCCGCGAGCACGGTGATGAACAGCGCCCACCGGGCCGCGTCGGGCAGATCCGGGTAGGGCGGGACGAGGGTGATCGCCGCCGCGAGCGCGAGGCACGCGAGCGCGATCCCGATCCGGCGCCAGCTCGACACCTCGAGCCGCCCGATCACCCGCGCCGCGTTGCGGCGCGACGCGATCATCACGGACGACACGCGTCCATGGCGCTCGTCCTCGTCGTCGTCGGGGGTCGCGCTCACGGCCAGGTACGAGACATGTCCGCGAGCCGCGCCGGCGCAAGCCGACCCCGCGGTTCGTCAGGCGGGGACGAGCTCGTCGAGGCGCAGCGTCTTGCCGTCGTCCTCGCCGAGGAGCTTCAGCGCCTCGCGGCGGCCGTAGTTGAAGACCTCCTCGGTGCGCTCGCGGATCTGGCGGCGCTTGCGCGGCGTGCCGACCTCCTCGAGCCAGTGTCGCAGGCAGTCGACGCCCACGTTGTACTCGCCGAGGTTCTTCTCGTAGTACGCCCCCGTCGCGACGAGGTGCTCGCGCGCGCGCTGGAAGAGCTTCGAGAAGTGCTCGAGCGCGGCGAGCGTCTCGGGGCCTCGCGCGAGCTCGCTCATCAGGAACTTCTCGTCGAGGTGCTCGCCCTTCACGATCGGGTCGAGCCAGAGGTTGTAGTAGCAGCCCAGGTCGAAGTTCAGCTTGACCCGCATGAGATCGTAGCAGCCGAAGCAGGGGTAGAGGTCCTTGTAGAGCAGGAGCGTCGCGTCGTACCGGAACTGCATGAACGCGTCGTACGTGCGGGCCCGATCCGTGACGTCCTCGCCCGCGAGCTCGCGGCGGATCAGGTCCGTCGTGAAGTCGCACTCGAGCGAGATGAAGTCCGACCCGGGGCTGTAGAACGGGTCGTGGAACGCGCCCGCGTCGCCGAGCAGCGCCCAGCGCTCGCCGCCGTGGAAGAAGCGCTTGGTCGCGTACGCGAGCTGCGTGAAGCCCTCGAGGTCGAGCGGCCGCGCGCCCTCCATCATCGCCGCCGGCGCGCCGTGCTCGCGCACGAGCGAGAGGAACCCCTCCGGCGTCCGGCTCCCGCGCTTGAAGACGTGCTTCTCTCCGACGATCCCGACGCTGGTCACCCCGCGGCCCAGCGGGATGAACCAGATCCAGTAGCCGGGGTACATGAAGTGGTTGGTGCTCAGCGAGCGCGCCACGTACCGGCTGCGCGCGCGCCAGGCGCGATCGGGGACGTCGTCGAAGTCGCGCACGCCCTCGTAGCGGCCCCACACGCTCGCGATCGGGTGGACGGCCTCCATCGGCAGCCGCAGGTCGCGCATGCGCGCGATCGTGCTCGCGCGGCCGGTGCCGTCGACGATCCAGCGCGCCCCGATCGTCTCGCCCTCGAGCGCGAAGGTGCGCGCGTCGAGGTCCAGGTTCCGCGCGGGCGCGCCGACGCGGACGTCGACGCCGTCCTCGGTGTTCATTCGCAAGAGGTCTTGCTCGATGCGGGCGCGGTCGAGCTGGAAGCTCGGGGTCGGCGGCGGCCGGTCCGTCCCGACCTCGCTCATCTGCGTGAGCGTGGCGTCGCGCCGATCCGTGTCGAAGAAGAACCGCAGCCCGTTCTTCGGCAGGTGCTGGTCGTAGAGGTAGGTGCTCAGCCCGAGCTTGACGCCGAGGTAGTGCGCGGCGATCTCGACGGTCGACTCGCCGACCTTCCAGCCGCGCTCGTGGCTCTGCTCGATCACCATGACGGACGCGCCCGGGACCTCGCGGCGCAGCTGCCGCGCGAGCAGGTTCCCGGCGAGCCCGCCGCCGAGGATCGCGACGTCGACCTTCTTCACGCTTGCTTCCTCGCCGTGCCGCGCCTGTCCGCTTCGAAGGCCCACGCGGTCTGTTGCTCGATCGCCTCGAAGATGCTCGCCGTCACCTCGTTCTGGCGGCGCCGCGTGCGGCCGGTGCCGACCTCGCGCCAGAACCAGTCGAGGTTCGTGCCCGGGTTGTACATCCCGAGGTTGTGCCGGTGGTAGCGGCCGTCGGCCAGCGTGCGCGCCGCCATGTCGCGGAAGCGATCGCGGAACGCCGCGAGCGCCTCGAGGATGAACTTCTTGCGGCGCACCTGCGCGCGCACGTGGCGCGGGTCGAGGTGCTTGTCGCCCATGTAGTCGTCGAGCCAGAGGTTGTAGTAGGTCGCGAGGTCGTAGTTCCACTTGGCGCTCATGATGTCGAAGCTGCCGAGCGCCTTGTACTGCTGCTGGTAGAGCAGCAGCGTCGCCTCGAACCGCATCTGCATGAAGCGATCGAAGTCGCCCGCGAGCGCGCCGACGTCCTCGCCCGCCGCGTCGCGCCGGATCAGGTCCGTCACGATGTCGTTCTGCACCGAGATGAAGTCCGAGCCCGGGCTGTAGAACGGGTCGAGGAACGCGGCCGCGTCGCCGACCATCGCGAGGCGCCGCTCGCCGTCGAAGAACTGCTTGGTCCCGTAGGCGAGCTGCGAGAAGCCGTGCACGTCGAGCAGCTCGGCGGGCTCGAGGAGCGCCTTCACCGCGGCGTGCTCGCGCAGGAACGCGAGGAAGCCCTCCGGCGTGCGCGCGCCGCGCGGGAAGATCGCCTTCTCGCCGACGACGCCGACCGAGATCACGCCCTCGCCGAGCGGGATGAACCAGATCCAGTAGCCCGGATAGCAGAAGTGGTTGGTCGACAGGACGCGCGAGGTCCAGCGCACGCGCCCGCGCCACGCGGCGTTCGGCATCGCGTCGAGGTCGACGACGTTCGAGAAGCGCCCCCACACGGCGGCCATGCCGTGGTCCACCTCGGTGCCCGAGTCGAGGGTGCGCGAGAGGACGCGCGCGCGCCCCGTGCAGTCGACCACCCAGCGCGCCTCGACGGCGCGCTCCTGGCCGTCGCTGCGCACCGTCACGCGGTGCGGCGTGCCCGGCTCGATCGAGCGGACGGTCTCGCCCTCGCGCAGCTCGGCGCCCGCGGCGCGCGTCATCACGCGCAGGTCCGCCTCGAACCGGGCGCGGTCGAGCTGGAACGTCGGGAAGAGCGGCAGGTGATCGGAGCCGAGCTCGCTCATCTCGAAGAGGTCGGCGTCCTTGTCCGGCGTGTCGAAGAAGAAGCGTAGGCCGTTCTTCGGGAGCTGCCGGTCGTAGAGATAGGCAGAGAGCCCGTGCCGCCGGACGAGGTAGTCGCTGGCGATCTCCACGGTGGACTCGCCGACCTTCCAGCTCGTCTCGTGGGACGGCTCGACGACGAGGACGCTGAGGTCGTCGCGCGTGCGACGAAGCTGGCGGGCCAGGAGATTTCCGGCCAGTCCCCCGCCGAGGATGGCCACATCGACCTTGTTCACGGCGCGAACCGTACTCCCGGGGGCCATGCCGTGCCACGGGCGACCCAAGGGAACGCTCACAGGGGCGGCGGACGCGCGTAACCGCGTCGTCGTCGTCGGGCGCGGGGCGCGCGCTACAATGGCGCGGCTCGCTCTCTTTCCTCCCTTCGAAGGGGTGCCGATGCGCTCGTCGTTCGCCGCCGGCTCGTGTCTCCTCTTGATCCTGGGCTCGACCTCCGTCGCGAGCGCCTACCCCGACTACGTCTCGCCCGCGTACATGGGCGCCGGGTACGAGTGCTACGACTGCCACGTCCACCCGAGCGGCGGCGGCTCCTGCAACGCCTCGACGGTCCACCCGCGCCTGCCGTGCCTGAACCCGTTCGGCGCGACGTACCGCGCCTCGGGCTGGTCGGTGGCGCTCGGGAACGCGGACCGCGACGCGGACGGCTTCACGAACCTCAACGAGCTGACGAACGCGCGCTCGGCCGGCTTCCCGCAGGGCGCCGAGAGCGTCGGCTGCAACATGCTGACCGCCTCGACCTTCCCGGGGAGCTACCTCGCCTGCGGCGCGAGCTTCGTGGAGGTCCGCGCGACGTACTCGGCGACGGGGACGCACAACTACGCGTTCGACTTCCGCTGCGTGAACGGGACCTCGCCGGCGCCGATCGCGAGCGACACGAACTGGAGCGATCGCTGCCTCGATCCGAACGAGTGCTCGGGCAACCCGTGCGCGCCCGGGTCGTGTACGCAGCGCGCCGTCGGCGCGGGCTGGAGCGCGCCGGGCTACACGTGTAGCTGCCCGGCCGGCTACGCGGCGACGGCGACCGGCTGCCAGCTCGTCGACGCCTGCATGGCGGGCACGCACACCTGCGTCGCGATCGCGACCTGCGTCGACACCCCGGGCTCGTCGGCGGTGTTCACGTGCCAGTGCCCGCACGCCGGCTACATGGGCGACGGGCGCAACCCCGGCACCGGGTGCCAGAACATCAACGAGTGCGCGAGCAACCCGTGCGGTCCCAACGGCGTGTCGTGCACCGAGCGCCCGCTCGGGAGCTGGACGGCGCCGGGCTACACGTGCACCTGCCAGACCGGCTACGTGTTCAACGGGACGACGTGCGCGCTCCAGAACGAGTGCAACGCGGGGCTCGCCGACTGCCACCCGGTCGCGATCTGCAACGATCCCTCGCCGACGCCGGGCGACTTCACCTGCACCTGTCCGGCCGGCTACACCGGCACCGGGCGCGGCGCGACGGGGTGCCGCGACGTGAACGAGTGCACGAGCGGCCTCGCCGACTGCGACCGCAACGCGACGTGCACGAACACACCCGGCAGCTTCACGTGCGCGTGCAACGCCGGCTTCTCGGGCAACGGCCGGACGTGCACCGACGTCGACGAGTGCCGCGATCCGGTCTTCGTCGCGATGTGCCGCCCCAACTCGACGTGCCGCAACACGGTCGGCTCGTTCGCGTGCGACTGCAACCGCGGCTATCGGGGCGACGGGCGGGTCGCGTGCACCGACATCGACGAGTGCCGCGAGAGCAGCCACGACTGCGATCGCAACGCGCTCTGCACGAACACGCCGGGCTCGTTCAGCTGCGCCTGCAACGACGGCTGGATGGGCAACGGGAGGACGTGCGCGGACGTGAACGAGTGCGCGGACCCCGCGTTCACGAGCCGCTGCTCGACCGCGGCGATGTGCGAGAACCTCCCGGGAGACTGGCGCTGCGTCTGCAACGGCGGCTACACGGGCGACGGGTTCGAGTGCGAGGACCTCGACGAGTGCGCGGACGGAACCCACCGCTGCCACCCCGACGCGACGTGCACGAACACCACCGGGGCGTACAGCTGCGCGTGCCGCGAGGGGTTCATGGGCTCGGGCTTCGACTGCGCCGACGTCGACGAGTGCGCGCGGAGCCTGCACTCGTGCGGGCCGCGCGAGCGCTGCGTGAACCGGATCGGGATGCCGCCGCTGTGCGCGTGCTTGCCGGGCTTCGTGGCGAACGCCGAGGGCGAGTGCGACACGGCGTGCGGCGACGGCCGCGTCGGTCCGGGCGAGACGTGTGACGACGCCAACGCCGCGGACGGGGACGGCTGCAGCGCGCTCTGTCGCATCGAGCCGGGCTGGGCGTGCTTCGAGCCGACGGGGCTCGAGAGCGAGTGCTGGAACACCTGCGGCGACGCGTTCGTCGACCTCGCCGAGGAGTGCGACGAGGGCGACGCGAACTCGGACGACGCGCCCGACGCGTGCCGCACGACGTGCCGCCTCGCGGCCTGCGGCGACGGCGTGCTCGACTCGGGCGAGGCGTGCGACGAGGGCGAGCTCAACTCGGACGAGGCCCCCGACGCGTGCCGCACGAGCTGCGCGCTCGCGGCGTGCGGCGACGGCGTCGTCGATCGCGGCGAGCTCTGCGACCCAGGCCGCGGCGCGGTGAGCCCGGCGGCGTGCACGACGGCGTGCGCGTCGCCCGACGCGGGCGCGAGCGAGCCGATCGAGCCGATCGAGGACGGCTGCAGCTGCCGCGCCGCGCCCCCGCGCGCCGGCGCGCTCTGGCTCGCCGTGCTCGGGCTGCTCGGTGCGCTCGTCGCCCGCCGCCGCCGCGGCTGACATCTTGTCCAGAATGCGCGTCGCGCCTCGCGCGTCGCTGGCGCATGTCCTCTGACACCTCCTCGAGGTGGGCGGCCGGCTTCGGCGCGCTCGCAGTACTCGTCACGTTCGGGCTCCTCGCGCTGCGCGAGGGCTCGCCCTTCACCTCGCTCGCCGTCGTCCCGCTCTTCGCGGGGCTCGTCGGCGCGGCCCTCGGGCGCACCTGGGGCCTCTTCGCGGCGCTCGGCGGCGCGGCGCTGCTCTTCGTCGCGTCCGGCGTCGGTGAGGTCCCGGGCTGGGCGGCGCTCGTCGCCGCGGCCGGCCTCGCCGTCGTCGCGCTGCCCCTCGTGCGCGCCGTCCGGTTCGACGCGGCGGCCGCGTCGGCGTGGATGGCGTTCGCGGGGCTGACCGGCGGCGCCGGCGCGCTCGCGTGGCACGAGCGCGCCGCGCCCGTCGCGGCGGCGCCGCGCGATCTCGAGAAGCCGGTCGCCGCCCGCGGCGTCACCCTCGAGGTCGACTGGCGCGGCCCCTCGTACGACGACGCGAGGGCGTGGGAGCACCGCCGCCGCTGTCGCCACCGCGGCGGCCGCTGGTGACGGACGCGCGAACGGCGCGCCCCGCGGAGGGACGCGCCGTTCGGTGAGCTCGACGATGCCGCCGCTCGAGGGCCGGCCTCAGTCCGGCGACTGGAGCATGAACGGGTAGTTGACGCCGACGGGCATCCCACCGTCCGGCTGCGGGAAGGTCCAGCGGCGCACCGCGCTCGCGATGCACGACTCGACGCCCGCGTTGCCCAGCGTGCTCTGCGCGACCTCGGAGCGCTGCACCGTGCCGCTCGAGTCGACGGTCCAGCTCACGACCACGCGCCCCTCGAGGCTCGGGTGGTTGGTCAGCCCCTGCTCGTAGCAGTGTCGGACCTGCGGCAGGTTGCGGCGCACGACGCGGCGGATCGCGTCGCGGCTCAGCCCGCCCAGCACCTGCGCGCTCGAGTCCATCGGTCCCACGGTGATCCCGCGGCGCTCGCGGAGCGTCCCCGCCCGGCTGCCGTAGCCGCCGGGCCCGTGGCCGCCGGTGCAGTTCGTCCCGCGGCAGGTCCCGATCGTGCCGAGCTGGCCGACCCCGTAGGTGCCGAGCCCGTCGCCCCCCGCGCCGCGGCCGGTGCCGAGCATGCCGAGCCCGAAGCGGCCGAAGCTGTCGCCCGCCTGATCGCCGAGCATCTCGCCGATCGCGTTCATCGCGTCGTCGCCGCGGGGGCGGTCCGCGCCGAACGGGGAGGTCGGCACGTTCCACGCGCCCATCACGGTCGCGACGGTGCCGATGATCGAGCGCTCGGCCATCGTCTCGCGCAGGTTCTCGCGGGAGAGCGCGCGGTCGCGCTCGTTGCCCTGGATCGCGAAGCGGCGGTTCGTCTGCGGCGCGTCCTCGCGGCCGCTGTCGCCGGTCTCGCCCGCGTGCGCGCGCCCCGGATCGCCAGGGGCGCCGTCGTCCGCGCGGTCCTCCCAGGTCACCGGCGGCTCGGGCTCGTTCGCGCGCGCCGAGTCGAGGTACTGGACCATCCGATCTTGCGCGCTGATCGCGTCGAGGCTGAGCGCGCTCGAGCTCGGCGGCAGGAAGTAGAACATCACCAACACGAGCGCGTGCACGCCGATCGAGGCGCCGATCCACACGTAGCGGCGCCACGGCACCGCGCCGGTCGCGGTCACCGTCCTCGCCGCGTGCGTCGGCCGCACGAGCACCGAGAGCCCCGCGTGCTCGACGCGCGCGCTCGCGCCCTCCGGCAAGGCGTAGAGCGAGGCGCCCTCGAGCCCGTCGAACGGCGTCAACGCGCCTTGCGATGCGAGCTCGGCGAACGTCCGCGTCGCGTCGCCCGCGTAGACGGCGCCGGTCGCGCCCGCCGGCACGACGCACAGCAGCCGTCCATCGCGCTCGACGACCGCGGGGAACGGCGCGATCGCCTCGCCGACCGTCTCGACCATCACGTCGCGCGGGGGGCTCACGTGCTCCACGCACAGGACGCTGTCGCCCCACATCACCACGACCTCGACCGCGCGCTCGTGCGTCTCGATCTCGGCCGGATCCACCGGCGGCGCGCTCGCCGCGATCCCCCAACGCTGCGTCTCTCCCGTGCTCATGGCGCTCGTCTCCCTCTGCGGCGCTGCGCCGCGACGTTCGTTCGTCTCGTCCGGGGTCGGCCGTCTCGCCCGCTGGCGGGGCCGCCCTCTCGTCGTCCGTTCGCGGGTTCCGACAGCGCCTCGCGGCGGGAGGTTCCGGGGGCGGCGAGAAAAAGTCGCGGCGGGGCTCTCGCGACGATTTCACCGCCTCGCCCCACGGCTTCGCCGTACCGTCACGCGCATGAGCGACGCGCTCCTCCTCTACGCGACCGGTCCGTACGGCTACCTGCGCGACGCGCTCCTCGGCGAGGGCCGTGAGCCCGGCGGCGTCGAGCGCACCGACTTCCCCGACGGAGAGCGCATGTTCCGCCTGCTCGAGGACGTCGACGGGCGCGAGGTCGTCCTCGTCGGCGGCACGATCGACGACGCGGCGACGCTCGAGCTCTACGACCTCGCGACCGGCCTCGTCACCGGCGGCGCGCGGCGCCTGACGCTCGTCGTCCCCTACTTCGGGTACTCGACGATGGAGCGCGCCGTGCGCGAGCGCGAAGTCGTCACCGCCAAGTGTCGGGCGCGCCTGCTCTCGTCGATCCCGCCCGCGTCGTACGGCAACCGCGTGCTCCTCGTCGACCTGCACTCCGAGGGCATCCCCCACTACCTCGAGGGCGAGATCCGCGGGTTCCACGTCTACGCCAAGCCGATCGTGAAGGACATCGCGCGCGAGCTCGCGGGGGGCGCCGACTTCGTGCTCGCGTGCACCGACGCGGGGCGCGCGAAGTGGGTCGAGTCGCTCGCGAACGATCTCGGCGTGACCGCCGCGTTCATCTTCAAGCGCCGGCTCTCGGGGACCGAGACGGAGGTGCGCTCGACCTCGGCCGAGGTCGCGGGCCGCACCGTGATCATCTACGACGACATGATCCGCACCGGCGGCTCGCTGGTGAAGGCGGCGCGCGCATACCGCGACGCGGGCGCGGCGCGGATCTACGCGATCGCGACGCACGGCGTGTTCCCGGGCGACGCGCTCGAGCGGATCGAAGCGGCGGGGCTCTTCGAGCGCATCGTCGTGACCGACACGCACCCGCGCGTGCGCGAGGTGCGCGGCGCGCGGCTCGAGGTCCGCAGCGTCGCCCCCGTGCTCATCCCGCACCTGCACGCCTGAGCACGCGACGGAGAATCACGCCACGAGCGCGCGGGGAGGCATACTCGGAGCGATGTCCCGCCTGGGGTCCATCCTCGTCCC
Source organism: Sandaracinaceae bacterium (assembly GCA_019637095.1). Taxonomy (GTDB): domain Bacteria; phylum Myxococcota_A; class Polyangia; order Polyangiales; family Sandaracinaceae; genus JACKEC01. The sequence continues at coordinate 52,102 of JAHBWG010000035.1, read as the reverse complement.
CGGCCTCGCGCTCGCGTGGCTCGCGTCGATCGCGTCGATCGCGTCGATCGCGTCCGCGCAATCGCTCCGGCTCGATCAGTATCGACCGGGACCGGCGCCGACCGACGGGCTCGCGGTCGCGCGCCCCAACGATCACGGACACCTCTCCTTCGGCGCGCGGCTCGACGTCGACTACGCGCTCTCGCCGCTCGTCTACCAGCTCCGCGCGTCGGACGCCTCGACGGAGATCGCGCCGGTCGTCGAGCACCTGCTCGCGGCGCAGCTCGGCGTCTCGTTCAGCGTCTTCGAGCGCCTCGTCTTCTTCGTGGGCCTGCCGGTGAACCTCGTGATGGAGGGCCGCGACGTCGTCGGTCAGCCGCGCGCGGACGGGACGAGCCTGGGCGACCTCGGCTTCGGCGTGCGCGGGCGCCTCTTCGGCGAGGCGGACGACGCGTTCGCGCTCGCGCTCCAGCTCACCGGCACCGCGCCGACCGCGCAGGCGGCGCGCTTCCAGGCGCGCTTCGCGGGGGAGGGCGGCTGGACGCTGCACCCGGAGCTGCTCTTCGAGGTGCGCTTCGCGGACGTCGTGCGCGTGACCGGCAACGTCGGCGCGATCGTCCGCGACGAGCAGGATCTCGGGCGCCTGAGGGTGGGCCACGAGCTGACGTGGGCGGGCGCGCTCGCCGTCGCGGTGGTCCCGTCGGTCTTCGAGCTCACCGTGGAGTCGTGGGGCGCGAGCGCGCTCGATGCGCGCTTCGGCCAGGCCCAGGTCTCGCCCGTCGAGCTGGTCGGCGGCGTGCGCGTGCTCCCGGGCGACGGCCTCTCGATCGCGGCGGCGGCGGGCGCGGGCGTCGCGCGCGGCTACGGCGCGGGGGACTTCCGCGCGATCCTGACGGTCGGCTACGCGACGCCGGGCGAGCGGCCGGCGGGCGACCGCGACGGCGACGGGCTCGCCGACGACGTCGACGCGTGCCCCGACGAGCCCGAGGACGCCGACGGATTCCAGGACGACGACGGCTGCCCCGACGCCGACAACGACGCGGACGGCATCGACGACACGCGCGACGCGTGCCCGAACGAGCCCGAGGATCGTGACGGCCTCGGCGACGAGGACGGCTGCCCCGAGGACGACTTCGACGGTGACGGCGTGCCCGACGAGACGGACCGCTGCCCGACCGTGCCGGGGATCGCGCTCGCCCTGCGGCCCGAGTGCACCGGGTGCCCGTCGTGTGATCCGGAGCCGCCGCCCATCGCGCCCGATCCGACGCCGCCTCGGCGTGACGAGCCGCCGCCGGCGAGCGCGGACGGCAGCGTCCACTTCGAGGTGGGGAGCCACTTCCTGCGCGCGCGCGAGCGGCCGGCGCTGTTCGCGCTCCTCGCGATCGCGCGCGCGGGCGGCGGGCCGCTCGTCGTCGAGGGGCACGCGGACTTCCGCGGCAGCGAGCCGAACAACGTCGCGCTCAGCGTGCGGCGCGCCGTCGCGGTCGCCCGCTGGCTCGCGCTGCGCGGGGTCGATCGCGGGCGGCTCGTCGTCGCGGGCTGCGGCGAGAGCTACCCCGCCGAGCCGAACGACACGCGCGCCGGTCGTCGCGCGAACCGCCGCGCCGAGCTGCGCTCCGGGTCGGTGGCGCGATCGGGGTGCCGCCACCCTTGAGGACCGGGTAGCCTCGCCGCGTGCGGATCCGAGGCAAGCTGCTGTCGCTCGACGCGGCGATCGTCAGCGCGACGATCGCGGACGAGCAGCTCGTGGTCGAGGGCCTCGTCGAGGGGATGGTCGCCGTCCGGCTCGAGCTCGGCCGCGACGACCTGGCACCCCTCGCGCGGGCGATCGGCCGCGCGCTGCGCGCTCGGTTCGCGGAGCGCGGCCCACCGGCGCTCGTCCGGGCGCTCGGGCTCGCGCCCACCCCCGCCACGCCACGCTGAACGAGAGGTCCACCCGCCCAGCGGCTGGGGTTGGTCGTGAGCACCCTCACGCGGTCGGTTGCCCGGCTCACGCGATCGTGAGAAGTCCGACTTCCAGCATGCTGAAAGTTGGACTTGCGACTTTGCTACTGCTCGTGGCCGCTGGGTGTGGAACCGACACCCCGCCGCCGTGCGACCAGTACGCCGAGTCGGGGCCCTACGTGGCGGGCGTGACCACGCTCGACGTCGAGGGCGTGCTCGTCGAGCTCTGGTATCCCGCCGACGCCGCCGCCGCCGCGGCGCCCGCCGACGTGTACGACATGCGGGCCGCGCTCCCCGAGGAGATGCAGGGGCGCATCGCGGACACCGAGCCGACCCGCTTCACGACCCTCGCCCGCCGCGACGCGCCGGCGGCGGCGGGGCGCTTTCCGCTCGTCCTGTTCAGCCACGGGCTCGGCGGGTTCCGGCAACAGTCGAGCTTCCTGACCGCGCACCTCGCGACCTGGGGCTTCGTCGTCGCCGCGCCCGAGCACGCCGAGCGCAACCTCGCCGCGGTGCTGCGCGAGGAGCTCTCGGACCGGGCGATCCCGCAGCTGCGCGCGGCGCTCGATGCGCTCCGTGGCGACCCCCGCGTGGACGCCTCGCGCGTCGCGGTGATGGGGCACAGCGCGGGCGGTGGCGCCATCGCGGCCCTCGTCGACGACGGCTCCGTCGGGGCGCGCGCGTGGATCGCGCTCGCGACCATCGCGGCGCCGCGCGAGCGCGTACCGGGGCTGCTCATGGGTGGCGAGACGGACCTCATCGCCGTCCCCGAGACCGTCGCGCGCACCTTCGAGGACGCCGTCCACCCCGAGAGCCGCTACGTCTCGGTCACGGGCGCGGGGCACCTCGCGTTCAGCGACATCTGCCTCATCGGTCGCGAGCGTGGCGGCGTGCTGCGCATCGCGCAGGAGGCCGGCCTCGAGATCAGCGACCTCGTCGTGCGCCTCGCGAGCGACGGGTGCCGCCCCGACGACCTGCCCGCCGAGGAGGCGTGGCCGCTCATCCGCCACTACGTGACCGCGACCCTGCGCGCGCACCTCGAGGCCCCCGATCCGGGCGCGCTCGACGGCGCAGGCGCCTGCTTCGACGGCCTCGTCACCACCGATCGGACGGTCCCATGAAGAACTGCAACTCGGTTTGTCTCCCCGCGCTCTGCGCGCTCCTCCTCGCCTTTGCCTGCGACGACTCTCGCCCTGGCACCGACGCCGGCGCTCCCCCGCCCAGCGGTCTCGATGCCGGGCCCACGGGAGTCGATGCAGGTCCGCCGGCCCCCGGCGTCGACTCTGGCCCCATCCCCCAGATCGACGCCGGCGGGTCAGGCACCTTCGACGCGGGCCCCGCGGGGACCGACGCCGGGGGCTCGACCGGCGCCGACGGCGGCGGCGGCGGCAGCGTCTCCGGCGGTGACCCGCGCGCCGGCTACGTCGGCTGCGGCATGACGAGCTGCATGGCCCCGCAGGTGTGCTGCGTGAGCCTGTCGGGCGCGACCTGCGGCGCGATGGCGAGCTGCAGCGGCGGCTTCAGCGCGCCGGGCACGTGCGACGGCCCCGAGGACTGCAGCGGCAACGCGTGCTGCGTGCACTTCGGCATGTTCGACCCGAACAACGGCGCGTTCTGCCGCGCCGGCGGCTGTCCGAGCGGCGACAACGAACTTTGCCATGGTGATTCCGACTGCACCGGTGGCGCGCGCTGCGTCGCGTGCCAGCCCCCGACGGGCGGCATCCTCGACGTGACCTACGGGATCTGCAGCCGCGACGGTCGCTGCCCGAGCCCGTACACGATGGCGCCATGAGCGCCTGTCGCTTCGCCCTCTCTGCCGTCCTCGCGATCGCGTGCACGGGGCCGGCGCCGGCGCCGGGCGCTCGGATCGCGCCGGGCGAGGGGATCGGTGAGGTTCAGCTCGGGATGACGCTCGCCGCGGTCCGCGCCCAGCTCGGCGAGCCGTCGGGCGTGCTCGTGAACGATCGCATCGGCTTCGCGCGCTTCGAGGGGAGCCTCGAGGTCGTCCTCACCTCGCCGGAGGCCACCCTGCTGACGGACGACGCGCTCGTCGTGGGCATCGGCGCGTCGGAGGGCGCGGAGGTGGAGGGTCCCGCCTTCCCAGGTGCGAGCCGCGCGGTGGTCGAGGCCGGGCTCGGCGCGGCGCCCGACGTCGTCGAGAGCCTCGAGTACTACCCCATCGGGCTGAGCGTCGAGTACGACGGCGACGTCGTGGCGCGCGTCGGCGTGATCCCCCCCTACGAGCGGCGCCAGGCGGTCCCGCCGATGACGGGGGCCGGGCGATGAGGCACCTCCATCGAGGGCGGCTCGGCACGGCGCTCGCGCTCGGTCTCGCCTGCCTGGCGGCGTCGCTCGCGCGCGCGGAGGTCGAGGTCGACGGGCGCCGCATCGAGGTGATCGATCCGCACCTGCACCCGGCGTCCTTCGGGCGCATGGCCGAGCGCGGGCGCGGCTTCATCATCGGCTCGCTCCCGCCGTTCGCGCGGCTCTACGCGCCGGCGCTGATCGACCGGCTCCTCGACCCGTGGGCGCCGCACATCGGGATCCGCGCGCAGGCGGACTGGGCCGGCGTCGATCACGTGCTCCTGCTCGCGGTCTACACCCCGCGCACGACCGGCTACTTCGAGAACGAGGCGCTCCATTCGCACCTCGCGTCGGCCGAGAACGCAGACGGCTGGGCGCGTGGCCTCGCGAGCGTGCACTTCGAGGAGTGGACCACCGATCGCCTCGCGCTGCTCGAGTCCTGGATCGAGACCTACCCGGAGCACTTCGCGGGCATCAAGCTCGCGCACGCCCACCAAGCGGTGCGCTTCGACGACCCGGCGTACCTCGGCGTCTACGACGTCGCGGCGCGCCACGGGGTCGCGGTGCTCCTGCACACGGGCTTCTCGCCGTTCCCCGGCTCGCAGACGGACCCGGCGTACTACGACCCGTCCGGGCTCGCGCAGGTCGTCGAACAGTACGACGGGGCGCACGGCCTCGGTCGTGTGGAATTCGTCTTGTCACACGTCGGGCAGGGGGACGCCCGCGCGGTCGCGCACGCCCTCGACCTCGCCGCCGCGCACGACAACGTGTGGCTCGAGCTGAGCGCGCTGGGGCGGCCGCTCGTCATCGACGAGCGCGGCGAGCCGGTGACGTCGAGCGAGCCGCAGTATCCGAGCGTGCTCGCGCGGGTGCTGGAGCGCGGCGTGGTCGAGCGGACGATGTTCGCGACGGACGGACCGCAGTTCAGCGGGATGATGCGCCGCTACGTCCAGACCATCCTCGCGGCGCTGATCGATCAGGGTTACTCGGTCGATCAGATCGAGGCCGTGATGGGCGGCAACGCGCGGCGCCTGTTCTTCGAGGCCCGGCCGTGACGGGCGCGACGACGGAGGAACCAGTGGATCATGCGAGGTGGCTGCTCATGGTGGCGGCCTGGACGGCGGGCTGCGATGGCGCGCCCGTGCCGATGGACGACGCCGGCGCCGGAACGACCCGCGCGTCGATCCGCGGCGAGGTCACCTACGCGGGGAGCGCGGACGGCTCCCTGCTCATCGGCGTCTTCGACTGGGACGACGCGAGCCCGTCGCAGCCGATGGGCCCGCCGCGCGAGCTCGTGCCGGTCACGACGCCTACGTTCCCTCACCCGTACGAGCTGCGCGCGATCCGACCGGGCAGCTACTTCGTCGGGGCGGTGCTGGACATCGGGCGCGACAACCCGACGATCCCCGGTCCGGAGGACCTCGAGGTGTACACGCCGCGCATCGAGCTCGCGGCGGGGGACGAGCTCGTGATCGACCTCGCGCTACCGAACGACTGAGCCGATGTCGTACGCTGCGCGCGCGATGGGAGAGTCCGACGAGCTCGTCAAGGTGTCCGTCCTCGCGAAGATGAGCGGGGTGCCGGCCGCGACCATCAAGCACTACGTGCGCGAGGGGCTCTTGCCCGAGCCCGTGCGCACGAGCCGCAACATGGCTTACTACGATCCCTCGCTCGTCGATCGGATCCAGCGGATCAAGGAGCTGCAGCGCACGCGGTTCTTGCCGCTCAAGGTCATCAAGGCGGTGCTCGACGAGAGCGAGCTCGACAACCAGGACGAGACCGTCGCCGCGACGATCGCGCGCGTGCTCGAGCAGGCCGAGGGCGAGGAGCGGACGCGCGCGGAGCTGCTCGCGTCGGGCGTCGTTCCGTCGCAGCTCGAGCTGCTCACGCAGCTCGGGGCGGTGCGCCCGATCCCGGGCCGCGACGAGGAGACCTACCGCGGCGACGACGTCGAGATCCTCCGCGTCCTCGGCGCGGCGCGCAAGGCGGGGCTGACCGAGGGCATGCTGCCCGTCGAGATCCTCGCCGACTACGCCCGCGCGCTCTCGAAGCTCGTCGAGGTCGAGCTCTCGCTCTTCCGGCGCGGCGTCCTGCCCGACGTGCCGGCCGAGCGGCTCCCCGCGCTCACGGAGGCCGCGGTCACGCTCAGCGAGCGGCTCGTGGTCCTGATGCGCCGCAAGATGCTCGTGCCGACGATGCGCGCGCTCGCGGACCGGGCGCGCCGCGAGGCGGACGACGATCGCGACGACGATCCCGCGGCGGACGACGACCCCGCGGAGGACGACCCCGCCGCGGACGATCGCGACGCATAGCGCACCTCAACGCCACTCGGCGCTGTAGAGCGTGGCTCCGTCGGCGGGGAGCGGCGTCACCGAGAAGCTCACCGAGTCCTCGAGCAGCGCGAGCGCGAGCCCGACCCCGAGCGAGGCCGCGAGCAAGAGGCCGCTCGTCGAGAGCCCCGCGGCGTACTCCGCGTCGGTGGTGGCGAGCCCGAGCGTCAGGCCGCCCGCGAGGACGGCGACGGCCGCGCCGGCGACGAGCGCGATCACGCCCGCGAGGCGGAGCTCCGATCGGTCGTCCCACGCGAAGCGCACGCCCGTCGGTCCGTCGAGCCCGAGGGGCGTCTCGAAGCGGTGGACCCGACCCGCGCGCGCGACCGCGAGCCCCAGGTGCGTCTGCGGCAGCTCCGCGTCGCAAGGCGCGACGCAGAGCTCCGCGTAGCGCGACGTCGGCGCCGCGCGCACCACCAGCCCGCTCGCGCCCTCGTCGAGCACGGGATCTTGCGCGTAGAGGACGCGCAGGCCCGCGACGTCGGCGCGGAAGCGCACCGTCACGGGTCTGAGCTCCACGTCGGGCGGCTCCGGCACGCGCTCCTGCGCGGCGGCGAGCCCCGACCCGCTCACGACCGCGATCAGCGCCCACGCCGCTCGCCACCTGCGCGCCACCGCGCAGTCCATATCCTCTCACCGCCCGCGCGGCCAGCCGTCAGGGCACGTGCCCCCGAGAGCTCGAGCCCGACTTGAACCTCGCCCGCGTACGGGGCACGGTCCGGCATGGCAAAGTGGGTGGGGCTATTGCTCTTCGTCGCGCTGGCTGGCGGCTCGCTGGTCACGCGAGCCCAAGATCGCGAGACCGCGCGCCGCCACTTCGAGGAGGCGGACCGCCAGTTCGAGGAAGGTCACTTCGCGCTCGCGCTCGATGGGTATCAGCGCTCGTACGAGATCATGCGCGCGGACCCGCGCGGTCCGCTCATCCTCTACAACATCGGCCAGTGCCAGATCCGCCTCGGTCGGAACCGCGATGCGCTCGAGAGCTTCGAGCGTTACCTGGCGGAAGCACCGCCGGACGCGCCGTTCCGGGAGAACACCCTCGATCACGTTCGCGAGCTGCGGACGCGACTCGCGGGGGACGCCCCACCGTCGAGTGAGCCGTCGCCCTCGTCCTCGGGGCCGCGAGAAGACGGCCTCGGCGCACTCGAGCTCACGGGGCTCGCTTTCATCGGCGCCGGAGCGCTGGCGGCCGCCGTCGCGATCCCGCTCGGCGTCGCGACCCTGGACGGCGAGGCGCAGCTCGTCGAGGCCTGCGGTGCGACGGGGGCGTGCACACCTGCGCAGCAGGGACTGCTCGACGACACACGGACGCTGGCGGTGATGACGGACGTCTTCTGGATCGCGGGCCTCTCGATCGCCGCGGTCGGCGCGACGCTGCTCGCGGTTGGCATGGGGACGCGCTCGAGCGGCGTCCAGGGTGGAGCGTTCTGCACGGAGGGCGGCTGTGTCGGCAGCGTACGTACGCGGTTCTGAGCGTTGGGCGTGGCTCCTCGGCAGCGTCTTGCTGGCCTCCGGCTGTAGTGCGTTGGTGGACCTCGACCGCTTTCGCGTGGAGCCCTTCGACGACGCCGGCACGACCCCCAGGGACGCCGGTCCCGATGCCGGCGATGCAGGTGTCGAGGATGGCGGCGGCTCCCCGACTCCAGACGGTGGCGACCCGACGGTCGATGCAGGGCCGCCGCCTGCTCCGCCCGAGGCGCCGCTCCTGCGGTTCCCTTGGAACGGCTACTTCACGGGGAGCGCGCTCTCGAGTGGCCAGCCGGGGCCCCGTAACGCCATGCGTCCCCTGTTGCGATGGGAGGCAGCGGCGCGCGCTGACCGCTACGAAGTGCAGATCTCTGCGACGTGTGATGCTGCGGCGCGTGACCTCTGCGCATTCGGGGACGACATCGCGGGCACCGCGACCGAGACGCAGTGGCGACCCGATGCACCGCTCCCGGTCGCGACCACCGTGCCGATCGGCCGTCGATACTTCTGGAGGGTACGGGCGTGCAATCGGGGGGGCTGCTCCAGCTACTCCGATGTCCGATACCTCGAGGTTGGTAGGCAACCGAACGACTTCGATGGAGACGGCTTCGCCGACGTCCTGGTCGGAACGATTGGCGGTCAGGCCGTTCATCGCTATCGCGGTCCGACCCTCGCCTACGTCGAGACGATCACGCCGACTGGAGTCGAGGGGTCCTTTGGCCGGGTCGCCGTATTCGCTGGAGACCTCTCTGGGGACGGCCGAGCGGATGCGCTCGTCGGCGCCTACGCCGACGCGGCGCAAGGGCGGACCGAGGCCGGTAGGGTCTTCGTCTTGCCGCGCGGTGAGAGCGCGTTCGTCGAGGAGAACCGCCTTGCGAGCCCCAACGCCGAAGCGGGCGGTGGATTCGGCTCCGCGCTGGCGGCGGCCTGTGATCTCGACGGAAACGGCGTGATGGATTTCGTCGTCGGTGCTCCGGGCGAGACCGTCGATGGGCATGCACAGGCTGGTCGGGTCTACGTCTACTTGCTGTCGGCCGCCGAGCGCAGACCGGCGCCCATCGAGTTGGTCTCACCGGCGCCCGAAGCAGAGGGAGAGTTCGGGTGGGCCGTATCGTGCTCGGGCGATCTGGACGGAGACGGGTACGTCGACCTCGCGGTCGGTGCCTACCGGGAGACCGCTTCCGGGATCCGGCGTATGGGGCGAGTCCACGTCTTCGGAGGTGGCGCATCGGGGGTGGAGACGGCGCCGCGGGCCACGATCGTGAGCCCGATGGGGCAGCAGGGGAGTGTCTTCGGCGGGACGTTGACGATCGGTGATGTCGACGGAGACGGTTTCGCCGATCTCGTGATTGGCGCCGTCGGCGAGGCCGTTGCCGACGTGCAGGCGGGGGTCGCCTACTACCAGCGCGGTCGCCGCGGGTCTCTCGCGACCGAGGTTCGAATCGAGCCCACCACACCGAGTGAGGGCAGCTTCTTCGGCTCGGACCAGGCGATCATCGCCGGAGGCGGTGTCGTCTTGGGGGCTGCGCTCGAGGACTCGGTGAACGGAGCGGCCTACTTCTACCGTCCAGATGGCTCACTGATGCGTGTGGAGGGCCGCAGCGGCAGCCCTCCTGCGGCTTTCGGAGCAGGGATGGCGTGGCTTGGCGACGTTCCTGGGGACGGGTCCGACTGGATGGCGATCGCTGCTCCGGTCGCAGAAGCGGAAACCCGCGCAGGGGCCGGGCAGCTCTACGTCTTCACGCTCGGGGCGAGCGGCCTCAATCAGGTACGGATCTTGTCCGCACCGACACCCGTCTCGAACGGCAACTATGGTGTCGTCGCCGGCCAGAGGGCGGGCCTCCACTATCGCTGATCGAGCTCAGCAGGAGCTCACGTTCCCCCCGGTGACGTTGCCCTGAACGGTCAACGTGTAGGTATCGCACACGTTGGCGCTCCAGTAACGCACGTGGATGTAGATGTTTCGGCTGTCGTCCGAGCCCCAGCTGTCACCCCACATCAGCGACGCGATGTCGGTCGTTCCCGCGGTTGCTGACGACGAGGCCGACGTTCCACTGCATCCAGAGCAGTAGATCGTGAGGTCGTAGTCCACGGTCGAGGGCATGGCGAGAGTCGCTCGGACGGACAAGCCTCTGATCAGGTCGTAGTTCTCACGGACACGAATGCGATACCACCTCGTGCCTCGCCCCGTGACTTCGACTTGCGAGGTGCCGCCTCCTGTGTCGCCGTTGATCGTGCCCAGGTCCGTGTACATCTCGCACATGGGCGTCGGATTCAGCTGATGCTCACAGCCGTTCGGGACCGTACCGTCGAGATTGCACCACCCCGACCGACAGCTGGAGATGGCGCAGGCGCCGCCCGCGCACGTGGGGTTGGCGTTCGCCAGGCTGCAAGCGTTGCCGCACGTGTTGCAGTGAGCGACGGAAGTGTTCGTGTTCGTTTCGCAACCGTTGGAATGGGAGCCGTCGCAGTTGCCCCACCCCGAGTTGCATGATCCGACCAAGCAGGCTCCTGTCGAGCAGCTCTCGCTTGCGTTCGTCAGAGAGCAGGACGCTCCACAGGAACCGCAGTGGGTCAAAGTGTCCAACCGCTGCTCGCATCCATTGTCGTCGCGACCGTCGCAGTTGCCCCACCCCGGATTGCATGTGGCTACGCGACACGAGCCCATCGAACAATCTCCGGTACCGTTCGCGATCGTGCACGGCGATCCGCAAGCGCCGCAGTGCTGTACCGTGTTGAGCCGCTGCTCACAGCCGTTCCCTGGAACGCTGTCGCAGTTGCCGTAGCCCGGCGCGCACCCCGCCAACGCGCAAGTACCCGTGTCACACGTGGACGCGCCGTTCACGTGCGAGCAAGGGACTCCGCAGCCACCGCAATCCGTCAGCGTGCGTATGCTCGTCTCGCAGCCGTTGGCTGCGTTCCCGTCACAGTCTGCCGTACCGGGCGAAGTGCACGTCGTGAGTCGGCAGGTTCCGGTGGAGCACTCCCCCACTCCTCCCGACGGCGCGCAGATCATCCGGCAGGCGCCGCAGTCGGAGTTCGTCGTCAGGAGCGTCTCGCAGCCGTTCTCCGCCCGTCCGTCGCAGTCGCCGCGGTTCGGGTCGCATGCCCCGATGGCACACGTTCCGGTCGAACAGTCACCGATGGCACCGGCCGGCGAGCACGAACGACCGCACCCACCGCAGTCGAGGACGCTGTTCAGCCGAGTCTCACATCCGTCCCTGGCGTCCATGTTGCAGTCGGCGTACCCAGGCATGCACGCTCCGATTCGACAGCTACCGCCCGCGCAGTCGCCCGTCGCGTTCGCGGGAGCGCAGGGGACACCACAGCTCCCGCAGGAAGACTCCGTGGTGGTGGACGTCTCGCAGCCGTCCCTGGCGTCCATGTTGCAGTCGGCGAAGCGGGGCTCGCACTCGAGGATCGTGCATCCGCCGTCCCGACAGCCCGTGGCCGCCACGTGGTCACCCCGCGGGCACATCGTGGCGATGTCCCCGTCGTCGACGACCCCGTTGCAGTCGTTGTCTTGGCCGTCGCAGATCTCCGCCGCGCTCGCGTGCGTCTCGGCGTCCTCGTCGTCACAGTCGATCCCGAGGCAGCCGACGCCGGTCCCGTGGAGATCGCCGTCCTCGTCCACGCAACACCGTTCTCCCACCGGCGCGCAGACCGGCATCGGGATGCTCTCGCTGAAGGAGGTGACGCAGTCGAATCGCGCGGGGCAATCGGGGAGGTCGATCACGCAGGCCGGAAGGCAGACCCGCCCGCCGACGCCGATCATCGCGCAGTAGTGGGACGCCACGCAGTCCTCGTCGGAGCGGCACGGCTCGCACGTCATGCCGGTCGTGTCGATGGGACCCGCATCCGAGCCGGCGTCGGCCGCCGCGTCCGCGAGTCCTGAGTCGTCGTCGACGAGCCCCGAGTCGGGGAGGGAAGCCGCGTCCATCCGGGGGCTGCCGGCGTCGCTCTCTGTGTTTCCTGCCGCGCAGCCCGTCACCAGCACGACCGCGAGCCCGACCGCGTGCCATCGCCCGAATGCCATCCCGTGTGCCTCCAGCCGCGGAGTCTAGCGCAGGCCGCCGGGGCTGTGCACGAATCGTACGTGCCCTGGCCGATCAGGCGCGGGCCTCGAGGCGCTCGAAGGCGGCCTCGAGCTCGGGGACGGGCTCGTCGAACGCGATCGCGAGCAGGTGCCGCCAGAGGCCGTCCGGGTCCTCCTCGTTGGCCCCGACGCGGACGATCTCGCCGCCGACCGCGCGCTCGCCGCCGCCCGGGATCGACAGCGTGAGCGCGACGCGCTGGCCCTCGTCGAGGCTCGCGCCGACGATCACCAGCACGCCGGTGAAGCTGATGTTGCGGCTCACCGCCAGCAGATAGGTGTCGTCGCCCGCGCGGAGCTCGACCGGGATCCACAAGGCGTGGCGCTTGGCGCGGCGTCGATCCTCGTCCATGCCGCGCATCGTAGCGCGCTTGGGCTTGCGTTCGGTACCGCGCGCGATCTACCCATCGCTCATGCGAACGATCATCGGATGGACCGCGGGCGTCCTGGCAGTGGGGCTCGCGACCGCGGGCTGCGGGCGCGATTGGGAGGCGGAGTACAACCAGCTCCACTCCGAGCACGAGCGAACGCAGGCGGAGCTGCGCACGACGCAGCAGCGCCTGAGCGAGCTCGAGCACCAGAACGGCGAGCTGCGCGGGCTCTTGGAGTCGCGCGGCGCCGACCTGTCGGACCTGAACGCGCTGCGCGACCGGTTGCAGTCGGAGCTCGCGGCGGCGCGGGCCCGCGAGGAGGCGAACCGCGCGCGGCTCGACTCGCTGCGCCGCATGGCGATGGCGTTCCGCGAGATGGTCGCGGCCGGGCAGCTTCGCGTGCGCATCGTGCGCGGCAACATGGTGGTCGAGCTGCCCGAGGGCGTGCTGTTCGACTCCGGGCAGGCCGCGCTGCGTGACGCCGCGAGCTCCACGCTCGAGCGGGTCGCGCAGGTCCTCTCGAGCGTGCCCAACCGCAACTTCCTCGTCGCAGGGCACACCGACAACGTCCCGGTCGGCCGCCGGAGCCGCTACGAGTCGAACTGGGAGCTGTCCGCCGCGCGCGGGGTCGCCGTCGTGCGCTTCCTCGCCGAGCACGGCATGAGCCCGGAGCGGCTCGCCGCGGCCGGCTACGCCGACACGCAGCCGGTCTCGAGCAACTCGACCGACGAGGGCCGCGCGCAGAACCGGCGCATCGAGATCATCGTCCTGCCGAACCTGGACGAGCTGCCGGACCTCAGCGGGCTCGATCTCGACAGCTGACGTACGGACGCCGTACGCAGGATGTACGGCGCCCGCTCGCGGGGCGCGCTCGAGCACGCTCCGCGCGCGCTGGCACGCGGGTCGCTCTCGTGCGAGGCATGTTCACCCTCCGCGAGCGCATCCTCCGCACCGTCGTCCGTGCCCTCGTCGCTCTGATGTACCGCGTCCGGGTGCGCGGCCTCGACGCGCTCCCCGCCGAGGGGCCGGCGCTGCTCGTCGCCAACCACGTCTCCTACCTCGACGCGTTCTTGCTCGGCGCGCTCGCGCCGCGGCCGGTCCGCTTCGTGATGCACCGCGCGTTCTACGAGCGCTGGCCGCTCTCGTGGCTGTTCCGCGCGTGCGGCGCCATCCCGATCGCGGGGCGCCGCGAGGATCCCGCGCTGCTCGCGCGCGCGATGGAGACGATCGACGCGACGCTCGCGCGGGGCGAGGTGGTCGGGATCTTCCCCGAGGGGCAGCTCTCGCGCGACGGGGAGCTCTCCAGCTTCCGGCCCGGGGTCGAGGAGATCCTCGCGCGCCGGCCGGTGCCGGTGGTGCCCGTCGCCCTCGACGGCCTCTGGGGCAGCGTGTTCAGCTACGCGGGCGGGCCCCCGCTCACCAAGGCGCCGCGGCGCTTCCGCGCGCGGGTCGAGGTGGTCGCCGGCGGCGTGGTCGCGCCCGCCGCGGCGAGCGCGGAGGCGCTGCAGGCGGCCGTCCACCGGTTGCTCTCGAGCAATCGCCTCACCTGAAACTCTACCGACACCCCGGAACCGGTGAATCCGTGAGACCATCCGCCTCGTCTCTCGACGGCCTTCCAAGGCGAGGAGGAATGCGATGAAGAACGTACGATGGTGGCTCGCCGCCGCGGCGGTCGGCTTGCTCGGGGTCGCGCTCGCGATCCCGGAGCCGGCGGACGCGCAGCGCGGCGGGCGCTTCCCGCTCGACTACAACGCGCGCCCGAACTTCGGCGGCGGCCAGCTCCGCACCGGGTTCACGCCCGACCCGTGGGGCTTCCCGCTCACCGCGGGCGGCGGTCGCAACGCGGTCAACGTGGCCGACCTCGGGCTGGTCGACGCGGCCACCGGGCAGCCCTGCGGCCGCTCGTTCGTCACGCGCCGCCCCGACTTCAACTTCACGTTCGTCGCCGGCAACTCGTTCCCGTTGATCCGCTTCTACGTGATCACCGCCAACGGCGCCGACGCGACGCTCCTGATCAACCAGCCGAACACGCAGTGGCGCTGCAACGACGACCACGGGCGCACGGGCTGGGGCAACGGGCTCATGCCGGCGATCGACTTCCAGAACCCGCAGAGCGGCCGCTACGACGTGTGGGTCGGCACCTACGACGCCTCGTCGCGCAACCCGGCGACGCTCTACGTGACGGAGCTCGACCGCAATCATCCCTGAGCGGGGGAGAGGAAACCACGCGGCGGGCGCGCCGATGAACCGGCATGCCCGCCCGAGGTCCTCGCTACGGCTCCCGCGCCCGCTATCGAACCCGGCGATCCGCCTCGGAGCGGGTCGCCCTCGACCCGGCGCGGGACTTCGGCGCGACGGCGCTCGACCGCCCGCGCGTAGATCCTTCGATGTTCCCACCGCGGTCGATCCCCGCGCTCGAGGTCCACTGGCTCGATCAGCCGGGCGTCGTGCGGCGCCTCGCCGCCGCGGTCCTGCTCGCGTGCGGGGCGATGGGCGCGACGCTCGGGGCGCTCGCGGCGCTCGCGGCGCCGTGAACGGCGGTGACCAGCTCAGGCGCGGCGGACCGACGCGATGACGACCGGCGTGGTCGGCGCGTCCTTCGCGAAGGGGCCGGCCGCGCCCGTCGGGACCTGCTCGATCGCGCGCACGACGTCGAGCCCGTCGTCGACCTCGCCGAACACGCAGTAGCCCCACGCGTTGCCGGACGGCGCGGAGTGGTCGAGGAACCCGTTGTCCTTCGCGTTGACGAAGAACTGCGCGGTCGCCGAGTGCGGATCGCTCGTGCGCGCCATCGCGACCGTCCCGACGACGTTCTTGCGCCCGTTCGTCGCCTCGTTCTCGACCGGCGCGCGCACGGGCTTCTTGTCGTACGCGGCGTCGTAGCCGCCGCCCTGGACCATGAAGCCGCGGATTACGCGGTGGAACACGGTCCCGTCGTAGTGGCCGGCGTCGACGTACGCGAGGAAGTTCGCCACGGTCTTGGGCGCCGCCGCGGCGTCGAGGCGGATGGTGAAGGAGCCCAGGGAGGTCTCGACGACGACGCGTTCGCTCATGGCGCCGAGCATCGCACGGGAACGGCGCCGCGTCCCTCGCGCGTTCGGGGCGCGTGGCGAGCCTCGGGCACGTGGCGGTGGGGATGGCGCTCGGGCGCGCGCACGCGCGCGAGCGTCCGGCGCGCTGGATGCTCGCCTTCTCGCTGCTCGCGCTCGCGCCGGACCTCGACGTGATCACCTTCGCGCTCGGCGTCCCCTACGAGCACGCGCTCGGACACCGCGGGGCGAGCCACGCGCTGCTCGTCGCCCTCGCCGGCGCGCTCGCCGCGCTCGCGCCGTCGGAGCACCGGGCGCGCGCGGGAGCGCTCGGGGTGATCGCCGTCGCGAGCCACGGCCTCCTCGACGCCGCGACGACGGGCGGGCTCGGCGTCGCGCTCCTCTGGCCGTTCGACGACGCCCGCTACTTCCTGCCGGCGAGGCCGATCCCGGTGGCGCCGATCGGCGCCGGGATGCTCTCGCGCCGAGGGCTCTACGTGCTCGGCGTCGAGGCGGCGCTGTTCGCGCCGCTGCTGCTCTACGCGCTCTGGCCCCGACGCGGCCCCGCCGAGTAGCGCGGCTCCGCGTCGCCGTCGGCGCAGGCGCGCTCCGCGCTCGCGGGCGGGGCGTGCGGTGCGCGACCGACCGCGGCCGTGGGCGGCACGCAGACCTCACCCTGGCAGCACTCGGACTGGTTGACGCCGAACATCGGGCAGCGCCCGGCCACGCACGCGGCGTGGCCGTGGACGTAGCGCATCGGGCTCCCGCACCAGGCGCAGCAGAGCGTCATGGCGGCGAGGATCGCGGCCCGAGCGTCGCGGCGCAACCCCGTCCCGCCCGGTTGACCCGAGGCTGCTCCTCGCACTACTTCGGAGGGGTGAGACTCCACGCGACGCTTCTCTTCACCCTCGCGCTCGGCTGCGACGGGCTCCCGCCCGCCGACGACGGCGGCTCGACCGGCACGCTCGAGGACAACTTCGGCGTGACGGAGGACGTCGGCGCCGAGGGCTGCGACAACCTCGCGCCGGGCTGCCTGTGGCCGTTCCCGTCCGACGCGTACGTCGACGGCGACCGGCTCGCGCTGCCCGACCCGCTCCTGCCTTCGCGGGGGCGCACGAGCTTCCGCCCGGGCCGCACGAACGAGCAGCGCGGGTTCGGCGCGGCGAGCCCGATCGTGTTCCAGCTCGAGGGCGCGCAGATCCCCGCGGGCGTCGCGCCGCTCGCGGCCGCCCCGAGCCTCGAGGCCGGCTACCCGACCGTCGTGATCGACGTGACGAGCGGCGCGCGCATCCCCCACTGGGTGGAGACCGACTTCCTCTCGCCCGATCTCGAGCCGCCGATCTTCGTGATCCGCCCCGCCGTCCCGCTGCCGCGCGGGACGACGATCGTCGTCGGCGTCACGGGCATGCGCGCAGGGAGCGGGCTCGCGCCGGCGGGCGCGGCCTTCGCGGCGCTGCGCGATCGGACGGTGAGCCATCACCGCGGCGTGCACGCGCGGCGCGCGCACTTCGACGGGGTGGTGTTCCCCGCGCTCGAGGCGGCCGGCGTCCCGCGCAGCTCGCTCCAGCTCGCGTGGTCGTTCCCCGTGCAGTCGGACGAGGACGCCACGCGCCACACCGTGGCCGTGCGCGACGCGGTGCTCGGCGCGCTGCCCGCCGACGGTCCGAGCTATCGCATCGACGAGGTCCACGTCTGCGATCCGGGCGGCGGCGGCGGCGCCGAGTGTCACCGCTCGATCCGCGTGATCATCGACGGCGTCGTGCGCGTGCCCAGCGTGATGTCGCCGGCGGACGCGCTCGGCGTGCGGCTCGTGCGCCGCGACGCGAGCGGCGCGCCGGTCGTGGAGGGCGTCGAGGAGTGGCCGTTCCGGCTCCAGCTCCCTCACGTCGCGTTCGAAGGCGACGCGCCGGTGCCCGTCCTGCAATACGGCCACGGCTTCCTCGGGCGCCGCCGCGAGGCGAACAACGGCTGGCTCCGCGACATGGCGAACCGCCTCGGCTTCGCGATCCTCGCCTGCGACATGCAGGGGATGAGCGAGGACATCACGAGCGTCTGGACGGACGTCCTGCTGAGCGAGGGCGGGCGCTTCCCCGAGCTCTCGGAGCTCGCGTGGCAGGGCGTGATGAACCAGCTCGTGCAGCAGCGCCTCGTCAAGACGAGCCTCGCGCGGGAGGACGACGCGCGCCTGCGCCGCGCCGACGGGCGGCTCGCCTGGGACCCCGAGACCGTCTGGTACTACGGCAACAGCCAGGGCGGCTCCGTCGGCACCGTCGTCATGGCGCTCAGCGTCGACGTCCAGCGAGGCGTCCTGGGCGTGCCGGGCAGCGGCTACCCGTTCCTGCTCCACCGCAGCACCGCGTTCACGCCGTTCGCCGATCTGATCGCGCTCTCGTATCGCTTCCCCGAGGCGCTCCCGACGTTCCTCACGGTGCTCGGCACGGGCTGGGATGCGTTCGACCCACTCACGTTCGCGCCGCACCTCCACGGCGCGCCGCTGCCGGGCACGCCGGATCACGCGGTGCTCTACCACGTCGCCAAGGAGGACCGGCAGGTGCACAACGAGGCCAGCTTCATCAGCGCGCGCGCGGCCGGCGCGGTGCTCATGACGCCGGCGCTGCGCCCCGTGTTCGGGCTGCCCGAGGTCCCGTACCCGGCGTCGCCGGGCGCCGCGGTGGTCGAGGTGGACTTCGGGATCCCCGACGATCCGACGCCGCTCGATCCGCCCGACGGCGACCCGAGCCAGCCCGACGGCGGCGACACGCACGGCTGGCTGCGCGCGTACCCGCCCGCGCAGGACCAGATGATCCACTTCCTGCGCACCGGCGAGCTGATCGACGTGTGCGGCGGCGCGTGCGTCACCTCGGGGCGGCCCTGACGCGCGCGCGGTCCCCTCGCGGCCCGAACGGCGCTACGCTGCGGGGCGCCACGATGAGCACGCCTCGTTACAAGCCCCGCGCCGCGTTCGAGACGCGGCGCGCCTCCGACGAGGAGGTCGGCGAGATGCCGGAGTTCGCCGCGACGACGATCGATCGCCCGGCGGCCACCGTCGACGACCTGCGGCACGCGCAGCTGAAGCAGGCGGTCGCGCGCGATCGCCGCGAGCGCGAGGCGCGCGAGCAGACGCGCGCGCGCATGCTCTGGGTCGCCCTCGTCGTGGTCGCGCTCGCGGTGTTCTTCGGCGCGCTCGCGGGCGGTTATCTCGCGTTCCGCTGAGCGCGCCGGCTCGAGCGAAGAGCCACCTACCAGATTTGAACTGGTGACCTACGGTTTACGAAACCGTTGCTCTACCAACTGAGCTAAGGTGGCGTCCCCCACGTGGGGGGCGCATGGGTTAGCCCCGGGCCCCGCGGGTGTCAAGCGATGGTGATCGACCTCCGATCCGACACGGTGACGCGGCCGCCGCCGGCGATGCGCGAGGCCATGGCGCGCGCCGCGGTCGGCGACGACGTCTACGGCGAGGACCCGACGGCGAAGGCGCTCGAGGCGCGCGCCGCGGCGATCCTCGGCAAGGAGGCGGCGCTGTTCGTCTCGAGCGGCACGATGGGCAACCAGATCGCCCTCTTGCTCCACTGCCGTCCGGGCGACGCGGTGGTCATCGGCGAGGACGCGCACTGCATGCTCTACGAGTCGGGCGCGGGCGCCGGGATCGCAGGCGTGCAGTTCACCGTCGCGGGGCGCGGCGGGCTGTTCGACGTCGAGGAGCTCGAGGCGGCGCTCTACCCGAGCGCCGCGTACTACATGCCGCGCACGCGCGCGGTCGCGCTCGAGAACACGCACAACCGCGCGGGCGGGGCGGTCTGGGATCCGGCCGTCGCGCGCGCGGTGGCGGAGCGCGCGCGCGAGCGCGGCCTCGCGACGCACCTCGACGGCGCGCGGATCTGGAACGCGGCCGCCGCGCTCGGGACCTCGGCGGCGGCGCTCGCGGCCCCGTTCGACACGGTGAGCGCGTGCCTCTCGAAGGGGCTCGGCGCGCCCGTCGGCTCGGTGCTCGCGGGCAGCGCGGCGGCGATCGTCGAGGCGCGGCGGATGCGCAAGATGCTCGGCGGCGCGATGCGGCAGGTGGGGATCCTCTGCGCGGCGGGGCTCTACGCGCTCGAGCACCACGTCGCGCGCATCGGCGAGGACCACGTCCACGCGCGCCGCTTCGCGGAGGGGATCGCGGGCGCGCCCGGCGTGACGATCGAGCTCGCGCGCGTCGCGACGAACATCGTGCTCTTCGACGTGGACGACGCGCCGGCGTTCGTCGAGCGCGTCGCCGCGCGAGGGGTCTTGCTCTCGGCGTTCGGGCCGCGGACGATCCGCGCGGTGACGCACCTCGACGTGAGCGCCGCGGACGTGGAGGCCGCCGCCGCCGCGGTGCGCGAGGTCGCGGAGGCGTGAGAGCAGCGCTCGTCGCGCCGTGCGCGCTCGCGCTCGCGGGCTGCATCGCGACGATCTCGGCGCCGCGATCCGAGGCCCACGTGGAGGCGATGCGCGAGGCGACGCGCCACTACCACCACGGCCGCATCGAGGAGGCGGTGGCGGCGTGGGAGGCGGCGGCGCGGACGGCGGATCGGCGCGTCGATCGCGACGAGGCGGACTACCGCCGCGCGCAGGCCTACCGGCGGCTCGGGCGCGCCGACGAGGCGCTCGCGCTCTTCGACGACCTCGGCGATCGGGCGCCGCTCTCGCGGCGCACCGTGCGCGCGCGGTTCGACGCGGCGCTGCTCCGCCTCGCGCGGGGCGAGGACGCGCGCGCTCACGAGGCGCTCGAGTGGATCGTGCGCGAGCGCCCCGGCGACGGGCCGGCGAGCCGCGCGCTGCGGCTGCTGCTCGCGGCGCGATCGGCGGAAGCCCAGCTCGACCTGGTGCGCGAGCTCTACCCGCTCGTCGGGCGGAGCGATCTCGGCGACGACCTCCTGATGCACGAGGCGCGGCTGCTGCGCGACGCGGGCGACCTCGACGGCGCGGTCATCGTCTTCGAGCGCGTGACGCTCGAGCACCCGTACCCGCACGGGCAGCGCTGGGACGACGCGCTCTTCGAGCTCGCCGATCTCGCGGAGGCGCGCGGCGATCCGGAGCGCGCGATCGAGTACCTGCGCCAGATGATCGCGCCGCACACGCTGACGGTGATCCCCGGCTCGCAGACGCTGCCGTCGTTCCCGCGCGCCGCGCTGCGCATCGCGCGCGTCTACCGCGACGCGCTCGACGACCCGGAGCGCGCCGAGGCGGCGTACCGCGCGCTGATCGCGGAGTTCCCGACGAGCCTCCTGCGCGACGACGCGCTCTACGAGATCGGCGCGATGTGGCTCGATCGCGGCGCGCCGCAGCGCGGGTGTCCGATCCTGCGCGAGGTCGTGGAGAGGTTCGAGGTGGGTCGGCCGCGCCGCCTCGCGCGGAGGCGGCTCGAGGCCGACTGTCAGATGTCCTCTTCCTCGGGCGGCTCGTAGTCCTCGATCTCTTCCGCCGCCTCTTCCTCGTCCTCTTCTTCTTCCTCTTCCTCTTCGTCGTCGTCGAACTCCGGGTCGCTGTACTTGACCTCGATCCCGACGTCGGAGAGGGCCTGTTCGAGCAGCTCGAAGAGCTCCTCCACTTCCTCACCGGACCACTCGTCGAGGACGTCGCTGACGAACTCGTAGAACTCGCCGCTGTCGATGCGGCGCTCGATCTCCTCGATGTCGTCGTCCTTGAAGGCGTCCATGATGTCCTCGCGGAGGGTGTCCGAGTCCCCTTCCTCGATCGCATCGTGAGCGGACAGACGAATCTGCCGGATGGCTCGCTTCCGCAGGTGAATCTCCATCGACCCCTCGCTCGTTGACGGGGGCTCCATTATCCGCTGACCGCGGCGCTGTCAAACACGAACGGTGTACCCTGTGCGCGTGGGTCTCCGCTCCGCCTTGCTGCCGCTCGCCGCGGCCTGGTGTTTCGCAGCGCCGGCCCTCGCCCAACCGGCCGCGGAGCCGCGCGTCGAGCCCCCGCCCGCGCCCGACGCGCTCGACGCGGAGCTGAACGTGGCGATCCGTCTCGGGGCGATCTTCCCGTTCGAGAGCGCGGACATCTGCCCGGGTGACGCCTTCTGCGTGCTGGGCTCGGGCGCCTCCGTCGGGGTCGAGATCGAGCGCCGCTGGCCGATCGGCATCGGCATCCTCGTCGCCTACGACGCGTGGTTCGTGGACTCGGGCGGGGTCTTCGAGCTCGGGCTCGCCCAGCTCGTGCGCGCGGGCATGCGCTACACCTTCCTGCTCGAGCAGATCGTCCACCCGTCGCTGCACGTCGGCGCCGGGGCGCTGATCTTCGGCGACACGTTCCTCGTCGAGACGGTCGGCGGCGCGTTCGACGTCGGCGCGTCGGCGGAGATCGAGCTGAGCGATTCGGTCGTGCTCACCGGCGGGCTCTCGTTCTGGATGTTCACCACGTCCCCCTTCACGACCGGGCGCGATCGCACGCGGCGCTCCGAGGGCGCGGGGCTGAACCTCGCCGTCTCCGCGCACGTCGGCTTGACGATCCTCGCCGACTCCGGGGGGCGTTGACAGTCGCTTGACGGAAGGCGCGCCGACAGGTTCCATTCGCCCCAGTGAAGTCCTGCAAGAACTGCGGCGCACAGAACCCCGACAGCAGCTTGTACTGCCAGGACTGCGGGTCGCGCCTCGGCGACTGGGAGCCGTCCGAGGGGGCGAGCCGCATGGCGACGCCGCCGACCGGGCTCTCGCGCAGCGGCGGCGGCGCGGCGTCGGGCGAGCCCGCGTGCCCGCGCTGCGGCGGGCGCAACGCGTCGCACATGCGGTTCTGCAACCACTGCGGCTACTCGCTCCGCGAGCCCGCCTCCCGCGAGCAGCCGCTCGACTCGCCGCCGCCGGTCGCGGGCGCGAAGGGCACGGTCTGCTGGCGCTGCTACGGCGTCGGCGATCCCGGCGCGGACTTCTGCAAGTTCTGCGGCGCGCGGTACGCGGACGCGCCGTCGTCGGCCGCGTCGGAGCCCGGCAAGGCGCCGCCCGGCAAGGCGCCGCCGGTCGCGGCGCCGCCTCGCGAGGAGGTGCGGCGCCCGCCGGCCGATCTGCCGGCCCCGTCCTCGGTCCCCGCGCCCGCGGCGTCGGCCGCGGGGCGCGCGGCGCTCGTCAGCATCCTCAAGGACGGGTCCGACGGCCGCCGCTATGCGATCCACGACGACCACACCGACATCGGGCGCGAGGAGGGGCAAATCGTCCTGACCGACGATCCCTACCTGTCGCCGCGTCACGCCCGCCTCAGCCTCCGCGGCGGCGCCGCGGTGCTGCGCGACCTCGACAGCGTCAACGGCGTCTACGTCCGCGTGCGCGAGCCCGTCGATCTCGTGTCGGGCGACATGTTCCTGCTCGGCCAGCAGGTGCTCCGATTCGAGGTGCTCGGGGAGGCCGAGCTGCCGCTCGGGCCGGCGACGCAGCACGGCGTGATGGTCTTCGGCACGCCGGAGGTGCAACGCGTCGCCAGGCTCGTACAGTACACCACCGAAGGGGTGGGACGAGACGTGCATTACCTGTATCGTGACGAGACCGTGATCGGCCGCGAGCAGGGAGATCTCGTCTTCACCGACGACCCGTTCATGTCGCGGCGTCACGCGGCCGTGACGATCGATCGCGCGAGCCGGCGCTACGTGCTGCGGGACCTCGGCTCGTCCAACGGGACGGCCGTGCGCTTCCGCGGTGAGCGGACGCTGAAGGCCGGCGATCAGTTCCGCGTCGGAAGGCACCTGTTTCGCTTCGAGATGGAGGGCGGACGATGAGCAGAGGGGCTCACAAGCCGCCGCGCGGGGGATCGTCGCTCACCGACGCGGTGGTCGCCGCGCTCGGGAAGATCGACGAAGAGAAGACGGCGCAGAACGCGTTGGAGCCGGCGCCGGCGGAGGCCGGCTGCGCAGCGACCAAGCAGGGCGCGCCCCCGATGGTGAGCGCGCCCGCGGCGGTGCGCTCGAACGGGTTCCGGAGCGGCCCCGGCTCGTTCGCGGATCTCGTGTCGCGTTGGGCCGGGGGGCCGGGCATCGCCGCGCCGGCGCCCGTCGCGCCTCCGTCCGAGCCGCCCGCGGTGATCGTCGAGGCGCCGTCCGCGCCTCCGTCCGAGCCGCCCGCGGTGGTGGTCGAGGCCGCCGCGGTGAAGGCGGTCGGAGAGCCGGCGCCCACGCCGGCGGAAGAGCCCCGCGCGTCGGACAGCACGCTCCCCGATCCGGAGCGCGCCCCGCCCGCGCAGCCCGCCGCGGTGGTGACGCCGGGCGGCCCGGTCCGCATCCGCTACTTCGGCCGCACCGACGTCGGCCTCGTGCGCGAGCACAACGAGGACAACTTCCTCGTCGCGGACGTCGCGGCGGGGACGCGCAACCCGAGCGCGCCGACCGAGACCGTGCTCGACCCTCGCGGCTGCGTGTTCGCGGTGTGCGACGGGATGGGTGGCGCCGCGGCCGGCGAGGTCGCGAGCCAGATGGCCGTCGACACGATCCTCGAGGTGATGAGCGCGGAGCCTCCGCCGCTCGACCGCGACGACTTCGCGCGCCGCCTCGTCTACGCGATCGAGGAGGCGGGGCACCGCATCTTCAGCGCCGCGAAGATGGATCGCTCGCGCCGCGGCATGGGCACCACGTCCACGCTCGCGGGGCTGATCGACGACACGCTCTTCGTCGGTCAGGTCGGCGACAGCCGCGCGTACGTGCTGCGCGGCGACGAGCTCGTGCTCGTCACGAAGGACCAGTCGCTCGTCAACCAGCTCATCGAGGCGGGTCAGCTCACCGAAGAGGAGGCGGAGGCCTTCGAGCACTCGAACATCATCCTGCAGGCGCTCGGCACGACCGAGGAGGTGACGGTCGATCTGACCTTCCTCCAGCTCCGCCGCGGGGATCGCCTGATGATGTGCTCGGACGGCCTCTCGGGTCTCGTCCACGCAGAGATGATCAAAGAGGTCCTCCGCGACACGAAGGACCAGAACGAGGCCGCGTCGCGCCTGACGCAGATGGCGAACGCGGGCGGCGGCCACGACAACATCACGGTGATCGTCGCGGACTTCGACGGCGACGGCCTCCCCGCGCCGGACGGCGCGAAGGCGTGTTATCAGCAGTACCCGCTGCCGCCGGCGGACGACACCGTGCGCGGCAAGTCGCTGCCGCCGCGCGACATGCGGATGAAGGCGCCCGGGCAGAAGCCGGGCGCGGACGTGAAGCGCGACGACTACGTCGCGCCGGCAGCGGGCGAGTACGCCGCGTCGTCCGGCGGCGGCGCGAAGATCGGCGTGCTCCTCGTCGTCGCGCTCCTGCTCCTCGGCGCCGCCCTCGCGGGCTGGTACTTCTACGGCGGCGGCGCCGCGATGCTCTCCGGCGCGACCGGGACGAGCGAGACGCCGCCTCCTCCGCCGCCGCGCCCGACGACGGGCGCAGAGCGCGGCGCCGGCGAGGCGCAGGCGGGGGGCGCGACCGGGACGAGCCCGGCCGCCGCGACCGGGACCGTGCAGGTCGACACGGACGTCGAGGAGGGCACGCTCTTCGTGAACGGCGAGGCGCGCGGTCCGGTCTCCGACGGAATGACGCTCGAGCTCGCGCCCGGCGCGTACCAGCTCGAGGTCCGCGACGGTGAGGCGCGGCTCGCGGGGCCCGAGAGCGTGTCCGTCTCCGCCGGCGCGACCAGCACGGTGAGCCTCGATCAGGAGAGCATCGCCGACGAGCCCGCCGAAGCGACGCCCGACCCGCCGCCGCCGACGACGACGGAGCAAGGCGGCTCGCAGCAGGCCGGTTCGACGCGCCGCGGTGGCGGCGAGCCGCGACCGACGCCGCCCGTGCCGGTCGTCCGCCCGCTCGCGCCTCCGACGACGCCCCCGGCCACGCGGCGCGGCGGCACGGGCGGGAGCGTCACCCCGCCGCCCAACCCGTTCTGAGCCCTGCGGGCATGATTCGCCTGCACCAGACGTTCGGCGCGCACACCGGTCGGGTCGTCGAGCTCGACCTCGACGTGATCCGCCTCGGCCGCCTCCCCGACAACGAGGTCGCCTTCGACCCGCACGCCGACCTCGACGCGTCGGGGCGGCACGCGGAGATCCGCAAGGAAGGTGGACAGTGGGTCGTCGTCGACGTCGGCAGCAAGAACGGCACGCTGATCGGCGGCCAGCGGATCACGCGGCACGTCCTCGCGAGCGGAGACGAGGTCGAGTTCGGGCTCGGCGGCCCGCGCGTGCGCGTCGAGCTCGTCGGGCGCGGTTCGCCGCACACCGCCGCCGCGACGCCGCTCGGCGCGGGCGCGCCGAGCAGCTACGTCACCGGGCCTGCGACGCCGATCGGCCCGCCGATCGCGCCGCCCTCGCACGTCCCGCTCTCCCCGCTCCCCCACGGCGAGGCGATCGTGCACCCGACGCCGCCGCCGTCGCCGTTCGGGCCTGGCAGCTCGCCTCCGCTCACCCCTCCGCCTTACGGGAGCGCGCCGCCGCTCACGCCGCCGCCGTACGGCGTGGGGGTGCCGCCGGGCGTGACCCCGCCGATCGGCCGGCTCGGCTCGTCGCCTCCGCACCCGACCCCGATGATGGGGCAGCCCACGCCGCCGCCCGGCGTCGGGGAGAAGCGCTACGGCCAGCGCACGGTGGGGATGATGATCCAGGCGGCGCTCGAGCAGGCCGAGCGCACGCGCGCGAGCAGCCCGAACCGCTCGACGGCCGCGATCCATGCGGTGGCGACCGAGGCCGCCAAGCGCAGCTCGCGAGGGCTCAAGGTCGCGCTCGCCGCGATCACGCTGCTGCTGCTCGCGACGGCGGGCGCGGTCGTCGCGCTCTTCCTCTACACGCAGCAGCAGGAGCGGGAGCTGCGCGACGAGAACGTGCGCCTCCAGCGCCAGCTCGCGGACCTCGAGGAGCAGGGCGAGGGCGAGGGCGAGGAGCGCGCGCGCCTCTCCCAGCGCATCCAGGAGCTCAACGATCAGATCGGCCGTCAGGAGCAGGCGACGGGCTCGTCGATCGCCGAGCGGCACCAGGGCGCGGTGTGGGCCCTCGTGCGCACCGCGGGGACGCGCCGATCCGTCGTCTGCAGCGCGTTCGCGGTGCGCGGGGACCTGCTCGCGACGAGCGCGCAGTGCGTCGGCACGGTCGAGCGCGCGATGGCGCAGGGCGACACGGTGCGCGCCGTTCGCAACCGCGGGTTGGGCGAGCCGCTCGTCATCCAGCAGATGTGGCGGCACCCCGGCTACGTGGCGAGCGCGCCTGCGAGCCCGGACGTCGGCATGATCCGGATCCGCGGCACCGCGCCGGACCACTGCCAGATCGCGACGATGACGGACCTCACCGCGATGCGCGCGGGCGACGAGCTCTTCGTCCTGGGCTTCCCGTCGCTGCTCGCCGCCGAGGGCGCGCCGGTCGCGGGCGTGACGACCGGCGTCGTCGGCCGGCTCACCGCGTTCGACGGGACGGAGGCGCCGCCCGTCGCGCGCCACCTCGTCGCGCACAGCGCGTTCTCGGACGACGGCACCGCGGGCAGCCCCATCTTCGCGCGCAACGGCCACGTCGTCGCGATCAACGCCGGCAACGTGCGCACGCGCCGCCGCGTCACCGACGCGAACACGCGCCTCTCGCGCACCGTGGAGGCCGACGCCCCGTACGCGTGGGCGGTGCGCGCCGACTTGCTGCTCCAGCTCCTCGCCGGCCTCCCGAACTGACAAGGCTCGAAGACCGTCGCTCGATCGTGCGCCCACGCGATCGAGCGCCCCATCGAGCCAGGTCATCGCGCAGCGATGGCCGAGGGGGCCCGATCGTTGGAACGTGCTCCTCCGCGAGCTCAGCGCGGCGCGTCGGGCGGCTTGCGCATCAACGCGAGCGCGAGGAGCCCGAGCGGGAGCACGAGCGCGACGATGCCGAAGCAGCTGCAGCAGTCGAAGAGCAGGTGCGGTGGCCGTACCCACTCGTCGACGAGTGAGCCCAGGCGCGGGGCGCCGAACGCGAGCGCGATGAAGATCGCGCCTCCTGCGGCGGCCAGCCCTCCGGTGGTCCGTGCGTCGAGCTTCATGGGCACGACATAGCACGAGCCGAGGCGGCGCCGTTTTTTTGACGAGGAGCGCGCCGGCGAGCGATGACCCCGACCATGAACTCCGGATCTCGGGTCACGGACGCGGCGCACTACCACGTGCGTCGCAACGAGATGCAGGGTGCGGTGCGGGTCGTGCGCCAGCGCGTGCCCGAGCGGTTCCGCTGGCGCGCCGCGGTCGCGGGCGTCACCAAGGTCGCCGGCAAGCTCCGCGGCCTCGAGCGCGTGCGCGTCGAGGAGCCCGTGCGCGAGATGGTGCTCGACCTCGCCGACGCGGATCTGCGGCGGGAGGTGATCCTCGACGCGCGCAAGGTCGGCATGGACCTCGACCGCGGCGAGGTGCTCCCGCACGCGACGCTCGCGGATCTGCGGCGGCTCTCCTTCCTCGCGGGCGTCGATGTCACGCGCATCGGCCGCTACACGAAGCTCCCCGAGGGGTTCGGCGATCCGATCGACAGCGCCGCCTCGATCGTCGTGGCGCGCACGCTGTCCGAGTACCACCGGCGCCGCGCGCACAAGCTCTGGCTGCACGCGCCCGATCCCGACGGCCCGACGCCGCTCCGCAAGCACGAGCTCATCCTGCTCGAGCGCGCCGACCAGGAGCGCGCGGAGTCGGATCGCTGGGCCGCGCTCGCCAAGGCGCTCATCGCCGGCGGGTGAGTTGGCGCAGGCGTCGTTCTCACGTTCCAACCCTCCTCGTCGCCGGGGAAGGCGCGTGCGTGCGCGATCAGTCGACGGTCTTCGAGCGCGCCGCCCGCTCGATCGCGGGGCCTTCCCTCGGGGGCCGACCGAGCCCATCCTCCGGGCGTCGTGGGGAGCTGGCTCACCTCGCTCGGATTCGCGGAGGCGCTCGCGCTGGTCGCGGCGTACTCGATCGGGCTCACCCTCTTCAGCCTCGCGGCGGGCTTCTCGGCCGAGCGGGCGATGCAGCGGCGCGGGCGCGCGATCTTCGCCGTGCCCCTCAAGCGCGGGCAGCTCCGCACCGAGGCGCTCGGCACGGCGCTGTTCCACGCCGTGTGGATCCCTTCGGCGGCGGCGCTCCTCGCGTCGGGCTGGCTGCGCGCAGGGGAGGGCGCGCTGCTCGAGGTCGCGACGTTCTTCGGCTCGATGATCGGCTTCCAGGCCTTCTATTGGTTCCTGCACCGCGCGATGCACCTGCGCCCGCTCTTCTTCATCCACCGCTGGCACCACGAGTCGCTGGTGACGACGCCGCTCACCGGGTTCTCGATGAGCCCGCTCGAGGCGATCGGTTGGGTGGTCGGCTTCCTCGGCCCGCTCGTCGTCGGCTCGCTCGCGGGCGGCGTCGGGGTGTGGGGCTACCTCGCGTTCCTGACCTTCGCCTGGTACGGGAACATCGTCGGGCACGCGAACGCCGAGCTCATGCCCGCGCCGACCTCGACGCGCTGGGGCAGCCGGCTCTTCTCGAACCCCATCGCGTACCACGCGCTCCATCACGCGCGCTTCGACCGCCACTACGGGTTCGCGACCGCGTGGATGGACGCGATCTTCGGCACGCAGTGGGAGGACTGGATCGAGGTCAGCGAGCGCGCGCGGGCGGGCCGCCCGCTCACCAAGATCCGCGAGCGAGCGCGCGGGGCCGAGCCGGCGAGCGAGGGGCCGTCCGTGTGACATTTCGGTGGCACGGCGCGGCGCGCCGGTCCATACCGGCCGGATGCTCTCGATCCAGACCTCCATTCATCGTCAACTTCCCTTGATCCTGTGCGCAGTGCTCGGCCTCGCGCCGCTCGGCTGCGACGGCGGCGGCGGCACGGACGCCGGCCCGAGCGGCTCGGACGCCGGCGCCGGGACCGACGCCGGCCCGACCGGCATGGACGCCGGCCCCGGCGTGGACGCGGGCCCCTCCGAGGACGCCGGCGGCGGCATGGACGCGGGTGAGACCGACGCGGGCGAGACCGACGCGGGCGAGACCGACGCGGGCGAGACCGACGCGGGCGAGACCGACGCGGGGACCGACGCGGGCGAGACCGACGCGGGCACCGACGCCGGGATGCCGAGCGGGATCGCGCGCTTCCGCGACGCGTCGCGCGCGCTCACGGCGCACTACTGCATGTGCGACTTCACGGGCTACGCCGACGCGGCCGAGTGCGCGGCCTTCGGGCGCAACCCCGCCGTCGACGCGTGCCAGGACACGGTCTACGCGGCGGTGACCGGCGCCATGGCGTCCATCGAGTGCCGCGCGATGGCGCGCGAGGCGTACGTCACGTGCGCGGCCAGCGTGGCCTGCGACGAGGACCTCCTCGAGATCTGCGACGACGACGAGTTCGACGCGGTGTCACTGTGCCCGACGCTCCCGAGCGAGTTCGGGACCATGCTGGGCACGTGCGTCGAGACGAACGTCATCGGCACGACGCCGTCGACCTGCCCCGAGAACGCGACCGTCTCGAGCGCGACCGGCGCCGCGGTCTTCATGGGCGACACCACGGGCGGCGGTAGCGACGTCGTGCTCTCGTGCGCGAGCTCGTTCTTCTGCGACGACACCGCGGCCGACCGCGCGTTCGCGTGGGCCGCGCCGGCTGACGGGACCTACGTGTTCGATACGAACGGGAGCGGCTTCGACACCGTGCTCGCGCTCAGCGACACGTGCGGCGGGACCGAGCTCGCGTGCAACGACGACGCGAGCGGCACGCCCGACATCGGGTTCCGTTCGCGCCTGAGCCTCGCGATGACGTCGGGCCAGATGGTGATCGTGCACGTGAAGGGTTGCTCGAACTTCGACGCGGGCGCGTTCCGCGTGAACATCAACCTCGCGCCCTGAGCGCGGCGCGCGAGAACGAGGCGCTTCGAGCGATCGAGGCGCCTCGTCCGTTTCGAAGCCGCCGTCAGGGGACGAGCAGGACCTTGCCGACGTTCTCTGCGTGCTCGAGCCGGCCGTGGGCCTCGCCCGCCTGCTCGAACGGGAACGTCGAGTCGATGTGCGGCCGCGCCTGGCCGGCCTCCCAGTACGCGACGATGCGCTGGAGGCCGTCTTGGATGTGGGCTCGGTGCTCCCACATCGCGCCGAGGTTCACGCCGGCGACCGCGCGGTTGTCGCCCATGAGCGCGATCGGGCTGTAGCGCGGCGTGGCCAGGAGCTGCCCGGCCACGCGGATCA
This sequence comes from Sandaracinaceae bacterium, assembly GCA_019637095.1. Classification (GTDB taxonomy): domain Bacteria; phylum Myxococcota_A; class Polyangia; order Polyangiales; family Sandaracinaceae; genus JACKEC01. The sequence continues at coordinate 21,481 of JAHBWG010000035.1, read as the reverse complement.
GGCTCCGCGACCCGGCCTGGCTCGCGTTGGCGAGCCCGAAGCAGATCAGCATCCCGCCGGGCTTGAGGAGCGAGTAGCCCTTCTTCCAGTCCGCGCCGCCGCGCGCGTCGCACACCAGATCGAGGCCCGCGCCGCCGGTCAGCTCGCGCACGGCCGCGACGTAGTCGGTCGAGCGGTAGTCGATCGGGTGATCGCAACCCTGCGATCGCACGTAGTCGTGTTTGCGCGCCGACGCGGTCCCGTAGGTGGTCACGTCCTCGACGGTCTGGCAGAGCTGCAGCACCGCCGTGCCGACGCCGCCCGCCGCCGCGTGGATGAGCACGTGATCGCCCGGCGCGAGGCGCCGCACGCGGAAGAGCATCTGGTGCGCGGTGAGGTAGTTCACCGGCATCGCCGCCGCGTCCTCGAACGAGAGCGCGTCGGGGATCGGCACGAGCTGGTGGCGCTCGACGACCACCGTGTCCGAGTGTCCCCCGAAGCGCGAGATGAACATCACCCGGGTGCCGAGCGCGATGTCGTCGACGCCCTCGCCGACCGCGTCGACCACGCCCGCGCCCTCGTAGCCGACGATGCACGGGGGCTTGGGCGCGTCGGGGTAGATCCCCTGGCGCGCGCTCACCTCGGCGAAGTTCAGCCCGCACGCCTTCGCGCGCACGCGCACCGCGCCGGGGCCCGGCTCCGGGTCAGGCGTCTCGCGCACCTCGAGGACCCCGGGGCCCCCATGCTTCCGGATCCAGATCGCTCGCATGGCGCTCCCTCCTAAGTCCTAGGCGTCGTCGCGGCAAGCGGTGACGACGATCGAGCCCGAGCGCGCCGGCTCGAACGGCTCGCCCTCGAACGAGCCGGCGAGCGTCTCGAGCGCGAGGCCGGCGCGCGCGAGGAGCGGGGCGAGCTCCGTCGTGAGCAAGTAACGATGACCGACCACGAGCTCCGCGATCCGGGCGCCGTCGCGCGCGCGCTCGTAGGCGTAGCGCGCGTCCACGCGGCGGGTCGGGCGGTCCCAGGTGCTCGCCTCGTAGACGAGCAGCGGCTCGCCCTCGTCCTCGATCTCGGCGACGAGCTCGAACAGATCGTCGGGGTAGTCCTCGGGCAGCGACTCTTCGTGGAAGCGATCCGCCGCGTACGCGTCGAAGACGAGCCGCCCGCGCGGCGCGAGCGCGCGGCGGACCGACGCGAGGCAAGCTCGCAAATCGTCTTCCGTCGTGAGGCAGTAGATCCCGGTGAACGGGACGATCACGAGGTCGAACACGCCGAGCTCGAACGAGCGCATGTCGCCTTCGACCGCGGTGAAGCCATGCGCCGCGGCGAGCGCCAGCATCCCGGGGTCTGCGTCGAGGCCGATCACCTCGCGCGCGTCGAGCTGCGACGCGACGCGGCCCCAGCCGCAGCCGAGCTCGAGGACGCGGCCCGCGCCTCTCGCGAGGCGCTGGTAGAACGCGACGTCGCCGGGCGCGCCGTCGTGCACGAGGGAGTAGAGGCGGGCTTCGTCGGGGGTCATTCGTTCGCCGGGAATTTCACGTCCTCGATCGGAGTCGCGTATCTGAGTGGCCGAGCAGTCGGCGAGGTGGGCGACCCGCGGCTCTCGTACAGGGAGGAACATCCGATGCGCAAGTGGCAGAGCGCCGCGATCCTCGCGGCGGTGATGGTGTCGTTCGGCTGCGCGAGCAGCCCCCCGCCGGCGACGATGACGCCGGCCAACCCGTTCGCGGCGCTCGCCGGTGGTGAGCCGGTGGCCTTCGCGGCCCCGATCGACGAGGCGATCGCGCGGCCGAGCTTCGACACGACGGGACTGCCGGAGGCGCCGTGGTCGAGCCCTCCGCTCGCGATGGACGCGGTGCCGAGCGCCGTGCTGAGCGCGTGGGCGACGGCCGACAACCGCGGCGTGTGCGCGCCGGTCGCGCTCGCGACGGCGGGTGAGGCGCGCGCGCGCGTCTCGCGGATGATCGAGGGCGGCTGGGCCGTCGAGTTCGACCGGCCCGGCATGCCCGGCCTGAGCGCGCACGGCGACGCCTGCGCGCGCTGCGGCCGCGGCGTCTTCGGCGTCGCGGGCACGGCGATGAGCCCGGACGAGCTCTCCTCCGACGAGGGGCCCGTGCCGACCTTCGCGGACGGCAGCCACCTCGAGGTCGAGCCGCCGGCGGACGGCGAGCAGGTCGCGGCCGCGACGCTGACGATCAACGGCCAGGGCTGCGTCTACCAGGTGTGGTCGTTCCTCGGCGAGGCGCACCTGCGCGAGCTCGTCGGCGGCCTGCGCCGCGTCGAGGTGAGCACCGAGCAGACGCTCGCGGCGCGCTGAGACCACGCGTCCATCGGCAAGAGAGCTCGCTGCGAGCGCCCCGGCCGTCGGCCGCGGGCGCTCGTCGCGTCTCGGGCGTCCCTCACACTGTGACGAACGTGTGACGGCGAGTACCCTTGGCGGATATGCGCCGCTTCGCCTTCGTGCTGCTCCTCCTCGCCGGGTGCGACCCGGGGGACTCCCCGCCCGACGCCTCGCGCGAGGACGCCGGCGGGCCGTGCGAGCTCCCCGCGTTCGAGCGCGGCGCGCGCGACGGGCACCCCGACCCGCTCGGCGTCGCGGCCGGCGAGGCGCGCGCCGGTCGCGTACGCGCCGAGCAGCTCCCGGCGTTCCCGAGCCGCCTCGAGGTCTGGGAGGGCGGCGACTTCGTCCTCGCCAACGAGCACGTCGCGATCGTGATCGAGGACGCGGGCGCCTCGGACCTCTACGATCCGTGGGGCGGCCGCCCCGTCGGGATCGCGCGCGTCGAGCGCGGCGCGCTCGTCGAGCCGGGCGACTTCGGCGAGATCCTGATCCTCGCGGGCCGCATGACCGTGCTGACGACGCACGTCACGGTGCTCGCCGACGGAAGTGACGGCGGCGCCGCGATCGTGCGCGCCGAGGGGCCGATGCGACCGCTGCCCTTCTTCGAGAGCGTGACGGCGGGCCTCCTGCCGGCGGACTTCAGCGCGTTCACCGGCGCCATCGACTACGTGCTCGAGCCCGGCGCGCGGCACGTCGACGTGTTCCTCGAGCTGCGCTCGCCGACCGCGACCGAGCGCTCGACCTTCACGCTGCACGGCTTCATGCACACGCCGCGGATGCCGCCCTTCGCGAGCGGCATCGGCTTCGAGGCGGCCGGCGCGGACGTGGCCTGGCTCGGCTTCGCGGATCCGGCCGGGACGGGCTTCGCGTACCTCTCGCCCGGGCGCCCGCTCGGCGCCGGGCTCGAGGTGAGCGGGTTCTTCTCGGTGATCACGCGCGGGATCGTCGCGCAGGCGTGCGCGCCGAACCGGACGCACCACGCGCGCCTCGTCCTGGGCGGGCCGGACGTCGACGGGCTGAGCCGCGCGGTGCGCGAGACGCTCGGCGAGGCGAGCCGCGAGGTGACCGGGACCGTGCGCGACGCCGCGGGCGAGGGGGTGGCCGGCGCGTGGGTGCTCGCGCGCGACGAGGGCGGCTTCGTCTCGCGTACGCGGAGCGGCGCCGACGGCGCCTATCGCGTCGCCGTGCCCGCGGATGCGCGCGCCGAGCTGTTCGCGTTCCGCGAGGGCGACGCGCCGAGCGCGGCGCGCGCCGCGACCTTCGACGGGCCGCTCGACCTCGCGCTCGCGCCCGGTGGCTGGGTGCGCGTGCGCGTGCGCGGCGAGGCCGACGAGGCGCTCCCTGCGCGAGTGCAGCTCGCCTTGCCCGCGGGGGCCGCCCCGCGACCCTCTGCGGCGTTCGGGTTGCCCGACCCGCACGGCGATCGCCTCACCGTCGCCTACCCCGAGCGCGGCGACGTCACCCTGCGCGCGCCGGCCGGCGCGGTGCGCGTGATCGTCTCGCGCGGCTACGAGTACGAGCTCTTCGACGAGCTCGTCACGGTGGTCGACGGCGCCACCGTCGAGGTCCCGGTCGTCCTCGAGCGCGTGATCGACACCGCGGCCGTCCAGTGCGGCGACTTCCACATCCACACCCACCGCAGCAACGACTCCGGCGACGACGCGCTCGAGAAGGTACGCGCCGCCGTCGGGGACGGGCTCGAGCTCCCGGTGCGCTCCGAGCACGAGTACCCCGGCTCGTTCGCGCGCGAGATCGCCGAGCTCGGGCTCGAGGACTGGGCGTTCCCCCTGGGCTCGATCGAGCTGACGAGCTTCCAGCTGTGGGGTCACATGGGCGTCGTCCCGCTCGAGGCCGACCCGAGCGAGGTGAACGCCGGCGCGCCGCGCTGGCAGACCTACCCGACCCTCGAGGAGCCCGACGCGCCGATCGTCGCGCGCACTCCGCCCGAGGTCTTCCGCGCCGTGCGCGAGCGGTCCGGCGCGCCGGTCGTGATCATCAACCACCCGCGCGGCAGCACGAACTACTTCACCTACGCCGGCTACGACCCGATGACCGGCACCGTGGCGCGGCCCGAGGCGTGGGAGGAGGAGTTCGGGCTCGTCGAGGTGTTCAACGATCGCGACTGGCGCAGCCAGCTCGGCGGCATCGTCGCCGACTGGCTCGGCCTCCTGCGCGCGGGGCGCCGCGTGTTCGCGGTCGGCAGCTCCGACTCGCACGCGCTGTCGCGCTCGCCGATGGGCTACCCGCGCACGTGCCTGCGGCTCGGCACCGACGCGCCGCGCGAGCTCACCGCGCTCGGCGTGCGCGACGCGCTCGCGGGCGGGCGCGCGACGATCAGCGGGGGCATCTACGTCGACGCGTGGGTCGGCGAGGCGCAGCCAGGCGACGACGCGCGCGCGCTCGGCCCGAGCGCCGGGGTGCGGGTGCGCGTGCAGGCTGCGAGCTGGGTCGACGTCGACGCGCTCGACGTCGTCGTCGACGGCGTGATCGTCGACACCATCGCGATCCGGCCCGAGGACGCCGACCCGCTCGTCCCCACCGTCCGCTTCGATCGCACGCTCGACGTCGACGTCGCCGCCGCGGGCGGCTTCGTGCTCTTCGCCGCGTACGGCGAGCGCCCGCTCGTGCCCGTGCACCCGGGCCGGATCCCGTTCGGGGTCACCAACCCGATTTTCCTCCACCGTTGAGTGCCCGCGCGACGTCGCGGCGACTTGACGTCGCGGCGACGGGCGAGCGACGCTTCGCACATCGAGAGCGCGATGGCGGTGGAGTCCGCCGAGAACCGCGGCGTCGCGCCGCCAATGACTCCTACGAAGTCACCTTCACGGTGCCGTAGGAGATCCGCATGGACGACGACGGCACCCCGAGACCGGGAGAGGCCGACGGTGCGAGACCACGAACGTCCCCGAGCGAGCGCCGCACCGCGGAGGGTAGGATGACGCTGGCGGAGCGCGCGGTCGCGCTCGCGCGCTGGCTCCTGCTCGGCTCGCTGGTCGGCGTGCTGTGCGGCGCGGCCTCGGCGCTCTTCCTCTGGCTGCTCGAGCACGCGACGGACCTGCGCACCGAGAGCGAGGTCCTCGTGTTCGCGCTCCCCATCGCCGGGCTCGCGATCGGGTGGGCCTACGAGCGCTTCGGCAAGCCGATCGAGGGAGGCAACGACCTCGTCCTCGACACCGTCCACCAGATGGGTCCCGAGATCCCCTTCCGGATGGGGCCGATGGTGATGGTCGGGACCGTGCTCACGCACCTCTTCGGCGGCAGCGCCGGCCGCGAGGGGACGGCGGTGCAGATGGGCGCGAGCCTCGCGGACTGGCTCGCGCATCGGCTGCGGCTCGACGGCGAGACGCGCCGCCAGCTCCTGGTCGCCGGGGTCGCGGGCGGCTTCGGGTCCGTGTTCGGGACGCCGATCGCCGGCACGCTCTTCGGGCTCGAGGTCGCCGTGCTCGGCCGCGTTCGTTACCAGGCGCTCGTGCCCGCGCTCGCCGCGTCGGTGGTCGGGGACCTCACGACCCAGGCGCTGGGCATCGGGCACACGCACTACCCCGCCTCTGCGCACGTGCCGCTCACGCCGCTCTTGCTCGCGAAGTGGCTCGTCTTCGCCGTCGCGATCGCCGCGACGACGACCGCGTTCATCGAGCTCACGCACTGGCTCAAGGTGCTGGGCAAGCGTCACATCCGGTGGCTCTCGGTGCGGATGTTCGTCGGCGGGCTCGTCGTCGTGGTGCTCTGGCGACTCGTCGGCACGAGCGACTACCTCGGCCTCGGCGTGCCCACGATCGTGCGGGCGTTCGAGGACCCGAGCCTCCCCGTCTACGCCTTCGCGCTCAAGCTCCTGTTCACCGCGGTCACCCTCGGCGCGGGCTTCCTCGGCGGCGAGGTCACGCCGCTCTTCTTCATCGGCGCCGCGCTCGGCAGCGTGCTCGCGCGGGTGCTCGGGATCCCCATCGAGCTCGGCGCCGGCGTCGGCCTCGCGGCGGTCTTCGCGACGTCCGCCAACACGCCGCTCGCGCTCTCGATCATGGCGATGGAGCTGCTCGGCGCCAGCGTCTTCCCGCACGTGGTGATCGTGTGCGTGCTGGCGTACGTGCTCTCTGGCCACCGGAGCATCTACACCGCGCAGCGGGTCGTGGACGCGAAGGGCGGCGGGACGCTCGAGGCGCCGATCGCGCTGCGCGATCTCTTCACGCCGCGGGCGCCGCCGCCCGAGCCACCCGAGCCAGCGCAGCCGCTTCCTCCGCCGCCCCCCTCGGCGGAGGAGGAGTGATCAGTCGGCGCAGCCCGCGACGAGCGAGCCGTCGAAGTGCACCGCGCTGACGCGGCCGTCCGACGCCTCGAGCCTCGCGACGCGCCACCAGCGCAGATCGCTCGCGCTCGTCGGCGCGGCGAGCTGCTGGATCACGCCGCGCGCGTCCGAGTAGGTCACGATCGCGTTCGACCGGTCGAAGCCCGGCGAGCCCGAGTAGTTGTGCACGCAGTAGAGGTACGAGCCGTTCTCGAGCCGCGTGATGGTGGTGATCTCGGGTCCGTAGGAGGAGGTGTCGTCGGTGTTGAGCTGCGCGAACGGCGCCTCCGAGAGCGAGCCGCGGCTGCCGTAGTAGACGTGCGCGCCGCTCGGCGTGTAGAGGTGCGCGTCGAGGTCGTTCGGCTCCGCGCCCCAGCTCAGGGTGAACGTGGCGTTGATCGCGCCGTCGAGGTCGGCGATCACGAGGTCGCCGATGTACGAGGTCATGCCGGCCGGCGGGGTCTCGACGACGATCGGCACGCTGCGGTGGCCGCGGTAGACCGCCCAGACGCGCGCCTGCCGGTTCGGGTTCACGGGCAGGCGGAAGTTACCGTTCGCGTCGGCGTCCCGCGCCGAGCCGCCGCGGTAGTCGACGCCTTGGTGCTCGACGTGCGCGTAGGGGAGCGGGTTGCCGGCGAGGTCGACGACGCGGCCCGTCAGGAAGGAGGCGTCGTAGGTGATGTCGTAGTTCCACGCGGTGAAGTGCGTCACGCTGCCGACGAGCGCAGTGCCCTGTCGCGTCGCCTGGCCGTCCTCGACCCAGAGACCCGCGGCCTCGTCGAAGTACCAGAGCGGGACGACGTCGGGGGCGGTCGCGCTCAGCGCCGAGTCGAGCCGCAGCTCTACGCTCGTGCCCGGCGCGATCGCGACGCGCGCGCCGCTCGCGGTGCGCAGCTCGACCTTCAGGAAGCCCAGGCTCTCGAGTGGCTGTTCGATCCCCGCGCGATCACGCCCGACGAAGTCGCCGGGGAAGGCGTCGATGTCGCTCTCGTTCGAGTAGTCGTACGCGCTGATCGCGACCGAGACGGGCTCGGTGACCGCGGCGCCCGTGCGCTCGTCCACGAACGCGTTCGAGGGGAAGCGGACGGTGTGGCCCGAGGCCACGACGTCACCGCCGGTCGCGGGATCGACGGTGACCGCCTGTTGTACCGGCGGGATGCGCAGCTCGACCCAGGTCGTCGCGCCGTCGCGCACCGTCACCGCCTCGACCGCGTCGAAGGAGCCGGCGCGCGACGCGCGGATCACCAGCCGCTCGGCCGCGGCGATCCCTGCGACGTTGAACCACCCGTGCGGGTTGCTCTGCGTCATGCGTCCGGCGATCGTCACCTCCGCGCCTTCGATCGGCGTGCCGTAGAGGTCCGAGACCGTGCCCATCACGATGCCGCCGGTCACCGGCTGCGGTTCGCCGGGCCCGCCGCCACCGCACGCGACCGCGAAGGCGGCGATGACGGGCACGAGCACCATCGATCCGAAGTGATTTCGCATGTCTTCCTCCAAAGCCGCAGGTCGCGGCGCGCAGCGCGCGAATTCTCGCAATACTCGATTCGTCCCCCGAAGCTGCAACGCGAGTGCCACGTGCGGCCCGCGCAGCGGCGACGCGAGGCTCCCTCCGAGCCGCGAAGCGGTTGCATCCCGGCGCACGCGCTGCGCGTGTCGCGGCAGACCGCGGGCTCGCCGGCGTATGCTCGCGCGGTGAGCGACTCACGCCGCGCGTGGCTGATCGGGGGAGGGGCGCTGGCGCTCGTGGGGTTCGTGCTCGGCGGTGGCGTGTGCGTGTGCGGGGGCAGCGGCTGGCTCCTCGCGACGATGCCCGAGTACGAGACGACCGACGAGCGGGCGCTCGTCGAGGGGGAGGCCGCGGGCCGCGTGGGCACCGCCGAGGACTGCCTCGTCTCGGGGGCGGAGCGCGCGCGGGTGTGTGGCGAGCTGGGGCTCGACTGCCTGAACCACGCCGAGTCCTACGTGCGCGCGTGCTTGCGCGCCGCGCCGGCGAGCCCGGAGCTCTGCGCCGGTGCCCCGGCGCGCGTCGGCGTGCTCCAGGACCTGGACTACGCGTCGGCGCTCTGCGTGCGCCACGGGATCGCCGAGGACGTCGGGTGCGAGACCGCCGCGCGCGGCGCCGAGGTCTACTGCGCGCGTTGAGCGCTCGAAGTCCGTCGATGGATCGAGCGCGCACGCGGCCGACCGCGCCATCGAGGCCAGGCCCGCAGCGATGGCCGTCGGGGGAGGGGTTGGAACGTGCTCCGCCGCCGAATCAGCGGCGCGCCTCCGCGGCCTCGTCCTCCCACGGCATCGGGTAGGTGTGCGGCGCGTTGGGCTGCCGTGCGCTCGACTGCAGCTCGAGGCTCTCGACGAGCAGGGCGGGGCTGATCGTGCTGACCGGGACCGCGCCGCTCTCGGCCCCGCAATACGCGTTGTCGACCTCGTGGCGCGCGCCGGCCGCGACGATGCTGCGGATCGCGTTCAGCGGCGTGCCGACGAACGAGACGTCGCGCACGTACTCCTCGCGGCCGTCCGGGAACACGCGCGTCGCGGCGCGGATCTCCCCGAGGAACGCCTGGAAGTCGTAGCTCTTCGTAGCGGTCTCGCCGCTGTCCGCGTCGATGACGTGGATGCCGAAAGGCAACTTGCGGCGCTTCACCTCCTCGATCAGGCGGCGCTTGAGCGCGGCCTCGTCGAGCGGGCGCTCCGCCTCCACGATCGTCACGCCCATGCGGCTCATGGGGCGCTCGTAGGACTCGTTGCGCGCGTGGCCGTTCGAGGCGTGGCGCTTCGCGATCGCCTGGCGCGTCGTGAGGTAGCCCTCGATCTGCCCGCGCGAGACGAGGCTCGCCGACGTCGCGGCGACGCCCTCGTCGTCGTGGAGGTAGTGGCCGACGAGCGAGCGACCCTGCCAGCTCTCGATCGTCGGGTCGTCGCGCATCGAGATCGCCTCGGGCAGGAGCGACTCGCCGAGCGAGTCCTTGAACGTCTGCCCTTCGCCGCTCGAGAGCAGGCGGCTGCCCTCGAGCCGGTGCCCGAGCGCCTCGTGCATCAAGAGCCCCGCCGGCCGCGGGCCGAGCAGCACCGGGCCCGAGTACGCGCGCAGCGTCGGCGCGTCGGCGATCGCGCGCATCACGCCGATCGCGCGCTTGATCTCCGCCTTGAGGGCGTCGAGCGGGGGCAGCTCCTCGGGGCGCGTCACGAAGTGGCTGAGGGTCCAGGGGACCGACACGCCCTTGGCGCTCATCAGATCGAGGCTCACGAGGACCTGCCACAGCGGCAGGCGGTCCACGACGCGCGTGCCCTCGGTGCTCACGAGCACGCGCTGCGAGTGGCGCACGGTGAGCTCGACGTCGCAGCCGTAGACGCCGGGGAGCTTCTTGGCGACGGCGCTCGCGGCCTCCACGTAGCGCTCCCAGTGCGCGTGATCGACCTCGGGCAGGCTCGGCGTCGAGACGCTCTCGGTCGGGTCGCGGCGGATGAACGAGGCGAGGCTCTCGTTCTCGTCGCGGTAGTGGAGCGAGTCGGCCTGCTTGTCGAGCAGCTCCTCGGCCGCCTCGCGGTAGCGGGCCTCGGTGAGCTGCCAGACGCCGTGGAGCACGCCGTCGAGCCGCGCGCCGATCGGCAGCGTCGAGTAGCTGAAGGACTCGGCCTTCTGCGAGTTGTCGCCGAGGCCGCCGTCGCGCACGTGGTCGGTGCGGTACGAGCCGACCCGCACGTCCGCGAAGCAGCGGCGCCAACGCCGCGTCTCGGAGCCGAAGAGCGTGCCGAAGCGGCCCTGGAACCAGTGCTGCTCGAAGTCTCGCAGCAGGTACGAGACGAAGTAGGGGCGAGGGTGCCCGTGCGCTCGCGCCTCGCGCCTGGCGCGGTGCGCCTCGCGCTCGAGCGCCTCCGCGAGGCGGAGCGTGTCACGTCGGCTCATCGTCATGGATCAGGCGGCGGAGTATGACCGTTTGGCGGCGGGAAGCACGCGCGCTCCCGCGGGCGCGCTCGAGTCAGTTGGCGCGCACGACGCGGCGGGCGCCCTCGGCCTCGAGCCAATCGGCCGCGCGATCGACGAGGGCGCCGAGCAGGACCACGTCGTCGTCCTCGATCGTGGCGCCGCAGCCGAGCGCACGCTTCAGCGCCGCCGCGACGTCGGCGCGCGCCGGGGCGGCGACGCCGCTGATGCGCGTGATCGTCTTGCCGCCGCGGCCCTTCTTCTCGCGTCGCACGACGACGCGCGGCTCGAAGCGGGCGGGCTCGGCCGCTCGAGGCGCCGGGCTCGGAGGCGCGGGGCCGGGCGGGGCCTCTGCGAGCGCGCCGGCGAGCGCGGCGAACGGGCTCTGCGTGAGCTCCTTCGGCGGCGCCTCCGTTCTCTTCTTCTTCGTGCTCATCGCGGGCCTGCCTCGTCGGCGAGCAGCGCGTCGATCGCGTCGAGCAACTGCACGCTCGTGAACGGCTTCGAGAGGCAGCGCGTGCCGGGGCCCGTCGCGCCGCGGCGCACGACGTCGTCGTCCGCGTAGCCGCTCATGTAGAGGACCCGCAGACCCGGCCGCCGCGCGTGCGTCTCGTCCGCGAGGGCGCGCCCGTTCATCGCCGGCATCACCACGTCGGTGAGCAGCAGATCGACGGGTGCGCCGGCGTCGAGGTGGGCGAGGGCGCCCGCGGCCTCGTCGCACGCGAGCACGCGGTGCCCCGCGCGGGTCAACATCTCTTGCACGACTCCGCGGAGCGCGCCGTCGTCCTCGACGAGCAGGATGCTCACGTCGCGGCGCACGGCGGGGCGCTCCTCGCTCTCGGGGCGCCGCGCCGGTGGCGCGTCGATCACCGGCAGCCGCACCGCGAAGCGAGCGCCCGCGCCGGGCTCGCTCGCGACCTCGATCGTCCCGTCGAGCTGCGTGACGATGCCGTGCGCCGTGCTCAGGCCCAGGCCGGTCCCCTCGCTCTCCTTCGTCGTGAAGAACGGGTCGAACACGCGCTCGCGCGTCGCCTCGTCCATCCCGATGCCCGTGTCCTCGACGACGAGCTCGGCGTGCTCGGCGTCGCGGCGCGTACGGACCGTGAGCCGGCCGCCCTCGGGCATCGCGTCGCGCGCGTTGAGGCAGAGGTTGAGCAAGACTTGTTGCAGGGCTCCCGGGCTCGCCCACACGACGAGCGGCCCGCCCTCGCGCTCGCGCACGAGCTCGATGTGCGCGCCCAGGATGTTTCTGACGAGGCGCACGCTCTCGTCGACCACCTCGTCGAGATCGATCGCGTCGGCCTGGACGATCTGCGCGCGGCCGAAGGCGAGCAGCCGGCTGGTGAGCTCGGCGGCGCGGGAGGCCGCGTCGCGGATCAGGCCGACCGCCTCGTCGTCGGGGTAGCGGCGCTCGAGCACCTCGGCGCACCCGAGCACGATGCCGAGCACGTTGTTGAAGTCGTGCGCGATCCCGCCGGACAGCCGGCCGATCGCCTCCATCTTCTGCGACTGGCGCAGCTGCCGCTCGATCTCGCGGCGGCTCTTCATCTCCTGCTCGAGCGCGGCGGTGCGCTCGGCGACGCGCTCCTCGAGCTCGTCGTGCGCCTGGCGCAGCTTCTCCTCGAACGTCTTGCGCGCGAAGAGATCCGGCACGGGGTAGCGGTGGCGCGCGGTGCGGCGGGCGCCGGACGCGCGCGAGGCGGCGAGCCAGCGGTCGACGTGGTCGTCGATGCGCTGGGGGGGCGCCATCACGAAGCGGCACGCCTCGTCTCCGCACGCGCGGCAGAGGACCTCCGTCGCCACGAGGCGCACGCCGAAGGAGGCCTCGCACCAGCCCGACGAGTAGCCGCAGCTCATGATGCAGACCGGGAAGTCGGCGGGCGAGCTGCTGCGGAGCCACGCGTCGCTCTCGAAGCTGTATGGGTGGTCGTAGAGCAGGAAGTACTCCTCGTCCGCCGTCGGGCTCGACTCCGGCAAGACGCGGACCCGCGCCCAGCCGGTGAAGGCGAAGTGGACGGGCCCGGCGCTGAGCCGCTCGATCGGGTCGTCGGTCACGAGCTGCGTCGAGGCGAAGCGCTCCGCGTCGCTCTTGCCGATCGCGTGCGCGAGGTCGAACAGGATGTTGCGCGCGAAGTCGTCGGCCTCTGCGCGGCGCGCTTCACCGTAGATGTCGCGCACGACGTGGAAGAAGCGCTCCGAGAGCGACGCGGCGCGCACCAGCACGTAGCGCTCCGAGTCGATCTCGATCGTGCCCTCGGCCGGCCGCTCCGCCTTCTTCGCGAAGTAACGGGCGACGAGCTCCTCGGCGGCCCGGAAGACGGGCGCGAGCGCGGGGGGGACGTCGACCGTCGTGGGCATCGGGGTTTCTCTGGGAAGCTACTCCGGCGCGGCCTCGCCGTCAGCTCCCCGCGAGGGACGGGGGCGCGCGCGGCCCGGCGAGCCGTGATATGAGGGGCGCCATGAGCACCAAGAACCTCTCGGACCTCCTCGACTCCATGCTCGACGACAGCGCCCTCGAGCAGGCGGCCGAGGACGTGCGCCGCCGCGAGGCGCAGGAGCGCGCGCAGGCGGCGGCCGAGCTCGCCGAGAAGCGCGCGGCCGCCGCGCCCGAGGCGCCGCGCGCGCTCGACGACGTCGCGCAGCTCACCGGGCTCATCGAGAAGGATCTGCGGCGCGTGCTCGGCGAGGCCGCGCCGGACGACCTGCTCGTCGTGCTCGCGACGGCGGGCGACGTGGTGCAGCGCCGCATCTTGCGCAACCTCGGCCCGGAGTCGGTCGCGTGGGTGCGCGCGAACCTCGAGCACATCGAGCACGTCACCGACCACGAGCGCGACCAGGCGAGCGCGAAGCTCTTGAAGGTAGCCAACGCGCTGTTGCGCGCGGGCACGATCGCGTGGCCGGAGCCCGAGGCCGTCGGGAAGGAAGAGGCGCCCGATCCGGAGCGCAGAGCCCTGCGCGAGCTGCTCGTCGATCTCGTCCGGATCGCCGAGCAGGCGGGGCCCGAGGCGCTCACCGAGCTGGCCGAGTCGGCGGGGGAGCCGCTGCTCCTCGAGGGGCTCGCGAAGGTCGGCGCGGGCTCGCGCGGCGCGGCCCTGCGCGAGGCGCTCGCGCCGCTCCGCGCCGAGCTCGAGCGCCGCTACGCGCAGCGGCTCGCGTGGATGACCGAGGCGCTCGTCGCGATCGGCGACGGCGAGGCCGCGAGCGCGTTCGACGCGCGCGTGTTCGTCGAGGGCTGAGCCGCATGCGCACGTCGAACCTCGCGCTCATGCTCACGCTCGCGCTCGCCGGCTGCGGCAGCGGGGTGATCCGCGCGCCCGCGCGCGAAGGGGGGCCCGGCCCGCGCGCGGAGTCCAGCGCCGCGGAGGAGGTCCGCGTCCGGCGCCTGCTCGTCGCGTACGAGGGCGCGCAGGGTGCGGGCCGCGAGGTCACCCGCACGCGCGAAGAGGCGCTCGAGCGCGCGACGATGCTCGCCGGCATGGCCCGCGACGCCGAGGGGAACTTCCGCGAGCTCGTGACGGAGTACGGCGACCTCCCGCCCGACCAGGACGATCGCGGCGACGTCGTGCGCGTCCGCCGCGGCGCCGTGGGCTTGAGCGAGGTGGAGATCGACGCGGCGCTCGCGCTGCGCGCGGGGCAGGTGTCGCGCCCGGTGGAGACGACCGCGGGGTACGTGCTCTTGCGCCGCGAGCCCGATCCCACCGAGGCGGAGTCGGGGCCCGCGAGCATCGCCGCGAGGCACATCCTCATCCAGTGGGCGGGCGCCTCGCAGGCGGCGCCGTCGGTGACGCGCTCGCGCGAGGAGGCGCTCGCGCTCGCGCTCCAGATCGTCGCCCAGGCGCGCGCGGGCGGCGACTGGATCGCGCTCCACCGCGAGCACAGCGACGAGCCCGACTCCCCGGAGGGCGGCGACCTCGGGATCTTCGAGCGCGGCCGCATGGTCCCCGCGTTCGAGCGCGCGGCGTTCCGGCTCGCGGTGAACCAGATCTCCGATCCGGTCCAGAGCCAGTTCGGCTACCACGTCATCCAGCGTACGCGGTGAGTCGGTTGGAGGGGTCGCGCCAACCCCTCCGCGAGCTCAATTCGCGGTGCGCGAGGGCCGGCGCTTCGCGAAGAGGCGGTCCCAGCCCTCGCGGTACGCGTCGCTCGCGACCTGCGCGGGGCCGGAGCGCGCGGGCTCGGCCGGCGCGGGGTGGATCGTCTCGACGTCGAAGAGCAGCGGCGCGTCCTCGCGGGCCTCGAGCCGCACGAGCTCACCGTGGAGGGGCTTGCCCTCCTCGGCCTTCCAGAGGACGGCGGGCTCGACGCGCTCGCCGCGCTTGCGCAAGACCGCGAGCCGCTCGGCGTTCTCGCTCGCGCCGAGGACCAACGCCACGTCCTCCTCGGCGCCCTTGGGCTTGGGCATCGGCGTCACTGTAGCGCCGCGCGCGGCGGTTGCCTCATCCGGCCAGCACGGGCATCCCGACCGGCAGCATGCCGCGCCGGGCCAGGATCGGCATGAGGTAGCTCGCGACCTCGGAGAACGAGTCGAGCTCGGGCGCGAGCTGCTTGCCGATCCCCTCGGCGGTGACGAGGCCCACCATGATCAGCGTCATCTCGGGGAACGGGCGCACCTCGTACTTGCGGCCGACCGCGAACGTGCGCTCGATCATCGCGCCGAACTCGAGCTCGCTCGCGGACTTGCCGCGGAACGCGCCGACCATGTCCTCGACGTCGCGCGCGAGCTCGTCCCAGTCCACCCGGCCCTCGACGTACGAGTGGTAGCGGCGCAGGTGCTCGACGAAGTCGGGCGCCGTCCCGAGGACGAGGCACTTGTTGAAGTCGATGTAGTACTCGAGCAGCTCGTCGCTCAGCGCGGTCGCGAGCCCGACGTCGAAGATCGCGACGTCGCCGCGGTCGTCGACGAGCATGTTGCCGGGGTGCAAGTCCGCGTGCAGGAACCCATCCTCGAAGAGCATCTTGAGGAACGCGCGACGCAGCCGCCGCGCGATGGCCGGGGTGTCGTCCTCGGGGCGCAACGCGTCCACCTTGCGGCCGCGCACGAGGTCCATCGTCATCACCGTGCGCCCGCTCGCCTCGGGGTACACGCGCGGGAAGCGGATGCCCTCGACCGCGGCGAAGTTGGCGCGGAAGCGCTCGTAGTTCGCGGCCTCGACGGTGAGGTCGGTCTGCGCGAGCACGCCCTCGAGGAAGTGCGCCGCGTGACCGGCGAAGTCCGCGTGCCGCGCGACCTCGCTCAGCCGCATCGCGAGATCCGCGAAGGCCATCAGGATCGCGCCGTCGCGCTCGGTCTTGTGGCGCACGTCCGGCCGCAGCACCTTGACCGCGACCTCCTGCCCCGTCGCGCGGAGGCGGCCGCGATGCACCTGCGCCACGCTCGCCGCCGCGAGCGGCGCCTCGTCGAGCTCGGTGAAGATCGCGTCGGCGGGCTGGCCGAGCTCCTCCTCGATCCGCGCGCGCGCGGCCCCGGCGGAGAAGGGCGGCAACTCGTCTTGCAAGAGACGGAGCTCGGCGATGAAGCCGGGCGGGAAGAGGTCCGGCCGCGTGCTCATGACCTGCCCGAGCTTGATGAACGTCGCCCCGAGCGTGCTCATCGCGCCGCGCACGACGCGGCCGCGCAGATGGTCGACGGCGTCCTGGTCGTCGAGGATCGACAGCCGGCGGATGCCGTAGACGAACAGCGCGGCCGAGACGACCAGGCCGATCGCCACCGCGCGCGCCGCGAGCCCGAGGACGCGCATGGAGCCCGACTCTAGCAGCGCCGCGCGCGCGCGCCGCTCGGGCCTTCACGAGGCGAGCACGAGCGCGATCCCGCCCGCGAGGAGCAGGATGCCGAGCGCGCCGCCGAACTTCAGCATCGCGTCCATCGCCCGCAGATCGGCGCGCAGGCGCGCGACGAGCGCGTCGAGCGGCTCGGGGCCGAGGTGGAGCGGGTCCGCGGAGGTGAAGCGCAGCGCGTCGCCCTCGCGCGAGGGCACGCCGACGAGCCCGAGCGCGTCGCCCGGGCGGATCGCGCGGTGCTCGATCGCGTAGCGCGCGCCCGGGCGCGCGTCCGGGACCGCGCGCTCGCTCCCCGCGAGCAGGGCGCGCATGCGCTCGCTCGGCGCCCGGTCCGCTTCGTCGACGTCGCGCGGCGCGATGGAGATCTCGGCTCCGACGAGCTCGACGATCGCCTCGCGGCCGGAGCCGTCGTCGAGGCGCAGCGTCTCGCCGCGGGTGAGCGACCAGAGCTCCTCGCCGCGGTCGCGCGCGACGAGGCGCGCGTCGACCCAGAGCGCGGGCTCGGCGCCCACCGGGTCCTCGAACGCTCCGCTCGCGCCGGCGCGGCCGCGCACCGCGACGAGCTCGCCCGGGACGGCGTCGGCGAGCGGGCGCACCTCGAGCCGCTCGATGCGACGGACGAGCGCGACCTCCTCGCGACGCGCGGCCCACGCGAAGCCGCACACCACGAGCAAGACCGAGCCGACCGCGAGCGCGAGGGTGATCGCGATCGTCACAGCAGGCCGATCGCGTGGAGCATGACGAGGACGATCGCGATCGGCGCGACGATGCGCAGCAGCCAGAGCCAGCCGAGGTAGAGCGGGACGATCCGGCCGAAGGTGCCGCCCTCGGACAGCGCGGCGCGGCGCTTCACGTCGTCGAGCCGCCAGCCCGCGAAGAGCGCGAGGCCGAGCCCGCCGAGCGGCAGCATCCAGTTCGAGGCGAGGTAGTCGAGGCCGTCGAACCAGTTCTTGCCTCGCTCCTGGCCGAGCGCGCCCGCGATCGCGGTGGAGAAGCCGCTCCCGAAGAGCTCGGTGCCGCCGCTGAGCGCCGACGGGATCCCGAAGAGGAGGATCGCGACCCCGAGCACGGCGACCGCGCGCGGTCGGCTCCAGCCGAGCTCGTCGATGAAGTAGGAGGCGACGACCTCGAGGAGCGAGACCGCCGAGGTGAGCGCGGCGAACGTGAGCAGGACGAAGAAGAGCGTCGCCCAGACGGAGCCGCCCGGCATCTGCGCGAACGCGGTCGGCATGTTGACGAACACGAGCCCCGGGCCGGCGGCGGGCTCCATCCCGTAGGTGAACGTGATCGGGAAGAGCGCGAGGCACGCGAGCAGCGCGACGCCCGTGTCGAGGCCGCTGATGACGAACGACGTCGCGACGACGCCGTCCTCGCGGCGCAGGTACGAGCCGTAGGTGATCATCGCGCCCATGCCGAGGCTGAGCGTGAAGAAGCTGTGGCCGAGCGCCTCGAGCACGCCCGCGCCGGTGAGATCCTCGGTGTGCAGCCCGAACACGAACGACACGGCGCGACCGAAGCCGGAGAGCGTCGCCGCGTAGGCGGCGAGCGCGGCGAGCACCACGAGGAGCGCCGGCATCAGCACGCGGCCGGCGCGCTCGACGCCCTTCTGGACGCCCGCGATGACGATCGCGATCGTGATCGCCATGAAGGCGACGTGCCACAGGACGTTGAGCGTCGGGTCCGCGTAGAGGGCGCCGAAGTGCGCGCCGATCGCGGCGATCTCCTCCGGCGTGTCCGCGCCCGAGAAGGTCCCGCGCGCGGCGAGCAAGACGTAGTGCATCGCCCAGCCCGCGACGACGCTGTAGTACGAGAGGATCACGAAGCCCGTCACCACGCCGAGCGCGCCGACGAGCTTCCACGGGCTGCCGCGCGGGGTCAGATCACCGAACGCGCCGACGGGGCCCTTCTGCGCGAGCTTCCCGACGAAGACCTCCCCGACCATGATCGGGACGCCGACCAGGAGGATGCAAGCGAGGTAGACGAGGACGAACGCGCCGCCGCCGTTCTCGCCGGTGATGTACGGGAACTTCCACAGGTTCCCGAGCCCGACCGCCGAGCCGGCGGCCGCGAGCACGAACCCGGCCTTGGAGCCCCAGTGGCTCCGCGTCCCCTCGCTCATGGCGCGCGAGTCAAGTCGCCTGGGGCGCGTCTGTCAACCGCGCGAGCGTCGGAGCGCGTCGGCCCCACGATGGCAGCTCAGCTCGCGGACGGGGGGTGAACGACGAAGGCGCGGCGCGCCAGCTCGCGGCCGTCGGCGCCCTCGACGACGACCGTCCAGGCGCCGGCGCGCGTGCGGCTCGTCGTCGCCCAGGTGCGCCAGCGGCGCGCCGTCGGCACCTCGAGCGTGACCGGGCGAACGCGCGCTCCGTCGGGGCCGTCCCAGCGGATCGACAGGGTCGTCGGGCCGCCCGTGTTGCTCAGCTCGAGGAAGAGGAAGAGCCGGTCGAGGTCGGCACGGAACGGGCCCTCGCCGACGGGCTCGCGGTTCTCGACCGCCCGCGCGACGACGACCCGCGCGAGCTCGATGTTCGGCGGCGCGCTCGGCGCGCTCGGCGGCGCCGGCCGGGCGGCCGCCGGCGGCGGGCGGCGATGCGCCAGCTCCTCGGCGCAGTCCTCGCAGCCCTCGAAGCGGTCGGCCGTGAGGTAGCGCGCGGGGATGCCGAAGAACTTGCGGTCGACGAGCACCACGGCGTAGGGCAGCGCCTCGGCGCCGCGCAGGCCGCGCGGGTTGAACAGGAACAGCTTGGGCGGGATGAGGAACTCGGGCAGGCGGAACGCCGGGCCCGCCTCGCGCAGGAAGGCGGTGGCGATCTCGTCGGGGTTGCCCGGCATGACGTCCTGGGCGGCCGAGAGGAGCTCGTCGACGAAGCGCGCCGAGAAGCGCAGGAGGCTCTTGTGCTCGCGGCAGGCGAACATGGGCGGATGGTCGACCTGGTGCTGCTGGCCTTCGCCCGCTCCGCCCTCTCCGCCCTCTCCGACGACGTAGGTGACCACCGGCGCTCCTGGGCCGACTATACACCAACGGGGAGGCCCCCGCATGCCGCTCCGGCCGCCGCGCGACCGGACTCCCCCGCGGGCGGGGCGCGCGCTACGCTCGGCGCGTGGCCGACCGGGTCCTCGCGGATCGCTACGCCATCCAGCGCAAGCTCGGCGAGGGCGGCATGGCCGAGGTGTTCCTCGTCCACGACGCGCTCGAGCGCCGCCCGCTCGCGCTCAAGCTGCTCAAGCCCGGCGACCCGGGCCGCGACTACTTCATGCACGAGTTCCAGGTCCTGGCGCGCCTGGACCACCCGCACCTCGTCCGGGTGCACGACCTGCAGACCCTGCGCGAGGGCGGCCAGGACACGTGCTTCTACACGTGCGAGCTGCTCGAGGGGCGCGACCTGTTCCAGGCCACGCGCGACATGGACTGGGACGGCCTGTACGAGGTCACCCGGCAGGTGCTCGAGGCCCTGGCCTACATCCACGACCGCGGCCTCGTGCACTACGACGTGAAGCCCGAGAACGTCAACGTCGCCGTCGTGCCGCCCTCGCGCCCGGGCGGGCGGCCGTCGTTCCTGGTCAAGCTGATGGACTTCGGCCTCACGGGCGAGGCCACGACGCGGCGCGGGGAGAAGATCAAGGGCACGGTCCACTACGTCGCGCCCGAGGTGGCCAAGTCGCTGCCGGCCGACCGGCGCGCCGACCTGTACTCGCTCGGGATCTCGCTCTACTACGTGGTCACGGGGCGCCTGCCCTACGACGGCGGCTCGGCCCTGTCGATCATCCGCAAGCACCTCGAGCGCGTCCCCGACCCGCCCACGCAGGTGCGCCCCGACGTGCCCGAGGCCTGGGCGCGGTTCATCCTGCGGCTGATCGAGAAGGACCCGGCGCGGCGCCCGGCCAGCGCGCACGAGGCGCTGGCCGACCTGTCGCGCCGCCTGGCCAAGCCCTACGCGGCGATCGAGCGGGCCTCGACGCAGGTGCTCGCGCCGACGTTCGTCGGGCGGGCGGCGCTCCTCGACCGCCTGGTCGAGCTCCTGCCCGAGCCGGTGCCGTCCGACGCGCCGTTCGAGCCCGAGTCGACCGAGGCCCCGGCCCTGGCCCTGGCGCCGGCGGCGCTGGCGTCGGCGCCGCCGCGCCCGCCGAGCCCGACGCCCAGCCCCACGCCCAGCGTGGTCTGGCTCGAGGGCGAGGAGGGGCTCGGCAAGACGCGGCTCGTCTACGAGCTGCGCGTCCGGGCGCAGCTCGCCGCCGTGCCGGTGCTCGACGCGACCTGCCTGGGCGAGGGCGGGCGGCCGTTCGAGCGGCTCGTGCGCATGGCCCTCATGCTCCCGGGCGCGCGCACGCTGGCCGCGGGCTACCTGCCCGAGCTCGAGGCGCTGTTCCCCGGCACGGCCGCGCGCCTCGACGCGCCGGCGGCGCTCCTCTCCCCCGGCCCCGGCGACGACCCGCGCCTGGTCCTCGACCGCGTGGCGGAGCTGCTGCTGCGGATCGGCCGGCAGCGCCCGTTCCTGTTCGTGCTCGAGGACCTGCGCGGCGCCGACGAGACGACCCTCGCGCTCGCCGGCGCCCTCCTGCGCTCGATCGCCGTGCGGCGGCGCCGCAGCCGCGTGCCGCTGGTCGTGCTCACCGACCGCCCCGGCGCCGCCCCGCCGGCGCTCGACGCCGCGCTCGACCTCCTGCGCGGCCAGGCGGCGCTCCTGCGCGTGGCCCTCGAGCGGCTCGACCCCGCGGCCACGGGGTCCATGGTCGCGTCGATGCTCGCCCTGCCGGGCGCGCCGCTCGAGCTGGGGCGCGCCGTGCACGAGGCCACGGGCGGCAACCCGTTCTTCGTCGAGGAGCTGGTCAAGAGCCTGGCCGAGGACGGGGTCCTGGGGCTGCGCCGCGCGGCGCTGGGGCCCGAGGCGCTGGAGAAGGTCGTCGCGCCGCGCTCGCTCGCCGAGCTCCTCGGGCAGCGGCTGGCGCGCGTGCCCGACGACGCGCGGGCGCTCCTCGTCGGGCTGGCGGCGCTCGACGCGCCGGCGCGGCTCAAGGTCGTCGCCGGCGCGGCCGGCCGCACGCCGGCGGCCTGCCTCGACGCGCTCGACCTGCTGATCCGCCGGCAGATGGTCGTGCGCCAGGACGACGAGGACGCGGGCCCGCCGCGCTACCGGCTCAGCCACGGCCTCGTGCAGCGGGCGGTCCTCGAGCAGACGCC
>JAHBWG010000034.1 GCA_019637095.1 Sandaracinaceae bacterium | reverse complement strand
CGGCACGTCCGCGAACGCGCGGCTCGCCGCCGCTCGCAGCGCCTCGAGGCGCACGTCTCCCACCGCGACGACGAGCGCGCGGTCGCGGCCGAAGTGCGCCGCGAGGAAGCCCTCGATCGCGGCCGCGTCGATCCCGTCGTCGCCCTGCGGATCGCCCATCGGGTCGGCGCTCGCGCCCAGGAGCGCGCCGAGCGCGAGCGCGTCGGCGCGCCGCTCCGGATCCGGCGCCACCGCGCGCCGGGCTGCGCGCAAGCTCGCGAGGGCGGCGGTCAGGCGCGCCGGGGTCACGCGGCGCGTCGCGAGCGCGCGCCCGATCGGGGCGAGGCATTCCGCGAGCGCGTCGGCGGGGCACTCGCGCGCGAGCTCGACGCCGTCCGCGAGCGCGCGCGCCTCGACGCCCTCGGGCGCGATCGCGAGGGCGCTGAGCGCCGCGAGCTGCGCCGGCGTGGCGTCGCGCGAGCCCGCGTCGAGCCACACGGACAGCCAGACGCGGCCCGCCGTGGGTCGGGGCACGGCGAGCAGGCGCACGCCGCCGGCCTCGTCGAGGGCGGGGCCGCCCGCCGCGGGCGTCGCGGGGCGCGCCGCCGGCCCGCAGCCGACCGCGGCCGCGAGCGCGAGCGTGAAGAGCAGCGGCCTCACCGCGCCGGCCTCACGACGGCGGCTCCTCGCCGCGCACGAGGCGCACCAGGTTGTCCGCGTGGCGCAGCACCACGACCGCGAGGATGCCCGCGGCCATGTACGCGCGCGGCCCGGGCCCGAGCAGGAGCGCGGCGAGCCCCGCCCCGAGCGCGGCCCCGCCGAGCGAGCCGACGCTCGCGCGCCGCGTGACACGCTTCAGCAGCACGTAGGCGAGCGCGGCGCCGACGCCCGCGAGCGGCACGAGCGCCAGCATCACGCCCGCGGCGGTGGCCGCGCCCTTGCCGCCGGCGAAGCGGTGCCACACCGGGAAGCAGTGCCCGACGACCGCGGCGAGCCCGGCGCCGGCCGTCCAAGGCGAGTCGAGCCCCAAGAGCGCCCAGCCGGCGAGCGAGGGCAGGGCGCCCTTGGCCGCGTCGAGCGCGAGCACCACGCGACCCGTGCGCTTGCCGAGCGCGCGGCCGACGTTGGTCGCGCCCACGTTGCCGCTCCCCACGGAGCGCAGGTCCACCTGGGCGCGCCGCGCGGCGAGCAGGCCGAACGAGATGGACCCGACGAGGTAGGCCAGGGCGATCAGGGCGGGCCCGAGCACGACCTCAAGCTACGACGGAACGACGACGGGCGCCCACCGACCGATGGGCGCCCGAAGGGCGACGGAGCGAGGGAGCGGATCAGGCGGCCTGCGCGACGACCGGCTCGAGCGCGCGCTGGAGGCGGCAGCGGATCTTGTGCTTCTTCGAGTAGACGGTCTTGACCGAGATGCCCATCTCCTCGGCGACCGCCTCGGGCTCGAGGCCCTCCATGAAATAGAGGCGCACGAACTGCTGGTCCTTGTCGCTGAACTGCGCGAGCACCGCGTTGACGACGGCCCAGCGCTGCTTGTCGAGCAGGTCCTGGTAGGGGTCGTCGTCCATGCTGCCGATCTGCTCCGCGTCGGCCAGCGTCGTCGTCTGCGGCCGCCGCGCGACGCCGCGCAGGTAGTCCCACGCGCAGTTCGTCGCGAGCATCCCGACCCACGAGCTGAGCTTGTTGCCGCGCTCCGGGTCGAACGTGCGGAGCTTGTGCATGTTCCGCTTGTTGAGGCCGAGCAGGAACATCGCGTAGATCTCGCGGACGTCCTCGCTCGTGATCGAGCCCGGGAAGCGCCCGGTGACCTTGTGGATGCAGCGGAAGATCAGCCGGTCGTAGCGGCGGTGGAACTCGCGCCAGGCGCGGCCGTCGCGCAGCAGCATGCGGCTCAGAAGCTGGGTCTCGGAGAGCTCGGTGATGTCGGTGGTGGTCGTCATGGCTCGCGTCCTCGTCTCGTCGCGACCCGACTCAGCAGAGGGCGTGCCAGCCACTCGGATGACCGCGATCACCGAAGAAACGCGCGCGTGGCCGCGGCGAGCGTAACGATTCCCGGGGAGTGTTACGCTCGGAGGTGAGGGGAGCGCGTTACGCTGTTACACCTCCGATTCTTCCCTCGGTTTCCTTCGCGGGTAACCGCGGAACCGCGCCGCGCCGGCGGTGTCGTCTCGTCCATGCGCCACGTCCTCGCCCTCCTCCTCGGCTCTGCCCTCGCCGCCTGCGGCGCCTCGACGCCCCGGCCGGCCGACCCGTCCCGCGAGGTCGTCACGATGGAGGAGATGCGCATCGTCGCGTCCTCCGGCGGCGAGGGCGACCTCGTGCTCGAGGCGTACGACGCGAGCCAGCTGTTCGAGCGCGGCAACGCGGCGCTCCAGCGCGGCGAGTGCCGCGAGGCCGTGACGCGCTACTACGACCGGCTCGTGCGAGAGTTCCCGTCGAGCCGCTTCGTCGCGCCCGCGCTCTACAACGCCGGCCTGTGCCTGCACGAGCTCGGCGCGCTCTCCGACGCGGTCCCGTACTACGAGGGCGTCCTCGAGCGCGCGCCGCAGACGCGCGACGGACGGCACGCGACTCTCCAGCTCGCCCAGGCGCTGCTCGGGCTCGAGCGCTGGGAGGCGGCGCTGCGCGTCGCCGAGCGCGGCTTGCTGCGCGAGGACCTGACCGAGCCGGAGCGGCTCGAGGGGCTCGCCCGCCGCGCGCAGGCGCTGCTCGGCCTCGCGCGGTTCGAGGACGCGGAGCGCCAGGCCCGCGACGCGCTCACCTATCACCGCGCCCTCGATCGGCGCGGCATCGCCGTCGAGGCGTACTTCCCCGCCACCGCGAACTACGTCCTGGCCGAGACGATGCGCATGCGGTCGGAGGCGATGGAGCTCCCGGCCGGCACGGCCGAGCAGCAGCACGCCGTCCTCGACCAGCGCGCGCGCCTCGTCCTCGACGCGCAGCGCGAGTACTTCAACACCATCCGGCATACGAACGCGGAGTGGGCCGCGGCGGCGGGCTACCGGATCGGCGCCATGTACGACCAGCTCTGGCAGGCGCTGATGCGGGCGCCGATCCCGCCGCCCGACCCGGGGCTCGATCGCTCCGTCGTCCCCATCTACGAGGCCGAGTACCGCGCGGAGCTGGCCCGCCACGTCCGGCCGCTGCTGCGCCACGCCATCCGTTACTGGGAGCTGACGCTGATGATGGTGGAGCGCACCGGCGTGCGGACGGAGTGGGCCGAGCGCACGCGGGCCGACCTCGAGCGCATGCGCGAGCTGCTCCTCGAGCAGACCGATCCGGTCGTCGCGCCGGAGCCCGCGCCGGCCGCCGCGGCCGCGGGTTCCGGAGCTTGACAATTCCGGGGCGCCCGGGGCTCGGTACGGATCTTCCTTGACAGCCCCCCCCGGACCTTCTACATAACGCGCCCTCCCGTTGCCGGGGGAGGGCTCGGTGCGCTCGCGAAGGCCTCGTGTGGGAGCTCCGGGGTGGCCCGACTGGGCTGGCGTAGCTCAATTGGTAGAGCACCTGTTTTGTAAGCAGGGGGTTGCGGGTTCGAGTCCCTTCGCCAGCTCTACCATCGAAAACCGAGGTCTTTCCGGAGGGTTGCCCGAGTGGTCAAAGGGAGCAGACTGTAAATCTGCCGGCGGTTGCCTACGTTGGTTCGAACCCAACACCCTCCAATCGCTGCCGCGGGAGTAGCTCAGTTGGCAGAGCGTCAGCCTTCCAAGCTGAATGTCGCCGGTTCGAACCCGGTCTCCCGCTCTCAACCACACGATTTCGTTCGAGTTATTCAGTAACGAGCCCGCCCAGGTAGCTCAGTGGTAGAGCACCTCCTTGGTAAGGAGGAGGTCGTGAGTTCAAACCTCATCCTGGGCTCTCAGATCCCCGACCTAGACGAGAAACGAGACGGAGGAGCGCGATGGCGAAGGAGAAGTTCGTTCGCACCAAGCCGCACGTGAACGTCGGCACGATCGGTCACATCGACCACGGCAAGACGACCCTGACCGCTGCGATCACGAAGGTGATGAGCGACAAGCACGGCGGCAAGGCGATCGCCTACGCGGACATCGCGAAGGGCGGGACGGTGCGCGACGACACGAAGATCGTGACGATCGCGACGAGCCACGTGGAGTACGAGTCGGACAACCGGCACTACGCGCACGTCGACTGCCCCGGGCACGCGGACTACGTGAAGAACATGATCACCGGCGCGGCGCAGATGGACGGCGCGATCCTGGTGGTGAGCGCGCTCGACGGCCCGATGCCGCAGACGAAGGAGCACGTGCTGCTCGCGCGTCAGGTCGGCGTGCCGAAGATCGTGGCGTTCATGAACAAGGTGGACGCGGTCGACGACCCGGACATGCTCGAGCTGGTGGAGATGGAGGTCCGCGACCTCTTGAACGCGTACCAGTTCGACGGGGACGAGGCGCCGGTGGTGCGCGGCTCGGCGCTGCTCGCGCTGCAGGGCAAGCCGGAGGGCGTGGAGTCGATCGAGAACCTGGTGAAGGCGATCGACGAGTACATCCCGGAGCCGGTGCGCGAGACGGACAAGCCGTTCCTGATGGCGATCGAGGACGTGTTCTCGATCAAGGGCCGCGGGACGGTGGTGACGGGCCGCATCGAGCGCGGGATCATCAAGGTGGGCGACGAGGTGGAGATCCTCGGGTTCAAGGACACGTCCAAGACGGTGGTCACGGGCGTGGAGATGTTCCGCAAGCTGCTCGACCAGGGGCAGGCGGGTGACAACGTGGGTTGTCTGCTCCGCGGCGTCGACAAGGACGACGTGGAGCGCGGCCAGGTGCTCGCGCACCCGGGCTCGGTGAAGCCGCACCGCATCTTCGACTCGGAGGTGTACGTGCTGAAGAAGGAGGAGGGCGGCCGCCACAAGCCGTTCTTCGACGGCTACCGCCCGCAGTTCTACATGCGCACGACGGACGTGACCGGCTCGGTGAAGCTGGCCGAGGACGTCAAGATGGTGATGCCCGGGGACAACGTCTCGATGAAGATCGAGCTCATCACCCCGGTCGCGATGGAGGAGAAGCAGCGCTTCGCCATCCGCGAGGGCGGCCGCACCGTCGGCGCCGGCGTCATCACCAAGATCTACGAGTAGCCACAGGAGCGGCGATGGCCGAGCGAAAGCGCGTCGTGCTCGTCTGCGACGAGTGCGGCGCGCGCAACTACGAGACGACACGCAAGGCCACCGAGACGACTCGGCTCACGATCAAGAAGTTTTGCCCGGCCTGCAGCCGCCACACGGTTCACCGGGAATCCAAGTGAGGGGAAGAGCTTTTCAACTACGCCAGTAGCTCAGTTCGGTAGAGCAGCGGATTCCAAATCCGCGGGTCGGGGGTTCGAGTCCCTCCTGGCGTGTAGCCCTCGGCACGCGACACCCCGCACGGCAACACCCCGCACGACGGTACGACGATGGAACGCGAAGACGACGAAGATCGCGAGAACGACGAGGAGCTCGTCGAAGCCAAGACGCTCGGTCTCGAGCGCTGGGTGCAGTTCGCCTTCGTCGCGATCGCCGGGCTCGCCTTCTTCATCGGCGACAAGCTCATCACCTACCTCTACGGGCTCGTCGCGACGATCGGGTCCCGCAACCACTGGTTCTCGCTGCCTTCGCCCGACGGCACGTGGATCACGATCGGGGCGGCGGTCCTCGGGTTGCTCGTCGGCTACGGCCTCTACCGGCACCCGAAGGTCCGCCCGATGGCCGACGAGGTGGCGGGCGAGCTCTCCAAGGTCACCTGGCCGTCCCGGCCGGAGACGTGGCGCAACACCGTGGTCGTGATCGTGACCTCGCTGATCGCCGCGGCGTATCTCTTCCTCTTCGACAGCGTGTGGTCGGCGTTCACCGACCTCATCTACGGCACCTGAGGCTGGTGGGCGAGCTTCATCACTCGGAGCCCCACGGGGGTGAGGGCTCCACGACGCGGGACGATGCGATGTCCAAGAAGTGGTACGTGGTCCAGGCCTACTCCGGGTTCGAGGGCAAGGTGAAGCTCTCGCTCGAGGAGCGGATCCGCCAGGCGGGGGTCGAGGCGCAGTTCGGGGAGATCCTGATCCCGAAGGAGAACGTCACGGAGAACCGTCCGGGCGGTCGCCGCACCACGTCGCGGACGTTCTATCCCGGCTACATCTTCGTCGAGATGGAGCTCACCGACGACACCTGGCACCTCGTCAAGAACACGCCCAAGGTGAGCGGGTTCGTCGGCGGCCGGCACCCCGCGCCGGTCCCGCAGTCGGAGATCAACGCCATCACCGCGCAGGTCGCGGAGGGCGCCGCGAAGCCGCGCCCGAAGGTGGAGTTCGAGGCGGGAGATCACGTCCGCGTGATCGACGGCGCGTTCGCCAACTTCACCGGGACGGTCGAAGAGGTCAACGCGGACAAGCAGAAGGTGAAGGTCCTCGTCTCGATCTTCGGCCGGGCGACCCCGGTCGAGCTCGACTACGGACAGGTCGAGAAGACGGTCTGAGGCAGTTCCCCCCGCTGGGGGGCCATCAACGAGTCAGTCATGAAGAAGGTCATCGGACAAATCAAGCTGCAGCTCTCGGCCGCCAAGGCCAACCCGGCGCCCCCGGTCGGCCCGGCCCTCGGCCAGCACGGCGTGAACATCATGCAGTTCTGCAAGGAGTTCAACGCCCGCACGCAGAAGCAGGAGGGCTTGATCATCCCGGTGGTGATCACGGTCTATGCGGACCGCTCCTTCACCTTCATCACCAAGACGCCGCCGGCGTCGGTGCTGATCAAGCGCGAGATCGGCCTGAAGATCGGCAAGAAGCCGGGCTCCGGCTCGCCGCGTCCGAACAAGGACAAGGTCGGGCAGATCACGCGCGCGCAGCTCGAGAAGCTCGCGCACGAGAAGATCAAGGACACCAACGCGGCGAGCATCGACGCGTGCGTGCGCTCGCTCGCGGGCACGGCCCGCTCGATGGGCGTCGACGTCGTCGACTGAGGCTCCCACGCCAACGATTTCACCACCGCCGAGCAGTGGGGCGGTGGGAGGCCGGGCTCGACCCGGTCGTCATGGAGGAATGAACGTGAAAGACGGTAGAAGGCGAAAGGACGCGGTCGCGAAGGTCGACCGGGGACGCCTCTACGCCCTGAACGAGGCTTGCGCGCTCGTGAAGGAGGCGTCGTTCGCCAAGTTCGACGAGAGCGTCGACTTGGCGGTGCGCCTCGGCGTCAACCCGAAGCACGCGGACCAGATGGTCCGCGGCGCGACCGTGCTCCCGCACGGCATCGGCAAGACGATCCGCGTGCTGGTGTTCGCGAAGGGCGAGAAGGCGAGCGAGGCGGAGGCCGCGGGCGCGGACTTCGTCGGCGCCGACGAGCTGGTGGCGAAGGTCCAGGACGGCTGGCTGGACTTCGACACGGTCATCGCGACCCCGGACATGATGGGCCAGGTCGGCCGGCTCGGCCGCGTGCTCGGCCCGCGCGGGCTCATGCCCAACCCCAAGGTCGGCACGGTCACCTTCGACATCTCGAAGGCCGTCCGCGAGGTCAAGGCCGGCAAGGTCGAGTTCCGGGTCGAGCGGGCGGGCATCGTGCACGCGCCGGTCGGCAAGCGGAGCTTCGAGTCGGACAAGCTCAAGGACAACGCCCGCGCGCTCCTCGACGCCCTCTTGCGTGCCAAGCCGGCATCTGCCAAGGGGACGTACCTCCGGAGCATCACCCTGAGCAGCACGATGGGGCCGGGGATCCGGATCGACCCCGCGTCGATCGAGGCATAGAACCATGGCTACGCGTACCGAGAAGGCCTCCGTCGTCGACGAGGTCAAGGAGCGATTCGACAGGGCCAAGGCGGTCGTCCTGGTGAACTTCACCGGCATCGACGTCTTGCAGATCACCGAGCTGCGGAACCGGTTCCGCGAGGCTGGCGTCGAGTACAAGGTGGTCAAGAACCGCCTGATCAAGAAGGCCCTCGAGGGCAAGCCGGTCGCGTCGAACGCGACGCTCGGCAAGGCGCTCAAGGGCATGACCGGCGTGGCGTGGTCCTACGAGGACCCGAGCGCCGCGGCGAAGATCATCAAGCAGTTCCGCAAGGAAGCCGAGGCGAACGAGAAGCTCGAGTTCAAGTGCGGCCTCCTCGAGAACGACGTGTTCGATGCGAAGCGCGTCGAGAACGAGCTCGCGAACCTCCCCGGCAAGGACGAGCTTCGCGGGATGCTCCTCGCCCAGCTGCTCGCGCCGATGCAGCAGCTGGTCATGCAGCTCAACGCGCCCGCACAGAACCTCGGCTTCGCGCTCGACGCTCGCCGTCGACAGCTCGAAGAAGCCGGCTGAAGCGCGGCCCCGGTTCCCTCAAGTCAACGAACGATCGAAGAACAACTAGGCGTCGTCGGCGGCGGCGCGCGAATGAAGAGAAGGTAGTCGAACAATGGCGAACATGAACGTGGAGCAGATGGTCGAGGAGCTCAGCTCCTGGTCCGTCATGGACGTGGCGAACCTGGTCAAGGCGCTCGAGACCAAGTGGGGCGTCTCCGCGGCGCCCGTCGCGGTGGCGGCGGGCCCGGCGGCGGCCGCGCCGGCCGAGGCGGTGGAGGAGCAGACCGAGTTCACCGTCGAGCTCACCGACGCCGGTGCCAAGAAGATCAACGTCATCAAGGCGGTCCGCGAGGTCACGAGCCTCGGCCTGGCCGACGCGAAGGCGCTGGTCGAGGGCGCGCCGAAGCCGGTCAAGGAGGGGGTCTCGAAGGAAGAGGCCGAGGACATCAAGAAGAAGCTCGAAGAGGCTGGCGCGAAGGTCACCCTCAAGTAGTGCGAGCTGCCCCTTCGACCTCGCTCAGGGCAGGCCCTTCGACTTCGCACAGGGCAGGCTTCCCGGATCGTGTAGACCACGGCCGCGGCGCGGAGGGCGTTCGCCCTCTGCCCGCGGTCGTCCGTCCTCCGCGCGCCTGACCACGCCGCACGCAACTTCGCTTCGAGTCTGACTGCGATGACCGGCGCAGTGATTGTCCCCCGGTCGATTGAGGAGCTCCGCACATGGCGTCGACGGTCCAGACCAACTTCCGCATCCGCCACGGCTTCGGGAAGATCCAGCAGATCATCGACATCCCGAACTTGATCGACATCCAGAAGAAGTCGTACGAGAAGTTCCTCCAGGCCAACGTCCCGCACCCGGAGCGGACGGACATCGGTCTTCAGGGGGTCTTCAAGGGCGTCTTCCCGATCAAGGACTTCAACGGCACGAGCGAGCTCATGTTCGTGGGCTACACGCTCGAGCGCCCGAAGTACGACGTGGACGAGTGCGTGCAGCGTGGGATGACCTACGCCGCGCCGATCAAGGTCACGATCCAGCTCGTGATCTACGACACCTCCGCCGGCACCGGCGCGGACCGGACGGTCCGCGACATCAAGGAGCAGGAGGTGTACTTCGGCGAGATCCCGCTGATGACGGAGAACGGCACGTTCATCATCAACGGGACCGAGCGCGTCGTCGTCAGCCAGCTCCACCGCAGCCCTGGCGTCTTCTTCGACCACGACAAGGGCAAGACGCACAGCTCCGGCAAGCTGCTCTACCAGGCGCGGGTGATCCCGTACCGCGGCTCGTGGCTCGACTTCGAGTTCGACCCGAAGGACGTCTTGCACGTGCGCATCGACCGCCGCCGCAAGATGCACGCGACGGTGCTGCTCAAGGCGCTCGGCTACAGCACGCAGGAGCTGCTCGAGTTCTTCTACGACGACGAGACGATCTTCCTCGAGAAGAACGGCAAGTGGTCGAAGTCGATCGAGTACGAGCTGCTCCCCGGCCAGCGCGCGACGCGCGACATCAAGGTCGGCAACGAGATCATCGTCCGCAAGAACCGCAAGTTCACGCGCGCGGCGATCCGCAAGCTCAAGAGCGCGGAGCTCGACCGGCTGCCGCTCGACGACTCCGAGGTGCTCGGCAAGGTGAGCGCCGAGGACGTCATCGACGAGGAGACCGGCGAGGTCCTGCTCGGCGTCAACGAGGAGATCACCGAGGACAAGCTCGAGGCGCTCCGTGGCGCGGGCATCGAGCAGTTCAAGGTCCTGTTCATCGACGGTCTGAACGTCGGCAGCTACCTGCGTGACACGCTCATCGCGGACAAGATCACCTCGCAGGACGACGCGATCCTCGAGATCTACCGGCGCCTGCGCCCGGGCGATCCGCCGACGCTCGACACGGCCAAGACCCTCTTCAACAACCTGTTCTTCAACGCCGAGCGCTACGACCTCTCGCGGGTCGGGCGCCTCAAGCTGAACTACAAGTTCTACCGCGAGGACTCCGAGGATCGGCCGGACCTCGAGACGCAGATCCTCACGCCGCTCGACATCCTGCACACCGTTCGTCACCTCATCGAGCTGAAGAACGGGCGCGGCTCGACGGACGACATCGACCACCTCGGCAACCGCCGCGTGCGCGCGGTCGGCGAGCTGATGGAGAACCAGTACCGCATCGGCCTCGTGCGGATGGAGCGCGCGATCAAGGAGCGCATGAGCATGTCTCAGGAGATCGAGACGCTCATGCCGCACGACCTGATCAACGCCAAGCCGGTGAGCGCGGTCGTCAAGGAGTACTTCGGGTCCAGCCAGCTCTCGCAGTTCATGGACCAGACCAACCCGCTCTCGGAGGTCACGCACAAGCGCCGCCTCTCCGCGCTCGGGCCGGGCGGCTTGACGCGCGAGCGCGCGGGCTTCGAGGTCCGCGACGTCCACACGACGCACTACGGCCGCATCTGCCCGATCGAGACGCCGGAGGGCCCGAACATCGGCCTCATCGCGTCGCTCTCGACGTACGCGCGCGTCAACGAGTACGGCTTCGTCGAGACGCCTTACCGCAAGGTGATCGAGGGCAAGGTCACCAACGAGGTGCGCTGGTACAGCGCGCTCGAGGAGGAGACCTACTACATCGCCCAGGCCAACGCGCCGGTCGGCAAGGACGGCGTGCTCGACGCGTCGCTCGTGAGCGCCCGCTACAACGGCGACACGGTCATGGTGCCGCCCGATCAGGTCAACCTGATGGACGTGTCGCCGAACCAGCTCGTCTCGGTCGCGGCCTCGCTCATCCCGTTCCTCGAGCACGACGACGCGAACCGCGCGCTGATGGGCTCGAACATGCAGCGGCAGGCGGTCCCGCTCGTGCGCACGCACGCGCCGATCGTCGGCACCGGCCTCGAGGCGAAGGTCGCGCGCGACAGCGGCGTGTGCATCCTCGCGAAGCGCGACGGCGTCGTCGACACGGTCGACGCGACGCGCATCGTGGTCAAGGCCGGCGGCGAGGCGGGGGCGTTCCCCGACATCTACCGCCTGCACAAGTTCCAGCGATCGAACCAGAGCACGAGCTACACGCAGAAGCCGGTGGTCCGCGTCGGCGAAGAGGTCAAGGCCGGGGACGTCATCGCCGACGGCCCGAGCTGCGACATGGGCGAGCTCGCGCTCGGCCGCAACTGCGTCGTCGCGTTCATGCCGTGGGGCGGCTACAACTTCGAGGACTCGATCCTCATCTCCGAGCGCATCGCCAAGGAGGACATCTACACCTCCGTGCACATCGAGGAGTTCGAGTGCGTGGCGCGCGACACCAAGCTCGGCAAGGAAGAGATCACGCGCGACATCCCGAACGTCGGTGAGGAGGCCCTCAAGGACCTCGACGACAGCGGCATCGTGCGGATCGGCGCCGAGGTGAAGAGCGGCGACATCCTCGTCGGCAAGATCACGCCCAAGGGCGAGACGCAGCTCAGCCCGGAGGAGAAGCTCCTGCGCGCGATCTTCGGTGAGAAGGCGGGCGACGTGCGCGACACGTCGCTGCGCGTCCCGCCGGGCGTCGGCGGTGTCGTGATCATGGCGCGCGTGTTCAGCCGCAAGGGCACCGAGAAGGACGAGCGCGCGAAGGAGATCGAGGATCAGGAGCGCGCGAAGCTCGAGAAGGACATGGCGGACGAGATCAAGATCATCCGCGAGTCCGCCTACGAGCGCGTGCGCAAGCTGCTCCTCGGCCGCACGACGAACGCCAAGCTCGTCGACGACAAGGGCAAGGTCCTCTTGGCCAAGGGCGTGAAGATCGTCGCGGCCGAGCTCGACCCGATCCCGCGCCGCTACTGGAAGGACATCGAGGTCGAGAAGGGCCAGGAGGTCCTCGCCTCGATCTTCGAGCAGCTCGAGGAGCAGACGCAGGCCATCGAGATGCTCTTCCAGGAGAAGATCGGCAAGCTCAGCAAGGGCGACGAGCTCCCGCCGGGCGTCATCAAGATGGTGAAGGTCTACATCGCCATCAAGCGCAAGCTCCAGGTCGGCGACAAGATGGCCGGCCGCCACGGCAACAAGGGCGTCGTCTCGCGCATCCTGCCCGAGGTCGACATGCCGTACCTGCCGGACGGGACGCCGGTCGACATCTGCCTCAACCCGCTCGGTGTGCCGAGCCGGATGAACGTCGGTCAGATCCTCGAGACGCACCTCGGCTGGGCCGGCTACCTGCTCGGCCGCCAGCTCCAGGAGCTGATGGAGGAGAAGGGGTTCGCGGGCGAGCCGCTGCGCAAGCTGCTGCTCAAGATCTACGCGAAGGGCGAGACCAAGAAGATCATCGAGGAGATGCCCGCGGAGGAGCTGCCCTCGTTCGTCCGCAAGATCCGCGACGGCCTCCAGCTCGCCACGCCCGTGTTCGACGGCGCGCACGAGTCGGAGATCAAGGGCCTCTTGAAGCTCGTCGGCGACACCGCCCGCGAGCAGCAGATGAGCTCGCCGCTCTACCACGTGTCGAGCTCGACGACGGGGCAGACGGTCCTCTTCGACGGCCGCACCGGTGAGGCGTTCGACCGCGACGTCACCGTCGGCATCATGTACATGCTCAAGCTCCACCACCTCGTGGACGACAAGATCCACGCGCGGAGCATCGGGCCGTACTCGCTCGTCACCCAGCAGCCCCTCGGCGGCAAGGCCCAGTTCGGCGGCCAGCGCCTCGGGGAGATGGAGGTCTGGGCGATGGAGGCGTACGGCGCTGCCTACGCATTGCAAGAGTTCTTGACGGTGAAGTCCGATGACGTGCAGGGACGGACCCGGATGTACGAGGCGATCGTGAAGGGCGAGTACACGCTCGACGCGGGCCTCCCCGAGAGCTTCAACGTGTTGATGAAGGAGCTCCAGGCGCTCTGCCTGAACGTCGAGCTCATCGAGAGCCCGCGCGGCGCCGACGCGCTCGCGGCGGAGGAGTGATCAGATGAAGGACATCTTCAGCTTTTTCGAGAAGCCCAAGGATCCGCTCTCCTTCTCCGCCATCCGCATCTCTCTGGCGTCGCCCGAGAAGATCCGGGAGTGGTCGCACGGTGAGGTCAAGAAGCCGGAGACGATCAACTACCGCACGTTCAAGCCGGAGCGGGACGGGCTCTTCTGCGCGAAGATCTTCGGGCCCGTGAAGGACTACGAGTGCATCTGCGGCAAGTACAAGCGCATGAAGCACCGCGGGATCGTCTGCGAGAAGTGCGGCGTCGAGGTGATCCAGTCCAAGGTGCGGCGCGAGCGGCTCGGGCACATCACGCTCGCGACGCCGGTGGCGCACATCTGGTTCATGAAGAGCCTGCCGAGCCGCATCGGCGCGATCCTCGACATCACGCTCAAGAACCTCGAGCGGATCCTCTACTGCGAGAGCTACGTCGTCCTCGACGCGATGGAGACGGACCTCGAGAAGGGTGAGGTCCTGACCGAGGAGCGCTACCAGGAGCTGTGCGACGAGTACGGCTGGGACGCGTTCAAGGCCGGCATGGGCGGCGAGGCGATCAGCGAGATGCTGCGCGAGATCGACGTGCACGCGCTCGCGGAAGAGCTCCGCAACGAGATGAAGGACGCGACGAGCGAGGCCAAGCGCAAGAAGCACGCGAAGCGCCTCAAGGTCGTCGAGGCGTTCCGCGACTCGGGCAACCGCCCCGAGTGGATGATGCTCAACGTCATCCCGGTGCTGCCGCCGGACCTGCGCCCGCTCGTCCCGCTCGACGGCGGCCGCTTCGCGACCAGCGACCTCAACGACCTCTACCGCCGCGTCATCAACCGCAACAACCGGCTCAAGCGGCTCATCGAGCTGAACGCGCCGGAGATCATCATCCGCAACGAGCGGCGGATGCTCCAGGAGGCCGTCGACGCGCTGTTCGACAACGGCCGCCGCGGCAAGACGATCACCGGCCCGAACAAGCGCCCGCTCAAGTCGCTGAGCGACATGCTCAAGGGCAAGCAGGGCCGCTTCCGCCAGAACCTCCTCGGCAAGCGCGTCGACTACTCGGGCCGTTCGGTCATCGTGGTCGGCCCGTCGCTGCGGCTGCACCAGTGCGGCCTGCCCAAGAAGATGGCGCTCGAGCTCTTCAAGCCGTTCATCTACAACAAGCTCGAGGAGCGCGGCTACGTCACGACGATCAAGAGCGCGAAGAAGCTCGTCGAGAAGGAGAAGCCGGAGGTCTGGGACATCCTCGAGGAGGTCATCACCGAGCACCCGGTGATGCTCAACCGCGCGCCGACGCTCCACCGCCTGGGCATCCAGGCGTTCGAGCCGGTGCTCATCGAGGGCAAGGCGATCCGCCTGCACCCGCTCGTCTGCACCGCGTTCAACGCCGACTTCGACGGCGACCAGATGGCCGTCCACGTGCCGCTCTCGGTCGAGGCGCAGATGGAGGCGCGCGTGCTCATGATGAGCACGAACAACATCCTGTCGCCGGCGAGCGGTCGCCCGATCATCAACCCGACGCAGGACATCGTCCTCGGGCTCTACTACATGACGCGGCAGCGCCCGTTCGCGCGCGGCGAGATGGCGGAGGACCTGCCGGAGACGGCGGCGGCGGCCGGGTGGGACAAGCTCTCGCAGCCCAAGCGCCAGGAGCTGCGCGAGCAGCTGCTCAAGAGCGTGTTCGCGTCGCCCGACGAGGTGCGCATGGCGTACGACGCGGGTGAGGTCGACCTGCACGCGCGCATCCGCTGCCGCGTCGAGGGCAAGGTCCACGACACGACGGTGGGCCGCGTCCTCGTCAGCGAGATCACGCCGCCCGAGGTGCCGTTCGAGCTGGTGAACAAGGTCCTCGACAAGAAGGCGCTCTCGCGCCTCATCGACGACTGCTACCGCCGCAGCCGCAACAAGGCGACGGTCCTGCTCGCGGATCGGCTCCGCACGCTCGGGTTCGAGATGTCGACCCGCGCGGGCGTCTCGATCTGCATGGACGACATGACGATCCCGGACAGCAAGAAGGCGATCCTCGGTCAGGCGCAGGCCGACGTGGAGACCGTCGTCGAGCAGTACCAGGAGGGTCTGATCACCGACGGCGAGCGCTACAACAAGATCGTCGACATCTGGGCCGCGGCGTCCGACCAGGTCGCCAAGGACCTGCTCGACGGAATCGGCGTCGAGAAGCTGACCGACCCGAGGACGGGCGTGGAGCGGGAGACCGCCTCGATGAACCCGATCTTCATCATGGCCGACTCCGGCGCGCGTGGCTCGAACCAGCAGATCCGTCAGCTGGCCGGGATGCGCGGCCTCATGGCCAAGCCCAGCGGCGAGATCATCGAGACGCCGATCACGGCGAACTTCCGCGAGGGGCTCACCGTCGCGCAGTACTTCATCTCGACGCACGGCGCGCGCAAGGGCCTCGCGGACACCGCCCTCAAGACGGCGAACTCCGGGTACCTCACGCGCCGGCTCGTGGACGTGGCGCAGGACGGGGTCATCACCGAGTACGACTGCGGCACGCTCGACGGCATCGAGGTGACGAAGCTCGAGGAGGGCGGCGAGGTCGTGCAGGGCCTCGGCGAGCGCATCCTCGGCCGCACCGCGCTCGAGGACATCTTCGATCCGCGCGACGACGAGACCGTCCTGGTCCAGGCCGGCGACGAGATCGACGAGGCCAAGGTCGTCGACATCGAGGAGGCCGGCATCGAGAAGGTGGTCATCCGCTCGGTGCTCACCTGCCAGACGCGGCGCGGCATCTGCACGCTCTGCTACGGCCGCGACCTCGCGCGTGGCTACCAGGTCAACATGGGTGAGGCGATCGGCGTCATCGCGGCGCAGTCGATCGGCGAGCCGGGCACGCAGCTCACGATGCGGACCTTCCACATCGGCGGCGCGGCGGCCCGCGGCAAGATCGAGCAGTCCAGCCTCGAGAACCGCTTCGCGGGTCGGGTCAAGCTCGAGAACACCAAGATCGTCCGCAAGAAGGACGGCACCGCGGTGGTGATGAACCGCCACGGCATCATGAAGATCGTCGACGAGTCCGGCCGCGAGAAGGAGCAGTACAACCTCACGTACGGCGCCTACCTCAAGGTCGAGGAGGGCCAGCGCGTCGACAAGGGCGCGCTGCTCGCGGAGTGGGACCCCTACGCGATCCCGATCCTCACCGAGGTGCCCGGCATCGTGCGCTACGGCGACATCGTCGACGGCGTCACGATGGAGGAGAAGCTCGACGAGGTCACCGGCCTCAGCCGGCGCGTCGTGATCGAGTCGCGGGACGCGGGCGCTCGCCCGCGGATCAGCATCCTCGACCCGGAGACCGAGGAGGTCCGCAAGACCGGCCTCGGCGACAACGTCGCGCGCTACTCGCTCCCCGTCGGCTCGAACATCATCCCGGGTGACGGGGAAGAGGTCGGCGCGGGCGACATCCTCGCGAAGATCCCGCGCGAGACCACCAAGACCAAGGACATCACGGGCGGCCTGCCGCGCGTGGCCGAGCTGTTCGAGGCACGCAAGCCCAAGGACCACGCGATCGTCGCCGAGATCGACGGCTACGTGTCGTTCGGCAAGGACACCAAGGGCAAGCGCAAGGTCCTGATCACCCCCGAGGTCGGCGAGGCGCGCGAGTTCCTCATCGCCAAGGGCAAGCACCTCACGGTCAAGGAGGGTGACTACCTCCGCGCCGGCGAGGCGCTGATGGACGGCCCCGCCAACCCGCACGACATCCTGAAGATCAAGGGCGAGAAGGCGCTCGCGTTCTGGCTCGTCAACGAGATCCAGCAGGTCTATCGCCTCCAGGGCGTGTCGATCAACGACAAGCACATCGAGGCGATCGTCCGCATGATGCTGCGTCGCGTCCGCGTGAAGCACGCGGGTGACACGGCGTTCCTCGCGGACGAGCAGGTCGAGAAGGCGATCTTCGAGCGCGAGAACGAGCGCGTGATCGGCAAGGGCGGCGACCCGGCGGTGGCCGAGCCGCTGCTCCTCGGGATCACCAAGGCGTCGCTCTCGACGGAGTCGTTCCTCTCGGGCTCCGCGTTCCAGGAGACCACCAAGGTCCTCACGGAGGCGGCGATCAACGGCAAGGTCGACGAGCTCCGCGGGCTCAAGGAGAACGTCATCATGGGTCGGCTCCTGCCCGCCGGGACGGGCCTCTCGGCCTACGACCGGCTCGACATGGTGGTCGAGGGCTCCGACGCCCCGCGCTCACACGAGCGCATGGCGATGGCGGTCGCCTCCGAGGAGTAGCCTTCTTCGAGCTCGCCTCTCGCGCGCGCCGCGGCCCACCCGGGCTCGCGGCGCTCGCGTTTCGAAGCGCTGTGGCATGCTCGGCCCGATGAGCCGCTACCTCTTCGAGACCGACGAGCACCGCGCGCTGCGCGAGCAGGCGCGCCGCTGGGCCGCGCGCGAGATCCACCCGCACGCCCATGCCTGGGAGGAGGCCGAGGAGTTCCCGCGCGAGCTCTACCGCAAGGCGGCGGAGGCCTCGCTCCTCGGCATCGGTTACCCGGAGTCGGTGGGCGGTGGCGGCGGCGACCCGACGCACGCGCTCGTCGCGGCCGAGGAGATGATCCTCGCCGGCCACTCGGTCGGCACGGTGGTCGGCCTCGGCAGCCACGCGATCGCGCTGCCGCCGATCGTCGCGCACGGCACCGACGCGCAGCGCCGCCGCTTCGTCGCGCCGGTGGTCGCGGGCGAGAAGATCGCCGCGCTCGCGATCACCGAGCCGCGCGGCGGCTCCGACGTCGCGTCGCTCGAGACGCGCGCCGTCCGCGACGGCGACCACTACGTCGTCACGGGCGCCAAGACCTTCATCACGTCGGGGGTGCGCGCCGACCTCGTCACCACCGCCGTCCGCACGGGCGGCCCGCAGCACGGCGGCATCTCGCTCCTCGTCATCGAGCGCGGGACGCCGGGCTTCACCGTCTCGAAGAAGCTGAAGAAGACGGGCTGGTGGGCGAGCGACACCGCCGAGCTCACGTTCGACGCGTGCCGCGTGCCGGTCGAGAACCTGATCGGCGTCGAGAACGCCGGCTTCCTCGCGATCATGACGAACTTCACCGCGGAGCGGCTGATGCTCGCGGCGCAGTGCGTCGCGATCGCGCAGCTCGCGCTCACCGAGGCGACCCGCTACGCCCGGGAGCGCGAGGCGTTCGGCAAGCCGCTGATGGGCTTCCAGGTGATCCGGCACAAGCTCGCGGACATGTCGACGCGCCTCGCCGCCGCGCGCGCGCTGACCGGGGAGCTCGCCGTCCGCCACGCGCGCGGCGAGCAGGATCCGGCGCTCGCCGCGATGGCGAAGAACGCCGCGACCGACACGTGCTCGTACGTCTGCGACGAGGCCGTCCAGATCCACGGCGGCATGGGCTTCATGCGCGAGGTCCTCGTCGAGCGCCTCTACCGCGACGCGCGCCTCTACCCGATCGGCGGCGGCACGCGCGAGATCATGAACGAGATCATCGCCAAGGCCCGCGGGTTCTGAGGGACGATCCTCGTCATCTCGTCATTCGCGCTCGGACGCCGCCCGTCGCGCCGCGACGACCTGAGGGACGATCCTCGTCATCTCGTCATTCGCGCCCGCTCACTTGCGGATCGTCTCGAGCACGAGGGGACCGAGCGCCGGGGGCGTCGAGCGGATCGTGTAGGCGCGCTCGACGCGCGCGGCCCACGGCTTGGTGCCGGCGCGCGCCTCGACGTGGAGCTCGGCGAGCGGGTCGCCCGCCTTCACGCGCTCGCCGCGGACGGCGCGCAGCACGATGCCCACGGCCGGGTCGACGGCCTGGTCGGCGCGGGTGCGGCCGGCGCCCATCGCGACGCCGGTGAGGCCGAGCTCGAGCGCGTCGATGCCGTGGACGTAGCCGGCCTTCGGCGCCTTCACGACCACGCGCGCTCGCGCACGCGGCAGGCGGTCCGGCTCTTCGACGACGCGCGCGTCGCCGCCTTGCGCCGCGACGATCTCGGCGAGCTTCGCGCGCGCCGCGCCGGTGTGGACGGCCTGCTCCATCCGCGCGCGCGCCGCGCGCTCGCTCGCCTCGAGGCCCGCGAGCCGCAGCATCTCGGCGCCGAGCACGTAGGTGACCTCGGCGAGGTCCTCGGGGCCGCGGCCGTGGAGGAGCTCGATCGCCTCGTGGGTCTCGAGCGCGTTGCCGATCGTGCGGCCGAGCGGCGCGTCCATCGCGGTGAGGATCGCGGTGACGCGCTTGTTCGCGAGGCGGCCGACGCGCACGATCGAGCGCGCGAGGTCGCGCGCGTCGTCGAGCGTCTGCATGAACGCGCCGCGCCCCACCTTCACGTCGAGCACGAGCCCGCCGATCCCCTCGGCGAGCTTCTTCGAGAGGATCGACGCCGTGATGAGCGGGATCGACGCGACCGTCGCCGTCACGTCGCGCAGCGCGTAGAGGCGCTTGTCCGCCGGCGCGATGTCGGCGGTCTGGCCGATCAGCGCGCAGCCGAGCGCGTCGGTCTGCTTCACGAACGCGTCGACCGTCATGTCGACCGAGAAGCCCGGGATCGCCTCGAGCTTGTCGAGCGTCCCGCCGGTGTGCCCGAGCCCGCGGCCGCTCACCATCGGGACGCGCACGCCGCACGCTGCCACGATGGGCGCGAGCGCGATCGAGACCTTGTCGCCGACGCCGCCGGTCGAGTGCTTGTCGACGTACAGGCGCTCCGGCCCGCCGAGCTTCACGACGCGACCGCTGTCGCGCATCGCGAGCGTGAGCGCCGCCGTCTCCTTCGGGCTCATCCCGCGCAGGTAGATCGCCATCGCGAGCGCGCTCATCTGGTAGTCGGCGACCTCGCCGGCCGTGAAGCCCTCGATCAGGCGGCGGATCTCTCGCTCGTCGAGGGCGCCGCCGTCACGCTTGACCGCGATGAGCTCGGGCACGGTTCGCTGCGTCATGGCGCGTGATCCTAACGCACCCGCGCGCCTCGCGGTTCGTTCGCGGCGCGGCGCGCCATGCGATACGTTCCAGGGCGTGAAGCGAAGGGTGCTGGCCGTCGTCGCGTTGATCGTCGTCGTGGTGGGGCTCGTGGCCCTGAACCTGTCGATGCGCCCGGACCCGGAGCCGGAGTACACGCCGCCGAGCGACCCGCTGCCCGAGCGACGGTACGCGGAGGTGCTGCGCACGGGCGTCGACGCGGGCGCCGAGGTGGCGCGGGCGGCGGTCGCGGCGACGCCCGCCCCGCGCGCCGACGAGGGCGGCGACGTCGAGACGGACCCGGCGCAGGAGGTCGACGGGTGCGACCACCCGCTCGTGCCGGCGCGGCGCGGCGAGTGGCGCGAGTACCGCTGGGGGATCACCACGGAGGACTACGTCGCCGAGGTGCGCATCCAGGCGGAGCGCACGCGCGCGCTGACCAACGGGGAGCGCGAGGTGACGTGGACGGTCCGCGCGAGCTCGGAGGGAGAGCCGCTCTCGCAGATCGCCCTGGTGACGCGCTGCCGCGCAGGCGAGGACGCGGAGGATCCGTGGTTCGGGATCCTCGAGCGCGCGATCGGGCACCGCATCACGCGGCGCACCGCGCGCTGGCGCTGGCCGGCGGAGCTCGCGCGGGGGCGCACGTTCCGCGGGACGGCGACGCTCGATCCCTCCGAGGCGGACGCGCGGCCGCCGGAGGGCGTCGAGGGCCCGCACATGCTGACGGTGACCCGCAACCACGTCGTCGACTCGGAGGTCGAGGTGGAGGTGCCGGCGGGGACGTTCCGCGCGTGGCGCGTCGCGTACGAGGAGCGGCAGGCCTACGGCACCCACGGCGAGACGGGCACCGGCACGATCTGGATCGCGGCCGACGTCGGGATGCTGCGGACGCGCGCCGAGAACTCGCGCGGCGTCGTGCAGACGATCGAGCTCGTCTCGATGGGCCGCTGACGCGCGACTCATCGAGCGCTCACGCGGTCGAGCGTCCGTCGAGGAGAGGGTTGGAACGTTGGAACGCGCTCCTCCGAAGACTCAGCGTCGCTTCTTGCGGGTGGCCTTCTTCGGCTTGCCCTTGTCGCCGCGCGGCGCCTTGGCCACGCGTCCGCGCGGGCCCTTCGCGTCGCTCGGCCGGCGCCGCGTGCTCTCTTCTCGCCGCGTCTTCGCGGTCGGGCGCGGCCGGCTGCGGCGCGGCTCGGCGCCCTCGCTCCCGGGGACGATCACCGCGGTGAGCGCGCGCTCTTCGACCGACGCGCCCTCGAGGCGCACGAGCAGCCGATCGCCGAGCGAGAAGGCGTGACCCGAGCGGCGCCCGACGAGGCGCAGGCCGAGCGGGTCGAGCTCGTACCAGTCGTCGCCGAGCGTGTCGATGCGCACGCGGGCCTCGACGAACGGCTCGTCGAACGCGACGTAGATGCCGTGCTCGGCGACGCCGGTGATCTGCGCGTCGAACTCCTCGCCGACGCGGTCCCTCATGAGGAGCACGCGGTAGAGGTCGGTCACCTCGCGGTCGATCGTGAGCGCGCGGCGCTCGAGGCGCGCGCACTGCGTCGCCTGCGCGGCGAGGGTCTGGGCGAGCTCTGCCTTGTTCACCCGCTCGCCGCGCAGCACCGCCCGCACCACGCGGTGGACGGCGAGGTCGGGGTAGCGCCGGATCGGCGAGGTGAAGTGCAGGTAGTGGCGCGCCGCGAGCGCGAAGTGCCCGATGTTCTCGGTCTGGTAGGTGGCCTGCTGCATCGCGCGCAGCAGCAGGAAGCTCAGCGCCTGCGCGTGCTCCTTGCCCTCCACCTTGCGCAGGAACGCGGCGATGCCGCCGTCCGAGTCGAT
Source organism: Sandaracinaceae bacterium (assembly GCA_019637095.1). GTDB lineage: Bacteria > Myxococcota_A > Polyangia > Polyangiales > Sandaracinaceae > JACKEC01. Next base: position 68,114 of record JAHBWG010000034.1, on the reverse strand, counting down.
GGCGATCGAGTAGCCGAGGCTCTCGGCGAGCGCGGCGAACGCCTCGACCTTCGCCTCGTCGGGGCGCCCGTGCACGCGGTAGATCGTCGGCACGCCGCGGCGCGCGAGGTCCTCTGCGACGACCTCGTTGGCGAGGAGCATGAGGTCCTCGATCATCCCGTACGCCGCGCGCAGGCCGGGGTCGGTCCGCGAGCGCCGCACGTCGACGGGCTCGCCCGACTCGTCGAGATCGATCACCGCCTCCGGCAGGTCGAAGTCCAGCGAGCCGCGGCGGCGCCGCTTCGCGCGCAGGAGCTTCGAGACCTCGAAGAGGGTCGCCAGGAGCGGCCGGCGCGCCTCGGCCTCGGGCTCCTCGTCCTGTTCGCTCGAGAGCCCGAGCGCGCGGGCGACGCCGCCGTAGCTGATGCGCGCGCGCGAGCGCATGACGCCCTCGAGGAAGCGGTGGCCGCGGATCGTGCCGGTCTTGCCGACCTCGACCTCGACCGCGAGGACGAGCCGGTCCTCGTCGGGGACGAGCGAGGCGAGGTTGCTGCTCAGCTCGTGCGGCAGCATCGGGATCACCCGGTCCGGCAGGTAGATCGACGTGCAGCGATCGAGCGCGGCGCGGTCGAGCGCGCTGCCCGGCCGGACGTAGTGCGAGACGTCGGCGATCGCGACGACGACGCGGAACGCGCCGTCCTCGAGGCGCTCGGCCCAGACCGCGTCGTCGTGGTCGCGCGCGGTCGGAGGGTCGATGGTGACGAGATCGAGGGGGCGCAGATCCTCGCGCCCCTCGAGGTCGGAGGCGCGCACCTCGGTGCCGAAGGCTTGCGCCTCGAGGACCGCGTCCTCGGGCTGCTCCTCCTCGACGCCCTCGCGGATCTTGATCTTCTCGACCTCGACGGCGGCGGAGCCGCGCGCGCCGAGCGATCCGAGCACGCGCGCCTCCATCACGTCGCCGGCGAGCGCGGGCCACTTCGCGATCTGTGCGACGACCTCGTCGCCGTCGCGCAGACCGAGCGGCATGGTGCCGACGACGTCGACGCGCGAAGGGACGCGTGGGTCGCTCGGCTCGAGCCACGCGCGCTCGCCGCTCGTGCGCAGGACGCCGGCGACGCGGCCGACGCCACGCCGCAAGACTTCTTGCACCTCGCCCTCGCGCCCCTTCGCGGACGGGCGCGCGCGGACGCGCACGCGGTCGCGGTGGAGCGCGTTGCCGAGGGCGGAGCCGGCGACGAACACGTCCGGGCCTCCGTCCTCGGCGGCGACGAAGCCGAAGCCGCGGGGGTGGAGCGTCAACCAGCCGGTCACGTCCACCTCGTCGGGGCGGGCCGCGCGCGGTTCGTCGCCGCGCGCCCGGCGCGCGACGCGGAAGCGGCTGCCGGGCATCTCTTGCGCCATGCCCAGGCCGGTGAGCTCGTCGAGCACGTCGCGCAGGGCGTCGCGCTGGTGGGTTTCCAGCCCCAGCTGCGCGAGCACCTCCATCAGGTGCATCGCGCGGGGGCCTCGGTCCGCGAGGACCGCGAGGACGGCATCCCGTCCGATGTCGTGGGTCACTTTGGAATGTTTCCGGCGCTCAGGCGGCCTCTTGCCGCGCGCCTCGGGCGGACTCTTAGCGCCTCCGAGCGCGGTGGGCAAGGCGGCTCGCGGCGGCGCCGGTCTCAGGCGCGATCCGTGGCGCGCGAGCCGCGGCGCGCGACGGATCGCCTCGGCCCGCGCCCGCCGTCGCGCGCGACCGACCGATTCGGGGGGACTCTCGCCCTCGCGCGGTCCGCGCGTGGCCCCGGTGACGGATTCTTCTCGCGGCCGCGATCGGGCGGTGCCAGGGTCGCGGCCACGAATCGGGGGACGAACGTGACGAGGGTGACGAACGAGGCGGGCGATCGCGAGGGGCCGATCCTCGTCGTGGACGACGACCCGCACCTGCGGGAGGCGCTCGCGGCGCTGCTCGCGGCCGAGGGCCACCGCGTGCTGCTCGCGGCGGACGGACCGACGGCGCGCGCGCTGACGCTGGCGCACGCGCCGAGCCTCGTGGTGGTCGAGCGGCTCGCCGGGCGGCGAGGGGTCGCCGCGCTCCGCGCGCTCCGCGGCGCGCTCGAGGACGCGACGCCTGCGCTCCCGTTGCCGGCGCTGCTCCTGACGGACGCGCCGCTCGCCGGCGTCGAGGACGCCGCCGGGCTCGAGAAGCCGTTCAACGTGCGCGACCTGCTCCTCGCCGTGGAGCGCTACCGCCGCCGGGTCCCGCGCGAGGCGTCCTGAGCGAGCCCGGAGATCAGCGCAGGGCGTAGATGCCGCCGTCGTCGACGCCGACGTAGAGCGTCCCGTCCTCGCCGAACGCGACCGACGAGTCGATGTCCTGGCCCATGTTGCGGCTCCAGAGCACGCGGCCGTCGGGCGCGATGCAGTAGAGGTGGTCGTCCTGCGAGCCGACGTACACGCGGCCCTCGCGGTCGATGCGCGCGGAGGCGCGGATCCGCCCGCTCGTCTCGACGCGCCACCGGCGCTCTCCGCTCGGCGACACCGCGTGCACGTGCCGGTCGTAGGCGCCGAACACGATCGTTCCGTCGCGCGCGATCGCCGGCGTCGCGCGCACGTCGCTGCCCACCTCGTAGCGCCAGCGCTCCGAGCCGTCGGCGCCGAGCGCGAGGAGCTGTCCGCGGTCGGTGCCGACGTAGATGGTGCCGTCCTCCGCGATGGCGGCGCCGCTCTCCACGCTCGCCCCGACCCGCGCCTCCCAGCGGGCCGTCCCGTCGCGCGCGTCCACCGCTCGCACGCGACCGTCCACCGTCCCGAACACGACGAGCCCGCTCGGGTGGAGCGCGGGCGAGCTCCGCACCGCGCCCGCGGCCGCGACGTGGAAGCGCACGTTGCCCTCGACGTCGAGCGCGTAGAGGCCGTCGGCGGCGACGTAGATCGTGCCGTCCGGCCCGATCACCGGGCTCGCGTCGACGGCGACGGGCAGCTCGCGTCGCCAGCGGAGGCGACCCTCGCGGGTGAGGCCCAGGACGGATCCGTCGTGGCAGCCGACGACGATCGTGCCGTCGCTCGCGATGGCGGCCGAGGAATAGAACTTGTCACGGCCCGCGTAGCGCCAGCGGACGCTGCCGTCCGGCGCGAGCGCGTTGAACGTGCGGTCGAGCGAGCCGACGTAGACGGTGCCGTCGCCGCCGACGACCGGCGAGGCGAACACGCGCTCGGCGGTGCGGTGCACCCACGCGACCGAGGGGGCCGCGGTCGGCCCCGCGCGGTGCGAGCGCCCGGTGCGGCGCGGGCCGCCCATGAACATCGGCTGCTCCGCCGCCTGCGGGCCGGGCGGGGCGTCGGCGGGCGTCTCGGCGCCGCGCGTGGATCCGTCGGTCGGCGCGTCGACGAGCTGGGCGCGCAGGCTCGCGCGCGCCTCTTCCTCGAACATGCAGCGGCCCTGGTGGCAGACGCGCGCGCCCTGACACTCGCGGTCCGACATGCACGGCGTCGCCGCGGGCGTGGTCGCGCCGCAGGAGACGCACCACACGCCGAGCATCGCCGCTGCCGCTCGCCGGAGCACGCCGCGTGATAGCAGGAAGCCGCGCGCGGCGACAATCACCGGGGCGCCGCCTCCGGCCGCTCGATCGACAGCAGGCGGCCGCCACGGATCACCGCGACGCGCCTGCCCGAGGGGCTCACCGCCGCGTCGGTCGGGTCGGCGTCGAGGGCGCCCCAGCGCTCCGGCCAGAGGAGCACGGGCGGCGCGCGCGGCGCGAGCTGCATCACGCGGACGGCGAGCCCGCGCAGCGCGACGACGTGCCGGCCGTCCGCGCTCACCGCCCCCGGCGGCAACGGGAGCGGCAGCGGCGCGCCGGGCTCGAGCACCTGCGGCGGTCCCGCCGCACGCGCGCTCAGATCCAGCGGCACCAGGCGCAGCTCGCCCTCGCGCATCGTCAAGACACCTTGCGGAGGCCAGCCGAGCGCGACCCAGCCCCCAGCGTCCTCGGCGGCGCGGCCGGCGAGCGGGCACGCGGCGCCCGCCGGCGGCGCGCGCGGCGCGACGAGCGGGCTCGACGCGGGGAGCCCGCTCGCGACGATGCGCAGGACGTGCCCGTCGCAGGTCCGCTCGATCGCGGCGAGCTCGAACCGGCCGCTCGGATCGCGCAGCGTGCGCTCCGCGCGCTCGCCCTGCGCGGCGCGCAGCTCGCCGCTCGCGAGGTCCCACACGCTCGGCGGGGCGCTGCGCACGAGGATCCGGTCTTCGTCGAGGAACCCGAGCGCGCTGAGCGCGGCGCCGCTCGCCGGCGCGACGCGGACCGGCGGCCCCTCGCGGAGCGTCGCGTCCCCGCTGGCCGGGAGCGAGCCGAGGGCGCGCCGCGCGAAGCGGCGGCGCTCGTCGTTGATGCGCAGGCCCGGCTCGCTCAGCGCGTCGAGCGCGTCGAGGGCGGCCTGCGTCTCGCCGAGCGCGGCGTGCGCGCGCACCACCGTCGTCGCGGCGCGCCCGGCGCCCTCGCTCTGCGCGCACGGCAGCCCGGCCACGCCTCCGACGGCGAGCCGCGCGACGCCGGGCTCGCGGCAGAGCGCGCGGTGCAGCGCGAGCACCTCGCGCGAGCGCGCGAGCGCCTCGCGGGGGCGCCGCTCGAGGCGCCGGAGCGCGTCGAGCGAGCGCTCGCCGAGCGTCGCCTCGGGCTCGCCGGGCTGGCGCGCGAGCCCGCTCGGCCGATCGAGCCAGACCAGCGCGATCTCCACTCGCGCGCCTTCGTGCTCGAGCGTCGCGCGCACGACGAGGTCGTCGTGGCCGTCTTCGTCGCGGTCGTCGCGATCGAGCGCGAGCGTGAGCGCACCCGGCGAGCGTTCGTCGCCCGCCGACACCGACAGGTGCTCGAGCCGCCGCGTCGCGCGCTCCGCGTCGAGCACGACGTGGTGCACCGCCTCGGCGGTGGCGTCGCCCGCGCACGCGAGCGCGAGGCGCGCGTGCGCCCACGTCGGCCCGAGCGCCTCGAGCGCGGCGTCGCCGACGCGGCAGCCCTCGGGCGCGCTCGGGCGCGCGAGCTCGACCGGCGCCTCGAACCGCTCGCCGCGGCGGCGCAGATAGACGACGCGCGGCGGCCCGTCCGCGATCGCGAAGACGTCCGCGTGACCGTCTCCGTCGACGTCGCGCGCGTAGGTCGCGCGGATCGCGCCGTCGAGGGCGAGGCGCGCACCGTCGAGGTCCACGCTCGTCGTCCCCTCCTCGTAGCGCCGCGCGACGCCGCCGCCGGCCGCCGGGGTCTCCGCCGCCGGACGCGCCTCGGGGAGCGGGCGCGCGGACGCGTCGAGCCCGAACGGGACGGCGGGGCCATCGCAGTCGCTGCATCCGAACAGCAGGAGCCCGAGCAGGGCGACGCGCATCAGGCGGTCATAGTACACGGGCGTGGTCGGGGGCGAGGCGGCAGGCTCCTCGGCGAACGATCGAACGGGCGGCAGGGCGTGGGCATTCCTCTCGAGAGGACACGAATGACGAGGTGACGAGGATCGTCCCCGGGGCTGGGCCATTCCCTTTTCGCCGAGGCGGGAATATCGTGGCGCACCGTCGTGCCGGTGTCCGCACTCCCGCGCGCCCTCGCGATCCTGGCGACGCTGTGCACCGTCGCCATCGCCGCCGCGGCGCGCGCGCAGGACGCCGACGGGCCGGCCGAGGACGCGCCAGAGGTCGAAGGGGCGAGCGCGGACGACGCCAGCGACGGCGAGGCTGACGCGGACGAGCCGAGCGCGGACGAGCCGAGCGCGGACGAGCCGCGCGCGGACGAGCCGAGCGCGGACGAGCCGAGCGCGGACGACGCGCCGAGCGCGGACGAGCCGAGCGCGGACGACGCGCCGAGCGCGGGCGACGAGCCGAGCGCGAGCTCGGACCAGGGCGAGGGGAGCGAGCGAGAGGAGGAGGAGGAGGGCGGCGAGCCGCCGCTCGCCGACGGGGAGTACCGCCTCGCGGCGCGCATCCACGGCGAGTACCGGCACCGCTTCATCGGCATGAGCGACATCCCGCTGCCGCCGTTGCCGCGCACGAGCGCCGAGGAGACGGGGCGCTACGGCGCGAACGCGTGGGGCGAGCAGTGGCTGCGCGTCGGCGGCGAGCTGCGGCTCGAGCCGATCCTGCGCCTCGTGGGCGAGCTCGATCTGCTCTGGGGCGTGGCGTACGGCGACACCGCGATCGGCCAGGGGCCGGCGGCGTGGACGCGCGAAGAGTACGGCTACCCCGGGCTCCGCTTCCGCCAGCTCTACCTCGAGTGGCTCACGCCCATCGGCTTGCTCCGCGTGGGCCAGCAGGCGTTCTCGTGGGGGCTCGGGATCATCGCGAACGGCGGCGACACCCCGCCGCCCTTCGGCGACTACCGCTTCGGGGACCTCGTGCGCCGCGTGCTGTTCGCCACGAAGCCGGCGGGCCCGGACAGCTCCTTCACGGTGGCGATCGCCGGCGACTGGGTCGCGTACGATCTCATCGCGGACTTCGAGCGCCGCGAGGATCTCGCGTTCCAAGGCCTCGTCGCCGGCTTCTGGGAGGAGGGCGACGACCGCGTCGGCGGCTACGTCGCGTACCGCCACCAGACCAACCGCCTCGGCGACGAGCTCTCCATCGTGGTCGCCGATCTCTACGCGAACCTCCACTTCGACGAGCCGAGCGGCGGGCGCATCCGCGTCTCGGCCGAGGTCGCGTACGTGCGCGGCGTCACCACGTTCACGCGCACCGTCGAGCACCCCGAGCACGAGGTCGAGCAGCTCATGGCGGTCGGTCAGATCGGCCGCGTCGCCACCGACCTCGACGTGATCTTCGAGGCCGGGTACGCGTCGGGCGACAGCAACGCGGACGACCGCTTCCAGAGGCGCGCCACCATGGACCCGGACCACCGCGTCGGGCTCATCCTGTTCCCCGAGGTGCTCGCCGCGATGACCGCGCGCTCCGCGACGCTCGCCGCGAGCCCCGAGACGTTCGGGAGGCCGGCGCGCGGGCTCGAGCTCTTGCCCACGAACGGCGGCGTCAGCGGCGCCTACTACCTGTTCCCCTACGCGATGTGGCGCCCCCTCGAGTGGCTCGAAGGCCGCCTCGGGATGGTGATCGCGTGGGCCTCGACCGACTTAGTCGATCCTTACAGTCAGCGCGCGCGCTCGCGGAACCAGAGCTACCTCGGGGGCGATCCGACGCGCCGCGACCTCGGCGTCGAGTTCGACGGGGCCATCCGTGCGCGTGGGCCGATCGCGGAGGGCATCGAGCTCTCGGGCGGCGTCGAGGGCGGCGTGCTGATCCCGGGCCGCGCCTTCGACGACGAGAGCGGCCAGCCGATGGACGTCGTCGGTCTCTTGCGGTTGCGCCTCGGGATTCGCTACTGACGGAGCCGTGATGATCCGACACATCGCGCTCCTGACGCTCGCGCTCGTCCCCCTCGCCGGCTGTGACGGCGAGACCCCGCCACCCACCGACGCCGGGCCCGGTCAGCTCGACGCGGGCACACAGGACGCGGGCCCTCCGCCGTTCGCGCCCGACTCGTTCTGTCCCGGCGCGCCCGGCTGCGCGGCGGGCGAGGGCGGGACGTTCGAGGTCGGCGCGGCGCGCGCGTCGATCACGCCGACGATCGACGAGCGCACCGACGTCATGACGCTCGACGTCAACGGCAACGGCACCTTCGACACCGGCGACGAGTTCGCCGACCGCGACGGCGAGCCGGGCTTCCAGGGCGTGTGGATCGCCGGGTTCGGCAACGCGCGGCCGGCGAGCGACGCGCACGACGACGTCCACGCGACGGCGGTCGCGCTGCGCAACGCGGACACCACGATCGTGCTCGTCGCGCTCGACGTGATCGGTTGGTTCCGCCCCGACATGGAGCGCATCCGCGAGCTCGTCGCCGACCTCGCGATCGATCACGTCGCCATCAGCTCCACCCACGTCCACCAAAACCGCGACACGATCGGGATCTGGGGCATCTCGGCGGACCGGAGCGGGCGCTCCGAGGCGTACAACGAGCACGTCCGGCAGCAGGCCGCGCGGGCGATCCGCGACGCGGTCGCGGCGCTGCGCCCCGCGCACGTGCAGTACGCGGACGTGGATCTGCGCACGATCGAGGGTGGGCCCGCGCGCCTCGTCGGTGACCTGCGCGACCCGATCATCCTCGACCCGTTCATCCGGCTGATGCGCTTCGTGGACGCGAGCGACGACTCGACGATCGCCACGGTGGTCAACTTCGCGGCGCACCCCGAGTACCTCGGCTCGCGCAACACCCGCATCTCCGGCGACGTCGGACACTTCCTGCGCGCGGGCATCGAGGCCGGCGTGCCCGCGCCCGACGGCGCCGCGACGGAGGGCGTGGGCGGCATCACGCTCTGGATGAACGGCGCAGTGGGTGGTCAGATCGGGCCGAACCAGCTCGACGTACGCCGCTGGGACGGAACGCCGGTGGTCCAGCGCGACGACGTCTGGGAGTTCACGCGCACGGTGGGCGAGCAGCTCGCCTACCACTGCCTGCGCGCGCTCGGGCCCGACGGCGGCTCGGTCACCGACGAGACCGCGGCGCTCGGCTACCGCACGCGGAGCTTCTTCGTGCCCGTGCAGAACACCCGCTTCCACCTCGCGATCGTGCTCGGCCTCTTCGACCGCGAGGGGCACAACTGGGACCCTCGCCGCGCGCTCATCCCGGACGAGAACCAGCCCGATCTGCTCACGGAGGTCACCGTGATCGACGTCGGCCGCGCGACGATGATCACCGCGCCGGGTGAGCTCGAGCCCGAGCTGTTCCACGGCGGCTACGACGGCGCGTACACGCCGCCGACCGCGATGATCGTCGATCCCGCCAACCCGAACCCGCCCGCGCTCGACCGCGCGCCGGCGCCGCCCTACCTGCGCGACCTCGCGCGGTCGGACGCGACGCAAGTCTGGTTGCTCGGCATGACGAACGACTATCTCGGGTACCTGATGGGCGAGTACAACTACGTGCTGAGCTCCTCGGCGCCCTACTTCGACGAGGCCGACGGGGACCACTACGAAGAGACGAACTCGGTGGGTGTCGATGGGTGGCCCACGATCCGCCGAGAGCTCGAGGCGTTGCTCACGTGGAGCGCGGAGTGAACGAGGGATGACGATGACTGGACGTGGTTGGGTGTTTGGCTTGCTCGCGGCGGCGGCGCTCGCGGCCTGTGACGGCGGCTCGGGCAGTGACGCGGGGACGGGGACCGACGCGGCGACGCCCAATCTGCCGCCCATCGAGATCTACGAGGAGAGCGCGATGTCCTACGTCGCGACGGGCGGGAGCCTCGGCTGCTTCGGGACGCGCACGGCGCCCGTCGGTGGCGCGCCCGTCGACGTGCGCTTCGAGCTGCGCGACTTCCAGGACGGCTTCGAGGTGGTCGGCGCGGAGGTGTGGCTGTTCGGGGACAACGTCATCGCGGACGATTGCACGGGAGGTTGTCAGCGGCTCACGACGGACGCGATGGGCAACGCGGCCGCGCGGCTCCCGGCGGGCGGCTGGTACGCGTACCGCGTGCTCCCGCTCGAGGGCCCGACCGCGCGCACGACGGTGTTCGGTGTCTTCCAGTACAACAAGCCGACCCCGGCGAGCGCCGGCGGCGCGGTCGACGGCAACTCGGTCTCGGGCTCGACGATCGAGCTCATCCCGGCGCTGCTCGGCATCACCCGGGAGCCGGGACGCGCGATCGTCGCGGGCCGCGTCCACGACTGCGTCGACACGAACAACGTCCGCAACGTGCAGATCCGGATCTACGACCCGGACGGCAACTACATCGAGCCCGGCACGCGGCCGAACGATCCGCGCTACCACTACTTCATGGGCCTCGTGCGCGGGAACGTGCCGGACCAGACGGCGGAGCACACCGCGGCCGACGGGCTCTACGTGGCGCCGCAGGTCCCGCTGGTCGACGATCGCCCGTACCGGGTGGAGGCTTGGGCCAACTTCGACGGGGCCTACCAGCGCTACGGCTGTGAGACGGCGCGCCTCTACGCGGACTCGGTGACGATCCTGAATATCGGGCCGATGCGCGCGGACCCCGACCCCGCGTGCCGCTGATCGCCACGATCGCGAACGAAATCGTTGACTCAGGGCCCCGGCTCGCGGGAAAACCGCGCTTGGCGAGCGTGCGCTCGCCGGGAGGAGCGATGCGAAAGCACTGGCTTCAGATCGCCTGCTTGATCGCGGTGATGCTCGCGGCGCCGACGGCGTTCGCGCAGGACGACGAGGACGGCACGGGCACGGACGGGGACACGCCCGACCACATGCTCGGGCACGACGAGGTCGAGGGGCCGAACGGCGTCGACTCGCCGCCGCCACCTCCTCCTCCACCGCCGCCGCCGCCTCCTCCTCCTCCTCCACCGCCGCCGCCGCCGCCGGCCGCCTCGAGCGGATCGAGCGGCGCGGGCGCGAGCACCGGGATCCCGATCAACTTCCACCTGCACGGCTACTACCGCGCGCGCCTCGTCACGATGGACTCGCAGCCCGTGCCGGGGCCGACCGCCGGCCGCGACGGAGCGGCCCACGCAGCGTACGGCTTCATGCGCCTGCGCCTCGAGCCGTCGATCCTCTACGGCAGCGACCAGGAGAACCCGGTCGCCGCGTTGCACGCCCAGATCGACGTGCTCGACAACGTGGTGTTCGGCGACAACGCGCGCATCGCGGGTACGCCGCTGTTCGCGGCCGATCCCTCGCAGACGAGCCTGCTCGCGGGTGACCTCGAGTCGGCGTTCCACCTGCGCCGCCTCTGGCTCCAGTTCCTCATCCCGATCGGCCAGATCCGCATCGGTCGCCAGGCCAACCACGGCGGGCTCGGCCTGCTGTTCAACGACGGCAACGGGTTCCGCAACGACTTCGGCGACGCGCTCGCCGGGACGACGTTCGACACGCTGCTCTTCGCCACCCGCCCGATCTCCATCTTCAACGCGCTCACGCGCGGTGACTCGCGGCCGACCCCGCTCATCCTCGCCGTCGCCTACAGCTGGCTCGCGGAGGACACGCTCGGGGTGGGCCGTGACGCGCTGCCGCGACGCTCGCAGCCGTTCGCGTGGCTGACGGGCGGCGAGGACGACGTCTGGCAGACGACGCTCGCGCTCGTCTGGCGCGACCTCGACTTCAACTCGAGCGTGAACGCGCGCGACGAGCTCACCGCCGGCCTCGTGATGGTCCACCGCGGGCAGGACTCCACGCGCAGCGACATCTGGATCGGCGACTTCTTCTACCGCCTGCGCTGGTCGGCGTTCGGCCGCCGCTCGGTGTCGCTCTACTCGGAGGGCGAGCTCTACACGATCCAGGGCACGACCAACGGCGTCGCGCTGATCGGCCCGATCGACCCCGACACCGGCCGTACCGGCCGTCAGGGCGGCGCGAACATCTGGGGCGGCGCGGTGCGGCTCGGGCTCGAGTCCGCGGAGAACGCGTGGTCGATCCCGGATCAGTCGAACAACCGCCCCGGCCAGACCTTCTCGACGTGGGCGTTCCACCTCGAGTCGGGCTTCTCGACCGGCCAGCAGGACGTGCCCGTCACGCAGGTGGGCGGCTACCAGACGCTGACGCAGCGCCCGAACAACCCGAACTACATCGTCGGCCTGCTGCTCTACCCGACGGCGCTCGCGGTGCGCACGGCCAACCAGTACACCGACACGTTCTCGGCGGTGTGGTCGAACGGCGGCGTCTGGAACTCGGTGTACTTCCTGCCGAACATCCGCGTGCGCCCCATCCCGGGCCTCGAGCTCGTCGGTCAGTTCCTCGTGGCGTTCGCGGACCAGCTCGACACGACGCTCGAGAACACGCGCACGGACGGGACCCAGGGCTGCGGGATCGCGGAGGAGTGTCTGCTCGGCTGGGAGGCGGACTTCGCGCTCAAGCTGAGCTGGGGCCCGAACGACGAGATGCGCTGGTCGAACGAGTTCGGCATCATGGGCGCCGGCCCCGCGCTCGGGCCGCGCCTGCAGAGCTCGATCCTCTGGACGCTCCAGTCGCGCATCGCCTTCGTGTTCTGATCGGACGCTCGGCTCGGGAGCCCCTGCGGGGGCTCCGGAGGAGCCGGCTCACTCGAGCGGGTTCTGGATGAAGAACCCGGGCGAGCGCATCAGCTCGTTGTCGCGGTTCGAGCCGGCCGACAGCTCGTAGAGGCTCGTGACTCCGTCACCGTCGAGGTCGCCGTTCGCGCGGAAGCTGTAGAGCGGCGTGCTCGCCCCGTTGCCGCAGCTTCCGCCGCCCCCGGCGATCTCGTACTGGAACGCGACCGGGTCGCGGGTCGTGAACCCGATCTCGCGGAAGCTGACGGACTCCGCGTTCCAGTCCAGCGTCGACTTGTAGTTGCCCGGGATGTTGGACGTGGTCGCGCTCGGGACCGTGCAGCCGGTGACGTGGGACACGACCCCTGGGGTCGGATCGATGGAGCGCGCCCCCCAACGCTCGCCGGTGTAGTACGCGGCCGCGCCCTCGGACAGGTTCTGGAGGTTGGCGAACGTCTCGCTCGCCCTCGCGCGGCGCGTGTAGCCGACCATGGCCGGGATCGCGATCGCTGCGAGGAGGCCGATGATCGCCACCACGATCATCAGCTCGATGAGCGTGAAGCCGTGTGTCCTGAGCCGAATGCGCACGCGGTTTCTGGTGTAGCAAGCACGATCAGGGCCGCGCGGAACGAGCGCGTTCGCGCCGCTCGGGCGAGCGGGATCGACGAAGCGCGGCAGCCGGGTGCCGAGAAACGTCAGCGGCAGCTCCGCTCGCCGCGCGCGCACCCGAACCGGACGTGAAAGTGGTCGCGGTGGTTCGGGAAGTGTCGGATGACGCCCTCCGCGTGCCGAGGCCCGCGCGGGTATTGGAACCACGCCGCGAGCTCGGCGGGGGTCGCGCCGCGGCGCCGCGCCTCACGGTGGAGGACGGCCTGCAGCGCGTAGTCGACGTAGATCGCCTCCGCGTCGCCCGCCCGGAGCCAGGCGTGGAACAGCGTCCACTGGCGTCGCACGTCGAGCTGATCGGGGTCCATGCGCTCGAGCGGGCACCCGCCCGGCCCGCAGCCGCTTCGCCGGTAGTAGGTGATATCCGCGTCGCGCCCCGACTGGTGGCTGCGGTGATCGTCGATGGCGCCGCCGCCCTCGAGCGAGAGATCGTGCACCCGGACGCGCGGCGCGCGCGGATCGCGGCGCGTCACGACGTCGAACGCGCGGCGCAGGCGCTCGATCGTGCGCGCGGTCGCCCAAGACCTCGCCGGGTTCCGCACGACGTAGCCGGGATGCTCTCCGAGCTGGCGCGCGCCGCGCACGTGCCCGCACCACGGCACGCCGAGGCTCTCGCTGCGCGTCGTCTGACCGACGACGAGGGTCTGCCCCACGCGCACGCGATCGGGGGTCAGCCCCGGGTTGAGCTCGACGAGCGCCTCGACCGAGAGCGCGTGGCGGCGCGCGATACGCGCGAGGTTGTCCCCCGCGACGACGCGATATCGGACGGGCTCGCTGCCGTCGGGGGTCTCGCTCGCCCGCGAGTCCACGCCGCCGACGATGACGACGACGGTCCCGACCTCGAGCCGGCGCCCCACGCCCGGGTTGTCCTCGCGGAGCTGCTCGATCGGGACGCCGAAGCGCGTCGCGATGCAGCTCAGCGTGTCGCCTGCCACGGCGCGGTAGCGCAGCGTCGGGGGCTGCTCGACGGAGAGCGACTGGCCGACGCGGATGGTGTCGTCGGCGAGCTCGTTCCAACGGCGCAGCTCGTCGATCGTCACGTGGTAGCGCGCCGCGAGCGCGCCCAGCGTGTCGCCTGCGCTCACGACGTGGACGCGCCGATCCGCGCTCACCACGCCCGGCCACGCGAGCGCGAGCGCGAGCGCGGGCAGGGTACGTCTCGCGAAGCTCACCCCGGGAGGGTAGGCAGTCGAGGCGAGGTCTCCAAGAAAAGGACGCGGGCGCGCGTGGTCTCGCGTGCGCTCGCGCTACGGGCCGGCGTCCTCTTCCATCGGGCCGGCGTCCTCTTCCATCGGGCCGGCGTCCTCTTCCATCGGGCCCGCGTCCTCCTCCATCGGGCCCGCGTCGAGCTCGGGCGGCGGTCCGGCGTCGCGCCCGGGGGTGATCTCCTGCACGCGGCCGAGGCGGCAGATCGCCGTCTCCCCGTTCGCGCACATCGGCGCCTGTCCGGCGGCCCCGCACACGGGCCTCGGCCGACACGGCCCCGAGATCCCGTCGCACGAGCCGGTCGGGTTCGACTCGGTGATCGCCGGCGTGGGCAGGAGCGCGCCGGTGTTCTCGTCGTACAGCAGCTCGGGCCGGTCGCCGCACATGGCGACCTTCCCCGTGCTGCACTCCACGACGACCTGATCGCGCCCGCCGACGCGGCGCTCCACGCACTGCGCCTGCTCGGCGCAGCCGGCGGCCAGGAGGGAGAGGAGGAGAAGCCAGGAGACGACGTGCCGTACACGCATGCCGCGGAGGATAGACCGCTCCCGGCGGCGTTGTCACCGATCGTGCGCGTCGTTCGTGCTCGAAGTCCGAGGTCGCGGGGCAGTCGGTGCTCGCTTCGATCCTCGAGCGCCCGTCGATGGATCGAGCGGCCACGCGCCGCGGTGCGGTCGAACGCGGCAATCGAGCGCGCACGCAACCGGCGGCCAGAGCGCGCACGTGCCCGACGGCGCCACTCGAGGCCAGGCCATCGCATCGCGATGGCCGTCGGCCGAGGGGGCCGCGTCGCCCCGCGATGGGGTCGAACGCGGCAACCGGGCGCGCACGCGAGCGACGCCGCCAGAGCGCGCACGCGGCTGACGGCGCCAGTCGAGGCCAGGCCATCGCATCGCGATGGCCGTCGGCCGAGGGGGCCGCATCGCCCCGCGATGGGGTCGAACGCGGCAACGCCGCGTTCGCACTGGGGAGGGGGCGCCGCTGCGGCTCTGCCGCAGCGGGGGAGGAGTGCGAAGCACCCCTCAGCAAGATCAGTTCAGCCACCGCGGGTCGTCGTCCCGATCCGCGCCGCCCTCGATCACGCGGAGGTCCGGGCCGCCCTTGCCACGCTTGCGCGGCTGCGGGCGCGCGCTCGGCTTGGCCGGTCGCACGAGCCACGTCGCGTACGCGACGCCTGCGCCCATCGCGGCCGCGTGCACCGCGAACACGTGCGGGTCGCGGTACAGCACGGCCATCAGCGCGGAGATCCCGAGGCCGATCAGGAGCGCCGTCCAGGGCTTCATCTTGATCAGCAGCGGGAAGAGCATGATCTCGCGGTCACGGAAGAGGACCGGGAACGCGCCGAAGGCGGCCGCGGAGATCGCCGAGGCGCCGGCGAGCGGCGGGCGCGGCAAGAAGAAGGCGAGGGGGACGGCGACGAGCGCGGCGGCGAGCACGCCGAGCACCGACAGGATCACCGCGCGCTTCGCGCCGAACGTGGCCTCGAACGGGCTGAGGAAGAAGTAGAGCATCAACAGCGTGAGCAACACGTCGACGAGCGACGGCGGCGCTGGCGGGTAGATCGCCCAGTACGTGAAGGGCTCCCACGCGAGCGACCACGGGACGCCGTCGGCGTACGAGAGCGTGAGCGCGAGCAGCGGGTAGAGGTGCACGCCGAGCACGTCGAGCACGGCGACGAGCACGAACGCGACGCCGAGGAAGATCAGCAGCCTCTTCACGAGCGGCGTCAGCGGCGGGAAGTTGAAGCTCACGGCTCCCTCGATGTACCCGCTCGCGCCGCGCGCCGCCAGCGCCTCACGGGCCGAGCGCGACCGGGCCGGCGTCGTCGAGGCGGACGTCGGCGCCGCGCGCGACCGTGAACGCGCGCGGGGCGGTCTCGAACCGCACGCCGCCGCCCGCGTCGTACGCGCTCAGGTGCACCGTGTACGTGTGCCCGGGCAGCACCCGCGTGCCGACGAGGCCCAGCGCGCACGCCTCCGGCTCGGCGCGCCGCACGCGGCCGCCGCCGAGATCGTCGAACACGAGCCCGACCGTCGCGACGCCGAGCGCCGCGCATCGCTCGCCGTTCGCGTCCTGGGCACCGAGCCGGAAGCGCGCGCTGATCGTCGCGCTGAGGAAGTCGGCGGGGTGGTCCTCGCCCTCTCCCGAGAGGTCGATGAGCGGCGTCCCGGTGGCCGGGTCGTACGTGCCTTGCTCGACGGTCTGCGTGATCGGCGTCCCGACGGCGACGACCTCGCCGCTCCCATCGAGCGCGTCGAGCCGCATCGTCCACTCGCCTGCGGCGACGACCGCGCCTGCGCCCAGGCGCGTGTCGAACTGGCCGAGGGAGCACTGGAAGAAGAGGCCCGAGTGGGTGACCGGCCGCCGGTCGTCGAGGAAGGTCACACGGACGCGCGTGGCGCCGAGCGCCTCGCAGAGCCGGTTGCTCGATCCGAGCCCGTCGACGCGGGTGTTCGGCGGCAGCCCGTCGATGAGCCACTCCCCGGACACCGCGGCCTGATCGCCGACCGGGTCGAACCCCTCGACGGCGACGCAGGAGGCGAGGGCGAGGGCGAGGGCGGGCGCCGCGCGCCGCATCACCCGGGGCCCTCGAGATCGAGCGCGGCGAGCTCGACGTGGCCCTCGGAGGTCTCGATCGTCTGGTGGACGCCCTCGCGCACGATCGACCCGTCGGCGCGGATCGCGACGAGCGCCACCTCCCACTGGCCTTCTGCGATCACGCGCTCCGGGCGCGTGTCGAAGGCGCCGCGCGCGCACTCGAAGACGAGCCCCGCGTGATCGCGGTGCTCGCCGCCCTCGAAGAAGCGGACGCGGACGTACGCGACCTCGCCACAGGACGCGGCGGTCGGCGGCGCGCCGTCGATCGTCCAGCTCCCCTCCGCGCTCGCGGCGACTCCGACGGGGTCGAAGCCGACGCGCACGATGCACCCGCCGAAGGCGGCGAGCGTGACGGAGCAAGCGACTTGAACCAAGAGCGCGCTGCGCACGAGGCAAGCCTACGTCAAGCCCGCGGGTGTGGGAATTGGCACGTTTTCTCGGCCTCTTGACCCGTCGGAGCGGCTGCTTATCTTGGCCGCACGCGGTGGGAGCCGCGCCCGCGAGTGGGCGCGACGGGCCCGCTCGCGAACCGAAGAACGACGCGCGGCGCGGGGGCCTCCCCGCAGCCGAGGAGGATACGATCATGCTGACCCGTTGGGACCCCTTCGCCGAGCTGAGCCGGATGCAGAACGACCTCAACCGGATGCGCGGCGAGCAGCGCCTGGGCTTCAGCCCCGCGGTGGACATCCTCGAGGAGGAGGACGCGATCCTGCTCACCGCGGAGCTGCCGGGCCTGAAGGCCGAGGACGTCCACGTGCACGTCGAGAACAACGTCTTGACGCTGAGCGGGGAGCGCCGCCTCGAGAGCGAGGAGAAGAAGGAGGGCTACCACCGCATCGAGCGCTCGTACGGCTCGTTCAGCCGCGCGTTCGCGCTGCCCAAGACGGTGGACGCCGACGCCATCGAGGCCAAGCTCGAGGAAGGCATCTTGCGCCTGCGGCTGCCCAAGCGCGCGGCCGCCGAGCGCCGCCGCATCGCCGTCGGAAACTGAGCCGTCGGAGATCGAGCCTCCGGATCACTGCCTCCCCGGGGCGCGGGCGCCGTGCGACTCCTCCCGCGGACGGACTCCCGCTCCCCACCCCGGGGCCCCATAGCTCTCCCACACGCGGCGCCGGCCGAGCCTCACCTTCCCTCCCCCCAGGTACCGGCCGGCGCCGCGGCTACTGTGCGACGAGTCGACTACTCCGCGACGGGCGCGTGCGGACCGTCGGCGGCGCGGTCGTCGTCGAGACCGCCGAGGGCCTCGTCGATGAGCTGGTTCTGCTCGATGTTGTGCGCTTCCTTCGAGCCGGTCGCCGGGCTCGCGCTCGGCGAGCGCGAGACGACGCGCAGGCGGAAGCGATCGCCCAGCCACTCGGGCCAGTGCGCGTTCATGAAATACCACGCGCCCATGTTGCGCGGCTCCTCCTGCACCCACACGACGTCCGTGCTCTCGCCGTAGGGGGCGAGCACGTCGCGCAGCTCGGCGCGGCGCATCGGGTAGAGCTGTTCGATGCGCACGATGGCGACGTCGTCGCGGCCCGCCTTCGCGCGCCCGGCGACGAGGTCGTAGTAGACCTTGCCCGAGCACAAGAGCACGCGCCGCGTGCGCCGCGCGGGAACCTCCTTCTCGGGGATGATGCGGTGGAACGAGCCCGCCGCGAGCTCGTCGAGCGACGAGGACGCCTTGGGCGAGCGCAGGAGGCTCTTGGGCGACATCACGATCAGCGGCTTGCGCCACGGGCGCAGGACCTGGCGGCGCAGCGCGTGGAAGATCTGCGCGCTCGTCGTCAGGTTGCAGACCATCATGTTGTCCTCCGCGGACAGCGCGAGGAAGCGCTCGAGGCGCGCGGAGCTGTGCTCGGGGCCCATGCCCTCGAAGCCGTGCGGCAGGAGCAGCGCGAGCCCGCTCAGCCGATCCCACTTGTCCTCCGACGAGGAGATGAACTGATCGATCAGCACCTGCGCGCCGTTCGCGAAGTCGCCGAACTGCGCCTCCCAGACCACGAGGGCGTCCGGCGTGTCGAGGCTGTAGCCGTACTCGAACCCGAGGACGCCGGCCTCGGAGAGCGCGCTGTCGTAGACCTCGAACCGGCCCTGGCCGGGTCCGAGGTGCTGCAGCGGCGTGTACGCGCTCCCGTCGTTCTTGTCGTAGAGGACGGCGTGCCGGTGCGAGAAGGTGCCGCGCTCGGCGTCCTGTCCGGTGATGCGCACGTTGATCCCGTCCGCGAGGAGGGTCGCGTACGCGAGCGTCTCGGCGGTGCCCCAGTCGACCGGCGCCTCGCCGCGCCCCGCGTCGCGCCGGTAGCCGTAGACGGTGCGGATCTGGCGGAGCATGTCGAGGGTCGGCGGCAGATCGGTGAGCCGCTCGGCGAGCGCGGTGAGCCGCTCGCGCGGGACGCTGGTGTCGACGTCCGGCGTCTCGAGGTCGGCGCCGCCGCGGTAGCCCTGCCACACGCCGTGGCCGCTCGAGACGTCGTAGCGGTGGTGCGTCTGGCGGACCTCTTCGAGGGCCTGCTCGTAGCGGCTCCGGCACTCGAGCTGGATCTGCTCGGCCTCCGCGGGGGTGACGTTGCCGCGCGTGACGAGCGAGTCGACGTAGTGCTCGCGCACCGTCCGCTTCTGGTCGATCGCGTGGTACATGAGCGGCTGCGTGAAGCGCGGCTCGTCGCCCTCGTTGTGCCCGTACTTGCGGTAGCAGTAGAGGTCGATGACGACGTCGCGGTGGTAGCGCTGGCGGAACTCCATCGCGAGCTGCGCGACGTGCGCGACCGCCTCCGGGTCCTCGCCGTTCACGTGGAAGACGGGGCAGCGGAGCATCCGCGTGATGTCCGTGCAGTAGCGCGTCGAGCGCGCGTCCGTCCACGCGGTCGTGAAGCCGATCTGGTTGTTCACGACGACGTGGATCGTCCCGCCCGTCGTGTACGCCCGCAGGCCCGACAGGTTGAGCGTCTCCTGCACGATGCCCTGGCCGATGAACGCCGCGTCGCCGTGGATGAGCAACGGCAGCACGCTCGTGCGCTCGACGCGATCGCCGCGCCGGTCCTGCTTGGCGCGCACGCGGCCCTCACACACCGGGTTGACGAACTCGAGGTGGCTCGGGTTGAACGAGAGCGTGAGGTGGACGTTGCGGCCCTCGATCGTGCGGTCCGTCGAGTGGCCGAGGTGGTACTTCACGTCGCCGCTCCCGAGGTAGCGCTCGGGGTCGATGTCCTCGAACGCGGCGAGGATGTCCTTGGGCGGCAGCTCGAGCACGTTGATCAGCACGTTGAGCCGGCCGCGGTGGGCCATGCCGATCACGATCTCCTCGACGCCGTTGACCGCGGCGTGATCGACGATCAGCTCGAGCATCGGGATCATGCTCTCGGCGCCCTCGACGCTGAACCGCTTGGCGCCGAGGTAGGTGCTGTGCAGGAACCGCTCGAAGGTCTCGGCGTCGGTCAGCTTGCGCAGGATGCGCAGCTGCGTCTCGTGGTCGAGGGTGACGCGGTTGCCGCTGTCCTCCATCCGGTGCTGGAGCCAGCGGCGCTCCTCGGGGTCCTCGATGAAGGTGAACTCGGCGCCGATGCTGCGGCAGTAGGTGTCGTTGAGGCGCTGGAAGATCTCCGAGAGCGGGAGCTTCTTGTTGCCGTACGAGAAGAGCGTGTCGGGATCGACGTGGTCGAGGCCGAACGTCTCGAGGCTGAGGTCGAAGGGCGGCAGCTCGCGCATGCCGAGCGGGTCGAGGTTCGCGAACAGGTGCCCGCGCACGCGGTACGAGTTGACCATCGCGGAGACGCGCGCCTGGTTCTCGACCGCGGCGTCGTGCGCGTCGCCGAGCGCGTCGAGGGTCCCGAACGGGGGCACGTTCTCGGAGGTCGGCGGCAGGGTGAAGAGGCCGCTCGCGCCGCTGTCTCCGCCGCGCCGGCTCGGGGCCGCCGGGCGCGCCGCAGGCGCCTCGAGCCGCGCGAAGTAGGCGCGCCACGCCGGCGGGACCGCCGCGGGGTTCTCTCGGTACCGGAGCAGCAGCTCCTCGACGAGGGCCTGATTGACGCCGAAGTCGTGGCTCATCGTGTCGCGCTTCCTTCTCTATCGTCGATGCTATATCAGAGCTCGTCCATCGCGAGGGCCCGCGCTTCTGCGCGGTCCACGTCGCCGGCCGCGCCGAGCAGATCGTAGCGCTCCGTCGCGAAGCGCAAAGCCGCGCGTCGCGTGCGCGCATCCCCGTGCGCGTCGAGCGCGTGTTGCGCCTGCCGCACCAACAGAGCGAGCTCCACCGAGCGCCCCAGGGTCATCGCGAAGCGCCGGGCGCCC
Organism: Sandaracinaceae bacterium; assembly: GCA_019637095.1. Lineage (GTDB taxonomy): Bacteria > Myxococcota_A > Polyangia > Polyangiales > Sandaracinaceae > JACKEC01. Next base: position 47,419 of record JAHBWG010000034.1, on the reverse strand, counting down.
GCCTCCACGTCGAGCGGGTCGCGCCGCATCGTCTCGAGGAGCCAGCCCGCCGCGCGCCGCATCGCGTGGATCGCGCCCTGGCCCGCGGCGGCGAGCGCCTCGTCGCGGGCGTCGGCGACCCAGCCGCGCGCCTCGGCGATCAGCGCCTCGAGCGCGCCGTGGTCGCGGCTCAGCGCGCGCAGCGTGTCGAGGCTCAGGACGTTCGTGGTGCCCTCCCAGATCGGCAGGACCTGCGCGTCGCGGAGCAGCGTCGGCAACCCGGTGTCCTCGACGTACCCCGCGCCGCCGAAGCACTCGAGCACCTCGCTCGCGACGGCGACCGCCTGCTTGGCGGTGGTGAGCTTCGCGATCGGCGTGATCAGGCGGTGGATCGCGAGGTCCCGCTCGCTCGCGACGCCCTGCTCGGCGCGGCCGAGGAGCTCCACGGTCAGGAACGCGAGCGCGAGCGCGCCCTCGAGCTCCGCCTGCAGGCCGGCGAGGGTCTCGACGTGCAGCGGCTTGTCGGCGAGCGGCGCGCCGAACGCGACGCGCCGCCGCGCGTAGTCGCGCGCGAGCGCGACCGCGCGGCGCATCCCCGAGACGCTCGAGACCGCGTTCCAGGTGCGCGTGACGTTGAGCATCGGCGTGATGTTGCGGACGCCCGAGTCGAGCCCGGCGACCGGGATCGCCGGCGTGCCGCGCAGCATGAGCTCGGCGGTCGGGACCTTGCGCGTGCCCAGCTTGTCCTTGAGGCGCAAGAGCTCGATGTCGCGCAGGCGGCCGCGCTCGTCGCGCGTCTCGACGTAGAAGAGCGCGAGGCCGCTCCCGCCGGGGCCGTTGCCCTCCGGCCGCGCGAGCGTGAGCGCCATCTGCGCGGTCGTCGCGCTCGTGAACCACTTGCGGCCCTCGAGGCGCCAGGTGCCGTCGGCGTCGCGGCGCGCGATCGTCTCGGAGAGGCCCACGTCGGAGCCGCCCGTCGACTCGGTCATCCACTGCCCGCTCGTCCAGAACGACGCCGGATCGCGCGAGGTCAGGTGCGGCAGCGCGCGCTCGATCAGCGCTGGGTTGTCGAGTGACACGATCGTACGCGCGGCGCCGTCGGTCATCGCGAGCGGGCACGTGTAGACATCCGTCGACGGATTGAACAGGTAGACGAGCGCGAACTGGTGCACGCGCGAGAGCGCGCCGTGCTTCGCTTCGTACGCGGTCGCGACGAGGCCCTCTTCCGCCGCGATGCGCTCGGCGCGCTTCCAGAGCGGCGAGACCTCGATGTGGTCGACGCGCTCGCCCCAGGCGTCGAAGTGCGTGACGACGGGCTCGTTGAGCCGGTCCTCGAGCTGCATCCGGTAGAGCTCGCCGCCCGCGAGCTCGCCCATCGCGCGCAGCGACGGCTCGACCTCGGCGAGCACGTCGGGCCCGAGCACGCGGGCGAGGTACTGGCGGAGCGCGCGGTCGTCGTCGTACTGGTTGCCGAGCGCGGGCGGAGGCTGGTTGAACGGGGTCATCGCGCGACAGGTATACGCCGCTGCGCGCGCCCGACCTAGGCGTGCGCTCACGCCCGCGGGCGCTTCTTGCCGCGGGGCGAGTCGAGCACCTCGTCGAGCGGCGGCATCGCGCAGCCGTGATCGCGCAGCGCGTCGACGAGCACGCGCGCGCCGGCGGTCATCGGCAGGTCGTAGCGGCGCACGAGCGTGATCACGTCCTCGAACACCGGCAGGTCGGGATCGAGCACGGCGAGCCGCCCGGCGTTCACGCCGTGGCGGGCGACGCGGAACGGGAGGATGCCGACGCCGACGCCGTCGAGGACGAGGCTCTTGACCAGCTCCATGCTCGAGCACGTGAGCTGGCTCGGCGGGGCGATGCCCTCGTCGGCGAGGTTGCGCACGAGCGACTGCGTCTGGCGCAGGACGGGCACGTGGATCAGCGGGTGCTGCGAGAGCAGGGCGCGCCCCGCCCCGCGCCGCGTCGCGAGCAGCTCCGTCGCCACGACGAAGCCCACGCGATCGCGGAACAGATCGACGACCACGCAGTCGTCGTGGCGCGCCGGGTTCACCACGAGCCCCACGTCGAGCCGGCGCTCGACGACCGCCTCCTCGACCTCGCGCGAGTTGCCGTTCCTGAGGTCGATGGCGACGGACGGATGGGCGGCGAGGAAGCGCGCCATGAAGCCGGGCAGGAAGTACGCGGCGAGGCTCTCGTGCGCGCCGAGGGTGAAGCGCCCGCGCGGGATCGTCTCGAGCGCGCGCAGCTCCTCGCGCGCGGCGCCGAGCGCGCGCTCGGCCTCGCGCGTGCGCTCGAGCAGGATGTGCCCGGCGCGCGTGAGCGAGACGCCCTGGCGGCCGCGGTGGAGCAGCTCGGCGCCGAGCGCCTCCTCGAGCTTCTTCACCGCGACGCTCAGCGACGGCTGGCTGATCGCGAGCGCGCGCGCGGCCGCGGTGAAGCTGCCCTGCTCGGCGACTTCGCGGAAGTAGCGCAACGGGGTCGCGAGCAGCTCGGGCTCCGCCATCGCGCTCAGGCTACCTCAGCCCGCCCGGGATCCGGCATCCGCGCGTCGCGAAGCGGCTTGGGGCGCCTCGCGGCGCCTGCTAGAGTGCGTGCCGCGTGGAGCGCGATCTGACGGGACGGTGCGGGACCTGCTCGTTCTTCACCGCGATCTGGTTCGACGAGCCGACGGGTCGCTGGACCGGAGAGTGTCGGCTCAACTGCTGGCCCTCGCCCCTCGGCGACTCGGCGACCTGCGCGCACCACAAGCCGCGCGGGACGAGCTGGGACGGCGCGCTCAAGCGCAAGAAGGCGGCGGGCACGCCGCGTCGGATGCGCGAGGACGAGGACGAGCACGCGCCCGTGAAGCGCTCGCTCCCAGACGAGGTGGACATCGACATGGACATCGACGAGTTCAGGGCCGTGCTGCGCGAGGTGCTCCAGGAGGAGCTCGGGGTCGGCGACCCGCCGATGCTCGATCGGTGGCGCGGGGGCGAGATCGTGATCAAGCCGGGGCGAGAGGGGACGGCGGAGAAGAGCGTCCCGATCGATCAGCTCTTCAAGAAGATCGTCGGTATCCGCGACAAGCTCCGCGTGCTCGAGCAGAAGATCAACGCGCACACCGGGCTGAGCGAGCAGGAGAAGGTCCAGCTGCAGCAGTACATCACCGGCTGCTACGGCTCGCTCACCACGTTCAACGCGCTGTTCAAGGACGCCAAGCGCGACGGCTTCGTCGGCCAGGGCGGGAAGGACTGAGTCTTCCTGGGCGCCGGCGCGCGCCGGTGACGCGGTCCGTGCCACGCGAAGCGTGGCGGCGCACGCGTGTGAAGATGGCCTGGGCCTTGCTCCGCGCCCGCGCATGCGCGGGATCGAGTGGATGGTGGTGATCGTGGGGGCGCTCGCGGGCTGCGACGTCGCGCCTCCGGGCTCGGACGGCGGGGCGAGCGCGGACGCGCCGCCGGGGGACTTCGAGGTGCTCGTCGAGCGTCGCGGCGTCCCGGTCACCGAGGACGGGCCGCTCGAGGTCGACTTCGGCTGCCAGGGCGGGGCGCACGTCGAGCTCGACGTCCGCGCGGTGCGCGGCGGCACGCTGCGCGGCGCGACGGCGCGCGTGGTGGTCGAGGGCGGCCCGATGCCGGTCGACACCGCGCTGCGCCTCGAGGCGACGGCGCAGGGCGCCGAGGCGCACGGGCTCATCGCGAGCTTCGGGGACTTCGGGAGCTACGTGGCGCCGGCCGACTTCTCGTTCCCGCGCGCGGCGACGCTGCGCGTGACGGTGACCGACACGCGCGGGGCGGCGGTGACGGTCCGCCGCGCGGTGGCGCTCGTGATGGGCGCGGGGTGCACCTGCACCTACAACGAGCTCCCGGGCCGCGCGCGGATCGAGTCGTTCTCGGTCGAGGGCGCCGCGACGGGCTGTGGGCTCGTCGACGTCGCGCTCTCGGTCTCGTTCACCCCCGACGGCGAGGCGCACGCGTTCTTCCCGCCCGAGACGCACGCGTTCGCGTGGCCTGCGCGGTGCGTCGCCGCGCTCGGGCTCGCCGCGGGGGCCGAGCTGCCGCTGGTCCTGTTCGACTCGTTCCCGGGCTCGGGGTGCGGGGCGACCTACTACGAGGGGCCGTCGCGCGACGCCTTCGCGTGCGACTGCCCTTGAGGGCCGTCAGCCAACTCGACCCTTGGTCCACTCGTCGAGGTACTTCGGCAGCATCTCGCGCCACGTCGGCCAGTCGTGGTGCCAGTCCGGGCCCCACGGGTCGACGCGGTTCGGGATCCCCTGCTTGCCGAGGATGTCGGCCATCGCCCACGTCTCGCCCATGTTCTCGGCGCGGCCCGCCCCCGACGCGAAGTGGATGTGGCGGGTGCGCAGCACCTCGAGGTGACGGCCTGAGAGCGCGGGGACGAAGTCGCGCGGAGACGAGACGTAGTAGTGCTCGCTCTTGTGGTCGGTCTCGATGAACCGCATCAGGTCGAAGGTGCCGCTCATCGCGAGCGCGCGGTGGAACAGATCGGGGAAGCGGCACACCACCGCGACGGAGTGGAACGCGCCGATCGACGCGCCCGTCGCCCAGATGCCGACGTCGGTCGTCTGGCAGTCCGCGTGGATCGCGGGGACGACCTCGTGCTTCACGAACTGGTGGAACTGGTGCTGGAGCCACATGCGGTGCCCGGGCGGGCCCTCGCGCTCGAACCAGGCGCGCCCGGCGACGCTGTCGCAGCTGTAGACCTTGATGCGCCCCGCCTCGAGCAGCGGACCCAGGGCCCGGATGAGCTGGAAGCGCTCGATCTCCTCGGCGTCGCCGCCGGCGGTCGGGAACACGAGGACGGGCTGACCGAAGTGCCCCCAGCGCGCGAGGGTGATCTCGCGTCCGAGGCGCTCCGAGTGCCAACGCGATCTGACGAACACGGTCATGGCTCCTTCGGTGAGTGCGTGTCGATGTAGCTGTGCACGCGGCGGACGAACAGGTCGGTGAACGCATCGACCTCGTGCGCGGGGAAGAGCGCCGTCACCTTCTGGCGGATCGCGTCCTCGGCCTCGCGGCTGCGGAAGAACTCGGCGGCGACGTCGTCGAGGTGCGCGAGGTGCTTCTCGCAGAACTCCTCGAAGCGCGCGGTCTCGAAGCGCTCGTCGGCGATGGCGGCGTAGCGGTCGAGCTTCTCTTCGTAGGTGCCGCCCTCGCGCGCGACCTCGTAGAAGGGGGCCCAGTCGAGGTTCATGCGCATCTTGCGATCCGTCGCCGCGCAGTAGACGCTCCAGCGGATGTACGCCTTCACGAGCCACGGGAAGTGGTAGTGGAGGCTCGTCACCTGCGAGTCGGGGCACCCGTTGGCGAAGTCGATGGGGTACCAGATCCCGTTCTTGCGGAGCGCCTCGCAGCTGTTGAACTCCCAGCCGAAGAACGAGTTGATGGTGAGGGTGACCTTGCGCAGGTGCTCCACGTCGGCGGGGGCGACGAAGTCCTCCTTCATCGTGTAGCGATCGTGGAGCGGCGCGTCCGGGTCGTAGCTCACGAGGCGCGTCTGAGGTCCGAAGCCGATGCAGCGCACGAACTCGTCGAACGGCTCGACCGCCGCCTGGACGTGCATCACCGCGCGCCCGCTCTCCTCGTAGGCCGCGCGCAGCGACGCCTCGTCCTTGCAACGCGTCACCGAGCGCCAACCGCCTCCGTCGTACGGCTTGACGAACATGGGGTAGCCGAGCTTGGGGCCGAGCCGGCCGATGTCGAAGAGCTTCGCGTAGCGATGCAGCGTCGGCTTGAGGTCGGGCGTCTCGTCGTACTCCTTGGGTGGGATCATCCATGTTTCGGGGACGGGCATCCCGAGGTGCATCATCGCCGCGTAGCTCGTGTGCTTCTCCATCGACTGAACGGACCACGGGTTGTTGAACACGTAGAGGTCGTTCATCAGGACGGCCTTCTTGATCCACTCGCGGCTCGTGTGGTACCAGTGGGTCAGTCGGTCGATCACGACGTCGTACTTGCACGATTGGCGCAGGTCGAACGGTTCGATGAACACCCGCTCGACGTCGAGGCGCACCGTGTCGTCACCGACCGGGATGCGCAGATCGAGCCGCTGCATGATCGCCTCGTAGCAGAGCGGCCAACAGATGTCGGCGCCGAGCGAGAGGCCGATGGTCCTCGTGATCTCCGTCATCGACGTCGCGTCTCCACGTTCTGGGTCGTGTCATTCATAGATCATCATCAGCGGGCCGGGGAAGAGCCACGAGAGCCCCTCGCGCAGCCGGTCGCGCCAGTTCTCCCAGTTGTGACCGTCGCGCGCCTCGACGAGGCGCACCTGCATGCCGGTCGCGTCGAGGATCGGGATGAGCGAGCGGTTCTCGTAGATGAGCGACTCGTACACGCCACAGCTCACGAACACGCGCTCGCTGACCGCCGTCGGCTCTTCGCGGTAGGCGTTCATGAACGCCACCACCCGATCGAACACCGGGCCGCGGTGGTTGCGCGAGCCGATGTCGGTGAAGGCGAACGACCCCGACTGCAAGAGGAGCCTCCCCCAGAACCCGGGGTAGCGCACCGCCGTCGAGAGCGAGGCGACCGCGCCGAAGCTCGCGCCCATCAGGCAGCGCGCGCGCGGCTCCGACACGATCGGCAGGCGCCGCTCGAGGTCGGGCACGAGCTCCTCGCAGAGGAAGCGCGCGTGCGCCTCGTGGTCGGCGTACTCGTGCAGGCGATCGGGCGAGTCGACGAACACGGCGATGAGCGACGGGATCTCGAGCCGGTGGATCAGGTTGTCGAGGACGGCGCGCATCCCCGCGTAGCGCAGGTAGTCGCTTCCGTCGTGCACGACGAGCAGGGGGTAGCGGCGCGTCTTGCGCCAGCGCGCCGGCATGTAGACGTGGCCCGAGCGTGGGCCCCCGAGGGTGCGGCTATGGAACGAGAACGGCTCGAGCAGCCCGCGCCGCGCGAGCGGGTCCTCGCGCGCCCACTCCGGCAGCTGGTAGCCCGCGGTGGCGAGCACGCTGTTGGCGCCGAAGGGATCGCGCGCGCGGTGCGGGTTGAGGGGGTCCTCGATCCACTCCACGTGCTCGCCGCGGCGGACCTCGAGCTTGTACTCGACGCGCGAGCGCGGCGGGATCTCGACGACGAGGTAGAAGAGGTCGGTGCCTTCGAGGCGCGCGAGCGGCTGCGCGGACTCGAGGCCGAAGATCCAGTGGCGGAGCTTCACCGCGTCGGCCTGGCCGCGCCAGAGGAACGTGGCGCGGTGGCCCTCGACGATCGGGACCTGGTGCGCCGCGAGGAAGGCGTCGACGGCGGCCGCGTCGGGCTTCGCGTCGCAGAGGACCTCGATGGCGAGCCGCTCGGTCATGCGCGCTCCGTCGAGGGCAGAGGGGTGTCGGCGGCGAGCGGCGAGACCGAGCCGTCCTCGCCGAGCACGGACACGCCCTCGGTCGCGAGGACGCGCTGGCCCTCGATGGCGAGCGTCGAGCGGGCGGGCATCGCGAGGCACAGCGAGGGGGCGAAGCGGCGCGCGAGGACGCCGACGCGCTCCGGGTCGCCGAGGCGCAGCCGCGTCTCGGGCTGCGGGAAGGGCAGGGCGCCGCGCACGATCCCGAGGCCGCGGTCGAGGATCTCCGAGGCGCCCGGGCCCTGCGGCGGCGCGTCGTGGAAGAGGATCACGCGCGTCGCGATCGCCATCGCGCCTGCGCTCCAGGCGACCACGACCTGGTCGCGCAGCAGCTCCGCGATCCCGAAGAGCTCGAGCCGGTTGAGCAGCGAGGCGACGTGCCCGCCCGCGATCGCGAGCGCGACGGTGCCCTCGAGGGCGGCGGCGATCTCCTCGCGGTGCCGCGCGACGTGCGGGCGCTCGAGGGGCCGGTGCGCCTCGTCGAACTCGCGGTGGATCCGCGCGCACTGGCCGAGGTGGAAGTCGTCGAGGATGCGGATGGCGAGCGTCGAGGTGCGCTCCTCCTCGGCGAGGATCTCCGCCGGCGCGGTGCGCTGGCGGATCACGTGGTTGGCCTCGAGCTCGTGCTCGAGGCGGATGCGGTAGAAGTCTTGCTTGTGACGCAAGACGCGTTGACGCTTGCGGTGGGCGGCGCGGAGCCCCGCGTCGGCCGCGAAGACCTGATCGGCCCGCTCGTGCAGGCGCAGGTTCACCGTGTCTCCGCCGAGGTGCGCGGCGAGCTCCTCGTCCTCGGCCTCGCGCTCCTGCCAGCCGGCGGTCACGAGCGCGACGCGCCCGGCGACGCCGAGCGCGGCGAGCGCTGGGCCGATCGTCGGCTCGAAGCGCTGTGCCCCCGCGAGCAGCACCTTGGTCATGGAGTCGCGCGCACCCTCACCGTGCGGCCGACGAAGTCGAGCATCCGCCGCAGCTCGTCGTAGTCGGGGTGTCGCATCCGGATCCACGCGTTGGCCATGTAGCCCGCCTCGACGGGCTGGGTCGGCGTCCCCTCGGGCGGCAGGTGCGCGTCGAGGATGAAGGGGCCGAACGAGCGCTCGATCGCGCCGAGCCCCTCGTAGCCGGCGATGCGTCCGTCGCGATCGGGCCGCAGCGCGATGATGCCGGCCGAGCAGCGGCGCGAGAGCGTCTGGCTCGGCCGGCCGTGCACGACGGCCATCGCCCACTCGCGGTAGATGTCGAAGTCGTTCGCCGCCGCGTAGAGGTCCCACGCCCGCACGCCCGGCGGCCGCGCCCCGATCTCGCTGAACTTCAGGCCCTTGGGCCCGAAGAACCACTCCATGTGCGTGGCGCTCGTCTCGATGCCGAGCGCGGCGATCACCTCGCGGCCCATCGCCTTGAGCTCGTCGTAGCCCGCCGCGCCGACGCGGTTGGTCGTGATGAACTGCGGGCTGATCCAGCGCGTGCGCATCGCCTCGAGCACGTTGGGGTAGTAGTGCGTGACGAACTCGTGCGCGACCTCGCCGCCGATGGTGATCGTGTCCCAGAAGCCCTCGTGCCCCTCGACGAACTCCTCGACCGCGACGTCGGCCCCTCGCCCGACGCCGCACGCGGCGATCGCGCGCTCGAGGTCGGCCGGGTCGTCGGCGCGGTAGGTGCCGGAGGCGCCCGCGGCGTCGCGCGGCTTGAGGATCAGCGGGAAGCCGACCTGCTTCGCGAAGGCGCGGACCGCGTCCGGGTCGGCGGTGCCCGTGGAGCGGGCGGTCGGGACGCCGCGCGCGCGGAGCAGCTCCTTCATGCTCGGCTTGTCGCGGCACAGGAACGTCGTCTCGACGCTCGTGCCCGGGATGCCGCACGCCTCGCGCACGCGCGCGGCGCACATCACGTGCGCCTCGACGACCGCCTCGAGGCGGTGGACGCGGACCTTCTCTTGCACCCAGCGCACCGCCTGGGTCACGCGCGCCACGTCGGTGACGTTGGGGACCTCCTCGTAGTGGAAGAGCCAGTGGCGCAGCTCGTCGTCGAGCGCGCCCTTGGGGCGCTCGCCGATGCCGGTGACGCGCGCGCCCACGGCGTGGAGCGCGCGGACGAACTCGCGCTGGTTGGCGGGGAAGCACGGCTCGAGAAAGACGACGTCGACCGGCATGTTCGGGGAACGCCAGCGTATCAGGCCGCGAGGCGCGCGAGGAGGGGTCGCGTGGGGCGCGCTCGCGCGGGGCGGCGTGTCGGCGCACCGCAGGTCGCTTTACATCGGCGGCGCTCTTGCGAGATCCTCGCTCGCCTGGGGATCTCGATGGAGCAGCGCGCGTGACCGAGGCGCTCGAGCGCTATGTTCCCACCCGGCTCGTCGGCGCCATCGCGGCCGCGCCAGGGGCCTGGCGCCGGCTCCCCGCGGCGGTGCTCGTCGCCGATCTCACGGGCTTCACGGCCCTGTCCGAGCGGCTCGCGCAGCGCGGCGCGCTCGGCGCCGAGCAGCTCGGGCAGATGCTCGACGCGCGCCTCGGCCTCGTCATCGACGAGGTCGCGGAGGCGGGCGGAGAGGTCGTCGCCTTCGCGGGCGACGCGATCCAGGCGCTCTGGTACGCGGACGACGGCGAGCTCGCGCCGGCGCTCGGCGGCGCCGTCCGCTGCGCGGAGGCGCTCTTGCGCCGCGACGAGGCGGGCGCGGAGCTCGGCCTCAAGGTCGCCGTCGGGGCTGGCGTGGTGAGCGGCGGCGCGCTCGGCGGTCACGAGGGCCGCGCGCTCGTCGCGCTCGGCGGCGCCGAGGTCGTCGCGACCGCCGCCGCCTGCTCCGCGTCCGCGACGGGGCAGCTCGCGTGGACCGAGGCGGCGCGCGCGCTCGGCGATGCGGCGCGCCGTGCGCGAGCCGTCGCCGCGTCGCCGGCCGCGCCGCTCGACGTCGCGCGGCTCCGCGCCCTCGCGCCGCTGCCGGTCCTGACGGCCGCCGAGGCGGGTCACATGGAGTGGCTCGCGGAGCTGCGCCACGCGACGATCGTGTTCTTCGGCCTGCGCGGGATCGATCTCGACGAGGCCGCGCGCTTCACCCGTCTCGACGCCGCCGTGCGCGTCGCGCAGGAGGAGGTCGCGCGCTTCGGTGGCTTCGTCAGCCAGGTCGTGTGCGACGACAAGGCGACGACGGTGCTCGCCGCGTGGGGCGTGCCCGGCGCGGCGCACGAAGACGACGCGGCGCGCGCGGTGCGCGCCGCGAACGCGGCGGTCGGGCGCCTCGCGTGCGAGGGCGTGCGCGTCGGCTGCGGGGTCGCGAGCGGCCGGACGCTGTGCGGGATCCGCGGCAACGCGCGGCGCGCCGAGTACGCGGTGATCGGTGAGCGCGTGATCGTCGCCGCGCGGCTCATGCAGCACGCCGCGGACGGGGAGATCCTCGTCTACGGCGCGACGGCGGAGGCGGCGGGGCACCGCGTCGGGTTCGACGAGGGCGAGAGCCTGCGCCTCAAGGGCAAGACCGAGCCCGTCCTCGCGCGCCGCCCGCTCGCGGTCGAGCGCACGTCTTCGCCGCCGCCGGAGGGCGATCTGTTCGGGCGGACGAGGGAACGACGTGCCCTCGCGCGCTGGCTCGAGCGCGCGCCCGACGGGCGCTCGCCGCTCGTGGTGGTCGAGGGCGAGGCGGGGATCGGCAAGTCCTCGCTCCTGCGCGAGCACCTGCGCGACGCGCGCGAGCGCGGCCTGCGCCTGCTCGTCGCGGCGGGGGACCCGGTCGAGCTCGCCTCGCCCTACGCCGCGTGGCGTGGCGCGTTGCGCGACCTCTTCGCGTTGCACGACGCGGACGAGACGCGGCTCCGCGGGCTCGGTGTCCCCGACGAGCGCGCGCCGCTCCTCCTCGAGGCGCTGGGGATCGCCGCGCAAGACACCCCGCTGACCCGGCAGCTCGCGGGCCCTGCGCGCACGTTGGCGATCGTCGAGCTCGTCGGCGACGTGCTCGCGCGCACCCTCGACGAGCAGCCGCTCGTGCTCGTGGCGGAGGACGCGCACTGGCTCGACTCGGCGTCGTGGACGCTCCTGGCCGGGCTGCGCGCCTCGCTCGCGCCGCACTTCGTCGTCGTCGTCACCCGGCCGTACGCTTGGGACGCGCTCGACCCGAGCGCGCGCGCCGCGCTGCGCGACCCGGACGAGCGGATGCGGCTCGATCCGCTCCCTCGCGAGGGCCTGCGTTCGCTCCTGCTCGCGGCGCTCGACGCCGACGACCTGCCGCCCGCCCTCATCGAGTTCGTGCACGCGCGCGGCGCCGGCCACCCGCTCGTGAGCGGCGAGCTCGCGCTCGCGCTGCGGCAGGCGGGGTGCGTCAAGATGGTGGGCCGCGACTGCCGCGTCCCCGTGGGCGCGCCCGCGTTCGACGCCGTCGAGCTCCCGGACACCGTCGAGGGGCTCGTCGCCCGCCGCCTCGAGCACCTCGGGGCGGAGGCCACGCTCGCGCTGAAGGTCGCGAGCCTCCTCGGCGCGCGCTTCACCACCGACGACGTCCGCGAGGTGCACCCGACCGGCCGCGGCGCCGCCGAGCTCGCAGACGATCTCGATCGGCTCGCGGCGCTCTCGCTGCTCGACCGCGCAGAGGACGGCTTCGCGTTTCACCACGACCTGACGCGCGCGGCGGTCTACTCGCGCATGCCGTTCGCGCAGCGCCGGGAGCTCCACGGTCGCGTCGCGCGCTGGCTCGAGGCGGCCGGGGGCGCCGACGACGCCCTCTTGGCGCACCACTTCCAGCACGCGGGGGAGCTCGGCGCGATGATCCGCCATGCGGAGCGCGCGGCGGAGCGCGCGCTGCGGACCGGCGCGAGCCGCGAGGCCGCGTCTCACTACGAGCGGCTGCTCGCGATCGAAGATCCCACCGCGCTCGCGGAGCACGGGCTCGACGAGGTCCGACGTGCGCGGTGGTCGTGCCATCTCGGCGTCGCGCTGTACGCGCTCGGAGACCTCACCGGGTCGGCGGCGCGTCTCTCGGGCGCGATGGAGGCGCTCGGGGTCCGCGTGCCCGGCTCGGGCGCCGGCTGGGGTTGGGCGCTCGCGACGGGTGCGGCGGCGCAGGCGCTCGGCGTCGGCACGGCCACGTGCGCGCCCGAGGCGCACGACACGGTGGCGCTCGCCGCGCAGCGGTTGAGCGAGGGCTTCATGTGGCAGCGCAAGGGCGTGCAGATGCTCGCGTGCACGCTCATCTCGGTGAACCACGCCGAGCGCGGGCGCACCCGCGAGGGCGTCGCCCGCTGCTACGCGATGCTCGGGTTCTCGCTCGGCGTCGCGAGGCTCGAGGCCCTCGGCGCTCGCTACTTCGCGCGCGCCCGCCAGACCGCCGAGCAGCACGGCGACGAGCGCAGCGCCGTGTTCATAGGGTACGCGCACGCCGTCTACCAGCTCGGCAACGGGGCATGGGACGTCGCGCGCGCGTCGATCGACGAGGCGCGCCGCCTCGCCCACGAGGTGCACGATCTCCAGGAGCTCGAGGTGGTCGAGACGGCGGCGGCCAACCTCGAGTACCTCACGGGCGAGCTGCGCGCTTCGGGCGAGCGCTTCGAGCGCGTCTACCAGTCCGGTCGCCGGCGCGCGAACCTCCAGCACGAGGCGTGGGGCCTCTACGGCGCCGGACGGAGCTGGATCTTGCTCGGCGAGATCGAGCGCGGGCGCGCCTGTGTCGAGCGCGCGCTCGCGCTCTACCGCGAGGTGCCCGAGCCGATCAGCGAGCTCATCTGCCACGGCCTGCTCGCGCAGGTGCACCTCGCCGCGGGGGACCTCGAAGCGGCCGTCGCGGCGGCGGACGAGACGACGCGCCGCATCCGCGAGGCGCCGCCGGCGGTGTTCAGCGAGCTCAGCGGCTACATCGCGGCGGGCCGCGTACGGCTCGTGGTCGCGCGGCGCGCCAAGGGCGGGCCCGAGTGGCCGGCGGCGCGCGCGGCGGCGCTCGCTGCCGTGAAAGACTTCGGGCGCTACTCCTTCGTCTTCCCGATCGGCAAGCCGTACGAGCTCCTGGCGGCGGGTGAGCTCGCCGCGATCGAGGGGCGCGAGAAGCGCGCGCGCAAGGTGCTCGGCGAGGCGGTGGCGCTCGCCGCGCGGCGCGGCATGCCGTACGCCGAGGCGCTCGGGCACGCGCGCTTGAGCGCGCTCCACGGCGAGACGAGCGAGGCGGGCCGCGCGCACCAGCAGTCGCTCGACGCGCTCCTCGAGCGCATCGGCGCGACCGCGGACGCGCTCGCGGTCTCCTGAGCTACTCGGCGCGGACGAGGATCTGCGCGCGGCACGGCTCGGGGACGGCGCCGCCGGTCAGGGTCGCGCAGTCGATCGCCTCGAGCGCGGGGAAGCACTCGCGACGCAGCGCGCGCTCGTCTCGGATGCCGACGACGGACCGGCACCCCATCCGCATCGTGGCGGCCGCCTCGATCTCCGCCTCGAGGTCGGCGCGCGGGGTGGTCTCACCGCAGCGCTCGAACGCGTCGGCGAGGACGTCGACCGTCTCCATGCACGCCGCGACCGGCCGGGACTGGCAGCCCGCGAGGGCGAGCGCTCCCGACAGCGCGAGGGCGGCGCGCGACATCGTGCTCCGACGATACCAGCTCGCGAGCCGAGGCGCGCGCGGGCTATCCTGGCGCGCCCCCCGCGACCGAGGAGCCCCTGTGTCAACTCAGCTTCCCCCCTACGTCGAGCGCCCGACGGGCTACGACCTCGCCCTCGCCGGCCCCTACCACCAGCGGGGCGTCACCCTGCGCGCGTTCGCGCTCGAGGGCGATCCCGCCGCGCTCCAGGCGACGTGCGACCGGTATCTCAACCGGCCCGGCTCTCCGTGGATCTACAGGCCGCTCGGTCGCACCGTGCTCTTGACGATGCTGAACATGGAGCACGTCAGCGCGGGCGATCCGAGCCTCGGGTACATGCACGAGATCGACGGCGCGTTCCAGATGCCCGTGTTGCGGTACGCGCCGGGCGCGAAGCTCCCGAGCGGCGTCGCCACGTTCATGCCCTACCTCTGGGTCAACAACGACTGGCCCATGATCACCGGCCGCGAGGTGCTCGCGTTCCGCAAGGAGATCGGCACCTCGTTCTCCGACGGCGACGACACGAAGGTCACGCACGCGCGCGCGCTGACGCACGTCGACGCGTGGGTCATCCCGGCGCGCGACAGCGAGCTCGTCAACCGCCGCGTCTTCGAGATCCGCTCGGGCAAGTCCGAGCGCGGCGCGCCGTGGGCGACGCCGACCGAGCTGCTGCGCGGCGTCGCCCAGGGGCTCGTGAAGGACGCGGCGCTCTTCGCAGAGGAGGAGATCGCGCACCTGTTGCCGGAGACGCTCGAGGGCGGCGGCCTGCGCGTGCCGACGGTGTTCCTCAAGCAGCTGCGCGACGCCTACGACAACTCGCGCGCGGTCGTGCAGGAGGTGTTCGTCGCCGACGGAGTCCTGCCGCTCTCGGGGCTGCGCGGCGCGTGGCCTCTAATCGGCGAGCACCACGTGTGGCTCGCGGACTTCGCCAGCCACCCGATCGCCCAGGAGCTCGGCCTCGGCAACGGCGGTGGCCAGGGCGCGCAGACGCTCGACGTGAAGTTCGCGTTCGAGGTCGACTTCGACTTCGACATGGAGCTGCCGAAGGGCAAGCAGCGCGTGGCGATCCTCGGCGGCGGGCCGTCGGCCCTCGCGGCCGCGCTCGATCTCGCGGCGCACCCGGATCGGTTCGAGATCTCGGTGCACACGATGGGCTGGCGGCTGGGCGGCAAGTGCGCGAGCGCGCGCGACGGCGCGGCGTGGGAGCGCAACCTCGAGCACGGCCTGCACCTGCCGATGGGCTTCTACGAGAACTTCTTCGACCAGATCCGCGCGGCGTACGAGCTGCTCGCGCGGCCGCCCGGCACCCCGCTCGCGACCTGGCAGGAGGCGTTCATCGGGCGCACGACGCTCGTCTTGCAGGAGAAGATGCGCGACGGCTGGCACGACTGGCCATTCCACTTCGGCGAGCGCGACGGGATCCCGGGTGATCGCGCCCGCGCGTTGATGGGCGAGCCCGGGTGGGCGTTCGATTGGCGCGACGTGATCACCGCGCTGTTCGGCTACCTCGAGCGCGTGGTCCACGAGATCCTCGCGGGGCACCCGCTGCTCGATCAGCTGGCCGAGCACCTCGCCGTGAAGCCCTTCGAGGCGGCGGCCGCGGAGATCAACGCGGCCATCGACGCGGGCGCCGGCGCCCCCGCCGACCTCGCGACCGACCTGATCACGCTGCTCGAGAAGACGATCTGGGAGCTCGTGAAGGGCGAGGTCGAGAGCAGCTTCCCCGTCCGCAAGCTCTGGATCACCGTCGAGCTGCTCACCGCGTTCGGCCTGGGCCTCGGCCGCCTGCTCCTCTCCGGCCAGCCCGTCCGCTCGCTCGACACGCAGGAGCTCACCGCGTGGCTCGACGCCAACGCCGTGCTCGGCAAGCTCACGAAGGTCACGCGCGAATCGGGTCCGCTGCGGATGGTGTACGAGCTGGTCTTCGCGTTCGAGAACGGCGACTCCAGCCGGCCGAACCTGGCCGCGGGCGTCGCGGTCGTCGGGCTCACGCGCCTCGTGCTCCGCTACGTCGGCAACATCACCTACGACATGGCCGCCGGCATGGGCGAGACCGCGATCGTCCCGTACTACGAGGCGATCCGAAGGCGCGCGCCGGGCACCGCGTTCCACTTCTTCCACCGCGTGCGCGAGCTCGTCCCGTCGAGCGACGGGACGCGCATCGACAAGGTGCGCATCGGCGTGCAGGCGACGACGAACGGCTCGCCGTACGCGCCGCTGAAGAACGTCGCGGGCATCCGCTGCTTCGGCGAGAAGCCCGACTACCACCAGCTCGCGCAGGGCGAGGCGCTGCGGGGCTCGGACGAGCTGCCCGGCGGCGGCTTCGACCTCGAGTCCAGCTACACGACGTGGCCCGACGTGGCCACGATCGAGCTCGTCGCGGGCCGGGACTTCGACGCGCTCGTGCTCGCCATCCCCGCGCCCGCGCTCGGCCAGATCACCGCACCCCTCGCGGCGGTGAGCCCGCGCTGGGAGGAGATGCTCGCGAACGTGACCGGCGTGCCGACGCGCGCGATGGAGCTCTGGATGACGGAGACGACCGAGGCGCTCGGCGGCTGGAAGGCGCGCTCGGGCTCCGACGAGGCGCCGCTCGTCGGCTCCTACGTCGACGACCTCGGCACCGTCGACGACATGAGCCACGTGATCGCGACGGAGCGCTGGCCGAAGGACGCGACGCCCCAGAGCAGCGTGTACTTCTGCGGCGCGCTGCCTCCGCCGCCCGATCTGCCGCCCGGCTGCGACACGCCGGTGCCGGGGCTGATGGCGCGCGTGCGCGAGGCGGCTACGCGCTACGGCGTCGAGTGGACGAAGGAGAACGTCGCGTACCTCTTCCCGGGGCTGGTCGTGAACGGCGCGATCGACTGGGACAAGCTGGCGGACCCGCGCGGCGCGCGCGGCGAGGCGCGCCTGCTCGCGCAGTACTTCCGCGGCAACGTCTCGGCGTCCGAGCGCTACGTCACCTCCTTCGCGGGCACGATCACGAGCCGCCTGCGGCCCGACGCGCTGACGTTCGCGAACCTGCTCCTCGCGGGCGACTGGACGGACAACGGCATGAACGCCGGCGCGCTCGAGGCGGCGGTGACCAGCGGCCGCATCGCCGCGCGCAAGCTGCTCGGCGCGGGCTACCCCCTCTGGGGCGAGAACGAGACGCTGTTGTGAGCGCGCCGCGCGTGCAGATCGCCGGCGCCGGGCCGGCCGGGCTCACGTGCGCGATCGTGCTCGCGCGCGCCGGCGTCGGCGTCGACGTCCACGAGCGGCGCGAGCGGCTCGGTCATCGCTTCTGCGGCGACTACCACGGCGTCGAGAACTGGTCGGCGGACGAGGACGTCGCCGAGGCGCTCGCGCGCTGGGGGATCGAGCGGCGCTTCCTCTTCGAGCCGGTGCGCTCGGTGCTTCTGAGCAACGGGCGGCGGGTGGCGACGGTCGCGAGCGAGCGGCCGGTGTTCTACCTCGTCGCGCGCGGGGACGGGCCGGGCAGCCTCGAGCGAGGGCTGGCCGAGCAGGCGCAGGCGCTCGGCGCGCGCCTCCACCTCGGCTCCGCGGTGGCGCCCGAGCGCGCGGACGTCGTCGCCACGGGGCCCGACCCGAAGCACCGGTTCTGCGTCGAGACCGGGATCCGGTTTCGCACCTCGTCGCCGGACGTCGCGGTGGGCCTCGTGCACCCGCGCGCCGCGCACCGCGGCTACGCGTACCTCCTCGTGCACGAGGGCTGGGGCTGCCTCTGCGTCGTGTGCTTCGGCGGGTTCGACCGCGCGAAGGAGCAGCTCTCGATCGCACAAGCGATCTTGACGCGCCAGCTCGGGCTCGACGTGCGCGACGCGGCGCCGCTCGGCGGGTACGGCTCCTTCCGTCTCCACCCCGAGCTCGGTGCGCCGCGCCGGCCTCGTGTGGGCGAAGCGGCGGGCCTGCAGGACTTCGTTTGGGGCTTCGGCATCCACAAGGCGATGGCCTCGGGCGCGCTGGCCGCAGAGAGCCTGCTCGCGTCGAGCGACTACGTCGCGGCGGCGGGCGCGACGCTCGCGCCGCAGCAGCCGCTCGGGGTCGTGAACCGTTTCCTCTGGGAGGCGACGGCCTACGTCGGCTTCGGCGCGTACCTACGCGCGATCGAGCGCTCGTCGCGGCCGCTGGGACCGCTGCGCAGCGCGCACGCGCCGCGGCTCTCGCACCGCCTCTTGCTGCCGCTCGCGCGCTACGCGCTCTCCGGCCGCTACGCCTCCCTGTTCGACCGGGCGGCGCCGTCACGCTGAGGCGCGCGCGAAGAACACCCGCTTGCTCGCCTCGGCCGCGAGCACGTAGCCGACGGTCACGGCGGTGATCAGCGCGAGCACGCTGGGCGGCATGGGGACGAGCTGGAACACCGTGCCCAGCGGCGTGTAGGGGAGGGCGACCGCGACCACCGCGACGGTGACGGAGCTCCACAGGAGCGCCGCCGACGGGCGGCTCCGCCACGCCGCGCGCCGAGTGCGTACGACGAGCGCGACGGCGAGCTCGGTGAGCACGGAGGTGACGAACCACCCGGTGCGGAAGGACTCGGCGCCCTGCTCGAGCAAGAGGTAGAGGCCCGCGAACGCGAGCAGGTCGAAGCACGACGAGACGAGCCCGAACCAGACCATGAAGCGCGAGAGCGCGCGGAGGTCCCAGCGCTGCGGTCGCTCGACGAGCTCGGGGTCGACGGCGTCGGACGCCAGGGTCACGGCCGGAATGTCGGAGAGGAAGTTGTTGAGCAGGATCTGCCCCGCGAGCAGCGGCAGGAACGGCAGGAACGCGGCCGCCGCCGCCATGCTCACCATGTTCCCGAAGTTCGCGCTCTCAGTCGTGTAGACGTACTTCATCGTGTTGGCGAAGGTCGTGCGCCCCTCGAGCACACCGTCGCGCAGCACCGCGAGGTCCTGCGACAGCAGCACGAAGTCGGCCGCCTCGCGGGCCACGTCGACGGCCCCATCGACCGACACCGACACGTCCGCGGCGTGCAGCGCGGGCGCGTCGTTGATGCCGTCGCCCATGTAGCCGACGACATGCCCGCGCTTGCCGAGGGCGCGGACGATCCGCTCCTTCTGGTTGGGGTCGACCTCGGCGAAGATGGTGGTCTCTGGTGCGACGCTGCACAGCGCCTCGTCGCGCATGCGGGAGAGCTCGCGGCCCGTGAGCACGTGCTCCGCCTCAAGGCCGACGCTCGCGGCGAGGTGCACGGCGACCTCGCGGGCGTCGCCGGTGATCATCTTCACGCCGACCCCGAGGCGCGCGAGGTCGCGCAGCACCTCGTCGACCCCGGGCTTGGCCGGATCGACGAAGGTCAAGATCCCCTCGAACGCGAGCTCTCGCTCGTCGCGCAGATCGTAACGGTCGGCCGCCGCGAGCCGTCTGGTGGCGACGCCGAGGGTCCTCAGCCCGGCGGCTCCGAGCTCGCGCCCGCGCGCGAGCACGCGCCCGCGGGCGTCGTCGTCGAGGGGCACCTCGCCCTCGCCGTTCCGCGCCGCGCGGCACACCTCGAGGACGGTGGCGAGGCTGCCCTTCTCGACGAGCAGCACCTGTCCGTCCGGCGCTCGCGCCACGATCCCGAGGCGCCGCCGCACGAAGTCGTAGGGGAGCTCGTCGAGCTTCTCCCAGCCCTCCGCGGACGCGTCGGCCCCGGCGCGCGCGCGGATCGCCGCGTCCATCGCGTTCGCGAGGCCCGTCTCGAGCGCCGCGTTCACGACGGCGAGCTGGAGCACCCGCGCCGAGGGCGCGCCGTCGGGGCTCAGCGCGGCCTCGAGGACGACGTCCCCGCGGGTGAGCGTCCCCGTCTTGTCCGTGCAGAGCACGTCCATCGAGCCGAAGCTCTCGATCGCCGAGAGGCGCCGCACGAGGACGCCCCGCTCGGCCATCCGCCGCGCGCCGCGCGAGAGGTTCACGGCCACGATCGCGGGGAGCATCTCGGGTGCGAGCCCGACCGCGAGCGCGATCGCGAACAGCAGCGACTCCACCGCGGGCTGTCGGGTCAGGACGGTCGCCGTGAAGGTGAAGACGACGAGCGCGATCATGATCCGAGTGAGGAGGTACCCGAAGCGCCGCAGGCCTCGATCGAAGTCGGTCTCCGGGGGACGCAGCGCCAGGGTCTTCGCGATCCGCCCGTACTCACTCTCGCGGGCGGGGGTGGTCACGAGGAGCTTGCCGGTGCCGCTGCGTACGCTCGTGCCCAGGAAGAGCGCGTTGCGCCGCGCGCCGAGGGGTGCGTCGGGGGCGCTCGTCCCGGGCTCCTTCTCCACGGGGAAGGTCTCGCCCGTGAGGATCGCCTCGGCGAGCTGGAGATCCTTCGCCTCGAGCACGACGCCGTCCGCCGGCACCAGGCTGCCCGCCGCGAGCGACACGACGTCGCCGGGGACCACCTCCGACGTGGGGACCTCGCGCAGGGCTCCGTCGCGCAGCACGTCGCATCGGAGCGCGATGCGCGTGCGCAGCTTCTCGAGGGCCTGTGAGGCGCGGTGCTGCTGCCACCCGTCGAGCGCGGCGCTCAGCGCGATGACGAACGTGATCACCACCGCGTCGGTGACCTCCCCCGCCACCGACGAGACGATCGCGGCGAAGACGAGCAGCCACGACATCGGGTTGCGGAGCTGGTGGGTGAGCACGTCGAGCCACGGGGCGCGCCGCCGCACCTCGAGCGCGTTCGGCCCGAGGCGGGCCAGGCGCTCGGCCGCCTCGGCGCTGGTCAGGCCAGCGGCCCGCGAGCCGAGCTCGGCGAGCAGCTCGTCGGGAGGCCGGGACCAGGGCGGCGTGGGCGGCACGCGCGCAGCGTACCTCGGACGTCGCGGCGCTCACGCCGCCTCGAAGACGCGTCGCCGCGTCTTCGAGGCCGCGGCAGAGATGGCTCAGCGCGCGCGGCGGCGCCGCCACGCGAGCGCGCCGACCGCGAGCATCGCGGCGAGCGGCCCGGCGGGGCTCGGGCGCGGATCGGCCTGCACGCGGCAGGAGCAGCCGTCGCTCCCGCCCGGATCCGTCGGCCCCGCGTCGCTGCCCGGCGTCGTGCCGCCGTCGGTCGAGGGCGTGACGCCCGCGTCCATCCCCATCATCGCGCCCGCGTCGTCCGGCGGGGGCACGCTCGCGTCGGCGTCGGCGCCCGCGTCCGTCTCCGCGCCCGCGTCGGTCTCCTCACCGGCGTCGACGTCCTCACCGGCGTCGACGTCCTCACCCGCGTCGACGTCCTCACCCGCGTCGGTGGCCTCGCCCGCGTCGGCGACCTCGCCCGCGTCCATCGCGGCGCCCGCGTCGACCGCGGTGCCCGCGTCCATCGGCACGCCGGCGTCCATCGGCGCCAGCTCCGTGAGCGCGATCGTCATCGTGAAGCTCGTGCTCGCGCCCGCCGCGATCGGCCGGGCCATCCACTGGAACGCCCCCGTCCAGTCGCCGGGCCCGAACATCGCGCCGCTGTTGTCGAGGTTCGTCACCATCGCGTCGTTCAGGAGGTCGCGGATCGTCGAGAACGTGCCGACCTGGAACGCGCTCGCGCCCATCCCGGTGAAGCGCGCCACGCTCGTCTCGGTGACGACGAGCTCGGTCGCGGAGGCGCCCGCCGTGCCGAGGTCGCCGCTCGCGGTGCCGTCCATCTCGATGTCCGCGTACCCGAACGCGTTGAACGCCACGCTGCCCGTGGGGTTGCCGTTCGTCACCGTCAGGACCTGGGTGAGCGTGGCGAGGCCGGCGCCCGTGGA
Organism: Sandaracinaceae bacterium; assembly: GCA_019637095.1. Taxonomy (GTDB): domain Bacteria; phylum Myxococcota_A; class Polyangia; order Polyangiales; family Sandaracinaceae; genus JACKEC01. Next base: position 25,878 of record JAHBWG010000034.1, on the reverse strand, counting down.
GGTCAGCGTCGCGACGAGCGTCGCGTTCAAGCCGGTCCCGTCGAGGTCCATCCAGGTGAGGGTGGCGACGTTGCCCGCGTAGGTGTCCGTCGTCGGCGGCGGCAGCGGCGTCTCCCTGGTCGCGCCCGCGAGGCGGTACCACCACCACGTCCCGAACATGTGGTCGTCGCCGCCGGTGCTCGCCGTCAGGTCGACGCTCGCGCCGGTCGTCGTGCTGAAGAAGGTGTACTCGAACTCGGCGGTGCCGCTCGTGATGGTGCCCTGCGCGGAGGCGGTGGTCGCGCCGCTCGCGAGCGCGAGGGCTGCGAGCGCGGTCGTCAGTCGATTCATGGAAGTTCCCCCGAGAGGTCGGAAAGCGCCGACCCTAGTCCTCCGCGCGCCGCCCGTCCACCCGGCCGGGTCGCGGCCGCTCGGGCCGTTCCTTGGCAACCCCGCGGCCCGAGGGGATACTCGGGGCATGCAGAAGCGCAGGTCGTGGCTCGGGGCTTGTTTGTGGGTGCTGCTCGGGGTCGTCGGCTGTGACGGCGAGACGCCGCCGCCCGACGGCGGCTCGATGGGCGCGATGGACGCCGGCGAGCAGGATGGTGGCGGCACGCCCGGCTGCGTCGAGGGCGCCGCGTGCGGCACGTCGGGCACCTGCCGAGGCGGCGAGTGCGTCGTGTGCGGCGACGGCGTCGTCCACTCGTCCGAGGAGTGCGACGACGGCAACGACGTCGCGTTCGACGGCTGCGAGCCGACGACCTGTCGCTTCACCTGCCGCGAGGCGTCCGACTGCGCCGACGCGAACCCGTGCAACGGTGTCGAGGACTGCCCGGCGGATCGGCATTTCTGCGTGCCGGGCACGCCCCCCGCGGCCGGGACGGAGTGCACGACGGCGACCGTGGCCGACGGCGTCTGCAGCGCGGCCGGCCTCTGCGTGCCGGCCGGTTGCAGCAACGGCGTCGTCGACGCCGGCGAGGAGTGCGACGACGGCAACATGACGCCGGGCGACGGCTGCGAGCCGGACTGCACCTTCACCTGCACCGAGGACGCGGACTGCCTCGACAGCGCAGCCTGCAACGGCGAGGAGACCTGCGACGTCGCGACGCACACCTGCGTGGCTGGCACCCCGCCGACCTGCACCGCGAGCGACGCGTGCCACGTCGCGTCGTGCTCGGACCTCGACGGTGGGTGCATCGAGACGCTGATCGACGAGGACATGGACGGAGAGGCCCCCGCCACCCTCGGCGCGTGCGGGACGGACTGCGACGATCGCAACCCGGAGCGCCGCTCGGGCAACGTCGAGATCTGCGGCAACGGCATCGACGACGACTGCGACCCCGCGACGTCCGACGCGGCGATGACGCTCTACTACCCCGACTGCGACAACGACGGCTTCGCGTCGATGGGCGCGAGCGGCCTGCCCGCGTGCATGGCACCCGCCAACTGCGGCGGCCCGACCTGCGGCTGCATCACCCTGGCGCCGACCTCGCCGAGCAACTCCGACTGCCGGGACAACAACGCGAACGTCCGGCCGAACCAGACGATGTTCTTCACGAGCGCGATCTCCGGCGCGCCGCCCGCCGTCGACTACGACTACAACTGCGACGGGATCGAGACCCAGGAGGTGACGTGCGTCAACGTGAGCACGACCGGCGGCTGCCCGGTGCGCGATCGTCTCTTCGGGTGCTCGGGACGTTTCTTGTGTCCCTTCCCTCCGTGCTGCTCGCCGGGCCTCCCTTCGGGGGGCTGGGCGGGCGCGACCGCCCCCGCGTGCGGTGCGGGGCCGGCCCTCTACTCGTACTGTCACGATACCGGGACGGCCTGCGTTCGTACGACGGAGATGCGTAGGCAAGCCTGCCGCTGAGGCCTCGACAAGCCGATGCTCTGCGGCGCTTCCCGGGCAGAGGGCTCCGTGGAATGCTCGTGCGATGCGACCCTCGCGACCCTCTCGACCCTCTCGACCCTCTCGGCGCCGCCGCGCGCCGCGCGGCGCACGCGGGAGGGTGACGCGCTGGGTCCTCGCGCCTTCGCTGCTCGCGTGCGCGGGGTGCTCGCTCCTCCTGGGCCCCGCGCCGACCTTCCGAGACGCCGGTGGGGCGGACGGGGGCGCGACGTTCCATGACGGGAGCCTGCCGGCCGATGCTGGACCGCCGTGCGCGTCGGCGACCGACTGCGCCGGCAATCTCCCCGTGTGTGCGGCCAGCGGCCGCTGCCTCGACTGCGACGCGGACGGTGACGGGTTCACCGCCGGAGACGGCGCTTGCGACGCGGTCCGCGGTGAGGCTTTGGTGGACTGCGACGACGCCCGCGCGGACGTCCACCCCGGCGCGCCAGTCGTGTGTGGCGACGGGGCGCTCAACGCGTGCGCGGGAGTCCCGGAGGACGTCGGCCGCGCCCTCAGCGTCGAGGAGCTCGGGGTGCTGCCCTCCCTCACCCTCTACCTCACCGCGCCCGAGGTGGGCCTGGAGTCGCCGACGGTGGTCGCGTTGCAGTCCTCGGGCGGCGAGCTCAACTCGGCGGTCGCCGCGCGGGTGCGTGAGCCGGACGGTCGCTTCGCCGGCTGGTTGCTCCCGTTCGACCACACGAGCCCGGCGCCCCTCGCGGCCCCCGTCGTCGCCGCGGCGACCTCGCGCGAGTTCTGGTCCGTCTCCAGCTTTCGCGTCTGGCAGCGTTCGCCTGTCGCGGCGACCGTCGCGCTCACTGGCGATGTGATCGAGCCGGTCGGCTCGATCGACGTCCCCTACCTCGGGGGCTTCGAGGTCGGCCGGGTGAGCGCGGAGGTCTCCCCCGTCGAGCCGGACCGCACGGCGTGTCCGTTCTCCGCGATCGTCCGAGAAGCTTGGTCCGCGCGCGGGAACTGGTTCGCGTTCGTCGGCGTCGACGCCGGCCGTACCGTCTATTCGCTCCACGCGGTGGACGCCACGGGCTCCCTCGGCTGCGTGGCGGACGTCGGCGCGGCGGGCTTTCCGCTCAGCCCGCAGGTGGGAATCGTTGCGGCGGGGAACGTCGTCTTCGGGCAGAACCGCGGCGGGGTCGCGGACGCGGCGTTCGTGTGGAAGCCGGGGGGGGTGTTCGGCCCGCAGCCACTCCAAGTCCCTTCTCTGGGCGATTCGTCGTTGCTGGCCACCAGCGATGGCGAGTACCTCTTGGCCGCCGACGACAGCTGGGGAGTCGCGACGATGCGCCACCTCGACTGCAACCGCTCCGAGGGGTGCGTCGAGCTCGCGGCCCGAGATGTCCCCACAGCCCCTGGGGGCTTCCGGTCGCTCGTCCGCTGGGGCTCGGCCGCCGCCCTCCTCACGCGCGTCCAAGGGGATGACCCCACCGCGCATGGGATCGAGGTGCGCTTCACGTCCACCGCCGGAGCGCCGCTCGGGGACAGCTTCTCCGTCATGCCTTGGACCGTCGATGCGATGACCGCCTCCATCGAGGGGATGGACGCGGTGACCATCCCGCGCGCGGCTGGCGGCGGGCACGCGGACTTGCTCGTCGCGATGACCGTGCGCAACACCGACGACACGATGCGCGTCGAGCTCGCGCGCCTGCGCGGCTGCAGCGCGCGCTGACGCGGACGCGCGGCTCAACGCGCGGCTTCGGGGACGAGCTTGGCGTAGACGGCTTCGTACTCGGCGACGCGGCGGTCCCAGGTGAAGTCCTCGCGCATGCCGTTGTCGACGAGGCGGCGCCACGCGGTGGGGTCGTCGTAGGTCGAGAGCGCCTGATCGAGCGCCCACGCGAGGCCGCGGGCGTCGAAGTGCTCGAACGCGAAGCCGTTGCCGCGGCCGGTGCGGCGGTCGAAGTGCTGGACCGTGTCGGCGAGGCCGCCGGTCCGGTGCACGATCGGCGGCGTGCCGTACGCGAGGCTGTACATCTGGTTGAGCCCGCACGGTTCGTAGCGCGAGGGCATGAGGAACATGTCGCTGCCCGCCTCGATGAGGTGCGCGAGCGGCTCACTGAAGGTGTTGGCGAACGCGACGCGGTCGGGCGCGAGGTGGGCGAGCCGGGCGAAGAAGTCCTCGTACTTGCGCTCGCCCGAGCCGAGCACGACGAGCTGCGCGTCGTGGCGCGCGAGCAGCCACGGCAGCACCTCGAAGCAGAGGTCGAGCCCCTTCTGCCAGGTGAGGCGAGAGACCATCCCGATGCGCGGGATCCCGGGCCGATGCGGGAGCCGGACGCGGCGTGACAGCTCCTCGGCGCAACGCGCCTTGCCCGAGAGATCGTCCGCCGTGTAGCGGTGCGGAAGGTAGGGATCGTGCGTGGGGCTCCACTCGCGGCCGTCGATGCCGTTGAGGATGCCGAAGAGCACGTCGGCGCGGCCGCGCAGGTACCCGTCGAGCCCGACCCCCTGCTCGGGCGTGGTGATCTCGCGCGCGTAGGTCGGGCTGACGGTGGTGATCGCGTTGGCGTAGAGGATGCCGTGCAAGAGGAACGAGAGGCGCCCGGCCCCGAGCTCGTCCTGGTGGAACATGCCGCGCGCCGCCTCGAGGCCGAGCTCGGACAGGACGTGCGCGCCGAAGGTGCCTTGGTGTCCGACGTTGTGGAGCGTCAGGACGGTGCGCGTGCGCTCGAAGAGGCGGTCCCACGCGAGCACCGACCGCAGGGTCAGAGGGACGAGCGCGCTCTGCCAGTCGTTGACGTGCGCGATGTCGGGCGCGAAGCGGAGCTGCTGGGCGATGCGCAGCGCGGCCCAGCCCAGGAGCGCGAAGCGAAGGTGCTCGTCGACGTCCATCGTGTAGATCGACGGCCGCATGTAGAGCCGCGGGCAGTGGACGAAGTAGACGGGGACGTCCGTGCCGGGCAGCGTCCCCTCGAGCGTCGTGAACGAGAGGCGGTGCGGGCCGAGCTGGTGCTCGAGCGCGCCCCAGGTCGGCCGCACCTCGTGGCCGCCCTCGGCGACGCGCGCGTAGAACGGGAGCACGACGCGCACGTCGTGGCCCGCCGCGCGCAGCGCGCGTGGGAGCGCCGCGCCGACGTCGCCGAGGCCGCCCGTCTTGGCGAACGGCGCGACCTCGGAGCTGACGAACAAGATGCGCAGCGGCCTCATGCGTAGCGCACCCGGACGTGCTCGATCGCGTACTGCAAGGCGTCTTGCACGACCTCGGTGCGCTCGTGCCGAACGATCACGTACCCGTCGCCCTCGTAGCTGTCGCTCTTGGGGGCGCCGAGCGCGGGGAGCTTCACCTCCTCGACGAGCCGGCCGATGGCGACGTGCGTCTCGTGCGCTCCGTCGACGCCGCTCACCCGGCCGCGCCCCATGCCGCGGAAGAACGCGCAGCCGACCGCGTGGCGGCGCTCCCACTCGCCGTCGATGGCGCCGTCGATCACCGCCCGCGCCCACGCGCGGTAGGGATCGACGTCATAGGCGAGTCCGATCATGCGCGTGATGTTCGCGCCTGGCGGCCGCTGCGCGATCTCGCCGATGACCACCGAGCCGTCGGGGCGGCGGAACCACTCCATGTGCGTGATGCCGTCGCGCAGGCCCAGCGCGCGGATCGCGGCGACCCCGACCGCGCGCACCGCGTCGTAGGCGGGGCCGCTCACGTCGCGCGGCAGCACGCAGCACCACTGGATCCACGGGTTCTCGAGGACGGTGAGCGGGGTCGGCAGGTAGTGGGAGATCGAGGCGACGCGCGGGGTGCCGCCGATCGTGACGGTGTCGAAGCTCCCCTCCTCGCCGACGAGCAGCTCCTCGGCGAGGACCGGCGAGCTCGCGCTCGCGCGCATGCCCTCGAGCGCGCCGAGGAGCTCGCCCTCGCCGCGCACGCGGAACGTCGCCTTCGCGCCCATGCCGGCGGGCGGCTTGAGCACCATCGGGAAGCCGACGTCGCGGGCGAACGCCGCCGCGTCCGCGCGGCTCGTCAGCAGCGCGTGCCGCGCGACCGGCAGCCCGGCGGCGCGCAGGCGATCCTTCATCTTCGCCTTGTCGCGGAAGAGCTCGGCGGTCGTCGGGTCGGTGCCGGGCACACCGAAGTGCGCGCGCGCGTGCGCGAGCTGCTCCTGCAGCGGCTCGAGCACGCCGACGATGCGCGAGGGGGGCCCGTGCCGCCGCGCGAGCGCCTCGATCGCGAGGATGATCTGCCGCGTCGAGAGCGCGTCCTTCACGGTGACGATCTCGCGGAAGACGCCGTGATCCGGCCCCTTCGGCGGCTCCTGCACGACACCGAGCAGCGTCACGCCGCCGAGGCGCGCGGCGGCGCGCGCGAAGCGCAAGGTGGTCTCGAGCGGGAACGGCGCGACGAACACCACGGGGCGCATGCGAGCGCGATCCTACCGCGAACCGCGCCGCACAGGGGAAGCTCCTCGCGGGTGTGTTAGCCTCGAGCAGAGGTGGAGACGGTCGACGAGGCGCTCCGGGTCATCGCGAGCTTGAACGCGGAGGGAGTCGAGTACGTGGTCGTCGGCGGCGTGGCGATGAACCTCCACGGCCTCGTCCGCGCGACGGAGGACCTCGTCGTATTCATCCGGCCGGCGCCGGAGAACGTCGCGCGGCTCCGCCGGGCGCTCCACGCGCTGTGGCCGGACCCGTCCATCGAGGAGATCACCGCCGAGGACTTGTGCGGCGACTACCCGGCGGTCCGCTACGGGCCTCCCACCGGCAGCTTCTACATCGACATCCTCACGCGGCTCGGCGAGGCGACCGCCTACGCCGATCTCGTCGCTGAGGACCGAGACGTCGGGGGGGTGCGGGTCCGGGTCGCGACGCCGCGCACGCTCTACCGGATGAAGCGCGACACCGTCCGGCCGATCGATCACGCCGACGCGAGCGCGCTGCGGCGCGCCTTCGCGATCGACGAGCCGTGGGAGGGATGAGTGCCGGTCACGAAGTACCGATCCGTCCAGGAGATGCCGAGGCCGGAGCGCGTCGCCGACGCAGAGCTCCTCGCGCGCATCCGGGCGGTGATGGCGCGCGCGCGCCTCTTCGCGCCCCCGCTCACGGCGCCGCGCGGCGTGACGAAGTTCCGCTCCATCGAGGAGGCTGACGCCGCGCGCGAGGCGCAGACGATCGAGCGCATGCGCCGCTCGCGCCGAGCCGAGCGCTGAAGCGTCCTCACGGGCAGGTGCAGGCGGGGCAGCCGTCGACGAGGTGGGCCCGGCAGCCCGGGTCGCAGTGCAGCTCCGTGGTCGGGCACGCGCCGGCCGGACCGCAGCCGAGGTACTCGGCGCCCCCGCACGCGCAGTCGCAGATCGCGCCGGTGCAGTTGAACGGGTCGTCGCACGGGCAGATGCAGCCGGGCGTCAGGTCGACGAGCGGCTCGCACCCGTCCGCGCAGTCGCAGAAGCTCCGGCCCTCGCAGCCGACCGGGAGCGCCGGCGGCAGGCAGAGCCCCTGCTCGGCGCCGCACGCGCCGCAGCAGGGCTCGCCCGGCCGGCAGACGCACGGGTTCACGACGACGGTCTGGCACGCGAGGCCGCCCGCGCAGTCGCTCGCGCTCGTGCAGGGGCGATAGCAGCCCGCCGCCACCACGCGGTCGGTGCCGCTCGCGCAGCCGGGCTCGAAGCGCGCCTCGCCCGCGGCGCACGCGGGGCCGGCGTCGATCGGGGCGGGACCGGCGTCGCGAGGCGCGCTCGCGTCGATCGACGGCCCGCCGTCGTCCGCGCGGCCTGCGTCGGGACGACCCGCGTCGTCGGCCGCGTGCGACGCGCTACAGCCCGCGACGAGCGCCGCGAGCACCACGATCTCGAGCCTTCCCATCGCTGCCTCCTCGCGGCGCCGTGCCAGCGTGCGCCATGGTCGCCGCACCTCGACGATCCAAGCACGCGGCGGGCCACGCAACGGCCTCTCGCCGAACCTGCCTCGCGCGGTGTAGCGTCGCGCTCGATGCGGGTCGTCTTCCTCTCGCCGGTCTACCCCCCCGAGATGCAGCAGTACACGCGCGGCCTCGCCGAGGTCGGCGCGAGCGTCTACGGCGTCGGCGACACGCCGCGCGCGCGCCTGCCCCCCGAGGTCGCGCGGCACGTCGACGACTACCTCGAGGTGCCGCGCATCATGGACGAGGACGACGTCATCGCGCGCGCGACGGCGTGGTTCCGTGGCCGCTCGGTCGACCGCGTGCTCACGAACTGGGAGCCGCTCGTGATCCTCGCCGCGCGCCTGCGCGAGCGCTGGAAGGTGCCGGGCATGAGCGTGGACGCCGTGCGCGGGTTCCGCGACAAGCAGCTGATGAAGGAGCGCGTCGCGGCGGCCGGGCTGCGCGTGCCGCGCTCGGCGCGCGCGCGGAGCGCGAGCGAGGCGCGCGCCGCCGCCGAGCGCGTCGGCTTCCCGCTCGTGCTCAAGCCGATCGCCGGCGCCGGCAGCGCCGACACCTACCTCTGCCGCACCCCGGCCGAGCTCGAGGACGTGCTCGCGCGGACGGCGCGCGTCCCCGAGGTGAGCGTCGAGGAGTACGTCGAGGGCGAGGAGTACACCTACGACACCGTCTGCGTGGGCGGCCGCCCCGTCTACGAGAACGTCGCGCAGTACTTGCCCAAGCCGATCGAGGCGCGCAGCGAGGAGTGGATCAGCCCGGTGATCATCACGGTGCGCGATCTGTCGCAGCCCAAGATCCAGAAGGGGGTCGCGCTCGGCCGGCGCGTGCTCGACGCGCTCGGGATGGGCGACGGCTTCACGCACATGGAGTGGTTCCTCACGCCCAAGGGCGAGGCGGTGTTCGGAGAGATCGGCTGCCGCCCGGGCGGCGCGCGCCTCGTCGATCAGATGAACTACACGGGCGACGTCGACCTCTTCCGCGAGTGGGCGCGAGTCGCGTGCTGGGGCCGCTTCGAGGCGCCGACCGAGCGCAAGTACAATTGCGGGATCATCTTCAAGCGCGCGCTCGGCCGCGGGCGCGTGACGCGCATCGAGGGGCTCACGCGCTGGCTCGAGCAGTGCCACCCATGGGTGGTCGAGGAGCGGCTGCTGCGCCCGGGCACGCCGCGGCGCGACTGGAAGCAGACCTTGCTCAGCGACGGCTGGCTGATGGTGCGCCACCCGGACTGGGAGGAGGCCAAGCGGATGAGCTTCGCCGCCGCGACCGACGTGCGCATGTACGCCGAGTAGTCGTCCGCGCGGTGGCTCCCGAAGCTCGCGCGCGCCGCGCTCTAGGTTCGAGGGAGCAGCGCCGCGGCCTCGAGCGCGTGGACGAGGCGCGTGGTGGAGCCGGCGACCCGCCGCTCGGCCCAGCCCGGGAAGAGGCCGGCGAGGCGCAGGAACGCGCGGAAGACGGGGCTCGCCGCGGTGCTCCTCGGCGCCCGATCGATCGCGCGCACCAGCTCCGCCGCCACGTACTCGACGGGGAGCGCGTACACGCCGTCGTACGAGGTGGCCTGCGCCTCTTCGGTGGCGGTGTGGCTCGGCATGAAGACGACGGTGCGCACGCCGCGGTGCGCGACCTCGCCGCGCAGCGCGTGGGTCCACGCGTTCAGCGCGGCCTTGCTCGCGCAGTAGCTCGCCGTCGCGGGGCACGGGATCGCGCCGATCAGCGACGAGACGTTGACGATCGTCCCGCGCCCGCGCGCGAGCATCGAGGGAAGCACGGCCCGCGTCACGCGCAGCGCGCCGAAGTAGTTCACCTCCATCTCGCGCCGCTGCCAGGCGGGGTCCTGCGCGAGGAAGAGCTGCTGCTCGTAGACGCCCGCGTTGTTGACGAGGACGTCGACGGGGCCCCGCGCGAGGATCTCGGCGAGCGCGCGCTCGACGCTCTCGTCGTCGGTGACGTCGAGGATGGCGACCTCGGCGCGCTCGCCGGCCTCGCGGGCGAGGGCCTCGAGCGCTTCGCGCGAGCGCGCGCACAGGACGACGCGCTCGCCGCGGCGGGCGAGCGCGAGCGCGGTGGCGCGCCCGATGCCACGGGACGCGCCGGTGACGAGGACGCGGCGGGACGATTCGATGGGGTGGCTCATGGACCGAGCGTGGCGCGCGGCGCGGCGGCGCGCGGCTCCCCGCTTGCGGAGCGGTGCTCCTCGCTTGCGGTCCGCGCGCGCCCTGCGGAGGCGCGCCGTCGCCGTCGACAAGAGGTCCGCGTCGTGGTTGAGTGGCGCCTCGGGGTGGGCATGATCGAGCAGATCGTCGACGCGCGGACGTTCCACGCGGGCATGGTGAAGACGGCGCTCGCGGCGCCGATGGGCGCCGAGGCGCGCCCGCGCACGATCGGGCCGTTCGGCCTCGTCGCGCACGCGCTGCCTCGCGAGGTCGAGCCCCTCGGGGTGCCCCCGGACTACGACGTGCGCCCGCACCCGCACATCGGGCTCGCGGCGATCACGTACGTGCTCGAGGGCCACGTGACGCACCGCGACTCGCTCGGCTCTTGCGTGGAGCTCGGCCCGGGGGCGATGGGCTACATGGTCGCGGGGCGCGGCATCGTGCATTCGGAGCGCTTCGAGCGGCTGCGTGCGCTCGGCGGCCGGCTCGAGCTCGTCCAGATCCTGATGCCGCTACCCGATGGCGCGGAGGACGCCGAGCCCTCGTTCGAGGCGATCGATCCCTCGCGCGTCCCGACGCACACCGAAGGCGGCGCCATCGTGCGGCGGCTCGCCGCGGGCGCCGAGGGCGGCGACGCGCCCGTGCGCTTCCCCGCGCCACTGTTCCTCTGGGACATCGAGCTCGCGCCGGGCGCCCGTCACCACCTCCCGGACGGGATCGGCGAGCGCGCGGTCTACGTCCTGCGCGGCGCGATCGAGCTGGCGGGCGCCCGCGTCGACGCACAGCGCGTCGCGCTCCTGCGCGAGGGGCCCGCGTCCGTCGAGGCGGGCGAGGCCGGTGGGCCCGCGCGGCTCCTCGCCTTCGGAGGCGCGCCGCCCGGCCCGCGGTACTTCTGGTGGAACTTCCTGAGCTCGTCGCTCGAGCGCCTCGAGGAGGCGAAGGCCGCGTGGCGCGAGGGCCGCACGCCCCTTCCTCCGGGCGACACCGAGTCGTTCACGCCCGCGCCGCCCGACGCCGCCCGCCCGCTCCTCCGGTTGAACGCAGCGGAGTAGGTGCGCGCGCGTCGCTCGACCCAAGGATCGCGCGGCGTCATCGTCCGAGTGATTCACACGGGGAGGTGCCCATGCGACGCGTCGGATCAGGGATCGTCTCTTGCTTCGTGCTCGCGTCCTGCGCGACCGAGGCCTTCGTACCGGTGCGGGACGCGCGCGCGCCGGCTGCCGACGCGAGCGGGGAGCGGGCGCCGGCGGGCCCCCCGAGCTGGCCGGCGCCCGAGCGCTTCGCCGAGACGGCGACCTCGCTCGGGCCGCCGGTGACGCTCGCGCTCGTTCGGCGCGGCGACGACACGGCGGTCGCGCTCGCCCGCCGGGAGGACGGCGGGTGGCAGCTCTCGGCGCTGTTCCACGACGGAACGCTCCCTTCGGGCTGCGAGCGTGCGCCGTGCCCTTGGCCTGTTTCGCTCACCCCGGTGCGCCCGCTCGCGGAGCCGCCCCCGCTGCCCGCCGAGCTCATCGAGACGGTGGCCTACGCGCGGACCCTGCTCGCGTTCGAGGGCCCGCTGAGCCTGGAGCCCGACGCCGACACCGATCGCTACGACGTGCCCGGCCTGCCCGACTCGGCGTGGTCGTTCGCCACGCCCCGCGCCGCGCCGGACCTCGTGCCCTACCTGGAGCAGCTCCGCCGCTACCACCCAGTCGGCGGGTGCTCGATGGACGAGGGTCCGCAGCTCGTCGCGCGCATGCGCGCGACCGCCGCCGCGCAGGCCGGCCGCAGCGGCTGGGCCGTCCAGGGTTGGGTCGACACGGTCGCCTACTTCTCGAGCTCGCGCATGGCCTGGTCGAGCTACGGCCAGAGCCATCCGTCCGGTCACCTCGAGCTGCTCGAGATGGTCGGCGTGGACCCCGAGCGCCTCATGCTCGGCCTGCTCGTCGCGCTGGCCTCGCAGCGGAGCGTGATCGGGCTCGCCGACGCGCGCCGCATCGCGCCCGACCTCGGGCCGAGCTTCGCCGCCCGCCTGCGCGCGCTCGCAGCCGACGCGGCGGTCGACCCCCTCAACCGCGCGTTGCTCTTCGCGGTGGTGGCGGAGCTGCCGGTGGAGAGCGATCCGGGGTACGCGAGCCTGCCGTCCGAGTCCCAGGCGCTGCTCGCGCACTGGACGCGGTGAGCGGAGCACCGAGGGGCTCGCGCGCTCACTCGACGGCGAGCCAGAGCTCCATGCGGACGCGGCCGTCCTCGGGCCAGTCACCGACGTAGCGGTCGAGCGCCACGTGCGCGCCGGCGCGCAGCCCGCTCGCGGGCAGCCACGTCGAGTAGACGGAGAGCCAGCGCGCCTCGACGCCGTCGACCGGGCCGTCGTAGTCGAACACGGCGAAGCGACCGGGCCCGACGGCGCCGGGGAAGAACGGCGCGGGCAGCTCGCTGCCGGCCGGGCACGGCACCGCGGCGTGGTAGCGGCGCAGCTCGGGCGCGGTGAGGACCGGGCTGTCGTAGCCGATGCCCCACACGTCGACGGCCTCGTCCGAGAGCCCGCGCGCGAGCGCGTGCTCGACGAGCCTCGCGATCGTCTCGCCGATCGCGTCGGTGTCGTAGCCGTCGGGGCTCGCGAGGCACGCGAGCGGGAGCGGCGCGTCGCGCGTCTCGAAGCGCAGGCTCGCGCGCAGCCGCGCCAGCTCCTCGCGCACGCGCGCGGGCGGCGCATCGGGGGGCAGCGCGTGGAGCGCGAGCGGATCGAACGATCGGCCGTAGCGCGTCGCCAGCCGACCGAGCGCGGCGGGCAGCGCGGCGCCCGGCGCGCGCACGTGGCTCGGCGTGCAGCCGAAGTGCGCCGAGAACGCCTTGGCGAAGTTCGAGGGCGACGAGTAGCCGACGCTCAGCCCGATCTCCGTCACGCTGCGCGCGGGCTCGTACGCGAGGCGCAGCGCCGCGAGCTCGAGGCGCCGCCGCGTGATGAACCGGCCGATCGGCTCACCGGTCACCGCCGCGAAGACGCGGTGGAAGTGGTGCTCGCTCAGGTGCGCGACGCGCGCGACGTCGGCGAGCGTGATCGGCTCGTCGAGGTGCTCCGCGATGAAGCGGATCGCGCGCTCGACGCGCGGGCGGTGCGCCGTGTCGGCCGCGCTCACGTGCGCGGCCCCCGCGTCGTGCGCCGCGCCCGCGCGCTCCACGATCTCACAACGGGACGCCGACCGCCGCGAAGCCAGGCAGCACGACCTCGCGCACGGTCTCTTCGAGGCTCGCGAGCGCGCGCGCGCGCGCCGGGACGCCGAGGCCGGGGAAGCCCGCGCGCGGCATGATGTGGAGCCGCCGCGTCCAGCGCGCGACGTTGGCGGTGAGCATGCGCGGCACGAAGCCACCGATCGCGCGCCGCGTGGCGGCGTCCACCCACGCGAGGTGCGCCCAGCCGACGCGCGCGTGGCGGACCTCGTCGGCGAGGTGTTGGCGCGCGAGCTCGCGCACGTCGGGCGCGTCGGTCGCTTCGAGGCACGCCTCGAGGAACCCGGCGGCGAGCGTCTCGTTGACGCAGCACAGCCCCACGACGTGCAGGTGCTTGACGAGCTCGGCGTCGGCGCCCGCGTGGCGCGGCATCGACACGCGCTTCGCGACGGGTGGGGCGACGGGCTCGCCGAGGTAGCGCTCCGCGAGGCCGCGGCACAGCTCCGCGTGGCGCACCTCGTCGTGCACGGCGCGCGTCGCGAGCTCGAGCACCGCGCTCGGCGCGCCGAGCTCGAACAGCTCCGTCGCGACGATCGCGAAGCCGCTCGCCGCGTTCAGCTCCGACTGCGCGCGCTCGCGCCAGATCGCGCCGACCTCCGCGTGCATCACGGGTCTAGAGGATCAAGACCATGCCGTCTTCCTCTTCGCCCGCGTCGACGGGCTCGCCGGCGTCGATGGCGGCCGCCGCGTCCATCGCCGCGTCGGCGAGCGCGCCGCCCGCGTCGTCGCCGGCCGGTCCGCCGTCGCAGCCGCCGGTCAGCGCCGCGCCCACGACGACGATCGTGTGGAAGAGCTTCGAGGGATGCATCGGTCTCAGAGGGTGCCCCGCGCGCCTCCCGCCGTCCAGCGGCGTCGCAGGACTCGAACGGCGAGCTCGCGTACGCCCCCAGGGCAGGCACGGGCGTGAAGCGCTCGAATCCCGGGCGGTGCTCGCCGCGTCACGGACACGGCGCGAGCACGGCCGTCTCCACCGCGGGCAGAGGAGGGATCGCGATCGCGACGACGCCGTCGGTCGGTGTCGCCGGGAGGAACGTCGCGACGACCTCGCGGCCTCCGTCGATGGTGAAGCGGGCGCTGCCGCTCGAGGGGTGGCAGTCGCCGTGGCGCCATCGTACCGCGATCGCGGTGCCCGCCGCGCGCGTCGCGCCCGTGCTCACGTCGAACGCGCCATCGAGCGTCGTCGCCATCGCGCCGGCGTCGACCGCGAGCGAGAGAGCGGTCAGCGAGACGGCCTGATCCGTCGCGCCGTCGGTCCACGCGAGCGCCGCGTTCACGACGAAGCGCGCGCCGTCGTCTCGACGGTCGACGGCGAGCGCGACCGAGCCCGAGGTGGTCGTGGCGCCGATGGTGAGGGCGTCGAAGGTCGCGGTGAACGTCGTGGGCCGATACGTGACGGCGAGGCGGAGCGTTCCGTCGATCGAGAGGCCGGTCATCTCCGAGGTGCAGCCGTCGAACGTGATGGTGGCCGTACGCGCGCTCCACGCGAACGTCACGCACGCGCCGTCGGCCACGATCGAGTCGCCGGCGACGCCGTTCTCGACGCGGTCGCGCAGCCGCGTGTCGCTGGCACCCTCGCCGTCGGCGTCGACCTGGGTGGCCTCCGCGACGAGCGGGCCGGCAGCGAGCGCGGCGATCGTGACTGCGCGCTCGAGCACCGTGACGAGCGCGACGCCGTCTTCGGCGCTGGTGCCCGCATCGAAGGCGCCCGCGTCGGACGAGCCTGCCGCGTCGGGTGGTACCGTGGCGTCGAGGCCGGCGTCTGCGCCCGCGTCCGCCGCGCCCGCGTCGCGCCCTGGGCCGGCGTCCGTGCGGTCGTCGGCGCGCCGACACCCCGCGCCCAGCACCCCGAGCACGCACGCGACCGCGAGGATCCTCTCTCGCATCGGCACTTCCTCGCGCTCAGCGTACGGGCCTTCGCTCCGTCTTCCAAGCGGCGCGCCGCAACGGATGCGGACCTTCAGAACGTGCCCGCGACCGCGACCGAGCCGGGGCCGAACCGCAGGTGCGCCGTCGCGTCGCCGCCGCCGTCGGCGAGGGTGACGACGCCCCACACGAGCCCCGCCGCCGCCGCGAGGCCGCCCACGACGAACAGCACGTTCGCGCCGATGGCGAGCCCCTGCGCCTCGTCGTAGAGCGCCTGCGCCTCTCGCTGCACCGGCTCGGTCGCGGCGCGATCGGAGACGCCCTGCATCGCGACGCCGAGCCCGATCCCGACGCCGAGGGCGGCGAGCCCGACGCCGAGGACCACCCAAGGGACGGGATCGATCCCGCCGCCGCTCGCGGTGGACGCGGCGATCGGCGCGCGGTCGGCGTCATCGACCTCGCTCGCGCCGCGCTCGCTGAGCGCCTCGCGCTGCGCGCGCAGCGTGGCGAGCCGCGCCTCGACCGCGCCGCGATCCGGCGGGTCGGCCGCCTCGGCGAGATAGCGCGCGTACGCGTCGATCGCGCCATCGAGATCGCCCGCGCCCTCGAGCGCGCGCCCGAGGTTGAACAGCAGCGTCGCGTCGGCGTGCAGCGCGTACGCCCGCCGGAGCAGCGCCGCGGCCTGGACGAACTCGCCCTGGTTGTAGAGCGTCTCGCTCTCCTCGAAGAGGACGACGGCGCGGCGCAGCGAGGCCTCGTCGGCGGCCGGCTGCGCCCGCGCCGCGGCGGGGCTCGCCACGAGGAGCAGGGTCCAGAGCAAGCGAGCCCGCATCGCAGCGCTAGTGTACACTGACTCGCGCGTGCCATGAGCTTTCCGCCGCGCATCGGCCGGTACCACGTCGTCGGCCGCCTCGCGACGGGCGGGATGGCGGAGATCCTCCTGGGCAAGGTGCTCGGCCCGAGCGGGTTCGAGCGGCCGGTGGTCATCAAGCGCATCCTGCCGTCGCTCGCGCGCAAGCGGGAGTTCGTCGAGATGTTCCTCGACGAGGCGCGCGTCGTCGCGCGGCTCCGCCACCCGAACGTCGTGCACGTGCAGGAGCTCGCGGAGGAGGCCGGCGAGCTCTTCCTCGTGATGGAGTACCTCGAAGGCGAGAGCGCGGTCTCGCTCATGCGCCGCTCGATCCGGGACGAGGCGCCGCTCGGTCCGATGCTCGGCGCCTACATCGTGATGCAGGCGTGCGCGGGGCTGCACGCGGCGCACGAGCTCACGGGCGACGACGGGCAGCCGCTCCACGTCGTGCACCGCGACGTGACTCCGTCGAACGTGTTCGTCACCTACGACGGCGGCGTGAAGCTCATCGACTTCGGCGTCGCCAAGTTCAAGGAGCGCTCGACCGAGACCGAGGCCGGGCAGATGAAGGGCAAGTTCGCCTACATGTCCCCGGAGCAGTGCCTCGGCCGCGAGGTCGATCGGCGCGCCGACGTGTTCGCGCTCGGCGTCGTGCTCTTCGAGCTGACGACGGGGCGCCGCCTCTTCGCGCGGCCGACGAGCCTGCTCTCGATGAGGGCGATCACGGAGGACCGCATCCCGCGGCCGAGCGAGGGCGCCAAGGGGGACTACCCCGCGAGCCTCGACCGTATCGTGGAAAAGTCGTTGACGCGCGATCCGGCGGGTCGCTACCCGACGGCGGCCGCGATGCGCGCGGACCTCGCGGAGGCGCTCCGCGCGATGGACGCCCCGGCGCTGCTCGAGGAGCAGCTCGCCGCCGTGATGGCGGCGCGCTTCCCCGAGCGGCTCGAGGAGAAGCGCGAGCTGCTGCGGCGCGTGCAGGCCGGCTCCGAGATCACGCAGATGCCCTCGCTCGAGGTCGACATCTCCGTGGACGTGCCCGACGTGGAGCGCGGGACGCCGATGGCGGTCGTCGAGCCGAGCGGCCCGGCGCGCCGTCCGCCGCGGCTCGTGTACGTCGCCGCGGCGGCGCTCGCGCTCGCGGCGGGCGCGGGGCTCGTGCTCGGGATCGCCGCGCGCGGGCCCGAGGCGTCCTCCGAGGAGGGCGCGGCGCACGCGGCGGCGCCCGCGCCGCCGATCGAGGCGCCGCCGGACGAGTCCGCGCGCCCCGCGGCGCCGCCGACCGAGCCGTCCGTGGCGGAGGCGGCGCAGGTGCGCGTGCGGCTCGCCGTCGTCTCGACGCCCGCGGGCGCGACGGTGCGCGTCGGCGGCGAGGAGCGGGGCGTCACGCCGATCGACCTCTCCGTCCCGCGCGCCGACGAGGTCGTGCGCGTCGAGGTGACGCGCGCCGGCTTCGCCACGCGCACGCTCGAGGTGGTGCCCGCGCAGGATCAGGAGCTCCGCGTCGAGCTCGTCGCCGACGCGCGGCGGCCCGGCCGCGGCCGGCGCGGCGCCGCCTCGAGCGCGACGCCCGAGGAGGCGCCGCGCGAGGTGGGCGGCTCGCCCTTCCGGAGGTTCCAGTGATCGGGCGGATCGGCGCCCTCGCGCTGATCGCGCTCGCCGGCTGCGCGGTGCCGGATCTCGACCTCGAGGGGCGGCGCTGCCCCTGCGTCGAGGGCTGGGTGTGCGACGTGGCGCGCGACGTGTGCGTGCCCGTCGGCGGCGTGGCGGACGCGGGGACGAGGGACGGCGGCGCGACGGACGGCGGCGCGACGGACGGCGGCGCGACGGACGGCGGCGCGATGGACGGCGGCGCGATGGAGGCGGGGACCGACGCGGGCGCGCTGGACGCCGGCGATGACGCCGGCGCGGACGCGGCGTCGCTCGACGCCGGCTCGGACGCCGCCGCGCCCGACGCCGGACCACCACCGCCGCCCTCGCTCTGCGGCACCACGCACGCGTCGCGCGAGTTCTGCGACGGCTTCGACACCGGCGACCTCTCTCGCTGGACGCGCTCCGACACGGGGGTCGGCGGGACGGTCCGGGCGGTCACCGAGCCGGTGTACCGCGGGACCCACGCGATGCGCTTCGACTGCCCGCGCGGCTGCCAGTGGGCCAGCGCGGCGGTGGGGCGCTACGGCTCCGGCCGGACGCTGCCCTCCGACCTCTGGCTGCGCGCTTACTTCTACTTCCCGAGCACGCACCCTCCGTCGCTCGAGCTCATCCAGATCGGCGACGACGAAGGGCACCAGACGGTCGTCGGCTCGGTCTGGAACGCGAGCGTCGTGAACTGGCACGCGCACAACTACCTGGGCGGCGCGTACCACGACGTGATGTACGCGATCGGGTTCGACCGCTGGGTCTGCGTCGAGCTGCACGTGTCGCGTGACGCCACGGAGGGAGGCGCGGAGCTCTTCGTCGAGGGCGTGCGACGGCACGGCGAGCTCACCCTCGACGGACGCGGCGACCCGATGCGGCGGCTCGACACGTTCTTCGTCGGCGTGATCTACAAGGACCCGACCGACGAGGCCCAGCTCGTCTACGTCGACGAGGTCGTCGTCGACGGCGCGCGCGTCGGCTGCGATCCGTGAGCACGCTCGGCTTGCGCCGCGCTCGAATTCTGCGAGTGAGCGCGCGTGAGCTTCGAGACGTTGGGCCTCAGCCCGCCCCTTTGCCGCGCCGTGAAGGCGGCCGGCTACACCACCCCGACCCCGATCCAAGTGGAGGCGATCCCGCACGTGCTCGCCGGCCGCGACCTGCTCGGTTGCGCGCAGACGGGCACCGGGAAGACCGCCGCGTTCGGGCTGCCGCTCTTGCAGCGCCTCGACGCGACCGCCGGTGAGGACACGGTGCTGCGCGCGCTCGTGCTGACGCCGACACGCGAGCTCGCCGCGCAGATCGGGGAGAGCCTCACGACCTACGGGGCGAACCTCGAGCTCTGGCACACGGTCGTCTTCGGCGGCGTCAACGACAAACCGCAGATCGCCGAGCTCGGGCGCGGCGTCGACGCGCTCGTCGCGACGCCGGGTCGCCTCCTCGATCTGATGGGTCGCGGCGCCGTCTCGCTCGCGGACATCGAGATCTTCGTCCTCGACGAGGCGGACCGCATGCTCGACATGGGCTTCTTGCCCGACGTCCGCCGCGTCATCGCCAAGCTGCCGAAGAAGCGGCAGACCCTGTTCTTCTCCGCGACGATGCCGCCCGAGATCCAGCGGCTCGCGGAGGATCTCCTGCACGATCCGGCGCGCGTCGCGGTCGCGCCGATCTCCTCGCGCGCCGACGCGATCGCGCAGCGGGTGTACTTCGTCGACAAGGCGGACAAGCGGCGGCTGCTCGTCGAGCTCTTGCGCCAGGCCGCGCTCGAGCACGTGCTCGTGTTCACGCGCACCAAGCACGGCGCCAACCGCGTCGTCGAGCACCTCGCGAAGGCGGGCATCGAGGCGGCGGCGATCCACGGCAACAAGTCGCAGGGCGCGCGCACGCGGGCGCTCGACGGCTTCCGCGCCGGCACCCTCAACGTGCTCGTCGCGACCGACCTCGCGGCGCGCGGGATCGACGTCGAGGGGATCACGCACGTGATCAACTTCGATCTGCCGAACGTGCCCGAGACGTACGTCCACCGCATCGGCCGCACCGCGCGCGCCGGCGCGTCGGGGACCGCGCTCTCGTTCTGCGAGGCCGAGGAGCGCCCGTTCCTCGCCGACATCGAGCGCCTGCTCGGCGAGCACCTCGAGCGCGCGGAGGGGCACCCCTTCGCGGCGCGCGAGGCGCCGCCGCCGCCGACGGATCTGTCGCCGAAGAAGAGCGGCGGTCCGCCGAGGAGCGGCGGGCCGCGCCCGCCGGGGTCCCGTCCGAGCGGAGGCGGTCCGCCCCGCGGCGGCCGCCGGCGCGGCCGCGGGGGTCGCCGCAGCGGCGCGCGCGCGTAGTACCATCGGCCGATGGCGGGTGGGCTGCCCTGGGAGGCGGCGGAGGACGCGTTCCTCGCGCTGTTCGTCTCGTTCGAGCGCTACGGCTACGGGACGCGCTACTGCTTCGCCGACGGGAACCGGCGCTTCAACGCGGTGCGCGTCGCGTCCGCCGAGGCGCTCGCGTCGATCGACTGGGCGGCGTTCGTCGCCGAGCACGAGCCGCACTTCGCCGGGCTCGAGCGCGCCCTCACCCTGCAGCTGCCGGAGCCGCTCACGCCGCCGCCCGAGGCCGGCGCATGGACGGTGGTCGGTCCCGCCTACGAGCACGTCCGCACCCCGCTCGCGAGCTTCGCGCGCCCGATGCTCGACAGCGCGACGCTCCGACGCTGCGAGGGCCTCGAGGACGCGACGCGCTTCGTCACCCTCTCGCTGCCGAGCCAGATCCCGCCGCCGATGCGCGAGCGGCTCGCGCGAGAGGGGATCGGGCGCATCCACGGCGCGACCGAGCGTGGCCAGCTCGTGCCCTTCCTCTACGAGGTGGGCGGAGAGCCGATCGGGACGGTGGCCGCGATCCCGTTCCGCGACGGGCACTCGGTGTTCGCGCTCGCGGTCACGCCCTCGCATCGCGGCCAGGGCCACATGAAGGCGATCTACGCGGGCCTGGCGCGCGCCCTGGAGGGGGATCTCTACGGTCAGATCGAGGACGGGCTCGCCACGATGGGCTACCGCGCGCGGCTCGCCGGGACCGAGCGGCTCGCGCGAACCCGGACGTACCGGCGGTCCGATGATCCGCGCTTCGCCGGCCCCTGACGCACCTCGGCCGCTTGCTCGCGCGCCGAGGGGGCGATATTCGCGTTCATACGATGCTGCTCAACACGCGGATCCCCTTCGGGTACATCGCGAAGAAGTCGTGGCGCGATTCGCTCACCGTCCTCGTGATCGCGACGCTCGTGGAGCTCGTCATCGGCTTCAACCGAGACTACCTCCCCGCGATCCCGGTCCAGATCCCGACCTTCCTCGGCACCGCGATCTCGCTCCTGCTCTCGTTCAAGCTCAACCAGAGCTACGAGCGCTGGTGGGAGGCGCGCAAGATCTGGGGCTCCATCGTGAACGACTCGCGCACGCTGGTGCGCCAGCTGCTGTCGTTCACGGAGCCGGGCGCGCACGAGGTGGTGCGCCGCGCCGGCCTGCGGCAGATCGCGTGGTGCTACGCGCTCGGTCAGAGCCTGCGCGGGCTCGACTGGCGCGTCGGCGCCGTCGAGCACCTCGAAGAAGACGACGCGATCGAGTGCGAGAGGCACGCGAACAAGCCGGTCGCGCTCCTGCAGCTCCACGCGCGCGACGTGGCGGCGCTCGCGCAGGGCGGGCACCTCAGCGACTTCCGCCGCGTCGCGCTCGACGAGACGCTGACGCGCCTGACCGACCACATGGGCAAGGCGGAGCGCATCAAGAGCACGGTGTTCCCGCGGACGTACCGCACCTTCCTCCACTGGTTCATCTACCTGTTCATCACCGTCCTCTCCATCACGCTGACGAAGGTCGAGGGGCCTTGGCAGATCGCGGTGACGACCGCGATCGCGATCCCGTTCTTCCTCCTCGAGAAGACGGCGGTCCACCTGCAGGACCCCTTCACGAACCGCCCGACCGACACGTCGGTCACCGCGATCGCCCGCACGATCGAGATCAACCTGCGCCAGCTCCTCGACCTCGAGCCGGTGCCCGAGCCGCTCCCGCCCCAGGGCTTCTACCTCATGTGAGGGAACCTCCGGGCCCGGCCGCGGTCGAGCTCCTCCGTGCGTGCGCTGCTGCGACTCGTCCTGCTCTGCATGCTCGGGCCCCTCTCGGTCGCGCCCGCCCGGGCGCAGTGCACCCTCGCGGGGACGGCGTCGATCGTGGGCGTGGAGATCGACGTGCCCGGCGGCGCGCGCCTCGTCGTCGACCTCGAGGACCACGAGGTCGCGGTCGACGCCGGGCCGCGCGGCCCGCTCGTCGTGCGGTCGCGCGGCGCGCTCGCGTTCTCGGGCCGCGCCGCTCGCGACGCCGTCCCGGTCGCCCTCGCCCGCGCGGTCGCGCTCGGGCCGCTCGCGCTGCGGCCCGGCACGGCGCTCGAGCGGCCGCGCTTCACGGGGGCGCACGTGCGCGCGGACGCCCGGCTCACGGAGGGCGTGTACGCGGCGGTCGGCCTGCCGTGTCGGGCACTGCGTCTCGGGCCGGCGGTCGAG
Organism: Sandaracinaceae bacterium; assembly: GCA_019637095.1. Lineage (GTDB taxonomy): Bacteria > Myxococcota_A > Polyangia > Polyangiales > Sandaracinaceae > JACKEC01. The sequence goes on along the minus strand of JAHBWG010000034.1, from coordinate 3,903 downwards.
CCGACCGCCCTCGCGCCCGACGCGCCCACGCGCGGCGCGCTCGTGACGGTCGGCCCGCGGCTACGGGTCCACGGGACGCCGGGCGGCCCGAGCTTCGTCTCGATCCGCATCGAGCAAGAGCCGTTGCGGCTCGTCGAGCGCGCGCGGCGCGGCGGCTGGGTGCGCGTGCGCCGCGACTTCTTCGACGGCAGCGTGCTCGACGGGTGGGTGCGCGAGGCGGAGCTCGCCGTGGCGGAGGAGGCCGAGCTCAGCGAGGTGCTCATGGGCACGCTGGTCGACGCGATGGGCGGCTGCTTGCGCGGCGCCTCGCACACCTACCACGGCCCCGCGACGTTGCGGGCCGGGACGCTCGTGCGGCTCGCGCCGGGCGGCCCCGTGTGGGCGCGCGCGCGGCGCGATGTCGAGGTCCGCGTGCGCTGGCCGTCGGGCGCCGAGGACGTCGAGCTCGAGGGGATCGAGGGCCTGCGATCGCAGAGCGAGTGCCCGAACTTCGTCGAGGGCGCGTGGGCTCGCCGGCGCGACGTGACGATCCCGGAGCTCGACGGCGCGCCGGCGCCCTGAGCGCGCCCGCGCGCGCGGTCAGGGCGCGAAGTCCTCGGCGACGATCGTGTCCATGCAGCGCTCCGCGATCGCGGCGATCGTCCAGAAGGGGTTCGACGCGGGCGTCGAGCCGGGGATGAGCGCGCTGTCGACCACGTACAGGTGCGCGAGCCCGTTCACGCGGCCGTACGTGTCCGTCACGCGGCCCATCACCGCGCCGCCGAGCGGGTGGAACGTGATCGACGGATCGTTCAGCCCCGGCAGCGTGACGATCGCGCCCTCGCTCGCGTCCATGATCGCCTGCATCGTGTGGTGCGCCGCGCGGCCGGCGGACGCGTCGTTGGCCCGATCCCAGACCGGCTCGACCTCACCCATCGCGTCGAGCTGGAGCGAGCCGAGCCGCTCCGGCACGCCCTGCGTCGCGTGCACGAGGCAGTTGTGCTCGAACCCGATCGGCGCGGGTCCGTACTCCATCCCGATCACGCCCTCGGGGTTGTCGTGGTGGTGGATGAAGATGCACGCGGGCCCGCCTTGCTCGGCGCCGGTGTCCTCGCTCAGGTTGCCGCGGAGCAAGATGCGTTGCCCGTTGTTGCCCCAGGACTGGCCGACGGAGTCCGGCAGGCCCGGCAGCGTTCCGTCGCGGCGCGCCTTGAGGAGCAGCTTGGTGGTGTTCATCGAGCCGGCGGCCATGAAGAGCGCGTCCGCCTCGAAGCGCGTGACCGACTGCGGGCGCCCGTTCTCGTCGATGACCTCGGCGATCGCGTAGTAGCCGCCCTCGGGCCGCGCGCCGACCTCGACGACCTGGTGCTGTGGGCGCACGGTGACGCGGCCGGTCGCCTCGGCCATGGTCAGGTAGCCGACGCGATCGATCGAGTGCTTCGCGCCGTTGTTGAGGCCGTAGAGGTAGTCGCCGACGGTGGCCTGCGCGAACGGGAACGCGCCGTCGAGCTCCTCGTCGATGCGGTCGAAGTCGAACGCGCACGGGACGCGCTCGACGTCGAGCCCGGCCGCCTCCGCGTCGCGGATGAAGATGCGCGCGCCGGCATACTGCGGCGCGCCGAGCGCGCGATCGGAGAGCCGCCCTGGCCGCATGATCGCGCGCACGCGCGGGTAGTACACGGTGTCCATCTCCTCGTAGCTCAGCTCGGAGGGGAACACCGACTCGAACGCCGCGCGCGGCGGCTGGAGCATCAGGCCGGAGTAGACGAGCGAGCCGCCGCCGACCGCGGCGGCGCAGACGACGTCGATGTTCGCGCCGAAGATGCGCTGGAGCAGACCCACGTAGGGCGAGCCCCGCAGCGAGACCGGCGGGAAGCCCGGCAGCACCGGCTCGCGGTGCATCCACGCGCAGCGCCGGTCCGGGCGCTGCGTGGTAGTGAACGTGTCGAAGTCGTCCTGCAGATCCCAGCGCCGGCCGCGCTCGAGGATCGTCACGGGCACGTCCGCCTCCGCGAGCCTCAGCGCCGCGATCGAGCCGCCGAAGCCGCTCCCGATCACGAGCGCGCGGACGCGCTCGATCGCGACCGACGCGTCGAGGCCCCCGTCGCTCGGGACGCTCGCGTCGGCGCCGCCGCCGCCATCGCAGCCGGTGAAGTAGACGCCCGCGGCGCCGGCCGCGGTGATTCGAACGAAATTCCGGCGACCGACGCGGAAGTGGCCGCTCCTCAACTTCTTCAAGTGGCGCTCCCAGGTGTCAGGATGAACGGGGTTCATCATACACCGAGTGAACGCCGTTCGACCCCCTTCGCCGAGCCCGGGCTACTCGAGCCGCTCGGCGCCCGCGTAGACGTTCATCCGGCCGTCGCGGGCGAACGCCACCAGCGCCATCGAGGCGCGCCTCGCGAGATCGATCGCGAGCGAGGTCGGCGCGCTCACCGCGACGACGACACCGACGCGCGCCGCGGCGGCCTTCTGGACGATCTCGAAGCTCACGCGGCCGCTCACCACGAGGAGCGCGGCGTCGGTGAGCGTCCCCGCGTAGAGGAGCTTGCCGACCACCTTGTCGACCGCGTTGTGGCGCCCGACGTCCTCGGCCGCGGCGAGGAGCGCGCCGTCCGCGGTGAGCGCGGCGGCCGCGTGGACGCCGCCCGTGCGAGGGAAGGCGTCTTGCGATCGTGCGAGGATCTCCGGGGCGGCGCGCGCGATCGCGCGGGGCACCTTGCGCGCGTGGTCGAGGGGGCCGATGCGCGCGAGCAGGTCGTCGATCGAGCGGCGGCCGCACACCCCGCAGCTCGCGGTGGTGAGCGTGCCGCGCCGCGTCCCCTCGAGCCGGCTCGCGTCGAGCGCCACCCCGGGCCCGGCGGTGAGGTCGATGACGTTCTCGAACCCCTCGTCGCCGGCGCGGCCGCAGTGCGCGACGGTGCCGACGTCGGCGAGCGACTCGAGCACTCCCTCCGCGAAGAGCAGGCCGACGGCGAGGAACCGGTCCTCGCCGGGGGTGCGCATCGTGATGACGAGCGGCTCGCCGCCGACGCGGATCTCGAGCGGCTCCTCGACCGCGACGGCGTCCGCCTCGGCGGGGCCCCCGTCCGGGTCGCGCAGGACCTCGCGCCGCGTGACGGCCGGGCCGTCCACGTCAGGCCCGGAAGCCGAGGGAAGGGTCGACGGGGAACGTCACCCGCACGACGTCGCCGTCGAGCGCGACGTGCTGACCGGGCGCCGCGTAGCGCTCGATGAGCGGCCCGGCGAGCCGGTCCACGTCCCCGTCGACCCGGAACACGATCGGCGCGGCGCGGTACGCGAGGTAGGCGTCGAGCTGCGCCTGGAAGGGGCCCTGGACGGCTTGCGCCTGCTGCCGGTCGGGCTCGCGGCGCGCCTCCCACTGCCCCTTGGCCCAATCGAGGAGCGCGCGCGCGCGCGTCTCGGCTTGTCGCGCGCGATCGCTCGCCGCGTCCCGGCGCTCGCGCAGCTCGGAGTCCGCGCGCTGGGCCTCGCGCAGCGCGTCCGCCGCGCGTTGCTCGGCCTCCGCGGCTCGTTGCTCGGCGGCCTTGGCGACGTCGCGCGCCTTCTGCATCCGATCCTCGGCGTGCGCGATCCGCTGCTCTGCGAGCGTCGCGCGCTGCTCGGCGACCGCGATCTGCTGCTCCGCGCTGCGCGCCCGCGCCTCCACGTACCCGTACGCGCCGCTCGCTTGCTCGGCGCGCTCCTCGGCCGCGGCCGCGCGTCGCGTCGCGCTCCAGGCCACGATCGCGAAGATGATCCCGAAGAGGACCATGACCCCGAACAGGGCCCAGGGCAGGATGGCCAGGAGCGACTCCATCGACGGCGACCTTGGTACCACCAACCGGCGCCCGGCGGCGAATTGTCGCGCCGGTACCGAGGGGACGATCCTCGTCATTTCGTCATTCTCCTGGGAATGACGAA
>JAHBWG010000033.1 GCA_019637095.1 Sandaracinaceae bacterium | reverse complement strand
CGGCGGCGGCCCCGCGTCGGTGCCCGGCGGCGGACCGCCGGCGTCCGTCCCTGGCGGCGGCCCCGCGTCGAGCGGCGGCGGCGCCCCCGCGTCCGGCAGCGTCCCCACGGGCACCACCGTCACCGTCGCGAGCGCGGTCTCGTCGCCGAACCACTCCGCGCCCTCGTGCACCATGCGCCACTGCATCGCGTGCTCGCCGAGCTCCGTCGGCGCGGTGAGGCTCGCGACGATGGTGATCGTCTCGCCCGGCTGGACACGACGCGGCAGGTCCACGCGCCCCGTCCCCCAGCGCGCGTTGTCCATCGGCGCCTGCGCCCCGAGCCGGTGCTGCGTGTCCGGCGACCACGCGGTGGTGCCGAGGTTGCGCATCGTGAGGTGCGCGACGAACGACGCGCCGGCCTCCACGCGCTCGGGCACCCACTGATCGACGAAGCCCGCCGCGTTGCCAGGCCGCGGCGCGAACGTGAGATCGCGGACGGTGCGCGAGATGCGCACCTCGTCGATGTCGCCGTGGAACGAGCCGTCGCCGTTCGGGCACGTCGGCCGCGCGCCGCCCGGACCGCCGATGCGGAGCGGCGCCGTCACCGCGTCGAGCGTGATCGCGGGGAACGACGCGCCGCCGACATCGGCGCCGTCGGTGAAGAGGCGCAGGGCCCCCGTCGCCGCGTCGTAGGTGAAGCCGACGTGCGCCCACGCGCCGACGGTCAGCGGCCGCGCGCTGCGCGCCGAGCGCTCGACGCCGCCCGTCCGCACGCGGGCGTGGAGCGTCATGTTCTCCTCGAGCACGAGCGAGTAGCTCCCGGCGATGCCGCCCTTGGCGAGCAGCACGCGGTAGTTGTTGTTGCCGTCGCAGTCCGCGTGCGACGCGGGGCGCAGCCACAGCTCGACGGTGATCGCGTTGACCGGATCGAGCGAGGCGTCGTGGCGGACCTCGACGTGATCGCCGTCGCCGCCGAACACGAGCGCCTTGCCGAAGAGCCCGTTGTTGGCGTCGGGGAAGATCGCGCCGTTCACGACGGCGGTGTTGAAGTAGCCGCTCGTGTCGGGCGTGCGGCCGCGATCGAGGTTGCCCGCCGCGTCGATCGACTCGTTCATGTGCCAGACGCCCGCGTAGCGACCGTCGAGCGCGTCGTCGAACACGACCTCGGCGTAGTTCTGCGTGTTGCTCCCGAAGAAGGGCCACACGTCGATCCCGCCGGTGATCGGGAGCTGCCCGAACGCGCCCGGTCCCGGCGACGAGAAGAAGAGCCGGACGGTGTCGGTCGTCGACGGGTTCACGTCGCCGTCGATGTGCGCGATGCCCCAGTTGGTCGGGTAGCCGATCACGCTCAAGGCGTTGCGCCGCGGGCCACAGCCGGGCGGGTTCTCGGTCCCGCGGCACGGCATGTTCGCGGCGGTGAAGTTGATCGCGTCGCCGTCGGGGAAGAGCCACGGGTACGCGCCTCGGAAGAGCGCGCGGTCGGCGAAGGGCGTCCCGTCCGCCGCGCGCAGCTGCCGCTCGGCGAGCCGGTAGCGACCGCGCACGCGCGCGTCCGCGTGCATGTGCGTGATGACGTGGGGCCCGTCCCAGCCGCCCGCGCCGCAGGGCGCGTCGTTGGTCGCGTACATCAGGATGTCGATCTTGCCGTCGTTGTCCGGGTGCCCCTGCCAGACGAGGAGCCGGCCATCGCGCGTCACGGTCGGCTCGATGCCGCGCAGGTCGCGCGCGCCGGCGCGCATCGGCTCGTAGCCGCTCTGCCACTCGTGGCGGTGGAGCGCCGCGTCGCGCGTGCCGGGGTTGGCCACCCAGAGCTTGAGGCGGCGGCGCCGCAGGCCGTTGTGCTGGCCCTCGTAGGCGTTCGAGTCGACGATGACGAGGTCGTAGCAGTGGTAGGCGCCGCCCGCGCTCGCCGCGCCGCCCTCGTCGCAGCGGTAGGGCGTGCGCGCGGCGTCCTCTTCGCAGATCGCGAGCGCGTTCTCGCCGTTGGCGAACGGCTGGATGAGGACCTGCGGGCTGAACGCGTCGTCGAGCACCGGGACGCCGCCGGCGCGGTAGCGGATCCGCTCCGGCCGCAGGATCTGCAGGAACCAACCCCCGCTCGCCGCGTCGGGCCCGCGCCGCGCGATGAAGAGGCGGCCGTCGAAGCTGACGTTGTGGCCGTTGCCGCCCATCGGGCTCGTGGTCGCGAGCGAGCCGCTCGCGGCGCGGACGGACGGCGCGGCCGGCGCGAGCGCGGCGGCCAGCGCGAGGGTGACGGCGAGGAGCGCGAGGGGGACGCGGCGACGCATGGCCGACGGAGCATCGCCCAACTCGGAGGGCGATGCGAGGGTGGCCCCGGGGGCGCCGCTCACGCGCTCAATGGCTGTAGGGCTCGCCGCGCAGGATCGTGAACGCGCGGTAGATCTGCTCGGCGAGCACGACGCGCGCGAGCCGGTGCGGGAGCGTGACGCGCCCGAGCGAGAAGCGCGCGTCCGCGCGGCGGCTCACGCCGGGCGGCAGCCCGTAGGAGCCGCCGATCAGGAACGTGAGCGAGGGCACCGCGCGCACCTCGCACTCGCCGACCTCGCGCGCGAGCCGCTCGCTCGACCACGGCTCGCCCTCGACCTCGAGCGCGATCACCCGGCCCTCGCCGAGCCGGCGCTCGAGGCGCGCCGCGAGCTTGGGCGCCGGCAGATCCTCGAGCTCGACCTCCTCGAGCTTCGCGTAGCGCCGGATCCGGCCGAGGTAGTCGTCGAGCACGGCGCGCAGCGCGCGCTCCTTCACCTTGCCGACCGCGACGATCGCGACCTTCACCGATCGTCGACGGGGACGCGCGGCGCGTCGACCCAGAGCGACTCGAGGTCGTAGTAGCCGCGCGTGTCCTCGTGGAAGACGTGCGCGATCACGTCGCCGAAGTCCATGAGGACCCAGCTCGCCTGCGGCAGGCCCTCGACGCTCAGGCAGCGCACGCCGAGCTTCTCCTTCACGTCCTGCTCGACGTTCTTCGCGATCGCGGCGACCTGCCGGTCGCTGCGGCCGCTCATCACGACGACGTAGTCCGCGTAGTCGACCTTGCCGGCGACGTCGAGGATCACGACGTTGAGCGCCTTGCGCTCGAGCGCCGAGGCGGCGATCGCGAGCGCCGTCGCACGCGCCGAGGCGAGCTCGGCCGCGCGCACCGGATCCTCGTCGCTCACCTCCGCCTTCGCGTCTCGGTCCTTCATCCGTCGCTCCTGCCCGCGCGCGCGCGCGATCGGGCCGCAACTGCTAGCCGATCCGGGCGCTCGGTCAAGGCGGCGCGCCTCACGCGCGGACCTGACCGCTGCCGCGACCCACCCACTTCACGGTGCAGAGCTCCTCGAGCCCCATCGGCCCGTACGCGTGGAGCTTCGTCGTGGAGATGCCGACCTCGGCGCCGAGCCCGAGCTGCCCCCCGTCGTTGAAGCGCGTGGAGGCGTTGACGAGCACGCACGAGGCGTCCACCTCGCGCAGGAACCGCTCCGCGCGCTCGGCCCGCTCGGTCACGATCGCCTCGGTGTGCAGGCTCCCGTGCCGCGCGATGTGCGCGAGCGCGCCCTCGAGCCCGTCGACGACCGCCACGCTCAGCACGAGGTCGAGGTACTCCTCGTCCCAGTCCGCGTCGGTCGCGGGCACCGCGTCGATCCGCGCGCGCGCCCGCGCGTCGGCGCGCAGCTCGACGCCCGCGCCGCGCATCGCCTCCGCCACGCGCGGCAGGAACGCGTCCGCGATCGCCTCGTCGACGAGGAGCGTCTCCATCGCGTTGCACACGCCGGGGCGCTGCACCTTCGCGTTCATCGCGATGGCGAGGGCCTTCTCGAGGTCCGCCGCCGCGTCCACGTAGACGTGGCAGACGCCCTTGTAGTGGCGGATCACCGGCACGCGCGCGTTCTCGGCGACGAACCGGATCAGGCTCTCGCCGCCGCGCGGGATGATCAGATCGACGACGCCGTCGAGCTCGATCATCGCGCGCGTGGCCTCGCGATCGAGGGTCGGGATCAGGCTGACCGCCGCCGGGTCGAGCCCCTCGGCGGCGAGCGCGTCCGCGAACACGCGCGCGAGCGCCTGGTTCGTGCGGAACGCCTCCTTGCCGCCGCGCAGGAGGCACGCGTTGCCCGCCTTGAAGCAGAGCGCCGCCGCGTCGATCGTCACGTTCGGACGCGACTCGTAGATGATCCCGACGAGCCCGAGCGGCGCGCGCACGCGCTCCACCTCGAGGCCGTTGGGCAGCGTGTGGCGGCGCACCACCTGCCCGACAGGATCCGGCAGCGCGACGACCTCGTCGACCGCCGCCGCGACGCCGTCGAGGCGCGGCCCGTCCAGCCGCAGCCGGTCGCGCAGCGCCGCCGTGAGCTCCGCGCCCTCCGCGACGTCCGCCTCGTTCGCGGCGAGCACGTCGGCGCGCGCCGGTCCGCGCAGCGCCGCGGCCACGCGCCGGAGCACCGCGTCCTTCTTCGTGGTGGTCGCCCCCGCGAGCCCGCGGGCCGCCTCCTTCGCGCGCCGCGCGAGCGCCTCGACCTCGGATCGCACCTCGCTCATCGCCACCTCACACCAGCACCAGGTCGTCGCGGTGGACCAGCTCGTCCCCGCCGTGGAAGCCCAGGCGCGTGCGGATCTCGTCCGTCCGCGCCCCGGCCAACGTCGCCGCGTCCGCGGTGCCGTAGCGCGTCAGCCCGCGCCCGATCTCGGCCCCGTCGGCCGCGCGCAGCACCACCGCGTCGCCGGGCGCGAAGGTGCCGCGCACGCCGATCACGCCCGCGGGCAAGAGGCTGCGGCCGCCCTCGCGGATCGCCCGCGCCGCGCCGTCGTCGAGGATGAGGTCGCCGCGGGGCCGCAGCGTGTACGCGATCCAGTGCTTGCGGCTCGGCAGCCGCACCGGCGCCGGCACCACGTAGGTGCCCACGTCCTGAGCCGCGAGGATCTTCGCGAGCACGTCCTCGTCGCGTGCGTCCGCGATCACCGCCGGGACCCCGCGCCGCGCCGCGCGCCGCGCCGCCTCGAGCTTGCTGCCCATCCCGCCGCTGCCCACGTCGTCGCCCGCGCGCGGCGCGACGAGCGAGCGCACCGCCTCGACGTCCTCCACGATCGGCACGCGCGCGCCGTCCGCGAGCAGCCCCTCCACGTCGCTCAGGAGCACGAGCAGATCCGCGTCGGCGAGCGTGCACACCATCGCCGCGAGCTGGTCGTTGTCGCCGAAGCGGATCTCGTCGACCGCGACGGTGTCGTTCTCGTTGATCACGGGCACCGCGCCGAGCTCGAGCAGCGCGTCGAGCGCGCCGCGCGCGTTGAGGTAGCGCTCGCGGTCCGAGAGATCCGCGTGCGTCAACAACAGCTGCGCGACCGCCGCGCCGCTCGGCGCGAAGGCCGCCTCCCAGCTGCGCATCAACAGCGACTGACCGACCGCGGCGCAGGCCGAGAGCTCCGCGATGTCGCGCGGGCGCGCGGCGAAGCCGAGCCGGCCGCGCCCGAGCGCCACGGCGCCGCTCGACACGAGCACCACCGCGCGCCCGCCCTCGCGCAGCGCCGCGACCTGCCGCGCGATCGGCGCGAAGCGGCCCCCTTCGGCGTGCCCGAGCTCGTGCAGCGTCGCCCCGACGAGGGAGCGGCTGCCGACCTTGACGACGATGCGACGCGCCGAGGCCAGCCCGGCCCTCGTGCTCACGGCGTTCCCCTGTCCTCTTCGAGCGCGAGGTCGAACTGCAGGGTCAACGCATCGACGAGCTCGTCCGGCGCGTCCGCGAGCCCGTCGAGGATCGCGTCGACGGCGCGCTCGATCGGCGAGCGCCCCTCGTCGTCGGCGGCGAGCAGCGCGTCGAACGCGCGGCGCAGGATCCGGAAGAGCCCGGCCGGGATCGTCTTGAGCGCGTCGAAGCCCGCCTCGCCGATCGCGCGCTCCGTCGCCGCGCGCACGCGGTGCGCCTCCGCCGCGGTCAGCGCCGCGCCCGCCGGGCGATCCGGGCGGCGCAGGAAGTGATCGAGGCAGATCGCCGACAGGAGCGTGCCGACCGCGTCGTCGACGCGCGCCGCGACGCGGAACGGCGCGAGGACCGACGCGAGCGCCGTCTTGAGCAGGCGCCCGCGCTCCGTCGAGGTCGCGTGGATGGAGCCCGACGTCGCGAGGATCGCCCGCGCGTCCGGCGTGAGCGTGACCCCGTGGCGCTTCGCGACCCGGCGCATCGCGGCGCCCCGCGACAGCTCGCTGAGCACCGCGTCGAGCATCGGCACCGGCACCGCGCCCGCGAGCCCGGTGATCGCCGCGTAGACCGACACCGAGCTACCGGCCTGCCGCGCGAGCGGGATACCGGCGCGCCGCGCGAGGTCCCTGGGGTTCAGCTCGGTCATGAGGCGAGAGTCTAGCAGGCCGCTCGCCGGGGGCCGCTCGCCGCGCCGAGGCGCGGTCCTCGAGACGGAGCGGCCTCGCGTGGAATCACGCGGACGCGAGCGCGCGTTGCTACGCTCCGTCGGCCTTGCTCGTCTCGGACCTGTCCCCGTGGATCCTGCGCACCGTCGCGTTCGTCTTCGGCGCGCTGTGGGGGAGCTTCTTCAACGTCGCGATCTACCGGTGGCCGCGCGACATGAGCGTGGTCAGCCCGCCGAGCCACTGCCCGCACTGCAAGAGCCCGATCCCCGCGCACCGGAACGTCCCGATCCTCGGCTGGCTCCTGCTCCGGGGCAAGGCGGCTTGCTGTGGTGCGCGCATCGGCGCGCGCTACGTCCTCGTCGAGGCGACCTCCGCGCTCCTCGCCGTCGCGGTCGTCGAGCAGTTCGTGATCGCCCAGAGCCCGAGCGCGTCGCTCGCCGACGCCGGCGTGAGCGCCCTGCTCTACTTCTTCTTCGTCGGCGGCCTCGTCGTCGCGACGTTCGTCGACGCCGAGTGGATGGAGATCCCCGACGAGGTCACGATCGGCGGCGCCGCGCTCGGCCTCGCGACGGTCGCCGTGCGCACGCCGAGCCCGGACGCGGCCGAGCTCGCGCTCGGCGCGGGCGGCGGCTTCCTCGTCGTGCAGGTGCTGCTCGTGTGGAGCTGGGAGCGCCTGACCGGCCGCCGCGGCATGGGCGAGGGCGACAGCAAGTTCCTCCTCTTCATCGGCGCGTTCCTGGGCTGGAAGGGCGCGCTCTTCGCGCTCGTCGCGGGCGCGCTCCAGGGGATGATCTACGCCATCGTGTCCGGCGTCACGGGCCGGGACCGGGCGCCGCGGGGCGCCGCGGCGCCGCCCGCCGACGCGCCGGCGGGCGACCCGGACAAGTGGGTCCCCCCCGCGCCGCTCGTCGTGCGAGACGGAACGAGGGCGACGCTCTCGGACGGCGGGCGGCGCCTCGCCGTCGAGGACCCGGGCGGGCGGCTCGCGTGGGAGCACGTCGCCACCGATCCGTCCAAGGACCCGCTGCGCCGGGCGATCCCGTTCGGGCCCTTCCTGGCGCTCGCGGCGCTGGAGTTCCTGTTCTTCGGCGAGCGGCTCGTCGAGGCGTACTTCGAGCTCTTCATGTGAGGGCGGTCGCGCGGTACGCTCCCCGCCGATGATCCGCACGCGCGTCGCGCTCGCCTCACTCCTGATCCTCCTCGGCTGCCAGCGCGAAGCCGCCGGAGGTGTGCGCGCCGCGATCGGCGGGGGCGCGGCGGACACCACGACCGACGCGGTGGTCTACGTCGAGCCCACGGGCGGCGAGCCGTGCAGCGGCGCGATCGTCGGCCCGCGGCACGTGCTCACGTTCAAGGGGTGCGTGTACGACGGAACGCGCGCGCGCGCGGCGAGCGAGCTCGCGATCGCCCGGGGCCCCGTCGTCGACGCGACGAGCCCGCGCGCGACCGTCGCGGAGATCCTCGCGACCGCGGAGCTCCCACGCGCCATGGGCGACACCAACGATCTCGTCGTGCTCGTCACGACCGAGGCGCTCGGGGTGACGCCGCTGCCGCTCGGCGCCGCGTCGCCGCGCGCCGACGACGCGCTGCGGCTCTACGGCTACGGCGAGGACGCGGGCGGCACCGCGGGCGTGCGGCGCGGCGGCGCCGCGACGGTCGAGCTCGTGCGCGAGGGCGTCATCGTCACGGGCGGCCCGGCCGGGGTGTGTGACGGCGATCTCGGCGGCCCCGCGCTCGATGCGTCCGGCGCGGTCGTCGGCGTCGCGATGTTCGCGTTCCCGATCGAGGGGGGCGAGCTCACGTGCCCGTCGGGGTCCGGCCTCGCGAGCGTCTCCACGTACCTCGCGTTCTTGCGCGACGCGCTCGGGATCGTGGCGCCCGACGCGGGCGTCGAGGCGCCCGACGCGGGCGCGGACGACGCGGGCACCGACGCGGGCGCCGAGGAGCCGGCCGACGCCGCGAGCGCACCCGCGGACGCCGGGGTCGACGCGGGGGCGATGAACGGCGGCGGCGACAGCGGCTGCGCCGCCGCCTCCGCCGCGCCCGGTCGCACCCGGCTCCCGATCCCGCTGCTCGCCCTGCTCGCGCTCGTCGCCATTGCGTGGCGCACCGCGCGGCGCCCGTGATCCGCCCTCCTGCCTCATTCCTCCGGGCGCTTGGGCTCGACGAGCGTCTCCCCGTCGTCGGCGTCGACCTCGGCGAGCCGCGCGTAGCGCGCGCGGATGTCCTTCACCTCGATGCGCGGGTTCGTGGGGACCGCCTGCGCGAGCAGCGCGCTCACGTCGTGGCGCGCCGTCACCGCCTCGGCGAGCGGGCCCGCGCGCGTCGCGGCCAGCGCCTCGATCTCCTCGATGCGCCGCTGGTAGCTCGCCTTGTTCGGATGCCGCACCGCCAGGATGCGGTACATCGCGAGCGCCTGATCCGCCTTGCCGAGCTTCACGAGCAGCTCCGCCTCGTCGGCGGCGGCGAGCACGTCGGTGGTGTCCTCGCCGTCGTCGCCTGCGCCGATCCGCACGAAGCGATCGCGCTCCGTGTCGGGCCCCGCGCCCCACTCCGCGGCGCGCTTGGGCGCCTTCTTGGAGAGCCAGTGCACCGAGCTGATCTCGCGAGCCGGGACGGGCGCCGCGTCCTGCCCGAGCGCGCGCCGCAGCGCCACCAGATCGGTGAGCACCGCGCGCGCGCGCTCGTCCCCCGGCGCCTTGTCCAGGATCTTCCGGTACACGGCGTCCGCGTCCGCGAACATCCCCATGCGAATGTGGAGCTCGCCCAGGCCGTGCCCTTCCATCGGGATCGTCTGCGGCTCGTCCATCGACCCGGGCGGCGCCTCGCCGAAGAGGTGCTCCGTCTCCGCGACCAGCCGCCGCAGCACCCCCGCGAGCTCGGTGGCCTTCGCGCGCTCGGCCGCCTCGAGCGCCCCCGGCAGATCGCGCGCGCGCACGCGCTCGAGCACCGTGTCGCGCGTCACCTGCTCGACGGGCTCGGGGCCCTCCCACCACGGACCGCGCACGAGCGACGCGAGCGCGCGCTGCCGCCGCACGAGCCACTCGGGCGGGCTCACGCTCTGCCGGAGCACCTCCTCGATCGCGCGCAGCGCGCTCGGCGCCTGACCGGCCCGCACGAGCTGGAGCGCCGCCGAGTAGGACGGATCCGCGTCCGCCGGGAACGGCGCGAGCGCCGCCTCGAGCAGGGTCCCGAGCCGCTTGCCGCGCGGGTCGCCGCGACCGAGCCCCGCGATCCTGAGGAGCACCTCCGCCTCGTGCAGGCGATAGCGATCGACGAGCGCGACGACGAGCGCGAAATCGAGCGGCGGCACCTCGCCGTCGTCGGGGGGCGCCGCTCCGCCCTCGAGCCCCTCGATCAGCCGGTGGAGCACCGCGCGCGCGGGGTCGTTGCGCGCGAGCGCGTGCCCGGCGTACTGCCGCGCCGCGCGCGCCTGCCCGGCGCGCCAGAGGGCCACGACGATCCGGTCGGACGCGGGGATCGAGGTCGCGGACATGCGCCGCCCTCAACGTACCACGTCAGCCGCGATAGGGCGCCGGGCGGAACCAGCGCAGGAGCAGCCACGCGTCGAGGCCGACGAACGCGAGGCAGAGGAGCGCGAGCAGGAGCGCCCACCACGACCCGCTCGGCGGCTCGTCCGCGAGCAAGAGGTACGACTCGCCCGAGACGGGGAGGTTCATGTCCCGCGCGAGGTAGACCTCCACGTCGTCGACGCGAGCCCCGAGGTCCGCGAACGTCACGAGCCGACCGGTGAACTCGGTGCGCGCCAGCGAGGACGGCGACGCGTCCGCGTGGACGTAGATCGTGCGCTGCCCCGCGAGCGGGAAGACCACGTGCTCGGCGCCCGTCAGGACGCGCCGGTAGCGCACGGCGCGGCTGAGCATCGGCGTGCCCGCGACGCGGGCCTCCACGTTCGTCGCGAGCGCCGCCCGGTCGAGCGTCGCGGCGTCTCCGAGATCCAGCGCGGCCCCGCGGTGGAAGAAGTACGCGAGATCGTGCCGCAGAGAGACCGCGAACGCGCTCGACGCCACGAACGCCAGCGCCATCGCCCCGAGCGCGACCAGGCGCCGCGCGCGCGGCGGCGCCGGCAGCTCGAGGAGCTCCGGGTCCAGCGCGTCGGGCGACGAGAGGGTCTCGGGCATCGGGGTCACACCGCCTCTGACACCCACTATCCCCGAAGGTTCGGCCGACGGCCAGGACCTTCGACGGCCGGCGCGCGAGGGCGCGCTCGAGGTCCGTCGACGACCCCGACCGAGCACGGTGTCGACGTGGGTCCGGCCGCCGGGCCACGGGCCCCACGACCGGCCGCGGAGCGACGGGGGATCTACCCCCGAGACCTTCAGTTCGCCTTCTTCTTGGCCGCCTTCTTCGCCGCGCGGTGCCGGTCGAGCAGGCGCGGGGTCGGCCAGCGCTCGAGGCGCTCGCGGTAGCCCGCGTCCTTGCGATTCTCGAGCTCGAGGATCGCGTCGACGAGCTTGGCGCGCGAGCCGAACTCGCTCTTCACCTGGCTCAGCACCCCGTGGAGGTGCAGCAGCTTCTTGTTCGAGACGCGATCGAGGCCCTTGTCCTCGTTCACGCGGTCGAGAAACAGATCGTCGCCGGCCAGGTCGCGTACCGCCTCGACCAGCTTGTCCTTCGAGCCGAAGCGGTCCTTGACCTCGGCGAGCGGGGAAGCCTTCATCGTCTACTCCATGGCCCCTCGACGAGGGGGCGGTGCGTCTAGCACGGCGCCCGACGCGCCACAAGCCATTGCCCGGCACTGGCCGCTCGTTCACCATCGGGCCCTCGTGTCGGCCGAGCACGTCCACCTGCACGTCCACTCCGAGTTCTCGATGCTCGACGGCGCGATCCGCATCCCGGCGCTCGTCGAGAAGGTGCGCGAGCTCGGCATGCCGGCGGTCGCGCTCACCGACCACGACAACATGCATGGCGCGGTCCGCTTCCACCGCGCGTGCGCGGCCGCCGACATCAAGCCCATCCTCGGCTGCGAGGTCGCCTTCACCCCGGGCGACCGCGCGGACGCCACCAACCGCCGCGCCCACCACCTCGTCCTGCTCGCCGCCAGCCAGACCGGCTACCAGAACCTCGTCCGCCTCGTGTCGCGCGGCTGGGTCGAGGGGGCGACGCGCCCGCGCATCGACTTCGAGGTCCTCGCCGAGCACGCGGCCGGCGTCGTCGGGCTGAGCGCCTGCATGGGCGGGTACGTCGCGCAAGAGATCTTGCTCAAGGGCGAGGCCGCGGGCCGCAGCGCGCTCGGCCGCCTCGGGGAGTGCTTCGAGCCCGGCCACCTCTTCGTCGAGCTGCAGAGCCACGGCTTCCCCGAGCAGGAGCCGCTCAACGCGATCCTCGCCGACCTGGCCGCGGAGCTCGCGCTGCCGCTGGTCGCGACCAACGACTGCCACTACCTCGGCCGCGAGCAGGCGCGCGCGCAGCTCGTCTTGCAGTGCATCGCCGCCGGCCGCCCGCTCGAGGACCTCGAGCGCGCGCACCACGGCTCGGACCGCATGTACCTCGCGTCGCCCGCCGAGATGGCCGACGCGTTCCGCCACGTGCCCGAGGCCCTCGCCGGCACGCTGCGCGTCGCCGAGATGTGCGGGGGCGCTTGCGATCCGCTGAGCAAGCCCAAGCTCCCGCGGTTTCCCGTCCCCGAGGGCCACACCGAGGCGAGCTTCCTCGAGGCGCTCTCGCGCGAGGGCCTCGCCGCGCGGCTCGTCGAGATCGCGCGGCGCGGCCGCTCCCCGAGCGAGGCGGAGTATCGCGAGCGGCTCGACTGGGAGCTCGGCGTCATCTCGTCGATGGGGTTCCCGGGCTACTTCCTCATCGTCCAGGATTTCATCAACTGGGCCAAGCAGCAGGGGATCCCCGTCGGTCCGGGCCGCGGCTCGGGCGCGGGCTCGCTCGTCGCGTACGCGCTGCGCATCACCGACCTCGACCCGATCGAGCACGTCCTGCTCTTCGAGCGCTTCCTCAACCCCGAGCGCGTCTCGATGCCGGACTTCGACATCGACTTCTGCATGGATCGGCGCGACGAGGTCATCGACTACGTGCGCGGCAAGTACGGCGACACCAGCGTCGGCCAGATCGCCACGTTCCATCAGCTCCGGAGCCGCAGCGTCGTGCGCGACGTCGGCCGCGTCATGGGCATGACGCCCGCGGACGCCGGCCGCATCGCGGCGCTGATCCCCGAGCCGATGCAGGGCAAGACCGTCCCGATCGCCAAGGCGCTCGAGACGGAAGATCGCTTGCGCGCTACCTACGAAGAGGAGCCCGGCGTCAAGGAGCTGCTCGACACCGCGATGCAGCTCGAGAACCTCAACCGCCACGCCGGCATGCACGCGGCCGGCGTCGTGATGAGCGAGGGCCCGCTCTGGGATCACGTCCCCGTCTTCTGCCCCGAGCCCGGCGTCTACGTCACGCAGTACGACAAGGACGACGTCGAGGCGGCGGGCCTCGTCAAGTTCGACTTCCTCGGGCTCAAGACGCTCACCGTGATCGACATCGCGGTGCAGCTCATCGACAAGCGCCCGGATCGGCGCGAGCCGTTCGACCTCGGCGCGATCCCGATGGACGACGCCGCGACCTTCGCCCTCTTGCAGTCGGGGGAGACCACGAACGTCTTCCAGCTCGAGAGCTCGGGCATGCAGAGCCTCTTCCGCCAGCTGCGGCCGGACTGCTTCGACGACATCGTCGCCGCCGTCGCGCTCTACCGGCCGGGCCCGCTCGGCACGGGCATGGTCGAGGACTACATCGCCTGCAAGAACGGCCGCAAGAAGCCGGACTACCCGCACGCGTGCCTCGAGCCGATCCTCAAGGAGACCTGGGGCGTCATCGTCTACCAGGAGCAGGTCATGCAGATCGCCCGCACGATGGCGGGCTACTCGCTCGGCGGCGCCGACCTCTTGCGCCGCGCGATGGGCAAGAAGAAGGCCTCCGAGATGGCCAAGCAGCGGCAGGGCTTCGTCGAGGGCTCCGTCGCGAACGGCCACTCGGCCGACGAGGCGGGCCGCATCTTCGACCTCGTCGATCACTTCGCCGGCTACGGCTTCAACAAGGCGCACAGCGCCGCGTACGGCCTCATCGCCTACCAGACCGCGTACCTCAAGGCGCACTACCCCGTCGAGTTCGTCTGCGCGACGCTCACCGCCGACAAGGACAAGACCGAGAAGATCGTCCGCACGTGCGCCAAGGCCAAGGCGATGGGCATCACCGTCTTGCCGCCGGACGTGAACCAGTCGCAGATCGACTTCACCGTCGTCTACGAGGCGGCGGAGCGCCCGATGAAGCGGCGCGCCGATCGCCCGGTCTCGCACAGCGGCAAGCTCCGCGACCCGTGGATCCCGAAGATCCGCTTCGGGCTCGGCGGCGTGAAGGGCATCGGCTCGGGCGCGCTCGACGCGATCTTCGAAGCGCGCAGCGCGTCACCCGAGGGCGGCGGCGGCGCGCAGCAGCAGCCGTTCACCGACGTCTTCGATCTCGCGAGCCGCGTCGACCTCAAGCGCGTCAACAAGGGCGTCATCGAGGCGCTCGTCCAGTGCGGCGCCTTCGACGCCGTCCACGGCGCGCTCGGCGTCGACCGCGCGAGCGCGCACGCGGCCATCGAGTCCGCGCTCGAGCGCGGCCGCCGCGCCAGCGCGGATCGCGCCGCGGGCCAGACCAGCCTGTTCGGCCTGCTCGAGCCTGCGCAAGCGCGCGCCGCGCACCGCGTCGGCGGCAGCTCGTTCCCCAAGGTCGAGCCGTGGGATCTCAAGGAGCTGCTCGCGCGCGAGCGCGCCACGCTCGGCTTCTACGTCTCGGGTCACCCGATCGAGCGCTACTCGGGCGAGCTCGCGCGCTTCACCGACGCCAACACCGCCACCCTCGCCGGCCGCCCCGACGGCGCCCGCGTCACCATCGGCGGCTCGGTCGAGGGCTACCGCGAGCGCCCGACCAAGGCGGGCGGCAAGATGGCGTTCTTCCACCTCGAGGACCCCACCGGCCGGGTCGAGGTCATCGTCCGCACCCGCCAGCTCGAGACGGTGCGCGAGGTCCTCGCCTCGGGCGACCCCGTCATCGTCACGGCCGAGCACAAGTTCGAGCGCGACCGCACCGCCGCCGACGACGCGCCGGTCGAGTCCAAGCTCGTCCTGCTCGAGGTCGTGCCCCTCGCCGCCGCGCTCCGCGCGCGCACCAAGAGCGTGCGGCTGCGCCTCCCCGTCGAGCGCACCCGCGCTGGCCAGCTCGAGGCGCTCAAGCGCACCCTCGAGGAGCACCCCGGCCCGTGCCCCGTCAGCCTCGAGCTCGTGAGCAGCGAGCGCTGGACCGTCCGCTTCGCGCGCACGGGCCTGAGCGTCGAGCCCTCGGAGCAGTTCCTCTCCAGCCTCGAGCGCCTCTTCGGCGAGAAGGTCTGCGAGCTCCGCTGAGGCTCAGGCCGCGCGGCGGACCGGCACGGCGCTCGGCCCGTGGGTGGTCAGCACCTGCACCGACCCGCCGATCTGATCGGCCACGACGGAAGCCAGCGCCTGCATCGCGTGGCGCGAGCGCCCCGCCTTGTCGCCCGCGTCCAGGTACAGCGTCGGCGCCGTCGCCCCCTCGGGGCGCGCCCCCGCGGTGCCCGCCTTCATGTGGGACAAGATCGCACGGATCATCAGCGAGCGTGCGTTCAGGGTGTCAGGATCCCAACGCTCGCCGCCCACCAGGGCCGCCGCCACCAGCTCCCCGCGCCCCGCGAGCTCCGCGGCCCGCGCGCGCACCCGCGTCGCCAGCTCCGCCGGCGTCTCGCCCATGCGCTGCAGCACGATCGCGATGTCGTGGACCTCACCGCGCAGCGGCTCGACCCACTCGCTCCAGGCGGAGTCGCGCTCGGCGACCAGAAGCCCGATGTTCTCTCGACGGCTCATCCTACTGCTCCGACTCCCGACGCTTGTGCAATCGCGATGCCACGGCTCCCGAACACCCCAGGCCTCGCGCTCATGCCAACCGATCTCACGCCCTCCGTGGCCGCCGAGCCACACCTGCGCGCTCGCCGGACCCATCCTACAGGCGCAATTGACGCGCTGCGTCCAACGAAGTTCTCCGTGAAGATCTGGGCGCGCCGTGAAGCCCGCGTCACACCCGATCCGACCGTCACCATTTGGAGGCATGACATCGGTGGCAGGCCGAGTCGCCACCCGTGGCCACTCGCCCGGCCACCCGGGGCGGAGTGGCGCACGGCGTGCGCGCGGAGCCTCCCGTGCGCTGGTCTTGACCGCCGCGGGCCGTATTGCTAAACGCCCCCGAGCCTGAAGGCCGGGCCCGGGCCGTTAGCTCAGCAGGCAGAGCAGCGGGCTTTTAACCCGTCGGTCCTGGGTTCGATCCCCAGACGGCCCATGTCCCCATCATCTAGAGGCCCAGGATACCGGCCTTTCACGCCGGCGACGCGGGTTCGAATCCCGCTGGGGACGCTTCATTACTGACCCGCGGGCTCGTCGGTTCGCGGCTCAGGGGGCCTGCGGACGGGCGCGGAACACGCCGGTCGCACGGTCGAGCTCGGCGCGGACGCCGTCCGCCTCCCAGACGCAGCGCTCACTTCGCTCGAGCGCGGGCGCGACGAAGCGACCGGGAACGACGGAGTCGCGGCACGCGTCGACGGAGACGACGTACGCGAGGAGTTCGACGCCAAGACCGTCCTCGTAGCGCAGCGCCCACCACGGCCCGTGACAGACCCAGTCGCCGTTCGCTTCGGAGGGCAGGCCGAGCCGCGCGTCGTTCTCGCGCCGCGTCGCGCCGAGCAACTCGTCGATGGGCGGGATGCGGGCGATCTCATCGCTGGCGCCCGCGCGCCACGCGCAGCCCGCGAGGTCATCGAGGACGAAGGCAGAGGCGCGCTGGTCGAGCTCGACGAGCCGGCGGAGCGCTTCCTGGACAGGGCACGCGGGGTCGACGCGGACTGCGACGACCGGCCGAGGGCTCCGCGGGAGATCGTCGGGAACGGTGGTATCCGAGCCGCTCGAACCGGAGTCGGCGCGCGCGACGACGCGCGTCGAACCGTCGGCGGCGACGCGCGCGAGAAACCCGAAGCCCGCGCCGCGCTGCGGGCCCTCGAACCTCACGGCGACGCTCGGCGCGCCCGCGCGGAGCGCCGGCTCGATGCGCGGGTGGAGGCGGACCTGCGCGTCGTCGCGCGCGGTCGTGAGCGGCTCACCGACGAGGACGACTTGATCGGCGGAGGCGAGGGCACGCTCGATCAACGGCCGCAGCACCCCCCAGCGCGCATCGGCGCTGGGCGCGACGCGCTGGACTGCTCGCCGGCTCAGCGCCTCGTCGAGGGGTGTCCATCGGCCGTCGAGCCAGACGCGTCCGTCGGCGTTGAGGAGCAAGGCGTCCGCGGCGAACACCGAGGGCGACGCGTCGAACCTCGCCGGCGAGAACCCCGTCGCGCCCTCCCAAGGAGCCGGCGGCGCGACGCGGCCGAGGGCGCGAGCGAGGACGGAACCCGCGACCTCGTGAGCGAGGATCGGTAGCAGCGCCACGGCGAGCAGCGCGACCCGCGGCGTGAAGGCGCGGCGCGGGCGCGCGCGCCACCACGCGAACACGAGGAGCGCCGCCGCTGGCGCCCACCCGACGGCGATCCCCCACGTGCGCAAGGCCACGAGCGGGACGTGCTCCTCGCACGACGCATCGACGAACGGGAGGGCCGAGAGGCCGGCCGACGCCATCACGAGGAGGTGCATCGCGCTCGCGACCACATCGAGCGCCTCGATGGCGGCGTGGGTCGCGACGCCGAGCGTGACGGCCGCGACGAGCGCTGCCTCGTCGCCGCATCGGCCGCGCAGGGCGAGGGCGCCGCACAGACACAGCGCGAGCGTGGGCGCGGCGAGCATGGCGGCGCGTACGACCCCAGCCTCACCGGCCTGGATCGCGAACCACACCGTGAACACACCGAGCGCTGCGGCCGCCGCGAAGAACGGCGACGAGAGGAGCCGCGGCGTGCTCGCTTGGGGCGCGTCCGACCCGCGCCGGAGCGCGATCGTCACGGCGGCGCCCGACAACGACGCTTGCGAGAGTGTGGCGCCGAGCGCGAGCTGCGTCAGCCGCTCGGAGCCGAGCTGGGCCATCCATTGGAACCGGGCGATCGGATCGGCCACGAGAGCCTCCCAGGAGGTGTCCATCCCGACCACCACCGCGGCGCAGACGACCCAGGGTGCGGCCGCCGCACCGAGCGCGACGCGGTCGGCCGGACGCCAGCGGGCGCCCACGAGCAGGCCGAGGGTGACGACGACGACCGTGACGACGATCGTCGCGATCTCGAACGACTCCCGAAGATCGGCGATCCCGCCGAGCACGCCGGTGATCGCGAGCACGCCCAGCATCGGCAAGAGCGCGGCCGCCCGCTCCCCCATCCCCACACGCCCCCCAGCCACCCCAACCGACGCTACCACTCCTCGCGACGACGACGGCGCATCGACTCGCCTCGCGAGCGCATGCGCGGGAAGGCGAAGCCGGGAGCGCGAGCCGTGCGCCGGAACGCCGGCGAGCGGGATGGAGGCTCCCGAGCTCGTCGATGCGCGCTCAACGCGTCTCGTCGATCCACGCGAGGAGGTTGGCGATCTCGGCGCGCTCGCCGAGCCGCACCTCGCTGCGCTTCGCGGCCAGGCCGGGGTCGAGGACGCGGACGATCGAGTCGTCGACCGCGGCGATGACCCATCCGCCCGTCCGGGCGCTCCCACCGTGTGCGCGACACGCTCCCGAGGTCTTCAGTGACACGCGATTCAGGTGGGGGAGAGCACGCCCGTGGGTTGCCCCATCGACGCTCTCGCGATTCGGTGCGCGCCGGATCCACGATGACCCGATCGATGGCTTGGCGGACTTCGTCTCTGGGGTCGCGACGCGGAGCGCTCGCGCGCGCGCTCGACGCGCCGGCGATCGACGAGGGGACCTGGGGATGGCGGGACCGCTCGGTGGACGAGATCGTCGTGCTCGGGACAAACGCGGAGCGCGTGAAGCAGGAGCTCGCGCTCCGGCTCGCGACGGACTTCCGCCCGCACTCCCACCACTACCGCGCGCTGGAGGACGCGCGCGCGTCGGCCACTGGCGCGGCGTCGATCGACGTGGGGCCGCTCCGGGTCTGTCTGACGTTCACCAGCTGGGGGGACGGGGTCTTCCCCGTGCTCGCGGAGCTCGACCGCGACGGGGCGCTCGTCGCGGTGCGCGTGCAGCTCCACACGGACGTCTCCGACGCGGTCCTGCGCGCCCTCGACGATCTGCCGCCGCGTCGCGGCGCGTGACGTCGACGGGCTCGCGCACGCTCAGCGCGTCTCGTCGATCCACGCGAGGAGGTTGGCGATCTCGGCGCGCTCGCCGATCCGCACCTCGCCGCGCTTCGTGGCGAGGCCGGGGTCGAGCACGCGGACGATCGAGTCGTCGACCGCGGCGATGACCCAGCGCCAGCCCATCCGCTTCGCGTCGGCGACCATGCGAGCCCACTCGGCCTTGGTGAAGCGCAGCGGCAGCGGCCGGCGCTTCACCTGCACGGCGAGCACGTGGTGGCCTCGCGTGGCGAGCAGGTCGAACGCGCCGCGCGAGCCGAGCGACTGGTAGACGAGCTCGAACCCGAGCCGCGACAGCGATCGCGCGGCGGCCTGCTCGCCTTCGTCGCCGAGCACGCGCATCGGGACGACGCTGCCGCCGGGGCTGCGCCACTCGATCCAGCGCGCGAAGAGCGGGTCGGTGAGCCGCCACGTTCCGTCGTCGGCGCGGGTGACGGAGTCGCCGAGGCGCTCGAGGTAGCGGAGCGTCGCGCCGGAAGGCGCGCCGATGGCGGCGGCGATGTCCGTCAGCCGGCGCTTGCCCGCGGCGAGGGCCTCGAGCGTCGCGGCGAGGGTGGACGCGCGGCCGACGCGGGCGTCCCACTCGCGCGCGAAGAAGAGCGAGAGCCGGCCCGCGCGCGCGAAGACGAGCCCCTGGACGGCGGCCTTCAGGTCGGCCTCGCGGTACGGGCCCGGCGCCGCGACGAGCGCCTCGCCGAGCATCTGCAGGTGGAAGGGGTGCGTGCCGATCACGTCGACCGCGCGCGCGGCGAGCGCGGCGTCGATGCGCCGGTCGGCGGGGCTGCCGTCGACGAGGAGCGCGATGGCGTCGTCCGCGCCGAGCACGTCGAGCTCCATCACCGAGAAGTGCTGGAAGAAGGGCGACGCCTCGGAGCTGACCATCTCGAGCATCATCGAGCGCTCGGATCCGGACACGACGTAGGCGATGCGGCGGTGCCGCTGCCAGACGCCGCGCAGGATCGGGAAGGGGTCGACGCCGCCGCGTCCGGCCGCGAGCGCGGCGAGATCCTGGAACTCGTCGATCGCGACGACGGCGCGCACGTCCATCGCTTGGGCGATCGCCTCGGGCAGGCCGAGCGCGGCGCGGGCGAGCTCCGGTCCGTCGAGCTCGGGGAGCGACGCGAGCGACGCGCGGGCGGTCGGCGGCAGCCGCGCGAAGAGCTCCGTCGCCGGGACCTCGCGGCGCCACGCCGGCTCGTCGATCAGGAGGGCCTCGTGCGAGATCCCCGTGGCCGCGCCCGCGAGGACGTCGGCCGCGCGCGCCGCGAGCACGCGGAACACGTCCCAGGTCAGTGGCGCCCACTGGCTCACGTCCACGTCGATGACGGCGAGATCGGCGCGGTGCCGGCGTGCGAACTCGAGGACGAGGCTGGTCTTGCCGACCTTGCGGGCGCCGAGGATCGCGAGCCACGTCGGCTCGCCCTCCCCCAGCCGGCGCGCGACCTCGTCGAGCCGCGCGAGCTCGGACGACCGGTTCGAGAAGCCCGGGCCCGAGATCGGGACGTTGCTCTGGAACGACACGCTCGAGCCTACCGCTCGCTCGATCCCCTAGCAAGCTTGCGAGCTAGCTATCTTGCTAACTCTCATAACTGCTAACTCGCATAACTGCTAACTGGCACCGTTGCGAGGGGACGGTGCGCCATCTTCCTCGTGGAGGGGAGCGACGAGCGAACGGCCAGCGACGCTCAGGGCGCGAGCATGTCCAGCGCGCGCAGAGCGGCGCGCTCGTCGCGCGCGAGGACGCGCGGAGCGACGCGCGGCGCGCCGGCGCCGTCGAAGTAGGCGCTCTCTTCGCCGAGGCTCGCGAGCTTCCAGCGGGCGAGGCGGCGGACGCTCCGCGCGATCAGCGCGAGGGACGCGCGCGGGTGCGCACCCTCGGGCGCGCCGCCGAGCGCGAAGCGGGCGTTGCAGCCGATCGCGGGGCCGAACGCGCGGAGCTCGTCGGCCGGGTCGACGTCGAGCGAGGCGCGCGAGAGCCCGGCGAAGGGGAGGCCGAGCGACACGGTGTTGCCGAGCGGCGTGCCGCAACAGGCGGCGTAGCGCCGGTACATGCCGCGCGGCGAGAGGCGGACACAGAGCGCTCCGTCCGCCCCGCGGGCGAAGCGGACGGACGTGCCGCGGACCTGGACGAGGTCGACGCCGCCGTGCGGATCGAGCAGGTCGGCGCGCTCGACGAGGCGGAGGAACGCGCGACAGTCGTCGCAGTAGCAGATGACGCGGTTTGCCGTGGCCGGCGAGACCCCCTCGACCTGTCCGGTCACCTCACCACAGCGACAGCGGAGCGCGAGCGTGCGGGTCATCGCGGGGGGCGATAGCACCGCGCGCGCGCGACGTCCGGCGGTCGCTGCGGACCTTCAGCCGAACCCGTTCATCTGGTCGCGGATCTGGCCCTCGCCGCGGACCGAGCCGCCGAGCTCGCGGAACGGGCGGAGGAAGGCGACGACGTCGGTCGGGGGCGCGCCGTCGAGGGCGCGCTCGAGCTCGCCCTCGAGCAGAGACCGCGCGCGCCGCGGGTCGCGGACGTCGAGGGTGCCCGGGCGCTTCGGGCGCGAGACGCTCGCGGCGCGCACGACGAAGCGCGGGGGCGCGTCGAGGTCGCGCACGACGTGGGCGACGAGCTCGGCCGTCTCACGCTCGGCGTCCCACTCGGTCTGCTCGTCGACCAAGACGAGCCAGCCGCGGGCGCCGTCGGTGACGAGGGTGAGCTCGACGAGCATCGACGCAGAGGGGTCGTCGGGATCGCCGATCTCGCGCGGCAGCGACGAGAGGACGGTCGTGTCGTAGACGTGGAGCGGGCTGCGCTCGAGGGCGCGCGCGGCGCGCTCGCTCAGGCCGTAGTCGTGGGCCGGGTCGGACTGGATCGGGGTGTCGGGCTTCTTCATCGCGGACCTCCTGGGTTGGAGGGCGTATCGACGCGCCTCGGCGCCGGTTTCCTCACCCGACGCCGCGAGGAGCTCGCGCCGACCTTCACTCGGCCGCGGCGGCGGCCTCGAGCGCGGCGGCGATCGCGGCGCGCGCGGGAGCCGCGGTGAACGGGGCCTCGAGGAGCTCGCGGACGGCCTCGAGGCCCGGCGGGCCGTCGAGCGCGACGAGCGCGCGCGCGACGGCGCCGAGCGCGGCGACCAGCGCCGGCTCGTCGCCGTCCGCGTGATAGAGCCAGAGGTAGTCGCGCAGCGGCTGGACCGCGGCGCGATCCCCGAGCGCCGCGAGCGCGGCGGCGAGCGCGGGCAGGTCGGCGAGCGGGGTGTCCGCGTCGCGCAGGTGCGCGACGAGCAGCGGGACGGCGCGGCGCTCGCTCATCCGCGCCGCCGCGCTCGCGAGGGGGCCGACCGGCGGCGGGGTGGTGTCCTCGAGGAACGAGGCGCGGCGGGCGAGCGCGCGCACGACGGCGTCGTTGCCGGTGGTGCGCGTGGCGAGCGCCTCGCAGCCGGCGTCACGCAGCGCCGCAGGGAGCGTGCGGTCGTCGCACAGGACGACGAGGTGGCCGGTGACCGCCGGGTCCGGTTGGGCGGCGAGCGCGCGGACGGCGAACGCCCGGCCGGGGACGAGGCGCGCGTCGGGGTTCTGCGCGGCGGCGAGGAGCTGCTCGGCGAGGAAGCCCGGATCGGGGCCGGGGGCGCCGCTCGGCGCGAAGTCGCCGAGCCGGATCGCGGCGACCGACGGGGTCGCGCCGGTCGAGGCGGTCCACTGGACGCGGCCGTTCGAGGCGGCGAGGTAGGTCAGGCCGCCGGCCGCGTCGGCGACGACGACGCCGCCCGCGCGCGCGGCGCCGCCGACCGCGTCGGCGTCGATCTGCTGGACCCAGCGGACCGAGAGGTCGCTCGGATCGAGGCCGAACACGAGGCGGTAGAAGGTGAGGTAGAGCGTGTCGTCGACGAAGCGGACCGGGCCGTCCCCGCGCTCACCCGCCCACACGATCGCGATGCGGTGGGTGGCGCTCGCGGGCGCGGGCGGGGGCTCGTAGGCGTTGCGCAGGAGCGCGGGCGCGCCGGGCAGCGTGGGGAGGCGCGGCTGGACCCAGCCCGCCTGCTCCGCGGTGTCGCCGCGCAGGCCCGCGCCGAGGCGGCCGAGGCCGGCCTGGCCGAAGAAGAGCTCGCCGCCCTCGACCCGCGCGCCCGCGACGACGCCCGCGCGCGTGCGCAGCCGCGCGAGCTCGGCGCCGCTGGCGGCGTCGAGGACGGACACGTTCTGGTTGCCCCACGCGACGAAGACCATGCCGGCCGCGACGGCAGGCGCGCCGATGAGGCCCTCGAGCGCGACGCGATGGGCGATCGCCTCGCCGGAGACGACGAAGAGGCGCGAGCGCGCGCCGACGCCGCCGGTCGTCGACAAGACGAACGCCGCGGTGGCGCCCTCCCCCGCCGCGCCGACGAGGTGGTAGCGCTCGTCGCCGACGTCGAACGCGCGGCGGCCGTCCGCGAGGCGGCGCGCGACGACGCGATCCCCCTCGTGCAGGATGACCAGCGCGCCGGCGAGGAGCGGCGCCCCGCGCGGCTCGGCGACGGGCTGGCGCCAGCGCTCGCGGCCGGCGCGCAGGTCGTACGCGTAGAGCTGCCCCTCGGCGAGGCCGACGACGACGGGATCGCCCGGCGCGGGCGCGGCGGCGCGCAGGCGGCGGACGACCTCCTCGACGTGGGAGGGCTCGTTGTCGGGGTAGATCGGGGCGAAGCCGCTGGCGCCGCCGCCGCAAGCACAGAGGAGCGAGAGCGCGCCGAGCGCGTGTACGATGGCAATCCTCATTGCATCATCCTCGGGATGGCGTCGCGGGCGGCGCGGAGCACGTCGGGCGGGACGCCGTCGGGTCGCGCGACGAGCTCCTCGAAGAAGCTGCGCACCTCCGGCGTCGCGAGCTCGGAGAGGCGGTGGATGATCGGGAGCTTCGCGCTCGCCGCGAGGTCCGGGCGGCGGAGCATCGTCTCGAGCGCGCTCGTGAGCTCCGCGAAGGCGACGCGGCCGACGAGGCCGAGGAAGCGCTCGACGTCGCGCGCCTGCGCGACGAGCGCGATCGCCGCCGGGGCCTCGGGGACGCGGCGCTCCATCGCGTGGAAGAGGGCGTCGACGCCGCCGCGCGCGCGCAAGGTGCCGAGGCCCTCCGCGGCGGCGCCGCGGACCGCCGCGTCGGTGTCGGCGAGCGCGTCGACGAGGACGCGCTCGGCCCCCGGCGGGCGGCAGGCGACGACGGCCTGCACCGCCTTGAGGCGGATGTCCGGGCGGCGATGCCCCATGAGCTCGGCGAGCACGGGCCCGGCCTGGGGGCGGCCGAGGATCATCAAGGTGTCGACGGCGACGCCGAGCACCTCCGGCGGGAGGCCGCGGCGAATCCGCGCGGCGATCGGGTCGACCGCGCGCGGGTTACCGAGGAGGCCGAGCTCCTCGAGGGCGCCGCGCACCTGATCGAGGTCGGCGGCCCCGAGACGAGCCACGGCGGCGTCCAGGTTCTGCGCCGACGCGGTGCCGGCCAGGCCGAGCACCAGCGCCGCCGCGAGGAGCGGGCTTCGCATGGGGCCGATGCGTATCGCGAGAGCACCAGCCGGATCAAGCACGAGGCGGAGCCGCGGGGAGGCGACGCCGGCCCGCGCTCACGCGGGGCCCGGCTCGAGGGGGACGCGGCGCTCCTCGCAGCCGTAGGTGATCGGCGTCAGCTCGATGACGGTGTGGAGCGGCACCGGGAGGTAGGGGACCTCGTCGGGCGCGCGATCCATGAGGTAGGCGTAGAGGGCGCGCAGCACCGCCTGGTGCGCGATGACGAGCACCGGGCGGCGCTCACGCTCGAGCTCGAGGATCACGGGCTCGAGGCGGCGGATGACGTCGAGGTACGACTCGCCGCGCGGGTACCGGTAGGTGAGCTTGTTGTCCCGGCGGGCGGCGTGCTCGGCGGGCATCCGCGATCGGATGTCGGCGTAGGTGAGCTCGTCGCAGTCGCCGGCGTCGATCTCGTCGAGGGCGCGCCACTCCTCGGACGGCAGCCCGAGCGGTGCGGCCGTCTCCCGCGTGCGCGCGAGGGTCGAGGTCCATACACGGGGCGTGACCCCGCTCGCGCGCACGTGCGCGGCGAGCGAGGCGGCGAAGGCGCGGCCGGCCGGGCTGAGCGGCGGATCGCCGCCGACGCGGTCCTCCACGTTGAAGGTGCTCTGCCCGTGGCGCGTCAACCAGATCGAGCGCGGCTCGACGTGGAGGTTCATCAGGAAATAGACGAGGCGCGAGGGCAGGTATCCCTGGATGCGATGCGCGACGAGCTTGCGGCCGACGTCGATCACGCGGACGAACGAGCCCTCGTCCTCCTGCACGGGCTCGTACGCCCGCTCGTAGTGCGCGATGCGGGCGCGGAAGTCGGCGACGGCCGCGTCGGAGGCCACGCCCGCGTAGTCCGGCATGTGGAGCTTCGTCTGGCGGATGTTCGACTCGATGACGCGCTCGTCCTCGCACACCGACTCGACGAACACGATCTCGAGCCCGTGCGCGCGCACGCGCGCGGCGATCGTCTCGCGACGCGCGCGGGTGGTGTTCGTGGCGTCGTAGAGGCCGACCTCGCCGCCCGAGGCGAACCACTCGAGCATGTCGTCGAGCGCGCGCATCGCCATGCGGCGCCGCGCCGCCTTGCCCTCGGGGTTGTCGGGATCGAAGAACGCCGCCGGCTGATGGCTGCCGATCTCCTGGCGGCGGTAGTTGCCGACGTTGAACACGCGCGTGCGCACGCCGAGCCAGCGCAGGTAGCGCGCGACGCGGCGCGCCATGTGGGTCTTGCCGCGGGCGGGCAGACCGACCATCACCAAGGCGATGCGCACCGTCTGCGCGCGACCGTCCAATGCGCTCACGGCCGGTAGTTTGCCCCGGATGACGGAGGATGGCAGTGCTCGATCCATGAAGCCGCACTCGCGCGCGGGGCTCTTCACGGCGGCGCTGGCCGTGGCGATCTTCACGGGCTGCCCGCGCGGGAGCGGGCAGCAGGAGCTCGATCGCTTTCCGTCGATCACCACCGCGGACCCGGACGCGGAGCGGGCGCTCACCGCGGCGACCGAGGCGGCGGAGGCCGGACGGACCGAGGAGGCGATCGACCGACACCGCAGGTTCCTCGCCGAGCACCCGAGCGATCCGCTCGTGCCGGTGGCGCAGCTCGGGCTCGGTCGCGTGCTGCTCGCGGCGGGCCGGGTCGAGGAGGCGCTCGAGCGCTTCACGGAGGTGAGCGGCGCGAGCGACCCGGCGATCGCCGAGGCGGGGCAGTTCTACGAGGGCGTCGCGCTCCACCTCGCGGGCCGCCACGAGGCGGCGCTCGCCCGGCTCACGCCGCTCGTCGATCGGACGACGGATCCGGCGCGCACCTCGCTGCTCCTGCGCACGCTCGCCGCCGCGGCGCAGCGCACCGGGCGGACGACGGCCGCGCTCGACGCGCTCGACCGGCTCGCCGAGTCCGCGGACCTCGCGGAGCCGGATCGCGCCGAGGCGCGCCGGCAGATCCGCGCCATGGTGGCGGGCGCCGACGCGGAGGCGATCGACCGCGCCTACGAGGAGCTGACCCGCGGGCGCTTCGCGTGGCAGGAGGTCGCGGCGCGCGCGATCCGGCTCGCGTTCGACGCGGGCAACATGGCGCGCGTCGCGGCGATCGTGGAGGAGCTGCGCGCGCGCGACGTCCCGATGAGCGAGGAGCTCGCCGAGCTCGCGGTGCGCGCGGATCGCACGGTGCGCGCGGACCCTCGCGTGATCGGGGCGATCGCGCCGATGACCGGCCGCGCGCGCCAGGTCGGGCAGGCGATCTCGCGCGGGCTGATGCTGGCGGCGGGCGTCCCCGCCGACGGGCCGCCGCGGCCCGACGCGCCGCAGATCGTCTTGCGCGACGACGGCGGCGACCCCGCGCGCGCGGCGGCGGCGGTCGAGGAGCTGGTGTCGGAGCACCGGGCGATCGCGATCATCGGGCCGGCCGAGGGGCGCGGCGCGCGGCTCGCGGCGCGACGCGCGCAAGACCTCGGGGTGCCGCTCCTGGTGCTCGTGCCGGACCCGAACGTGACCGAGTCGACGATGGCGTTCCGCCTGATGCCGGCGCCGCGCGAAGAGGTGGGCGCGCTCGTGCGCGCAGCGCGCGCGCGCGGAGCAACGAGGTTTGCCATCCTGCGGCCGGATCACCCGTACGGGCGAACGATGGCCGAGGCGTTCGTCGCCGTCGTGCAGGAGGCGGGCGGCACGCTCGTCGCGAGCGAGAGCTACGCGCCGAGCGCGACGGCGTTCGGCGACGAGATCCGGCGCGTCGCAGCGGCCACCCCCGACGCGGTGTTCGTGCCGGACGCGGGGCGGCAGCTCAACCTGATCGGGCCCGCGCTCGCCGCGGCCGGGCTCCACTCGGTCCCGGCGGGGGGCGCGCCGCCGCGCGGCGGGCGCGCGATCACGCTGCTCGCGCCGAGCGTCGGCGTCGACGCCCGCATCCTCGCCGCCTCGCGCTACTTCCAGGGCGCGCTCTTCGCCACTGCGTTCCACGCGGTCGCGGCGGACGGCGACGGGCGGGCGTTCACCGAGGCGTACCAGGCGCGCTTCGGCGCCGCGCCCGACGCGTACGCGGCGCTCGCCTACGACGCCTTCCGGCTCGTGCGCGGCGCGGTCGAGGCGGGTCGTACGACGCGGCGCGAGGTGGCCGAGTGGCTGACCGGCGCGGAGCGGCCGACGGCCGGCGCGAGCGGCGGGCTCAGCGCCCAGCGCGCGCCGCGGCGGGCGGCCCGCCTGCTCGAGGTGCGCGGCGGCGCGTTCGTCCCCGCCGACGCGGTCCCGGGCAGCTAGCGGCGCCGGTCCCCGCGCTCGCCCCCCTTCGCGAGCCCTCGACAGCGCGGGCGCGCTCGCGGTAGGAGTGGCGCGTGAGCCTCAAGGAGTACTTCCTCCTCTCCGGCGCGCAGGCGGCCGCGAAGCGGGTGCCAGAGGACGCGCGCGCGCGCATCGCGCGTACGCTCGGCGTCGCGCGGCGTCGCGCGGAGGCGGCGGAGCGCCTGTGGGCCAACGGGCACACGGCGGAGGGGCTCCGTCTCGCGGTCGAGGCGTACGGCCTCACGCGCGAGGCGCTGCCCGCGTTCGCGGACGCGAGCGGGGCGCGCAAGGAGCCGGGCGAGGGCACGGCGGCGTTCCGCCCCGTGCTCGCGGAGCGCGGCCTTTCGAAGGGTCGCATCGACGGCCTGCTCGACGTCGAGGCCGCCCTCCGCGAGCGCGCGCTCCCGTCGCTCGACGCCGACGTCGAGGCGGCGGACGGTGAGCTCTTCCACCGCGTGATCCAGGCGCGCGCCGCGATCGACGGAGCGCTCGCGCCCGCGGCGTCGACCCCGTCCGCGCTCGCGTGGACCCGCGCGTTTCGCATCGGGCTGACCGTGCTGGTGCTCGCCGGCGCCGCGGTCGGGACGTGGCTCCTGACGCGACGCCCCGAGGGCGTGACCGCCGTCGCGAGCGACTACACCAACGTCTACGACGGATCGCTCACCGTCGACGGCGACGAGGCGACCGAGTGGCAGCTCCCGGATCGCACCCTGGGCCACGTCACGATCACGATCGAGCCGCCCGTCCGCGTCGAGACCCTCCGGCTGCTGAACGGACACAACCGCTGGTACAACGACCGCGCGGTGCGCGGGTACCGGGTCGAGCTCTACGTGGGCGGCTCGGTCGCCCGGGCGATCGACGGAGAGTTCGAGACCTTCGAGGAGCAGCCGGGCTGGGTGGAGCACCCGGTCGGCCTCGACCGCGTCGAGCAGATCCGCTTCAACGTCCGCTCGCACCACCGGATCGGCGCCGCCTTGGCGGAGATCGAGTGGAGGTGAGCCCCCCCGTGGCCGTTGCCGGAATGCCGCGCGGTCACTATGTTCGACCGTCCGGCGGGATCACCGAGCCGCTTCGATGTGGTAGAGGTGCCGAGCGGTCCCCAAGGTCTGAGGTGAACCATGTCCGATGACGACTCGACGCCCGAGGTGGGAGAGCAGGATCTGCGCTTCGCCGACGAGCTCCCCGTCCTGCCCATTCGCAACGCCGTCCTGTTCCCCGGGGCGGTCGCCCCGTTCGACGTGGGACGCGAGAAGTCCGTCTCGCTCGTCGAAGACATCGAGGGGCTCGAGCAGCCGGTGATCGCGATCTTCGCGCAGCGCGATCCGTCGACGGACGACCCGACGCAGCCCGACCTCTACCCGGTCGGCGTCGCGGCGCGGGTGCTGAAGGCGCTCAAGCACAGCTCCGGCAACTACTCGCTCATCCTGCAAGGCCTCGTGCGCGTCCGCATGGAGGGGATGGTCGGCGAGAAGCCGTACCTCAAGGCGCGGATCTCGCGCCTCGGCGAGCCGCGCGACGAGGACGTCGAGACCGAGGCGCTCGCGATGAGCCTGCGCGACATCGCCAAGCAGGTCATCCAGCTCATGCCCGAGCTCCCCCGCGAGGCCGGCTCGCTCATCGACTCGATCCAGGAGGCGGGGCAGCTCGCGGATCTCGTCGCGGCCAACCTCGACGCGCCGGTCGACGAGAAGGCGCAGCTCCTCGAGACGATCGAGGTGAAGGAGCGCATCCGCAAGGTCCTGCGCCTGCTCACGCGCCAGCTCGAGATCCTCAAGATGCGCGAGCGCATCAACTCCCAGATCAAGGAGGAGATGGGCAAGAACCAGCGCGAGTACGTCCTGCGCCAGCAGCTCAAGGCGATCAAGGAGGAGCTCGGCGAGGAGGACGGCGACGCCGGCGACCTCGACGTGCTCGACGAGCGCATCACGAAGGCGAACCTCCCGCGCGAGGCGGAGGAGGTCGCGCGCAAGCAGCTCAAGCGGCTGCGCTCGATGCAGGTCGGCTCGGCCGAGTACACGGTCGTGCGCACGTACATCGACTGGATCCTCGACGTGCCGTGGACGCAGCTCACGACCGACAACCTCGACATCGCGACCGTGCGTCAGGTGCTCGACGAGGACCACTCGGGCCTCGACAAGGTCAAGAAGCGCATCGTCGAGTTCCTCGCGGTCCGCAAGCTGAAGAAGGACAAGAAGGGCCCGATCCTCTGCCTCATCGGGCCGCCGGGCGTCGGCAAGACCTCGCTCGGTCGCTCGGTGGCGCGCGCGCTCGGCCGCAAGTTCGTCCGCATCTCGCTCGGCGGCGTGCACGACGAGGCCGCGATCCGCGGCCACCGCCGCACCTACGTCGGCGCGCTGCCCGGCCAGATCATCCAGTCGATGAAGAAGGCCAGCACCATCAACCCGGTCTTCATGCTCGACGAGATCGACAAGATCGGGCACGACTTCCGCGGCGACCCGGCGGCGGCGCTGCTCGAGGTGCTCGACCCGGAGCAGAACGACACCTTCGCCGACCACTACCTCGAGATCCCGTACGACCTCTCGAAGGTGATGTTCTTCGCGACGGCGAACGTCGGCGACACCATCCCGCCCCCGCTGCGCGACCGGATGGAGGTCATCGACATCCCCGGCTACACGCGCAACGAGAAGCTCGACATCGCGCGCCACCACCTGATCCCCAAGCAGCTCGAGGAGCACGGGATCAAGGAGGGGCAGATCACCTTCACGCGCGAGGCGATCGAGGTGGTCATCGACAGCTACACGCGCGAGGCCGGCGTGCGCAACCTCGAGCGCAAGCTCGCCGGCGTGATCCGCGGCGTGGCCGTGAAGATCGCGCAGGGCGAGGAGGGCCCCTACCCGATCGACGACGCGGAGACGATCCGCACCTACCTCGGCGCGCCGCGCTACGAGTCGGAGATCGCCGAGCGCACGGAGGACACCGGCGTCGCGACCGGCCTCGCGTGGACGGCGGTCGGCGGCGAGATCCTCTTCATCGAGGCCACTCAGATGAAGGGGACGGGCAAGCTGCAGCTCACCGGCCAGCTCGGCGAGGTGATGAAGGAGTCGGCGCAGGCCGCCCTCAGCTGGGTGCGCACCCGCGCCAAGTCGCTGACGATCACCGAGGACTTCCTCGAGAAGCACGACATCCACATCCACATCCCGGCGGGCGCGATGCCCAAGGACGGACCGAGCGCGGGCGTGACGATGATGACCGCCCTCGTCTCGCTCCTCGCAGGGATCCGGGTGCGGCACGACGTCGCCATGACCGGCGAGATCACCCTGCGCGGGCGGGTGCTCCCCGTCGGCGGCGTGAAGGAGAAGGTCCTCGCGGCGCACCGCGCCGGCATCAAGCGCGTGATCCTCCCCGAGCGCAACGTCGCCGATCTCGAGGAGGTCCCCGCCGAGATCAAGGAGGAGCTCGAGTTCATCGGCGTCAGCCACATGACCGAGGTGCTCGAGCTCGCGCTCGAGGAGCCGGGCAAGCTCGACCTGCCGGCCATCGAGCTGCTCGAGGACCAGAAGAGCGGCGCGAAGCACGCGCGGCAGAAGGCGGCACCGCCGCCGGCGTGACGGAGCCGTGACGCGCTCCGATCCACGACGAGCCCGCGCCGGGGCGAAGGCACGCTATCCTTCGGGCGTGCCTTCGCCGGGAGCCCGATCATGAGCCGACCGCCCGACGATTCACCGGGGCCCGACGACCTCGGCGGCGGCGAGCGTGGGGGGGAGTCGAGTCCCCAGTCCGACGCGACCGGGTTCTGGCAGCCCGACGAACGCGAAAAAGCAGGCCGTAGCACGCGCCTTGCGAGGCCCTGGGGTGACGTGAGCCACGACGCCGCCGCCCGCGCCTACCCCGACCCCGATCTCCACCCGCCGATCGACGACGGCTTCGAGGGCGCGCCCACGCGTGTCGCGTTCTCGCAAGGGACGGGCGGAGACGACGCACCGACGACGCAGGTCGATCTGTCTCAGCTCGATCTCGCCGGGCTCCCCGCGCATCCGTACGAGGTGCCCCCGGAGGCGCCGCCCCACGCGCCCCTGCCGCCGGCGATGGACCCGTACTACGAGCCGGCTCCCGCGGCTCCGCGAGACGAGTACCGCGGGTGGGGCCCGCAGGTCCCCGATGAGCTCGTCCGCACCAAGTTCTTCGATCGCGGCAACCTCCCGGACGAGCGTTCGAACCCGTGGGACGCGCCGATCGACACGGCGCCCGCGCTGCAGAAGCCCCCGGAGCGGACGCTCGAGCCGATCCGCGCTGGCAACGACAGCGGCACGTACGTGGTCCCGCGCACGCCGGCCAAGAGCCGGAGGGGGCGCGTCGTGATCATCGGCGCGCTCTGCGTCGCCGGCGGCGTGGCGATCGGCACCGCCGTCGGGCTCACCGCCAATCAGCGCGACGACGTCCCGGCGCCGAGCGCGACCCAGAGCGCGACGACGGCGCCCGAGCCCGCGCCCGAGCCGGCGGTCGAGGACGTGGTCGAGGCAGCGCCGGAGCCGGAGCCCGAGCCCGAGCCGGTGGTCGTCGCGGAGGCGACCCCGGAGCCGGAGCCCGAGCCGGAGCCGGAGCCGGAGCCGCCGCCGGCCATCGACCCGCTCGAGGAGGCCGGCCTGGCGCTGCGCGACGGGGACGCAGAGGGCGCGGCCAGCGCGCTGGCGCGCGCGCGCGAGGCGGGCGCGGATGCCCTCGCGCTCGCGCGCATCGAGGCGGGCCTCGCCGTCCTGCGCGGCGACGGCGCGCTCGCGGTCGCGCGCCTGCGCGAGCTCGCCGAGGCGCACCGCGACGCGCCGATCTACGTCGCGCTCGGCCGCGTCCTCGTGCAAGCGGAGCGCGACCGGCAGGCGAGCGACGCGTTCCGCAGCGCGCTCACGCTCTCGTCGACCGACGTGCACGGACGGCTCGGGCTCGCCGGCATCCACGCGCGCGCCGCGGAGTTCAGCGTCGCGCGCCGCTACGTGCGCGAGGCGACCGACGCGGCGGGCGCGAGCGCCAACACCGACGCGATCCTCGGGGCGCGCCTGCACGCGACCGAGGCGCTCGTGCTGCTCGAGAACGGCGAGGTCTCGTCGGCGCAGCGCGAGGCGGAGATCGCCCGGCGGCTCGACGGCCGCTCCGCAGAGGCCGCGCTCGTGCTCGCGCGCATCGCGCGGCTGCGCAACCAGCCCGCCGAGACGCACCTGCGTCAGGCGATGGAGGGGCGCGACCCGGCGCCGATGGCGATCGCGCTCCTCGCGCAGACCGTCGAGGGGCTCGAGGCGTGCGAGCTCGCCACGCGCTACCTCGAGCGCGCGCCGCAGGGCTTCGACGCCGCCGCGATCCGCCGCATCCGCTCGCGCTGCCCCTGAAGGTCCGTCGACGAATCGGGCCGAGCACCGGGGTCGAGGTGCGTCCAGCCGCAAGGCGACGCGAGGGGTCGTGCGAGAGGACGGCGAGCCGCGGCAACGCCGCGGATGGGCCCGCATCGGCCGCGGGGCGACGGGAGACTCGTCGACAGACCTCGAAGCCGGCGCGATCACGCGAGCCGCGTCCACGTCAGCTCGTGGCGGTTGTGCGAGAGGTGGCGCAGCCGGGCGCCCTCGATCGCCGCGAAGCGCGTCGCGGTCTCGTGATCGGTCTCGCCCTGGAACTTGATCGTGCAAGCGAAGTTGCGGACGTTGCCCGCCGCGAGCCACCGCTCGACCAGCCCGAGGAGCCGCTTCGGGTAACAGATCACGTCCGAGAACAGCCAATCGATCGGCCCGACCTCCGCGGGATCGAGCGCGAACGCGCTCTGCGTCCGGTGCTCGACGTTGGGGAGCGCCGCGACGCGCGGATCGAGCGGGGCCTTGTCGACGCTGAGCACCCGGCACCCGAGGCTTGCGAGCACCCACGTCCAGCCGCCGGGCGCCGCGCCGAGATCCACCACGCGCTCGCCAGGCGCCGGCCAGCGCCCGCTCAGCGTGAAGAGCTCCCACAGCTTGAGGTACGCGCGGCTCGGCGGTCCCTCGTGGTCCTCGACGAAGCGCACCTCGCCGTGGGGGAACGGGCTCGCGCAGTCGGCCGACGCGAGCACGGTGTCGCGGTCGAGGAGCGTGAAGGAGCCGAGCGGGGCAGCGGGCAGCGGCGAGAACGGCGCGATCGGCTTGGCGGAGACGTGCGGCAGGCGCGCGTCGATCAGCGCCGCGCGGCGATGATCGCGAGCGGAGTAGAGCGCCCAGTTCCGCTGGAGCGCGCGGAGCTGCGCGGCCGCGTCGGCGATGGAGCGCACCTCGAGCCGCACCGGCGTACGCCAGACGTTGGCCGCCCACGCCGCGCTGCGCTCGGGGCCCGGCGCGAGGAAGAGGCGCCCGTGGCGCTCGTGCGGCGCGCCGAGCTCGCGCGCGAGCTCCTCCTCGAAGCCCTCCGCGGCCAGGTAGCCGATCACGACGGGTGCTGGCGCCGGTGCTCCGCGAGCAGGACCGAGCACGCCACCGCGACGTTGAGGCTCTCGACGGCGCCGGTGCCGGGGATGGTCACGGCGAGCGACGCCTCGAGGCGAGCGGAGGCGCTGAGCCCTTCGCGCTCTGCGCCGACGAGGAAGACCGCGCGGCGCGGCAGCTTCGCGTCGAAGACCGACGCCCCGCCGCGCGTCTCCGCGGCGATCACCACGAAGCCGTGCTCGCGCAGGCGCGAGAGCGCGCGGCGCGGATCGGGCCACACGAGCACGGGGACGTGCTCGGCGCCGCCCTCGGCGATGCGCGCGACCGCGCCGGAGACGTTCGGCAGGTCGCCGGGCAGGCCCGCGAGCGCCGCGTCGCCGAAGTGCGCCGCCGCGCGCAAGAGCGCGCCGACGTTGTGCGGGTTGCGCACGCCGTCGAGGAAGACGTAGCGCGCCGGGCGCGCGCCGAGCGCGCCGAGCAGGTCGGCGGCGCGCGGCGGCTCGATCGGATCGGCGACGATGCAGATCCCCTCGTGGTGCCGGCTGCCCGCGACCTTCTCGAGCTCCGCCTCCGGGACGACGCGGTACGGACGGCGGCGCTTCGCGAGCGCGCGCATGAGGTCGGCGAAGCGCGGCGCGGCCTCCTCGCTCAGGAGCGCGCGATGGATGGCGTCGGGCCGGCACGCGAAGAGGGCGCGACAGGCGTTCTCACCGTGGAACGTGTGATCGCGGGGCGGCATGGGGCTACTCGGCCGAGAGCGCCACGGTGAGGCGGTACGGGCCGCGGCCCCGCGCGCTGAACGCCCCCGCGCGCACGCGGTAGGCGCCCGCCGCGGTGACGCGATGGACGATGCGGCTGTTGAGGCCCTCGCCACCGTCGTCGTCGGCGGCGAGCTCGCGACCGTCCGCGCCGTGAAGGTAGAGGAACGTGTCGTACGCGCTGCTGACGAGGTCGATCGTCACCGTCCAGCCCGGCGTCAGCTCGACGACGTGCTCGTCGTACGCGGTCCCGTTCGGCAGGCGCGGGTCGTCGTCGGTGAGCTCGCCCTGCAGGACGCGCTCGTCGTTGTCCGACGCGAACCCGGGCGGCAGGGGCGGGAGGTTGCGGTGCCGCTCGGCG
The DNA here is from genome assembly GCA_019637095.1 of Sandaracinaceae bacterium. Lineage (GTDB taxonomy): Bacteria > Myxococcota_A > Polyangia > Polyangiales > Sandaracinaceae > JACKEC01. The sequence goes on along the minus strand of JAHBWG010000033.1, from coordinate 55,132 downwards.
CGCGCCTCCGCGATCAGCGCCCGGAAACCGGAGAGGTCCGGCGCGTCCGCGACCTCGTAGGTCGTGCGCAGCGCGTCGAGCCTCGCGAAGCACTGCGCGTCCGCGTCGAACGCCTCGACCGAGCCCGCGACGAACGCCTCGACGAGCTGCAGGCACGCGAGGCGGACGGACTCGACCCCCTGCACGCGGTAGGACGCGTCGCGCAGGCGCCGGGCGGCGTCCGCGGTCGGCCCGAGCCCGATGCCGCGCACGAGGTCGCGCACCTCCTCGACCCCCGCCGGGTCGGGCCCGGTCGGCGCGGAGCTGGCCTCCTCGCCGCCGGCGCTCGACGAAGACGCAGCGGACGGAGCCGGCTCGTCCGAGCCGCCACACGCACAGAGGATCAGCATCGAGGCGAGGGCGAGGCGCATGCCCCGACTCTAGCCTCTCCCGGCCCGGTCGGCGCTGCGCTTCGCGCGAGATGAGAACTTCCGGCGCGCGACGTAGTCTGAGGCTACGGCCCGCGCGGGCCGTAGGAGCATGGACGGCGCCCGGCGAGACGAGATCGACGACGCGGTCGCGCGGATCCTGCGCGAGCGGCGCCGCCGGCTCCTCTGGGGCCTCGGCGCGGCGGCGCTCGCGTCCGTCGTGCTGCTCGGCTGGCCGCTCGCGGGCCGGCGCGTGCGCGCGTTCGTGCGCGGCGAGGCGACGATCGAGGGCGCCCCGGTGTACGCACCCGAGCGACCGATGAGCGACTACGCGCGGCGCGCGATCGACTTCGACCGCGTGCACGGCGAGCTCATCCCGGCCTGGACGATCGGGCTGGCCTACGCGTCGCGGTTCGGCTCGCGCTACTGGACGCGGCAGGCCGACGAGCGGTTCGCGCGCCTCGCCGCCGAGCTCGAGCCCGACCCGAACGTGAGCGAGCTGTTCGCGCGCACGCACGAGGCCCTGCGCGGCGACCCGCTCGGGCGCGCGCACCGGCTCGACTACTGGCTCTGGGCCTACAACCGCTACCTCGACGACTCGGGGGTGCCCTGGCGCCTCGAGGCGTCCTTCGTCGTGCGCGAGCGCCGCGCCCCGATGCTCGAGACGCGCAGCTACGAGGTGCTCGCCGACGCGCGCAACGGCGCCGGTCACCGCGTGCGCCTCTTGCGGCGCGCCGACCGGCTCGGCTCCGTCGAGGGGTGGCTCGGCCGCACGGGGCGCCACGGCGACGACGCCTTCGTGCTCATGCGCCGCGTGCTGCACTTCACCGTCCGCCACGTCTGGCCCGCGCTCCACGCGGCGATCGACGCCCGCCGCCCCGCGCGCGAGCGCTCGTGGCTGCCGTGGGTGCGCCAGGAGGTGCACGCCGCCCTCGACCCGGCCACCTACGCCCTGCTCGAGGAGACCGCCGAGGACCAGCAAGCGCTGATCGAGGTCGCCGCGGAGATCGAGTCGCGGCAGTTCTGCGGCAGCCGCTTCCGGATGAGCGGCCTGCCGTACAACGGCATCTCGCGCGACAGCCTCGCCGCCCTCGAGCGCGCGCTCGCGCGCAGCCGCGGCAACACCGAGTGCCCCGAGGTGACCGTGGAGGAGGCGGCGCAGCTCGTCGGCGCCTCCGAGCGCCTCGCGACGACGCGCGGGCTCGAGGACGCGATCGAGCGGCTCGCGATGGTGGTCGCGCGCTCGGTCGCCGCGCACGAGCTGCGGCACGCGGCCGACGGCGACGACGGCGACGCGATCCCCTGCCCCGGCTGCCCCGAGGGCCTCGACGGCCTCGCGCGCGCGGAGGTGTCGGCGTACCTCGCCGCGATGTCGACCGCGGGCCTGGGCTACCTCGCCCTCTTCCAGGCGTGCGCGACCCCGGCCGGCGGCGGCACGCAGGGCGCCGCGCGCGAGGCGGTGCTCGAGGCGATCCTCCCGTTCGGCTGCGAGGGCCCGACGCTGTGGGGCCTCTACGTGCTCGCCGCAGAGATCGAGGCGTCGCTGTTCGGCGAGCGCGAGCGCGCCGAGGTGCCCGCCCTCCCCGACCGCGTCCCGCTCCTCCCGCGGCGCCCCCGCCCCCCACCCGAAGAGCTCGCCCTGCGCGAGCACGCCGCGACGCTGTGAGACGCTGTGAAGGTCTGTGGCGAGGCGGCGCGCGCGCCGATCAGACGACCAGCTTGTAGCCGATCCCGTACACCGTGAGGATGTGCCGCGGCTCGTCGGGGCGCGGCTCGAGCTTCTTGCGCAGCTTCACCACGAAGTTGTCGACGGTGCGGTTCGTCGGCGAGCCCTCGATCCCCCACACCCGATCGAGGATCTCGTCGCGCCCGACCGGCTGCCCGCCGCGCTCGTGCAAGAGCTTCAGGAGCGCGACCTCGTAGAACGACAGCTTCGTCTCGCTCCGCCCTCGCTTCAGCACCTGCGCGATCGGATCGATCACGGCGTCGCCGATCTCGATCGGCGCCTCGCTGCGCGCCCCGCGGTTCAGCCGCCGGAAGATCGCCCGGATCCGCGCCACCAGCTCCCCCACCCCGAAGGGCTTCGTCACGTAGTCGTCCGCGCCCGCGTCGAGCCCGCGGATCTTGTCGGCCTCCTGCGAGCGCGCCGTCAGCATGATGATCGGCACGACGGGATCGCCCTCGCGCAGCTGCTCGCAGACCCGGTACCCGTTCGTGTCGGGCAGCATCAGGTCGAGCAGGATGCAGTCCGGCCGGTGGCGCCGCGCGGCCGCGATCCCCTCGTGCCCCGTCCGCGCGTGCTCGACCTCGAACCCCTCGAACTCGAGCGTGTCGCAGAGCCCGAGCGCGATCGCGGGATCGTCCTCGATGAGCAGGATCCGCTGCGTCTCACTCATCGCTGGCCCACCTTACCAGATCCTCACCCCGCGGCGTGCGGCCGCTCGGACGGAGTGGCGCGCGACGGCGCCTCGTCGAGCGCCGGCGCGGGTACGTCCCCCGCCGCCGACCAACCCGAGCCGAGCGGCAGCGAGATCGACACGAGCGCGCCGCCCTCGGCGTGGTTCTCCGCCCAGGCCCGGCCGCCGTGCGCCTCGACGATGCGCCGCACCAGCGACAGCCCGATCCCCGAGCCGCGCGTGCTCTCGCCGGCGCGCCGCACCCGGTAGAAGCGCTCGAACACGCGCCGCGTCTCGGCGGGCGGGATCCCCGGGCCGTGATCGCGCACGCGCACGTAGAGGTGACGGCGCCCGCGCTCGACCCGCACCTCGATGGCGGTCTTGTCGCCGTACTTCACCGCGTTGTCGAGGAGGTTCATGATCGAGAGCAAGATGGCTTGCTCGTCGAAGCGCACCGGCGGGAGGTCCTCGGGCACCACCACCTCGAGCGCGATCCCGTCGCGCTCCAGCCGGAACCGGAACGCGTCGATCGCGCGGCCGACCACCTCGCCGAGGTCGCCCTCGCGCAGCTGGTAGCTCTGCTTGCCGCGCTCGATCGCCGAGAAGTCGAGCACGTTCTCGATCAGCGCGCTCAGGCGCTCGGACTCGCGCAGGATGATCTCGAGGTACTCCTGCTCCTTCTCGGGCGTGCGCACGCGCTTGGTCAGCAGCATCTCCGCGAACATGCGGACGACGGAGAGCGGCGTCTTCAGCTCGTGCGACACGTTCGCGACGAACTCCGAGCGCAGCGCGTTGAGCCGGCTCTCCTTGGCCGACACGTAGACGAGCAGGAGGATGCCGATGAGGATCACCGCGAAGGAGAGGCCGACGAGGCCGACCTCGGTCGCAAAGCCGCTGCGGCGCTGCGCTTCGAGCAGGGGCGCCTCCTTCGGCGCGATCTGGAGCCGCCAGTTGTAGAGGGTCGTCGGGAAGCGACGGCCGACGAGGTAGTCACCCGCGCGGCTCAGGCTCGGGCCGAAGATCCGGTGGTTGTCGGAGTCGACGACGTTGTAGCGCTGCCCCTCGCCCTCCTCGTCGCTGACGAAGAGCGAAGGGAACACCTCGCGCACGTAGTACTGCGTGTCGTGATAGGCGACGAGGTAGTTGCGCCGGCCGCCCGCGCGCACCGCCTTGTACGAGATGAGGTAGGACCGATCGCCGTAGCTGCGGTGCAGGTGCCGGAGCTGCTCGGGCCGCTGCCGCTGGAGCTCGAGGTCCGGAAGGATCCGCTCGAGGAACACCTTGTGGAAGTCCTGCCGGCCGCGCGGTCCGCCGCGATACGCGTAGGCGAGCGTCTCGCCCGCCTCGTCGAGCACGAGCACCGCGCGCACGCTCGGGCTGATGCGCTCGGCGAGCGGGAGCCACGCGGCCTCGAGCACATCGAGCGCCTCGAGATCGACGAGGTGGAAGACCGCGTTGTCCGCGTTGATGATCTGCTCCTCGATGCGGTCGACCTTCTCGTCGACGAGCAGCACGGTCGACGAGACGATCGACTGCTCGCCGAGCGTCGCGAACTGCTCGGCAGAGCGGTACGAGTAGTACCCGAGGATGCCCGCCGCCGCGGCGATGCTCGGCAGCACCCCCCAGTACACGAGCCGTCTCCACCAGCCTTCCACCGCGCTCCATTCTTAGCGCAATCGGTCGCTCAGGGGTCGTCCCAGCCCAGGCGCGCCCGGCGCGGGACGAGCACGTCGCGGTAGCGCGCCCCGATGGCGGCGACCTCGCCGATCGCGCGCAGCCCGTCCGCGAAGCTCACCTTGGAGCCCGCGACGTCCTCCCACGTCTCGAGCGGGAGCTCGACGATCACGTCCGCCGCCTCGAGGCCGCGTGCCTCCCAGCCGATCATCAGCCGCACCAGCAGCTCCACGTCGAAGACCCAGCGCGACATGAACGGCGCGCCGAACGCGGCGGCCAGATCCGGCGCGACGCGGAACACCTTGGCGCCGCACTGCGTGTCGTAGACGTGGAGCGAGAGCATCGTGGAGACCGCCGTCGCGAACACGCGGCCGAAGAGGTGGCGAGAGACCTTGCGCTTGATGCGGCGCCCGAGCAGCCGCACGCGCGAGCCGAGCACGACGCGCACGTCCGGCCGCGTGTCGAGCACGCGCACGAACCGCGGGACCTCGGCGAGCGGCGTCGCGAGGTCGGCGTCCCAGTAGCCCAGGTACTCCGGCGGCGCGTCCGCGAGCGCCGCGTGGACGCCCGCGCGGACCGCCTCGGACTTGCCGCCGTTCTTCGGGCACGCGGTGATCTCGATGCGCGACGGCGCCCGCGCGCGGAGCGCCTCGAGCACCGCGAGCGTGTCGTCCTGGGATCCGTCGTCCACGAACCTCAGGCGGAGCCCCTCGATCGCCTCGAGCCCCGCGAGGAACGCGTCGGCGTCGAGCCGCGCGGCCTCGTTGTAGCAAGGGACGATCAGGACGGTGTCCGCCACGGCGGGCGGAGCATGGGCGTCGGCGCGTTCGCGCGCAACGGCCGCCTTCCGTGGCGCGCGACTCGCGCGCGCCCTCGTGTATGCTGGCCCCCCCGCGCGGCCCTCATGAAGCTCGCGACGCGTCACCTCGCCCTCTTCGCCGCGCCCTCGATCCCGATCGCGGCGCTCGGCATGCCGCTCGTGATCTACCTGCCGCCGTTCTACGCGGAGGATCTCGGGCTCGGGCTCTCGATCGTCGGGACCGTGTTCATGATCACGCGCCTGTGGGACGTGGCGACCGACGTGATGCTCGGCGCGGTCGCCGATCGCGCGCGCACGCGCTGGGGCCGGCGCCGCCCGCTCATCGTGGCCGCCGTGCCGATCCTGCTGCTGTGCGTGTGGCGCGTCTTCCTGCCGCCCGAGGAGGTGTCGTGGCTCTACCTGCTCGTGTGGCTGGTGCTGCTCTACGTGGGCTGGACGATGCTCACCATCTCGCACATGGCGTGGGGCGCCGAGCTGTCCGACGACTACCACGTGCGCAGTCGCTTGCAGGGGTGGCGACAAGGCGGCTTGCTCTTCGGCATGGTGCTCGTGCTGGCCCTGCCCTCGTGGATCGAGCAGCGAATCGGCGGTGGCGGGGCGACGCGCGCCGGCGCGATCGGGTGGTTCATCCTCGCGCTCCTGCCGATCACGGTCGCCGCCGCGACGCTCGGCGTCGGCGAGCGGGCGATCGCGCCGCAGACCGGCGAGCCCGTCGGGATGCTGCGCGCGTTCCGCCTCGCGATCACCAACCGCTTCATGCTCCGCGTGCTCGCCGCCGATCTCGGCGCCGGGCTCGCCGCGGGGGTGACCGCCTCGCTCTACATCTTCTTCGTCGAGCACGCGCTCGACATGGACCGCTGGACGAGCCTGTTCCTGCTCACGTACTTCGTCGCGGGGCTGCTGAGCGTGCCGATGTGGGTGCGCATCAGCTATCGGCTCGGCAAGCACACGACCTTCGCGGTCGCGATGCTCTACATGGCCGCGGTGTTGCCGTTCGTCCTGTTGCTCGGGCCCGGCGACCCGGTGTGGGCCGTGGTGGGCGCGTACGTGATCTACGGACTGGGCTACGGCGCGGCGCCCGTGCTGCTGAAGTCGATCATCGCGGACGTGACCGATCACGACGCGCTGCGCTCGGGGACCCGGCGCGCGGGCCTCTTCTACTCGCTGCTCGCGATGACCAACAAGCTCGGCTTCGCGCTCTCGGTCGGCGTCGCCTACCCGCTCCTCGACCTCGTCGGGTTCGACCCGCAGGCCGAGAACTCGCCGGAGGCGATCCTCGGGCTGCGCCTGGTCTACGTGATCGTGCCCGCCGCGAGCCTGCTCGCGGCCGCGGCGGCGATGTGGCGCTTCCCGCTCGACGAGAAGCTCCAGCGCGAGCTGCGCGCGGAGGTGGCCGCGCGCGAAGCTCAGTCGTGATCTTCGTCGCGCTCGGCGCGGGCGCGGCGCGTCATCAGCTCGGTCACCGCCAGCTTCGGGTCGTGGTCCTCGTAGAGGATCCGGTACATCGCCTCGGTGATCGGCATCTCGACGCCGACGCGCGCGGCGAGCTCGTACGCGCTCTTGGTGGTACGCACGCCCTCCGCGACCATGTTCATCCCCGCGAGGATGTCCGCGAGCTTCTGGCCGCGGCCGAGCGCGAGGCCGACCTTGCGGTTGCGGCTGAGGTCGCCGGTGCAGGTCAGGACGAGATCGCCCATCCCGGCGAGCCCGTGCACGGTCATCGGGTGCGCCCCGAGGCGCTGGCCGAGCCGGCCGATCTCGACGAGCCCGCGGGTGATGATCGCCGCGCGCGCGTTGTGCCCGAAGCCGAGCCCGTCCCCGACGCCGGCGGCGATCGCGATGACGTTCTTGAGCGCGCCGCCGACCTCGGCGCCGATCACGTCGTCGGTCGTGTAGACGCGCATCGCGGGGCTCGCGAGGTGGCGCTGCACGCGGCGGGTGACCGCCTCGTCGTGCCCGGCGACGGTGACCGCCGTCGGCATCCGCGCCGCGACCTCGCGCGCGAAGCTGGGCCCGGCGAGGAAGGTCAGGAGGTGGTGGCGCTCCTTCGGGACGTGCTCCTCGAAGATCTCCGAGACCATCTGCAAGGTGCCTTGCTCGATGCCCTTCGTGCACGAGAGCACCGGCGCGTCCGCGGGGAGGCTCGGCGCCGCCTCCTCGAGCACGGCGCGCAGCCCATGGGTCGGCACGACGCTGAGCACGAGGCCGACGCCGTCGAGCGCGGCCGCGAGGTCGCTCGTCGCGCACAGCGACGCGGGCAGCGTGATCCCGGGGAGGTAGGTCGCGTTCTCGCGCGCGGCCTCGATGCCCTGGGCCTGCTCCTCGCGGCGGCACCAGAGCCGCACGTGGTGGCCGTTGTCCGCGAGCAGCTTCGCGAGCGCCGTGCCCCACGAGCCCGCCCCGAGGACGGCCGCGTTCAGGTTCTCGTCCATGCGGCGCACCATAGCAGCGATGGGCGGGTTCCGTGCCCCCCGCGCGGGGCCGCGGTATGTTGCCCGGATGCCCCGAGGCTCCCACCGGTTCGCCGTCCCCGCCGCAGGCGCGCTGCTCGCGGGGTGCTACCTCGCGCACGACGGCGCCGCCGGCCCGCGGGACGCCGGCGGCGGCTTCGACGCGGGCCTCGTGGCGATGGACGCGGGCGTGGTGGTGCCCTTCGACGCGGGCGTCGTGACGCCGTTCGACGGCGGGGCCGGCTTCGACGCCGGGGTCGTCATGCCCTTCGACGCGGGGACGGGGTTCGACGCGGGCGTCGTGATGCCCTTCGACGCAGGCGTCGTGATGCCGTTCGACGCCGGCCGCCCGGACGCCGGGCCGCGCCCCGACGCCGGCCCGCGGGACGCGGGCTTCGACGCGGCGCTCGACGCGGGCCCGCGGCGTCCCGCGCTGCGGTTCGGCCCGACGACGTACTTCACCGTCCGCGACTCTCCGGTCTTCAGCACGCCGAACGACTCCGCGTTCGAGCTGTGGGTCCGCTCCCGCGAGCGAGGCGACGCGAACTTCTGCTTCAAGGGCGACGCCGTGGCCCGGCACAACTTCGTCGGCCTGCGCGGCGGCCGCGTCGTGGCCGGCTGGGAGGTGGCGCCGCTCTCGCACGTGCTCGTCGGGCCCGAGCTCGTCGTCGACCGCTGGACGCACATCGCCTTCGTCGCGCGCGTGCAGCCCGACGGCCGGCACATGCAGTTCCTCTACGTCGACGGGGAGCTCGTCGCGCGCGCCGCGGACGTGCCCGAGATCACGCGCGCGCTCAACGACCGACTGTACACGTGCGGGCGCGCCGACTTCGACGTCGACGAGATCCGCATCTGGCGCGTGGCGCGCGAGCAGAGCGCGATCCGCGAGAACATGATGCGCCAGATCGACGGCTCGATCCCCGGGATGGTCGCGTACTGGAGGCTCAACGAGGGCGGGCAGATCGCGCTCGACTACACCGCGACGGGGAACGTCGCGATCCTCGGGCGCCTCACGACGCCGGACGCCGACGATCCGATGTGGATCTCCGACGGCCCCTTCTGAGACGGCGGCGCGAGAGTAGACTGGCGCGAGATGCTTCTCCGCCTGCTCACTCGCGTCACGCTCGCGCTCGTCACCCTCTCGCTCGCCGGCTGCGACTGCGCGGGCACCCCACCGGCCGGCTGCGACTCCGACGACGACTGCGGCCTCGAGCGCTGCATCGACGGGCGCTGCGTGCCCCGCGGCGACGGCGGCGGGATGGACGGGGGCGAGCGCGTCGACGGGGGCGGGCGCGACGCGGGCGGCGGAGACGACGCCGGGCCGTGCACGCCCTGCGGCGCGGCGTGCTGCGCGGAGGGCGAGGTGTGCGTCGAGAGCGCGTGCGTCACGCCCGGGCCCGAGTGCACGACGAGCGATGACTGCCTCGACGACGCGTACTGCCACGAGAGCGGGCGCTGCCTGCCGTACGGCGTGCCGCCGACGCGCGATCGCGATCCGAGCTGCAACCGCTTCGTGCTCGCGGGCGTGTTCGCCCCGACGCTCCAGTGCGCCTTCGACACCGCGCCCGCGGGCGACGCGTTCCCCAGCCACGTCCACGTCCTCAGCACGCCGCTGGTCGTGGACTTCGGCATCGGCCGGCGGCCCGGCGAGGCGCCGCGCCCGTCGATCGTCGCGGTGTTCGACGACGGCGTCGACGGCAGCAGCGAGCAGCCGACGGGCGTGATCCGCATCCTCGACGGCGCGACCTGCGCGCTGACGGCCGAGCTCGGCTCGCTCCAGCTCGTCAGCCACTCCTCGCCGCCGGCGGTCGGCGACCTGACGGGCGACGGGCGCCCCGAGATCGTCGCGTACAAGGCGGGCGGCGGGCTCGTCGCGTTCGGCTACGACGACGCGGCGGGCGCCTGGAGCGTGCTCTGGCGCAGCACGCTGGCCGACGGAGTGACGGCGCACGAGCCGACCGGGGGCGGGTGGGCCGGCCCGAGCCTCGTCGACCTCGACGACGACGGCGTGCCCGAGATCCTGCGCGGCGGGCTCGTCTACGGCGCGGACGGACGCCTGATCGACGGCTCGATCGGGCAGCTGATCTACAGCCAGGGGATCTTCGGCGTGGTCGCGGACGTCGACGCGGACGGAAACCCCGAGCTCGTCGCGGGACACAGCGTCTGGGAGTGGGACCGCGCCGCGTCGGCGTGGACGCCGGAGCCGTACTTCGCGGGCGGCACCGCGGCGGGGCACGTGGCGCTGGCCGACTTCGGGCACTTCCCCGGGCGCAACGACTGGCCGGCGCAGACGCCCGAGGTCGCCGTGATCAGCGCCGGGCAGGCGCGCGTGCAGACGCTCGACGGAACGCTCGTATTCGGGCCGGTCGCGATCCCCGGCGGCGGCACCGGGGGCCCGCCGACCATCGCGGACTTCGACGGAGACGGCCGGCCCGAGTTCTCGCTCGCGGGCGCGAACGCGCTGAGCGTCTTCGACCTCGACTGCACACCGGCCGGCGCGATCGGGACGTGCGGCCCGGGCCGGACCGACGGCGTCCTCTGGTCGCAGCCGGCGCAGGATCAGTCGAGCAACGTCACCGGCTCGAGCGTGTTCGACTTCGAGGGCGACGGGCGCGCGGAGGTCGTCTACGGCGACGAGTGCTTCCTGCGCGTGTACGACGGACAGTCGGGCGACGTGCTGTTCAGCCAGGCCCGCTCGTCGTGCACCTGGTACGAGAACCCGGTCATCGCGGACGTCGACGGAGACTTCAACGCCGAGATCGTGATCGGTGACAACTTCAATTGCGGTCCTGGCGGGAGCGCGGCCCTCCCCCGCCCGTGCGACGCGTTCGGGGTCACGGCGGCCAACCGGTGGCTCGATCCCATCTTCGCGGGCCTGCGGTGCGGCGAGAACGCGGACTGCGTGTCGGGGCGCTGCCAGGACGGCTTCTGCCGCTGCTCGAGCGACGCCGAGTGCTGCGCCGGCGCGGGCTGCGCGTCGACGCCCTTCTACTGCGCCGCGCCGCCGGCGGGCACGCCCGGCATCGGCGACACCTGCCGCTCCGCGCGCCCGACCGGCACGTACGGCATCCGCGTCTACCGCGACGCGGCCGACCGCTGGGTGCGCTCGCGGCGCATCTGGAACCAGCACGCGTACTTCGTCACGAACGTGAGCGAAGCGGGCGTCGTGCCGACCACCTCCGCGATGAGCTCGAACTGGCTCGACCCCGCGCTCAACAACTTCCGCCAGAACGATCAGGGCAGCGCGGTCCCCGACGCGGCGCCGGACCTCACCGCGCGCGGGACGCCGGTGGAGTGCGGCGTCGACGGCGCGGCGACCTTGCGCGTGAACGCGTGCAACCGCGGGACGGAGTCGGTCGGGGGCGGGCTCGCGGTGGGCTTCTACGTCGGTGATCCGCGCGCGGGCGGGACGCTCATCTGCCGCGCGTACACCACCGGCGTGCTCGATCCGGGCGCGTGCGAGGCGGTCAGCTGCGCGTGGCCCGACGTGCCGACCGAGCGGCCCGGCGCGGAGGTCTGGGCCCGCGCCGACGACGAGAGCGAGCGCGTCGAGTGCAACGAGGGGAACAACCTCACCGTCTTCGGGGACGTGCACTGCCCCGGCCTCGGGTGAGCGCGCGCTAGCGGTCGGTGGCCCAGCGCCAGGTCTCGCAGAACGGCCAGCCGCGCTCGTCGACGAGCGCGCAGAGCTGGAGCTGGAAGCGCGTCGAGGGCAGCACCGCGCGCGTGAGCCGGAACGCGACGCGGCGCGGGTCGGCCGGGTCGAGCCGGCCGCGGAACGAGAACGTGCGGGTGTCCTCTGCGTCGACCGTCGCGCGCACGCGCACGAAGAACAGCGCGCTCGCCGGCACGTCCCGGTCGAGCCGCGCCGCGACGAGGAGCACCCCGCCGTCGCGCCCGACCACCCCGCCGCTCATGCGCGGCAGCGGCTCGATCGCGTCGGCGAGGGCGAGCGCGTCGTCGGCCAGTTGCGCCGCGAACGCCGCGTCGACCGCCTCGAGGTCGCACCCGAACGCCGCGAGCGTGTCCTCCCAGAACGCGCGTGGGCCGAGGTCCCGCGGCGCCCCCTCGCGCGCCATCGCGCGCAGCGCGTCCCCGACGGCGCCCGCGCCGCACACGCGAGAGAGCGCGTCCACCCAGCGCTCCCCGAGCGAGTACACGAGCGTCGTGTCGAAGCGCTCGCGCAGGCGACGCTCGTCGAGCAGATCGTCCGAGCGCATGCCGTGCCGAGCCCAGGTCGCCGCAGCGACCGCGCGCGCCGCGCGGCGGGCCGCCTCGTTCGGCACGACGCGGTCCGCGAGGTGCTCCGCCCCACCCTCCGCGAAGAAGCGCGTCGCGTCGCCCGCGTCGCTCTGCCGCTGATCGCTGATCGTGTGCTGGAAGGCGTGCGCGGTCTCGTGGGCGAAGACGTGGCGCAGGCGTATGGGATCGGGCTCGGCCGCGAGCCCGATCCGCAGGTGCGTCCACGACGCGATGCCGCGGTGCTCCGCGCTCTCTTCGGTGAGGTCGGCCGCGAGGAGCGGCCCCGGTTCGGCGCCGAGCTCGCGCTGGATCGCCGCGTGGATCGCGTCCGCGTCCGCGGCGAGCGCGAGCGCGCGCGCCTCGTGGCTCACCGGGTACGTGAGCTCGTAGCGCGCGGTGCGGTGGTTCTGCGACGCACGCGACGGGCGCTCGGCCGGAGCCGGCGCCTCCGCGCTCGCCGCGTCGGGCGGCCCGATCTGCGTGACGATCCCGACGAGCGCGAACGACACCACGACGAGCCCCGCGCCGCCGCAGCCGAGGGCGAGCTTGCCCGCGAGGCTCGCCTGCGTCCGCCGCAGGCCCAGCCCGATCGCCTCGGCCGGGCCCATCCACGCCGCGTACGCGGTCAGCGCGGCGACGACGCCGACCAGCGCGTGCACGATCCACGGGCCCCACGCGATCGAGAGGCGCGCGCCCTCGTAGCGCGCGACGAGGAGCGCGCTCGGATCGATCCACGCCGCGGGCGGCAAGACGTCCCTCACGATCCACGCGACGAACAGGAGCAGCGCGTACGGCAGGACGCCGAAGCGGCGCAGGACCGAGGCGGCGAGCCCGTGCGCATAGACGATCGCACAGAACGTTGCCTGCAACACCGCGTGCGACAGCGCGACGTCCGCGCGCCAGTGCGCGCCCTCGAACGACTGCGAGTTCCAGACGCTCTGCGCGGCGTCGGACACCAAGAGGAGCCCCACCCCGGCCCACAGGATCGTGAGCCCGGCGGCCGCCTTGGTGACGAAGATCCAAGGGCGCCGGATGGGGAGCGCGTAGAGGAAGTGGATCGTGCGCTCGTCGTGCTCGCGCGGGAACGCCGCGTACGCGACGCAGACCGAGAGGATCCCGAGGATCCAGCCGAACGTGCCGTCTTGTCCGGGCCGCAGGTAGGACGCGATGCCCTCCCACGTCTGCTCGTCGAGCCGCTCGGTGAAGGGACGGAACAGGAGATCCCCGCTGAGGAGCAGGCCGGTGAGGATCAGGAACGGCCAGAGGCTGCGCAGCTCCTTCAGGTAGAGGGCGCGCATCAGTCGAGCTCCCTGCGCTCGGCGAGGAGGCGCACCGGCGCGCCGCCGGTCGCGAGCTCGACGACGAAGAGCGCGCGGTCGCCCGCGCCGTAGCCGCCGCCCGCCAGCGTCGCGCCGTCCTCGCCGAGCGCGCCGCACGCCACCTCCTCGCGCGCGAGGTCCGCGTCGGCGAGGACCTCGTCGAAGGGGCCGAGCTCGGCGTGCGCGAGCGCGCACCGCGCCCCCGGGGGCGGCGGCGCCTCGAAGCGAACGCCCCAGCGCACCGCGCGCAGGCGCCCCTCGGCCGGCTCGATCGCGATCCAGCCGCGCGCGCGCGGCACGTCCGAGGGCGCGGTGAGCGCGCGCTCCCACGCGGCGTCGAACGCGGCGGGGTCCACCGCGGCCTCGAAGCGAGCGCGCGCCGTCGGCCGCAGCATCGCGAAGACGCCCGGCGGCGGCGGCGCGAGCACCTCGCGCGCGAACGCCCACCACGCGTCCGAGCCGGCGACCTCGACGAAGGCGAACGCCGCGCTCGCGGCGAGCGCGCGCGCGACCTCGGCGCCGAAGCGCTCCTCGGTGCGCCGGTAGCGCGCGAGCGCCTCGTAGCGCGGGGCGCGATGACGCCGGTGGAACGCGGCGAGGCCGGGCGCAGGCGGCCGCTCGTGCACGAGGAGCGCGGCGCTGCCCGCGCGCACCCACGCGTTCGGCTCGAACGCCGCGCGCCCTTCGGTCGCGTGGTCGACCACCCGCTCGAGCAGCCACGCGCGCAGGCCGGCCGCGTCGAAGCCCGGCGCCCCGAACGGAGCGCGCACGAGGACCCCGTCGGCGCGATCGGCGAGCGCGACCGACTCGCGCGCGTGCGCCGGCAGCGAGGGGCGAGACGCGACGTGCACCGGTCCGAGCGGCGCGCGGTAGCCGAGCGCCTCGCGCGCGCGCACCAGATCGCCCGCGATCGCGTCGGCGAGCGCCTCCGCGTCCTGGCGCAGCGACGGATCGACGTGCTGCACGGACACGCGCGCGTCCGGCCGATGCACGGTCTGGGGGTGGACCATCGCGTAGACGGGCTTGTCGCGGCGCGGCTCGACGACCTCGAACCCGATGAGCGCGAGCGCGAGGACGACCCCGACCGCGATGCGCTCGCGGCGGCTCATCGGCTTGGCCAGCGACTCCGCGACCGATCCCTCGTCGACGAGCGCGAGCGTGATCGCGAGCGCGAGCGCCCCCGCGGCGATCGCCGCCGACACGCCGAGCTCCTCCCACGGGACGGCGAACCGCTCGAGCACGAGGCGCTCGCCGGCGAGGCCGAACGGCCCGAACCGCCCCACCTCGAAGGCCGTTCCCTGATCGAGGAACACGAGCACGAGCCCGATCGCGAGGTAGGTCGGGACGCGCCATCGGCCGAGCAGCCCCATCGCGAACAGCGCGCTCCACAGCGTCGTCACGATCGCGGCGGTGCGGAGCGCGACGAGCCCGAGCCAGCGCAGGGTGAGCGGCTCCCGCGTCGCCGCGGCGAGCGCGCTCGCGCCGAGCGAGAGCGCGGCGACGAGCCCGAGCACCGCGAGCCCGAGCCCGAGCTTCACCGCGAGCACCTCGATCCGCCGCACCGGCAGCGCCTCGAGGAAGCGCTGCGTGCGCTCGTGGTACTCGCGCACGACGAGGCGGTGCCCGAGCGCGAGCGCGACGAGCGGCAAGAAGACGCGCGTGAAGTTCGCGTGGGCCTCGAGCATCGTGATCGTGCGCGGCCCGACGCTGGCCCCGAAGAGCAGGACGAGGTCGATCGAGCCGACGAACGCGAGGAGCATCGCGAGCAGCGCGCCGTGGTGCCGGAGCTCTTTCTCGAGGAGCCCCCCGAGCCGCCTCACCGCCGCACCATCTCGATGAAGATCTCCTCGAGGGGCAGCGGCTCGAGCGCGAGGCCGAGGGCGCCGAACGCGGCGGGGTGCTCGGCCTCGTAGACCGTGCGCCGCACCCCGCGCAGCTCGCGATCGGAGAGCCGCCGCACGCCGGGCGCGAGCGGCGCCTCGCCGACGAGCCCGACGGCCTGCCGCACGCGCGCGGACAGCTCGGCGACGGAGCCCTCGTAGCGCATGCGGCCCTCGTCGAGGATGCCGACGCGGTCGGCGACGAGCTCCACCTCGTCGACGAGGTGCGTGCTGAAGAACGTCGTGCGCCCCGTGCGCTCGGCGTCCTCGCGCACGCGCTCGAGGAACTCGCGCCGCGCGACGGGATCGAGCCCCGCCGACGGCTCGTCGAGGATCAGGAGCGGCGGCCGGTGCCCGAGCGCGAGGGCGAGCGCGAGCTTCATCTTCATCCCGCCCGAGAACCCGCCGACCTTGCGATCGAGCGGGATCGCCTGCGCGCGCGCGTGGTGCGCGAACGCGGCGTCGTCCCAGGTCGGGTAGAAGCGCGAGACGAACTTGGCGAGCCGCCCCGCGGTCATCCAGTCGTAGAAGGTCTGCTCCTGCGCGACGTACCCGATGCGCTGGCGCAGGTGCACGGGCGTGCCGCGGACCGCCTCGCCGAAGAGCCGCACGAGCCCGCCGTCCGGCTTGGTGATCCCCATCAGGACGCGGATCGTCGTCGACTTGCCCGCGCCGTTGCGGCCGAGGAACCCGTAGACCTCGCCCGCGCCGACGCGCAGATCGAGCCCGGCGAGCGCGCCGACCTTGCCGTAGCGCTTGACGAGGCCGCGCGTCTCGACGAGCGGCTCGGTCACGCCGCCCTCATCGCGCGAGCAGCCCTCCGGCGAGGAAGCGCATGATCTCTTCGGTGATCACGGCCGCATCGGAAGTCAGCTCGCCCGCGACCGCGTCGACGAGCACCTCCTTGAGGCCGCCGAGCCCGATCGCGACCATCACGCGCCGATCCCCGGGGCGCACCATCCCGAGCATCTGGCCCTGCTGGAGGCTCTCGTCGATGAGCGCGCGCAGCCGCTCGTAGTAGCCGTGGAGCTTCTCGTCGAGGTCGGGGTCGAGCCCCGTCGCGTCGTGCAGGGCGAGCTTGACGATCGCGGGCTCCGCGAGCGCGAGCTCGACCACGCGCCGGATGTTCGCGGTCAGCTGCTCCACGGGTGTCTCGGGCGCGGACAGATCGATGCTCTTCACGCACGCCTCGATGCGCGCGAGGAACTCGTCGACGAGCGCCTCGAAGACGGCGCGCTTGTCCCGGAAGTAGAGGTAGAAGGTGCCGCGCGCGACGCCCGCGTTGCCGACGACGTCGTCCACGGTGGCGGCCGAGAAGCCGCGCTCGACGAACGCGTCGCGCGCCGCGTCGAGGAGCTCGCGCCGTCGGAGCGCTCGAGGCTTGCGGCTCATGCGGCCCGCGAGCGCAGGAGATCCAGGATCGGCCCCGCGCCGTGCTCGACGTCGAAGCCGAGGAAGGCGACGCTCGCGGAGCCGAGGCGCGCCGCGAGCGCGCGGCCCTGCGCGGTGTCGGCGCCGTAGAGCAGCGTGAGCGGCGCCGCGTGCGCGCGCAGCTCGAGGTCCGCTCCCCACGACGCCGGCGCGTCGGTCGCGTCGAGGAGCAGGATGTCGGGCGCGTCGCCCTCGAGCTCGACGCGGCGCGGCCCGAGCGCGGAGAGGATCAGCGTCTCGAGCACCGGGCTCGCGGCGACGACGCGCAGCAGGACCGGCCCCTCGGGCCGCGGGAGCGCGTGCGTCGGGACGTCCTCGAAGCTCTCGCGCGGCGCCGACGCGATCGTCCCCGTCGGCATCTCGGCGAGCCGCAGGCGCGCCTCGAGGCGCTTCTCGAGCTCGGCGGCGCGCGCGTCCCCGAGGCGCTTCGCGAGCTCGCGACGCAGCGGGCCGCGCACGAGATCGACGACCTCGGCGAAGCTCGACGGAACGCGCGGACCCCACTCCGCGAGCGCGGCGAACATCGCCGCGGAGGCGACCGACGGCGTGACCTCGGCCTCCACCGACTCGCGGAGCACGCCGATGTACGCTGGCTCGCCGGACATCCCGCGGTTGTACCCCATTCAGAAGCTGCCGGCGGCGCCGAGCGTGAGCCCGTGGGGGCTCGGCGCGACGACCGGCACGACGCGCGCACCGGCGGCGTCCTCGCCCGCCTCGGGGCTCGGGTGCGGCCCGGACGTCAGCTCGTAGCCCAGCACCGCGCCGAGCGGCGCCGCGAGCCCGCCGACCACGAGCCCGGTCACGAGCCCGGCGGCGACGTCCTCGGTCGCGAGCCCGACGATCGTCCCGAGGCCCGCGCCGACGCCCGCCCCGAGGAGCGCGCCGAGGATGGGCCCCGCGGGCTGGCCGGTGCCGCGGTGGCTCTGCCCGCCGAGGTACGTCCCGAGCGCCGCGCCGATCGGCCACCCGATCGCGGCGCCTACGACGCCGCCGAGGAGCACGTCCTCGATCGGGCGCGCGCGGTCGCCCTCGCGATCGACGCTGGCCGCCGCGAGGCCGACGCCGAAGCCCAGCGCGCCGACCGCGAGCGCGCCGAGCGCCGCGCCGAGGATCTCCGCGCCGAGCCGCACGTCGTACGGCGGCGGCGGCCCCAGGGGGACCTCCTCCTCCTCGCTCTCCCATGCGAGGGAGGCGTCCTCCGCGCCCTCCCCTTCGGTAAACGCTTCCGGAACTGCTTCGCGATCCGCGTCGGGCGCAGCCTCGCCGTCCGCGCGCGGGTCGGGGGCCGCCTCGTCGGGCGCCGGTGGCCCCGCGTCGGGCGCCGCCTCCGCCTCGAGGGGCGCGAGCGGGTCGGCCTCCGGGTGCGCCCGCGAGCCGTCCTGCGCGAGCGCGGACGGGCTCGGCGCGAGGAGCGCGAGCACCGCGAGCGAGCCGGCGTGAGCGAGGAGGCGCACCGAGCGCACGGCGTACCATGCGCCCCGGTGGGGAGCGACCCGACCCGCGCCGCCGTGCTTCCCCGCGGCCGGCCGCTGCGCTAGCGTCCTCGGCCTATGGACGACTCCTCGATCAAGCCCACGCGGCGCGAGCTCCTCGCCGGCGCGGTCGGTGCGCTGGGCGCGGCGTGGCTCGCAGCGTGTGACGGCGACGGCGGCGGGGCCGACGCGGGCGGCGGCGGGGCCGACGCGGGCGGCGGCACGGACGCAGGCGGCGGCGGCGCCGACGCGGGGCCGCTCGAGTGCAACCGGATCGACTGGATGATGACCAACCGCCACCCGCGCGGCCTCGATCACTCCATCGACGTCCCCATCGCGCACGTCATGGCCGGCACGGAGCGCACCTACGACATCACCGGCGACTCGCGGCACCCGCACACGGTCGTCGTCACGGCCGCGCACTTCGCCGCGCTCGCCCGGGGCGAGACGGTCACGATCACGTCCTCCGAGGACATGGGCGTCGACCTCCACACGCACGACGTGATCCTCGTGTGCGCGGCGTGAGCGAGCGCCGCGCGTGCGGGAGCTGATCGCGCGTCCGCTGACGGTCGAGGGCTACGCGCCCTTCGGCGCCGTGATCGCCGCGCGCCCGACCGCGCCGCGGAGCGCCAACCACGGGACGGCCGAGGCGTGGGACGGCCTCGCCGTGCTCGAGAGCGCCCGGCCCGGCGTCGCCTTCGGCGCCGCGCTCTTCCGCTGCGCCCCGCTCGACGCGCCGCACCTCGACGTGCGCCGACTCGAGCGGCACCCGCGCTCGACGCAGCTCTTCGCGCCGCTCGGCGGTGGCCGCTACCTGCTCGTCGTCGCGCGCGGCGGCGACGCGCCGGACCTCGCCACGCTCGCCGCGTTCGTCGCCGACGGCGCCCGTGCGATCACGTACGCGCCGGGCGTCTGGCACCACCCGATGGTCGCGCTCGACGCGCCGATCGACTTCGTCAACCTCCTCGCCGCCGACGGCACCGAGGACGACTGCGATGAGCGCGCGTTCGATCCGCCCTGCGCGCGCGTGCTCCTGCCTGCGCGCTGATGTCCCCGTTCTCGGGCTTGCGGTGCGGCCCGCCGGCACCGTACAAACGCCCTCGGGTGCGGTCGCCGGGGCGGTGCGCCGCCACGAACGGAGGCCTGGGTGATCGAGATCGCACACGACGCGGACAGCAACACGGCGCTGCTCGGAGGGCAGCCGCTGGTGTTCCACTGTCACTTCTACAACTGCGCGCTCCAGGAGGCGATCGAGGCCGGGCTCGGCGAGGACGCGGGCGACGTGCAGCGCGCCGCGGCGCAGGAGGCGGTCCGCCTCTCGCTCGCGGAGCTCGGCGGCCCAGGCGCCGAGGTCCTCGGGCGCGCGAGCGCCCTGTTCCGACAGCTCGGGTTCGGCACGCTCGACCTCGCGGGCGTCGGTCCGCGCGGCGGGCTCGCGTACAGCCCAAGCTCGCACTATGCGATGGGCTGGGTCGCGACGCGGGGTACGCGCCCGACCCCGGCCTGCGCGTTCGTCGAGGGCTTCGTCGCCGCGGCCGTGATCGTCGCGCACGGGCTGACGCCGGAGCGGGTCCGGGTGCGCGAGGCCGAGTGCTTCGCGTGCGGTGCCGAGCGCTGCGCGTTCCGCGTGGAGGTGCGCTGATGGCCGTCGACGGCGACGCGATCGTACGCGCGGTGGGGACCCTCCCGCTCGTCGGCAACGAGGAGGGCCTCATCCCGGCGTTCGGCCTCTACCTCACGCGACACTTCGCGACGTTCTACAACCGCACCTCGTTCGCGCTGCTGCACGCCGCGGAGGCGCGGTCGCCCGAGGCCGCGGCCGTCGCCCGCGCCTCCCTCGTCGAGGCGGGCCACGTCTGCGCGTTCAACACGTTCGGCGGGATCATGCTCTCGCAGGAGTGGGAGGCCGTCGTCATGCCGATGGTCGAGTCGACAGAGGACTGGGTCCACGGCATCGTCGGGGTCGTCAACGCGCTCGGCTGGGGCCGGTGGCGCGTCGAGGCGCTGCGAGGGGGCGAGGAGCTCACCGTCTCGATCGCGAACAGCTACGAGTCCGAGGGCTACCTCGCCGACTACCCGAGGCGCGACTCGGGCGGCGTGTGCTTCCTCGCCACGGGCGGCGTCGCCGGGATCATGAACCTCGTCTACCACGGGGACATCGCCGCGCGGCCAGCCCTCGACGACGCCTTCTACCAGCAGCTCTTCCACGCGCCCGGGCGCTTCAACGCGCGCGAGGTCGCCTGCCGCGCCGCCGGCGCCGATCGCTGCGAGGTCGTCGCGCGGCGCGTCGCCGGGTGACTCTCGAATGGAAGTCGTCTTGACACGTGACTGCCTCGGCGGGGACCGCATCGTCGAGCTGCACCTGCCGCGGGGCGTCGCCCTCGCGGATCTCGATCGCGTCGAGGGCGTGACGAGCCGGACCGTGCTCGCCGATCTGCCGCGCCCGTTCTTCCGGCTCGACGTGCCCGGCGCGTTCCTCCTCACCGGGATCGTCGGCGAGCCGCGCGTGCGCTTCACGGTGCGGCTCGCCGCGCGCGGGCGCGCCGTAGAGCTCGCGCGCGAGACGGCGGCGCGGTGGCTCGGGGCGTGATCTACCTCGACCACGCCGCGACCGGCCTGCCGCGCCTGCCCGCCGCGCTCGCCGCGCTCGCAGACGCGGCCGCCCTCGGCTCACCGGGACGCGGACACCACCGCGTGGCGGCGGGCGCGAGCGCCGCGCTCGCCGAGGCGCGAGGCGCGGTCGCCGCGCTCGCCGGCGGCGGCACCGTCTGCTTCACGTCGGGGGCCACCGCCGCGCTCAACCAGGCGATCCTCGGGCTGCGTCCCGCGCCGCGCGCGGTCGCCGTCGACCCGCTCCTCCACAACGCGGCGCGGCGCCCCGTCCACGCGCTCGGGGTCCCGGTGTGGACGCTGCCGCACGACGCGCGCGGGCGCGTCGACGTCGCGGCGAGCGCGCGCGAGTGGCCCGCCGAGATCGAGCTCGTCGTCGTCGGACACGCGAGCAACGTGACCGGCGCCCTCCAGCCGGTGGCCGCCCTCGCCGAGCTCGCGCGGGCCCGCGGCGCGCGCACCGTCGTCGACTGCGCGCAGACCGCGGGGCTCGGCGGCGCGCTCGACGTCGGCGACGCGGAGCTGATCGCGTTCTCCTCGCACAAGGCGCTGCGGGCGCCCGCCGGCGCCGGCGCGCTCGTCGTGCGCGGCGGCGTCGCGCTCGAGCCGCGCGCCTACGGCGGCACCGGCGCGGACGCGGCCGACCCCGAGATGCCCGCGGAGCTGCCCGGGCGGCTCGAGGCGGGCACCCACGCGCTGCCCGCGATCGCGGCGCTCGGACGCGCCGCGCGCCACGCGCTCGCCGAGCCGTTCGACCCGGCGCCCCTCGCCGCGGCGCTCCAACGCGCGGTGGACCGCAGCGGCGCGCGCGTCCTCGCCGCGGGCGAGCTGCCGATCGTGCTGTTCGCGATCGACGGCGTCGCGCCCCTCGAGGTCGAGGAGATCCTCGATCGCGCGTTCGACCTCGTCGTGCGCGCGGGCCTGCACTGCGCGCCCGCGGCGCACGCGCACCTCGGCACGCTCGCCGAGGGCGGCGCGGTGCGCGCCTCGGCCGGCGCGGGCACCACCACCGACGATCTCGCCGCCCTCACCGACGTGCTCACACGGCTCGCCGCGAGGACGCGATGAGCGACGAGCCCATCTACGAGCTCGAGCTGCGGAGCGACTCGCCCGCCGCCGCGCAGGTGCGACGCGCGTTGACCACCATGCAGACCCGCGGCGCGCGCGTCCTGCGCGTCGTCGCCCCGGACCTCGAGCACCTGCGAGCGGACGCCGACGCGGTCGCGCGCGCGATCGCGGCCACGCCGCCCGCGCGCCTCCTGCTCGTCTCCTCGCATGCCGCGGTCGGCTTCTTCGCGTCGAGCCTCTCGCTGCGCCTGCCGCGGGTCGAGGTCCGCGCGGAGCGCCAGGTGGCCGACCGCCGCTCCATCGCGCCCGCCTCGCCCGCGGTGAGCGCGGCGCCGACGCTCGCCGCCGCGCTCGGCGAGCTCGAGCGGGCCGCGAGGGATCCTCGCGCGAGCGCGCTCGTCGTGCCCCTGCCCCCGGGAGAGCGGCCCGATCGCGCGTTCATCGACGAGCTCGGCGGCATCCTCTCTGCGCAACGGCACGTCACGCGGGTCGCGCTCGTGCATCCGTCGAGCGCGCTCGGGTTCCTCGCCTCGTCGCTCGCGCTGCGCTGCCCCTGGTGCCGCATCGCCTCCTTCACCGACCCGGACGCCGCGCACGGCTGGGCCCACGCCTGAAAGCCCGGCCCATCGCCGTCGCCGATCGCGACGATCTCTCGGCGCCCCCGATGGAAGGGGGCCGCGCGCTCGAGCGTTCGTCGCGTGGTGGGCTCGCCGTACGGCGCGGCGCTTATCCCCACGGCGCCACCCCAGAGCGCGGCATCGCGCTGATCAGACGCGGCACGATCCGTGATGGTTCGCGCGAAACCGTCACCGCCCAGCACCGATGAGCCCGCCATGACCCACGTGACCCTCCCCCTGCCGCCTCCATCGGAGCCGCTCGAGGCCGTACGCGCGCTCTACGACGCGGGTCGGTTCGCCAGCGCGCTCGGCGCAGGGATGCCCGACGATCTGCGTCTCTGGCCGGCACCGCGCGGGCGGATCCTCGCGGCGCGGCTCGCCATGCGGCTCGGCGCGGGAGGCCTCGCTCAGGCGCTGACGTTCCGCGCGTACCGCGACGCGCCGGCGGACGCGGAGGCGGCCCACTTCATGGCCCTGGTCATCCACGGGCGCCGCGGGCCCTGGCACGCCCTCGAGTGGATGCGACACCGCGCCGCGGTGCTCGACGGGTACGGCGACGCCCACGCCGCGCGCGCCGGCTTCCTCGCGAGCCTGCGCGACTTCGGCCGCGCCCGCGCCGAGCTCGAGCGCGCCGCCGCCGCCGGCGCCGATCGCGCGTGGGTCGCGAAGCACCGCGCCTGGATCGCCTCCGCCGCCGACGACCGAGCCGGCGCGCTCGCCATCGTCGAGGAGGCCCTCGACGCCGGCCTCGCGAGCACGGGCCTGCTCTCGAAGCGCGCTACGCTCCTCGGTGAGCTCGGCCGACACGAAGAGGCGCTCGCCTCGCTCGAGCATCCCCGCACCCCCGAGAGCTTCGAGCTCGCGATGCACCGCGCGGAGCTCGCGTTCACCCTGCGCCGCTACGACGCGTGCGAAGCAGATCTGGAGCTCGCCGCGACGGCCGCGCGCCTCTGCGAGCGCCCGCTCGCCCAGGTGATCGCGCGGAGCCGCGCGGAGGCCGCCTACCTGCGCGGCGCGTACCGCCGCGCCGAGGCGCTCGCGCGTGACGCCGGTCGCGGCTTCCCCGAGCGTTTCGCGGCGGCCCTCGCCGCGCTCGAGGAGGGCACACCGCTGCCACGGGTCGAGCTCGACGGAGTGCCGCACATCCGCCAGCGCCACGTCACCTGCCTGCCGTCGAGCCTCGCCTCGCTCTGCGCTTTTCACGGCGACCCCGTCGATCACGTCGAGATCGCGGACGCGATCTGCTACGCGGGCACGCCGCTGCATCGCGCCGTCGACTGGGCGACCGCGCGGGGCTACGCCGTCCGGCAGCTCGACGTCGACTTCGCGCGTGCCCGGCTCCTGATCGACGCCGGCTTCCCGTTCCTTCTGAGCATCGCGCACACCGTCGAGGCCCACAGCACCGCGGTCGTCGGGTACGACCTCGCGCGGCGCACGCTCCTCCTCCGCGACCCTTCGACGACGAGCCTCGTGGAGCTCGCCGAGGAGGCGCTCGAGGAGCAGGCGTGGTTCGGGCCCCACGGGCTCGTCCTCGCGCCCCGGGGGCGGGCCGGTGCGCTCGAGGCGCTCGACCTCGGACCGACGCCGCGGCTGTGGGACCGCCTCGTGGCGATCGACAGCGCGCTCGACGCACACGACGTCGAGACCGCGCGGGCCGCGGCCGCCGCGCTCGCCGAGGAGGGTCCCGGCTCGCGCATCGCGCTCTCGGGCGCGCTCGCGCTCGCCCACTACGAGGGGCGGCGCGGGGACTGCGTGCCCCTGTACGACGCGCTGATGGCGCTCCACCCCGAGTGCGGCGCGTTCGTCCTGCGGCGGGGCGAGGCCATGCGGCACACGCAGCCGCTCGCGGCGCGCCTCGACTTCTGGAGGGCGCATGTGCGCATCGATGACCCCGCGCTGCTCACGTCGATGGCGGAGGACCTGCGCCACGAGGTCGCCCACGTGGACGAGGCGCGTCGACTGCTGCGGCGAGCCCTGCGGATCGCGCCGCTCCACGCCATGGCCCACCACGTCCTGGCCGATCTCGAGGCCTCCTGGGACGACGGGTCGCGCGCGACCGCGATCCTCGACAGCTACCGGCTCGCCGCCTGCCTCACCGTCGCGGACGACCACTTCGCGATGGCCTACTACGAGCGGGCATGCACCGAAGGCCGCGGCGAGGAGGCCCTCGCGCTGCTCGAGGAGCGCGTGGCCCACGCCGGGGATCGCGCGCTCGGCCCCGCGCGGACCCTCCACGCCGCCTACCTCGACGCGGGCAACCCCGAGCGCGGCGTGCGGGTGCTCGAGGAGCTCGCCGAGCGCCGGCCCGAGGACGGAGAGCTCGCGCTCCTCATCGCGCGCGCGCAGATCGGCGCCGGCGATCCGGCCGCCGCGATGCGCTGGCTCGAGGCGAGCCGCGAGCGGACGGCGCCCGCGATCGATCGCCACACCACCGCGGCGCAGGTCCACCTCGCGGTCGGCGCGCTCGCGCCGGCGCGCAGCGCGCTCGAGGAGGCGCTCGCGCTCGCGCCGTGGCGCTCGGACCTGCTCGGCATGCTGGCGGACGTCCTCGCGCAGCTCGAGGGCGCCGAGGCGGCGACGGCGCGCGTCACGGCGGCGTTCGACGCGCTGCCCGAGGAGCCCGGCCTGCTGGTCGAGCTGTGCCGGTGGCTGCGCGGCCGCGACGACGACGACGCGCGGGCTCGGCTCGAGTCCTGGCTGAGGGCCCGCCCCGAGGATCGCTGGGCTCGCCGCGAGCTCGCGCTCGTGCACGCCTCGCTCGGCGCGATGGATCACGCGCTCGAGCTCGCCCGCGACACCGTGGCGCGCGCCCCGAACGACGACGCCAGCCACAGCGTCCTGGGGCACTTGCTGGCGCGGGCCGGCGACGTCGAGGGCGCGCGCGCGTCGCTGCGCCGCGCCCTCGAGCTGTGGGTCGACGACGCGATCGCGATCGACGAGCTCGCCGCGCTCGGCGGCGGCGCAGAGGACGCGCGCGAGGACGTGCGCTTCGTCTTGTCTCTGCTCGACACGAAGATCAGCGCCGGCCCAGGTCTGCTCCAGGCCGCGCGCGCGGCGGCGTGCCTCCCGCACGGGGAGCGACGCGAGCGCCTCGAGGCCCTGCTCGCGCGCGCCGCGCACCGCCCCGACGCTTGGGAGGCGCTCATCGACGCGCGCCTGGACGCGGGCGAGGCCGGTGAAGCCCTCGCCCTCTGCGAACGAGCCCTCGCGCAGTTCCCTCGGTGGTTCCGACTCCATCGCCTCCACGCCGACGCACACCGGATCGCGGGCGACGCCGCCGCCGAGGCGGCCAGCCTGCGCGCCCTCATCGCGCTCTCACCCCGCAGCATCGAGCCGCGCCTTCGACTCGCCGCGCTCCTTCGGGAGCGCGGCGATCTCGTCGCGGCGCGCGCCGTCCTCGACGATGCGCTCACGGTGACGCCGCGCTCGAGCAGCCTCCGCGCCGAGCGGGCTCGGGTCGCGTGGGCCGAGGGAGCACGCGGCGACGCGCTCGACGAGCTGCTCGCCGCGCTCGACGAGGACACCCTGGACGAGGCGGCCTTCGATCTGCTCGCAGGATACGCGCACGAGCTCGGACGCGCCGACGAAGCCGCGGGACGCCTGCGCGCCCAGCTCGCCGAAGACGACCGCGACCCGATCCGCTGGCTGCGCCTGGCCCTCGTGCTCGGACGCGACGCTGTCGACGAGCGGGCCCGCGCCCTGCGGGCCGCGCTCGCGCGCTCGCCGCGCGAGGGGCGCGCGGCAGATCTGCTCGCCGTCGTGCTCGCCGAGGCCGGACGGTTCGACGAGGCGATCGCCGCCTGTCCGCCGACGGAGTGGGTCGGCCCGGTCCCGCACCCCATCGACGGGCGGCGCGCCTGGGTGCGCGCGCGCCGTGGCGAGGTCGCCGAGGCGATCGACGACATGCTCGGCGTCCTGGAGCGCGCACCCGGCTACGCATGGGGCCGTCGCGCCGTGTGCGATTGGCTCGACCATCTCGGGCGACAGGACGAGTTCGTCCGCCAGGCCGAGCTCCTCGTGGCGCACGCACCCGCCGACGGCCTGAGCCACCTGTACCTCGCCGATGCGCGCCGAATCGCCGGCGACCGGGCCGGCGCGATCGAGGCGTTCGAGCGCACGGCCGCGTTGCTGCCGAGCCACGCCTACGCCGTCTCGGCGCTGATCGACCTGCGGCTCGAGACCGGGGACGCCGCGGGAGCGGCGCGCGTGCTCGACGTCCGTGGGCTCGCGTTCGCGCCCCCCGAGCGGGCGTCCGCGCGCGTCCGCGTCGAGGCCGGACGCGGGGACTGGGACGGCGCGATCCACGCGCTGGGACAGCTGCTCGACACGCCAGAAGTATCGCAATCTTCCTTGACAGCGGCGCTGCGCGCCTTCGGGGAGCGACCCCGGCTCGAGCGCGCGCTCGACGTCGTCGAAGCGCGGATGGGCGACCCGGACGCGAGCCCCGCGATCGGCTGGGCCTGGGCCGAGGTGGCAGGCGAAGCGGAGCTGGATCGCGCAGGCGGGTTGCTGCGCGCGCCCGACGCGCTCGGACCCGCGGGCGTGGCCGCGGTCGCCGGCTGGATCGAGCGGCTCGGCGCCGCCCGCCGTACGTGGGCGATCTTCGGGGCGTGGCTCCGACATGGCCGGTGGCTGCGGCGGCACGACCAGACCTGGGGCTCGTTCGGGTACGCGCTGCTCGCCGCCGGGCACTCGCTCGCGTGCCTGATCTGGCTGCGAGACTACGCGCGCAGGGCCGCGCCGCGGCCGTGGATGCTCCTCAACCTGGTGCACTCGGCGTGGTGGTGGGGGTGGCGCTCGCTCGCGCGCCGCGCGACGGATAGAGCGCTCGCGCTCGGGCCCGACCACGCGAGCGCACGGCACGCCGTGTGGGAGCGCTTCGACCGCGCGCTCGAAGGCGACTTCGACGAGCCTCACCCGGACGCCGACGCCGAGCTCGATGGCGCGGCCCTCGATCGCGTAGAGCTCGCCGTCGAGCACCTCGTCGACGCGCTCCGCGCCGGCGCCGAGCTGCCCGACGACGCGGACGACGAGACCGTCGTGGCCGCGCTCGCGCCCCACGTCGACGCCGCCACCGACATCGAGCGCGTCGAGCCCCTCCTCGGCTCGCCCGTGACCCACGCGCTGCGCCGGCTCCTGCTCGGTCGAGGCCGCCTGTGGAGCACGCTGCGGCACCGCCCGGTCGAGTCCGATTGACGTCCCCCCGCTCGCCGGTGTACTGACGCTCGTGTCACTGACACTCGCGTCAGTGACGTTGGCGCCAGCGCCGGCCTGGGGAGAAGCACGTGTCGCGACCGATCGTGATCGGGATGGACGTCGGCTCGACGACGGTGAAGGCGGTCGTCGTCGACCCGGCGAGCCGCGAGATCCTCTGGCACGACTACCGCCGCCACCACACCAAGCAGCCCGAGACGGTGCTCGAGTTCCTCGTCGAGATCGGGCAGGCGTTCGACGAGGTGGCGCGCGGCGACGTGCGGCTCTTCGTCACCGGGTCGGGCGCGGGCCCGCTCGAGGCGCCGCTCGGCGCGAAGTTCGTGCAGGAGGTCAACGCGGTCACCCTCGCGGTCGAGACGCTCCACCCCGACGCGGGCAGCGTCGTCGAGCTCGGCGGGCAGGACGCGAAGATCATCATCTTCAAGGAGGACGCGAAGACCGGCGACAAGACGGCTTCCTGCTCCATGAACGACAAGTGCGCGTCCGGGACGGGCGCCACGATCGACAAGTGCATGATCAAGGTGGGGATGCCGCCCGCCGAGACGGGACGCCTGCACTTCGACGGCGACAAGCTCCACCACGTCGCGGCCAAGTGCGGCGTGTTCGCCGAGACCGACATCGTCAACCTGGTGAAGACCGGGATCCCGGCGCCCGAGATCCTCTGCTCGCTCGCGGACGCGATCGTGATGCAGAACCTCTCCGTCCTGACGCGCGGCAACACGCTCCGGCCCAAGGTGCTCCTGCTCGGCGGGCCGAACACGTACCTGCCGTTCCTGCAGGAGTGCTGGCGCAAGCGCATCCCCGAGGTGTGGGCGGAGCGCGGCTTCGCGTACGACCGCGAGCTCCCGATCGAGTCGCTCATCGTGGTGCCGCAGAACGCCGAGCTGTACGCGGCGTACGGCGCCGTGATGTACGGCCTGCACGAGCCGGCCGACGCGGGGCGCTACCGCGGCCTCGAGGGCCTCACGCGCTACATCACCGAGGGGCGCAAGGCGCGCCTGGGCGAGAGCGCGGGCCCACCGCTCGTCGCGAGCGCCGACGAGCGCGAGCGCTTCGTCGACGCCTACCGCGTGCCGCGCTTCGAAGAGCCGCCCGTCTCCGGCACCGTGCGCGCGGTGATCGGGCTCGACGGGGGGAGCACCTCGAGCAAGGCGGTCCTCTTGCGCGAGGACGGCGAGCTCCTGATGAAGGCGTACACGCTCTCGAAGGGCAACCCGATCCAGGACACCAAGGATCTGCTCCGCGATCTGCGCGACCGCATGCGCGCCAAGGGCGCGGAGCTCGAGATCCTCGGCTTCGGCGCCACCGGCTACGCGGCCGACGTGCTCGAGGAGTGCGTGCTCGCCGACGTGAACATCGTCGAGACGGTCGCGCACATGATGAGCGCGACGCACTACTTCGGCGACGTCGACGTCATCTGCGACATCGGCGGGCAGGACATCAAGGTCCTGTTCATGGAGAACGGGGACATCAAGAGCTTCAAGCTCTCGAACCAGTGCTCCGCCGGCAACGGGATGCTGCTGCAGGCG
This sequence comes from Sandaracinaceae bacterium, assembly GCA_019637095.1. Taxonomy (GTDB): domain Bacteria; phylum Myxococcota_A; class Polyangia; order Polyangiales; family Sandaracinaceae; genus JACKEC01. The sequence continues at coordinate 26,003 of JAHBWG010000033.1, read as the reverse complement.
ATGGCCGATCAGTTCGGCCTGCCCGTCACCGAGTACGCCGAGAACGCGTTCGCCGCGGAGCTCGCGCCGAAGTTCAGCTACGGCTGCGCGGTCTTCCTCGACACCGATCGCGTGAACTTCCAGAAGGAGGGCTTCGCCAAGGAGGAGCTCCTCGCCGGGCTCGCGCAGGTGCTGCCCAAGAACGTGTGGCAGTACGTCGTCGGCGTGCCGCGCCTCGCCGCGCTGGGCAAGAAATTCGTCTTGCAGGGGGGCACCCAATACAACCTCGCCGCGGTCAAGGCGCAGGTCGACTACGTGAAGGAGCGCGTGCCGGGCGGCGAGGTGTACGTCCACCCGCACCCGGGCGAGGCCGGCGCGATCGGCGCGGCGATGGAGACGCTGCGCGTGGTGAAGCGCCGCGGCCGCTCCACGTTCGTGGGGCTCGAGGCGGCGATCGAGCTCGAGTACACGACGAAGAACGACGCCGAGACGACGTGCCACTTCTGCCCCAACGAGTGCAGCCGCACGTTCATCGACGCCCAGCGCCCGGACGGCTCGACGTCCCGCTACATCAGCGGCTTCTCGTGCGAGAAGGGCACCGTCGAGTCGAAGGAGGCGATGCTCGAGCTGGTGCGGGAGCGCAAGCGCATCATGCGCGCGTACCCGAACATGGTGACGCACGAAGCGCTGCTCGCGTTCCAGAAGCGCAAGGACCTCGCGCCGATGCCCGAAGCGGGCGCGCCGCGCGAGAGCCTCCGGGTGAGCCGCAACTTCTGGGGCCAGGTCGTGCGCGAGCCGTACGTGCGTCCGTTCGAGCGCTCGGGCGAGGAGGCGCAGCAGGCGCGGCGGCGCTTCCGCCTCGCGATGCCGCGCGTCTTGAACATGTACTCCACCGGCCCGTTCTGGATGGGCTACTTCCAGTCGCTCGGCCTCGATCCGCGCAACATCGTCTGGAGCGACGAGAGCGGCGAGGAGATGTTCGCCGCCGGCGGCAAGTACGGCTCGGTCGACCCGTGCTACCCGAGCAAGGTCGTCCAGGCGCACTTCCACCAGCTCCTCTTCCACGCGCACGCGGACAAGCCGCTCGACGCGATCTTCTTCCCCATCCTGACGCACGTCCCGAGCTTCCTCGACGGCTCGCAGGACCACGCGACGTGCCCGATCGTCGCGGGCACCCCCGACGTCATCAAGGCCGCGTTCACCAAGGAGCAGGACTTCTTCGCGACGCGGGGCATCACCTACCACGCGCCGAGCCTCAGCTTCGCCGAGCCGGTGCGCATGAAGCAGGTGCTGTTCGAGACGTTCGCGGCGTCGCTCGGGATGAGCAAGGACGAGAGCGACTTCGCCGTCGACCAGGCCTTCGGGGCGCTCGCTCGGCACGACGCGGACCTGCAGGAGAAGGGGCGCGACATCCTGCGCCTGGTCGAGCGCGAGAACAGCATCGCGATCCTCGTCGTCGGGCGGCCCTACCACCTCGACCCGGGCCTGCACCACGGCATCCCCGACGAGTTCCAGGTGCTCGGCTACCCGATCCTCTCGATCCGCTCGATCCCCAAGGACCGCGAGTACCTCGACCCGCTCTTCGCGGAGGACCTCGCGAAGGGCGTGATCCGGACGCCGCTCGAGATCAACGACGTGTGGCCCGAGAACTACTCGGCCAACAGCGCGCAGAAGGTGTGGGCCGTGAAGTTCGCGGCGCGCCACCCGAACGTGGTCCTGCTCGATCTGTCGAGCTTCAAGTGTGGCCACGACGCGCCGACGTACGGGATCATCGATCGCATCGTGGAGAAGAGCGCGGTGCCCTACTCCGCGCTCCACGACCTCGACGCGAACAAGCCGGGCGGCTCGATCAAGATCCGCGTCAAGACCTACGCGCACTCCTTGTCGCTGCACCAGGAGCGGCTCGAGGACCTCGCGAAGAAGCGCACGGAGCTCGCGCGGCGGCTCGACGAGAAGCGGCTCGAGCTGCTCGAGCTCAAGCGAGCGGAGCTCGCCTCGCGGCGCCGGCGCGATCCGGCGGTCGAGGCGCAGATCGCGGAGGTGCGCGAGCGCCTCGGCAACTACGTGGTGGCGGCGCGGAGCGAGCCGGAGGTCCGGCCGAGCGGTCTCGTGCGCCTCGGCAAGAAGGTCGGCGACGGAACGGTACAGAGGGTGAGCGCATGACGACGACGGAGCTGGACATCGAGGCGGAGCTGGCGAAGTTCGAGGCGGCCGAGCGCGCGGCGCTCGGTCTCGACGCCGGGCGCGGCAAGGATCACTGGCGGGACGAGATGATCGACCCGTTCTTCACCGCGAAGCAGCGGCCGCACACCACGATGCTGATCGGCGGGCTCACGATCGCGCACGACGAGATCGTCGAGGGCGCGCTCAAGGGCCTGGGCTACCAGGTCCGCGCGCTCGACTGCCCCGACACGACCGCGCTGCGCTTCGGCAAGGAGTTCGGCAACCGCGGGCAGTGCAACCCGACCTACTTCACGGTCGGTAACCTCGTCAAGGAGCTTTGCCGGCTACGCGACGAGGAGGGCTTGAGCCCCGAGCACATCGTCGAGCACTACCTGTTCATGACCGCGGGCGCGTGCGGCCCCTGCCGCTTCGGCATGTACGTCACCGAGTACCGCAAGGCCCTGCGCGACGCGGGCTTCGACGGCTTCCGCGTGCTGCTCTTCCAGCAGACGGGCGGCATGAAGCAGGCGACCGGCGAGGAGCTCGGCCTGGTCCTGGACCAGACGTTCTTCGTGACCATCGGCAAGGCGCTCTTCGCCGGCGACATCATCAACCTCATCGGCTACCGCCTGCGCCCCTACGAGGTCGAGCCCGGCGCGACGGACCGCGCTTCGGCCGCGGCCAAGAAGGAGATCTACCGCGCGCTCGAGCACCGCACCTCGATCCTGGCGGCGATCTGGCGCTGTCGGCGCATCTTCGCGGCGGTCGAGGTCGATCGCCTGCGCGCCAAGCCGAGCGTCGCGGTGCTCGGCGAGTTCTGGGCGATGACCACCGAGGGCGACGGCAACTACCACCTCCAGCGCTTCCTCGAGCAGGAGGGCGCCGAGGTGGGCATCCAGGTGATCGCGAACCTGCTCCTCTACAACCTCTGGGAGTTCCGCCACGACACCAAGGCGCGGATGAACCTCGAGGGCGCGGACGGCGGCAAGTTCGGGCTCGAGGGCTCGGACGTCGGGCTCACGCTCGCGGGCCTCTTCCTCGGCGAGCTCGCCCTGCGCGTGTGGTGGCAGTCGTGGGCACACCTGATGGGCCTGCACGGCCACCACCTGCCCGACATGGACGAGGTCGCGCGGGTCGGCACCGCCCACTACCACCAGGAGCTGCGCGGCGGCGAGGGCCACATGGAGGTCGCCAAGCTCATCCTGAACGTCCTGCACCAGAAGGCGACGATGACGCTCAGCGTGAAGCCCTTCGGCTGCATGCCCTCGAGCGGCGTCTCCGACGGAGTGCAGTCGCTGATCACGGAGCGCTACCCCGACGCGATCTTCTGCGCGGTCGAGACGAGCGGCGACGGCGCGGTGAACTTCTACTCGCGCGTCCAGATGTTCCTCTTCAAGGCGCGCCAGCGCGCGCTCGCCGAGCACGCCGCCGCGCTCGACGCGTACGGCCTGACCGAGGACGAGGTCCGCGCGTTCGTGAGGGGCACACGCTACGCGCGCTCGCTCCACCGCTCGCCGCACACCGGCGCGGTGATCAGCGCCAACCTGATCCACGAGGTCGGCCCCCTCGTGCGAGCGAGCCGGCTCGGGCGCGCGCGCGTCCACGCCGCGCGCGCCGCCGCGTCGGCGCGCACGTTCCTCGCGAAGGACGCCCCGAAGGTCGCCGCGACCGTCCGCGAGGTCGCGCCGTACATGCCCGCGCTGCTGCGCCGCGTGGCGATCGAGGCCAAGGATCTCGTCCCCTCGGCCGACGCGCTCTACCGCAAGGTCCTCTCCTCGCTCGTGCGGCCCACCGACGAGGAGCAGGCGGCCATCGCGCGCGCCGAGGCCGCGCCGCCGGCGCGCGTCGCCGAGCGCGAGGCCGCCCTGCCCATCGTCGCCTGAGTTGGCGGAGGGCGTTGGTCCAACGTTCCAACCCTCCTCGTCTCCTCCTCCTGGCCTCCCCTCGACCGACGCCCGTCGCTTCGCGACGAACGGGCCCGATGGCACGCGCGTCACCCTCGCTCGCGCTATCCTCGGTGCATGGCCGATCCTGCGACGCCCATGCACGCGATGACGCTCGACGACTGGGCGGCGCTCGATGAGGACGTCGCGGGCGAGCTCGTCGACGGTCGGCTCGAGGAGGAAGAGTTGCCGACGTGGACCCACGAGCTGGTGGTCTCCTGGCTCATCGGCCTGCTGCGCGGCTGGGTGGTCCCGCGTGGCGGCTTCGCCCTGGGCTCCGAGACGAAGCTCGCCATCAGCCCGGGCCGCGGCCGCAAGCCCGACGTCGTCGTGTTCTTCGGCGGTCGCGCGTTGCCCCCCCGCCGCGCCTCCATCGGCAGCGTCCCGCCCGACCTCGTCGTCGAGGTCGTCACCGCGCGGCCGCGCGACGCGCGCCGCGATCGCGTCGAGAAGAAGCCGGACTACGCGCGCCTCGGCGTCGGCCAGTACTGGCTGCTCGATCCAGAGGCCCGCACGCTCGAGGTGCTCGCGCTCGGGGCCGACGCGCGCTTCGTCGAAGTGCTCGCCGCAGCGGAGGGCGCGCACGCGGTCCCCGGCTGCGAGGGGCTCGTCGTCGACCTCGACGATCTCTGGGCCGAGCTCGACCGCTGGCCCGACGACGAAGCCTGAGCCGCTCGCCACGAGCGGCTCTCGCGGGAGATCCTCCGCACGCCGCGCTACGCTGCGCCTCGTGCTCGTGCTCTACCGCGCGCGGTGGTCGTTCGTCGGCCAGACGCGCTCGCTCATGGACACCGGCCGTCTCATGGCGCGCTGGGGGGAGCAGGCGGCCGCGCTCGTCGCGCCCTCGCTCGAGTGGACCGCGGCGGTCGAGGCCCACGCGGACTACGCGCTCACCGAAGCGTGGGAGGCGAGCCACGTCGTGCGCTTCGAGGCGGGCACGCGCGGGGAGGGGCGCGCGCAGCTCGTCGCGGGCGGCCGCGGCACGAAGGTCGGCGGCAGCGGGCGGGTCAGCGTCGCGAGCGTCGACCCCTTCGCGTACTTCGACGCGGACGGCCACTGCGACGTCGAGCACTGGGACGTCTCGGCCGGCGGCGTGAGCGAGCCCGTGATCGAGGCGGCGCGCGTGCTCCTCGAGGCGGAGGTCGGCGCACCCGCCGCCGTGGTCGTGCACGCGCTCGAGCGCTTCGAGCGCGGGCCGGCCCTCGTCGCGCGCACCGCCGACGAGGACGAGGCGCGGCTCTGGGCCGGTGACCTCGACGACGCGGGGATCGCCGCCGGCGTGGAGCGAGATCCAGAGGGCTGGGTCGTGCGCGCCCGCGCGGCGTCGATCGCCTCGCTCGCCCAGCTCGTCGAGGCGCGCGTCACCCTCGGCGAAGTGCTCGGCGAGGCCGGCCACGACGACTGGGCGGCGCGCGCACAGGCCCTGCTCGCGCGCCTGCCTCACTCCTCGTAGACGATCTCCTGCGCCGGCGCCTCGACGCGCACGTGCGCGAGGACCTCTCCGCCGTCGGCGTCGTCGAACCGCCAGCAGAACCCGACGTAGGTCTCGACGCGGATCGCGCCGCCCGGGACGAGCGTGCCCTGCGCGCGGTCGAGCCCCTCGTAGCTCAGCCAGCTCACGCGGAGCTTGCGGTGACTGGCGTTGCGGATCGCGATCGTCGTAGGCTCGCCGCCGCGGACCGAGCACGGCCGGGCGTCGCCCTCGGAGCTCGGCGGCGGCGGTGAAGCCTCGCCCCGCAGCGCGGCGCGCAACCGCGCGTTCTCCTCCTCGAGGCAGGCGACCCGCGCGGCGAGGGCCTCGAGCTGGTCGCGGTAGGGCACCCCACAAGGGTGCCCGCGCGCTTGGCGTGCGCAAGGCCGTGCGGACGCGGTAGAGTGCCGCCATGCGCTCATCGAGCCTGGCGGCGCTCGCGCTCGCGTTCGTGTCCTGCGCGTCCCCCGTCGCGTCGACGGGCCTCGCGATCCACGACCCCCTCGCGCTGATCGACGACGTGCAGGGGCCGCTGCGCCTCTTCGTCCTGCCGAGCGCGACCTACACGTGTGACACGACGACCGGGCTCGTGAGCCCAGAGGTCGCCGACGTGCCCGAGGGGATGTTCCCCGACGCGATCGTCGATCTGTCGCTCGACGTCGAGGGCTCGCGGGCGAACGCCCGCCTCGACGTCCCGGAGGGCAGCTACACCGTCCTCGTGCGCGGCAAGGGCACCGACCCCGTCACGATGCGGACCAACGTGTTCATCGCGACCGCCTGCGCGACCAACGCGATCGCGAGCGGCGAGACGCGCGAGGTGCGCCTGACGCTCCTGCCGATCGTCGGGATGGGTGTCTGCGGCGACGACGTCCTCAGCCCCGACGAGCAGTGCGACGACGGGAACACGGCCGACGGCGACGGCTGCAGCGCGAGCTGCCGCACCGAGCGCTTCCAGGTCAACACGACGACCGACGGCGTGCAGAACCACCCGGCGGTCGCGGGCGGGCGCGGCCAGCGCTGGAGCATCGCCTACGACTCGGTGAACACCACGTTCCTCTTCCGCACGCTCGCGCCCGACGGTTCGACCATCACCTCGCCGAGCGTGCTCGCGATGGACGCGGACATCGACGACCTGTTGCGCGACGTCGCGCTGGGCTCGCAGCTCCTGCCGGACGTCGCGGTCGCCTCCGACGGACGCGTCGGGATCGCGTTCGTGGACTTCAACGCCGGCCCGAACATCCGCGTCGGGCTCTTCGACGCGATGCGCCTCCCGCAGAACGGCGGCAACTCCATCCTCGTCTACAACGGCAGCTCCGGGGCGCCCGGCGGCGCGCCCGCGGTGGCGTTCGCGGGCGACGGCACGCTGATGGTCGTCTACCAAGACGGCAGCTCGGCGACCGGCCTGAGCGGGGCGACCTTCGCGCCCGGCGTGTTCACGCCGGCGCCCTTCCCGATCGGCGCGGGCCTGAGCGGCGCGACGGCGCCCGCGATCGCCGGGACGGCCGACGGCTTCGTCGTCGCGATGAGCGCGGGAGGCGACGTCCACTTCCAGCGCTTCGGCGCGGACGGCGCGGCCCGCGACGCGGCCGCCGTCGTCGTCAGCAACGCGACGGGCACGCAGGATCAGGTCGCCGTCGGGGCGCTGCGCTCCGGCGAGTTCCTGGTCGCCTGGCGCGACGAGCTCATCGACGGGTCCGGCTCCGGCATCGGCGCGCGCGCGTTCGCGGCGGACGGATCGCCGCGTCAAGATCCCTTCCAGCTCAACACCGACGCGGCCGGCGCCCAGTCGGCGCCCGCGGTCACGGCGGGCGAGAGCACGTTCGCCGTGGCCTTCGTGGGCACCAGCGGCATCCGCGGCCGCTACGTGTCGAGCGGCGGCGCGCCGCTGCCGAACCGCGAGGCGCCACCGACCACGGCGGAGCTCTCCCTCGGCGCCGGCGCGGAGGTCGCCCTGGCGTCGGGCGGGACCGACACTCGCCCGGTGTTCATGGCCGTCACCGAGGACGGCGGCGAGATCTACGCGCGCTTCTTCCCCTTCTGAAGCCGCGCGCGCTCTCGCGCCGGTTTCGCCGGGTTGCCAGGCCGCGGCGACGGACCCACCAGTGGAGGTCACGTGGGGGAGCGACGCGCGACACGAGCTCGACTGACCGGCATCGCCGGGCTCGCCCTCTTCGCGCTCCCCGCCGCGGCCGCCGCGCAGGACGTCCCCCCGCCGCCGCCCGGCGCCGGCGCGAGCGAGGGCGTCGTCACCCACGTCCCGGGCCTCGTCGTCCTCAGGGTCCACCTCGCGCCGGGCGACGAGATCGTCGCCGGGACGTGCGGCCTCGACGGCGCGTCGCACCGGGGCGACACGACGCTGACCCTGCGCGGCCCGTCGGGCGGTCAGGCCGCGTACAACGACGACGCCTGCGGCGGCCTCGGCTCGCATCTGCGCCACGTCGCGACGGTCGCGGGAGAGCACACGCTCCACGCCGACTGCTACGGCAACCGCACGAGCTGCGGCGGCGTGATCGCGTGGAAGCTCGGCTCTGCGTACGGGACGGCCCGCGTGATGGCGGCGGTCGCGCTCGCGACGCCCGGCGACGGCGCGCCGGCCGGGCCCGCCGTCCGCAGCGAGCGCGAGGGGAGCGCGCCGCACGTCCGCGACACGCCCGCGCTCCGCGTGCACCTCGAGCGCGGCGAGCGCCTCGTCGTCGGCACTTGCGGGCTCCCCGGCGCGCAGCACGTCGACGACACCACGCTCCGGGTGCTGGGCCCGAGCGGCGACACCGTCGCGTACAACGACGACGCGTGCAGCGGGCTGGGCTCGAACATCCGCCACACCGCCCGCGACGCCGGCGTCTACACCGTCGTCGCCGGCTGCTACGGCGACGCGAGCTGCGGCGGGACGATCGCCTATCGCGTGCACGATCCGTTGCCCCCTCCGCCGCCGTTCCGGATCGCCACCGTGGCGCGCGGGCTCCTCGACGTCGAGGGTCGCGGCGGCGCGCTGGTCGCGGACGCGGTGATCGAGGCGCGGTGGCTCGAGATGTTCGTCCTGCGCCTGAGCGGCGCGCCCCTCGGCCTCGGGGGCGGCGTCGACGGCGGCGTCGCGACGGGCACGATCCACCTCTCGCTGCTGTGGGACCTCGAGGTGGTCGCGATCGGCCTCGGCGGCGGCGTCGCCACGCTCGCCACGCGCCTGCGCGGGCTCGCGCAGCAGGAGGCGGGCGTGCTCGTCGCGCACGCGCGCATCGGACGGCTGAACATGTTCCACGTCGAGGGCCAGTTCTCGACCGCCTTCTTCGGCGACGACGCGGAGGTCATGTCCATCGCGCTGACCGCGCGGCTGCCGCTCCCGGGCGTCGAGATCGCCCTGCGGGGTGCCGGCGGCAACGACGGCACCGCGCTCGGCGAGCTCGCGCTGACCTTCTGGCTGCACTCGGTCCGCTCGGTGCCCGTCTTCGGGCTGAGCGTGCATGCGGGCGGCAGCGGCGTGTTCTACGAGCCCATCTGCCGCTTCGGCGCGACCTGCGAGCCGCGCTGGTACACCGGGCCTCACCTCGGGCTCGGGATGGAGTGGCGCCCTTGACCGACCACCGCACTGCCCTCACATCGAAGAGAACGCACCAAGGGGGATCCATGACGACACGACGACCGAGCCTCGCAGCGTTGACCGCCGCGGCTTCCTTCGCCCTCGCCACCTCCTGTGGCTTCAACGCGAACGACCCGTACCTCGACCTGCCGATCGTGACGCTCGCCGACGCGCCGCCGCCGATCGCGGGCGGGACGCTCCTCGCGACGCGCGACGGGCGCTACGCGGTCGCGGCCGATCCCGACCGGCACCGCGTGGTCGTCATCGAGCTCGCGACGCGCGCGGTGCGCGAGATCGCGGTCGACGCGCGCGCCGAGCCGGGTCGCCTCGTGGAGGACGGCGCCGGTCGCGTGTACGTCGCCCTGCGCGCGGGCGGCGCGATCCTCGCGATCGATCCCGCGAGCGCGGCGGTGACGGCTCGCCACGAGGTCTGCGCGAGCCCGCGCGGGCTCGCGTGGCGCGGCGGCGCCGATCGCGTCTACGTCGCATGCGCCGACGGAACGCTCGTCACGCTCGACGCGGCGCGCGCGGTCGCGCAGACCGTCACCCTCGCGCCCGATCTGCGCGACGTGATCACCACGCCCGACGGCCTGCTCGTGAGCCGGTTCCGCGCAGCGGAGCTCCTGCACGTCCGCGAGGACGGCACGGTGGACACGACCTCCGCGCTGCCCGTCGCGGCCCTCGAGAGCCGCAGCTCGTCCACGGTGCTGACCCAGCGCTACACGCCCAACGTCGCGGTGCGCCTCACCCCCGCCGGCGACGGCGGGCTCGTGCTCCACCAGCGCGCGCGCGTGGGCACCGAGGCGGTCTTCCGCGAGTCGAGCGCGCCGCCGCCCGACCGCTACACGTACTCGAACCGCCCCGTCTCCAACGGCGTCGTGACGTGGCGAGACCCGTGCGACAACGCGGTGGTCCACGCCGCGGCGACGCTCGTCGGCCGCGACGGACGCGCGCGGCACACGGCGCCGGCGGTCCCGCGGGGCGTCGTCCCGATCGACGCGGCGGTCTCGCCGAGCGGGCGCGTGCTGCTCGCGTTCGCGGGTGAGCCGGAGTCCGGTTACGCGCGCGGGCCCCAGGTCGTCTCGACGTCGATGGGGCTCGCGGTCGCGCCCGACGCCGGCGGCTGCCTCGAGGGTGACGCCGACCGGCGCTACCCCGGGCAGGTCGTCGCGGTCGCCTTCGCAGGTGAGGTCGAGCTCGTGCAGCTCCGCGAGCCGGCGCGCCTCGTCGTCGACGGAGCGGTCGTCGAGCTCGGCGGCGCGAGCGTGCGCGACACCGGCCACGACATCTTCCACCTCGACACCGGCGGCGCGATCGCGTGCGCGTCCTGCCACCCGGGCGGCGGCGACGACGGACACGTCTGGCACTTCGCGGCGACGCGCGCGATCCGCACGCAGCCGCTCGAGGGCGTGGTCGGGCTCACGCCCTACCACCGGTCGGGCAACCTCCCGACGTTCTTCGCGTTGATGCGCGATCTCGAGGACCAGATGGCGAGCCCGCCGCTGAACGAGCAGCACATCGTGGCGGCGGAGCGCTGGCTCGCGCGACTGCCAGCGGCGCCGAGCGGCCCGGTGCGCGACGCGGACGCGGTGGCGCGCGGGCGCGCGGCCTTCGACGAGGCGGGCTGCGCGTCCTGCCATCAGGGCGAGCTCGGCACGGACGGCGCGAGCCACATGATCGGCGGCGCCCCCTGGCAGACGCCGCCGCTGCGGGGCGTCGCCCTGCGCGCGCCGTACCTCCACGACGGCCGCGCCCCGACGCTCGGCGACTCGCTGACGATGGTGTCGGGCCACGACTTCGCGCACCTCGGGGACGCCGCGCTCGGCGACCTCGTCGCCTACCTCGAGTCCCGCTGATCGCCCGCGGTGAGCGACCGCGAGCTCGAGGCCGTGGGGGAGGTCCAGCGGCGCGTCACGCGCCTGCGCCTCGCGGTGATGATGCCGAGCCTCGTCCTCTGCCTCGTGGCCGCCTTCGCCGCGGGCGCCGTCTGGATAGAGCTCGGCTGGGGCGGCGGCACGCGAGCGGCGGCCGACCGCTCGCTCGGCGCGATCGTCGGCCTCGCGATCGCGGTCACGCTCGGCGGCGGCTGGGCGCTCTACCGCGGGCTCGCGCGCGCGCGCGCGCCGGCGTGGATCGCCGAGCTGGCGTCTGCGCACGACGTCCCGGCGGAGGAGCTCGCCGCCCTCGCGCGCCCCCACCTCGAGGACCACCCCGTCCGCGTCGATGGCCGCAGGTGGTTGGTCGCCGCCGCGATCGGCGCAGGCCTCGCGGGGCTGCTCGTGGCGCTCTTCGCGTGGCTCGCGCCCTGAGGAGGTCCCCACGAGGACGAGCGCGCTAGCGGCGCGCGAGGTGAGCGGCGCGGGCGCGCGCGGCCCGCGCCTCCTGGTGACGCCCCTCCGCCTCGTAGACGGCGCCGAGGCGCTCGTAGCCTTCGGCGCTCGCCTCCCTGGCGAGCGCGACCTCGAGGCGCGCGGCGAGGTCGTGCCCCTCGGGCGTCCAGCTCCGCGCGATGAACGAGCGCGCCTCGTCGATCTCGGCGTGCCCCGGCCGCGGATCGACGAGGAGCGGCGCGGCGAGGACCGCGGCGATCACGGCGCCGCCGAGCGCCGCGCCCGCGCGCACGCCCCGCTCGCGCGAGGCGAGCGCCACCCAGGCGAGCGCGGCGAGGCCGCACGCCGCGAGCGGGAGCATCGACGCTCCGCCGTGGATCCCGATGACGTTGGCGAACGCGTACGGCGCGTAGTCGTGCGCAACGAACATGGACACGACCTGCGTCACCGGGCGATCCACGGGGATCGGGTAGTGGGGGTAGTAGGCGGAGGGGACGCCGCTGAGCAGGAGCCCGACCGCGGTCGCGCCGAGCGCGAACGCCGCCGTCGCCCGCGGCGCGCCGCGCGCGAGCCGGTCGAGGCCGACGAGGGCCGCCCACCCGAGGAACGGATAGACGAGGACGAGATAGCGCGGCCCGATCGTCCAGCCGCCGCGCCAGTTGTTCATCACGGCGATCGCCAGGAGCGTGAAGACGAAGACGGCCACGGTGACGACACCGTCGGCGCGCGTGCGCCGTGCGCGGAGGGAGAGGACGAGGCCGACGAGCGCCGCGGCGAGGATCGGCGTGAGCGGGAGCAGCCCGGCGCCCGGGTGTATCAGCAGCCCGTAGAGCGCCTCGGGCTGCACGCCGACCGCGCCGAAGAAGCCCTCCTCGTGGCGCCCGCGGAAGAAGTCGTCCTCGACGTAGAGGTGCCCCGGCGAGAACGGGCTGCCGAAGCAGCGCCATTGGAAGTGCATCATCGCCCCGGTGGGGATCAGGGCGCCCAGGGCGAACGGGGCGAGGCGCAGCCACGGGCGCACCGCGACGAGCGCGTAGAGCGAGAGCGCGACCGACGCGAGCAGGCCCGGGTACTCGAGCAGCGTGATCGCGGCGGTGAGCAGGCCCGCCGTGAACGCGCGGAGCGGCCGCATGCGGCCGGCGTGCTTCGCGTCGCAGAGCAGCATGAACGCGCCGAACGCCGCCGCGGCGCTGAGGGTATGGCTCATGAAGAGCATCCCGTAGCCGTAGAGGCACGAGCCGAGCGCGAGGCTCACGAACACCGCGTCGCGCAGGAGCGGGCTCGAGGTGTGGCGGCCGAGCCAGCGGTGGAAGACCCACAGGAACGCGAGCCACGGGACGATCGAGGCGCTCACGCGGCAGAGCCAGAGCGCCACCGTGCGATCGAACGTGCCGTCGGTCAGCGCGAGCCAGCGCAGGTAGAGCCAGTAGGCGGGCACCCCGAAGAAGCTCGTCGCGGGCGCCTTCACGCTGTAGGCGTGCCCGTCGCGGACCGCGCAGTCGTTCACCCAGCCCCAGCGCGCGCGGTAGTCGTCGATGACGTACGTGCCCTGCTCCGCGAGCGCCGCGGTCATGTAGAGCCGCACGTTCTCGTTGGGGTTGTTGATTCGCGGTTGATACGGGAAGACGTAGAGGTAGGCGAAGGCGCAGAGCGCCAGCGCGGCGAGGGTGCGGCGTCGCGACGGAAGGGCGGTCACGGAGGGCCGGCGTGGGTGTACCCGATCCGGCCGACCGGGGCACGCGAGGGTTTCTGCGTGATCTCGAATCGTTCGAGGGCGGTCAAGCGCGCCTTGACCCCCCCGCGCCGGCTCGGTAGAACGTGCACGCTCCGCCCACGAGGGCGCGGGCCAACCCTCGACCCAGGCGCCACGTGGCGGAGAACGAGCCTGAGACGCCTTCGCCGCCCGCTCGGCGAACCGGCCGTGCGATCGCGGCGACCGTGGTCGCCGGAGGCATCCTCTACCTCATCGGCGTCGGCTTCTACTCGGTGATCCCCCGCGTGTTCTCCCCACCCGCATCCGAGCTCCCAGCGAGCGTCACCTGCGCCCGAGGCGTGGAGACGCTGCGCGTGGAGCTCCTCGATCGGGCGGCCGAGCGCGTGCGCACCGGCGGCGAGGCGGACCCGAGCGCCCTGCGGCGCTGGCTCCGCGACTGGGACGGGCGCTACCACGCGCTCGCGCCGCGCTGCGGCGCGGGCGAGCAGGCGCGGTGGGCGCTGCTCGGGCGCCTCCGCTACCGGCTGCAAGGCACGCTCGAACGTTACGACCGCGAGGACGGGGAGCTCGCGCGCGCCATCCAACACACATCGACATGAACGACCAAACCACTTCTCCCGCCGGCGACGACCTGCCCGGCTTCGACTCTCTGGGCCTCGGCGAGGCCGTGCGGCGCGCCATCGACGAGATGGGCTTCGTGGACCCCACGCCGGTCCAGCTCGCGGTGTTCAAGCCGGCGTGCACGGGCGCGGACCTGATCGTCCAGGCGCGCACCGGCACCGGCAAGACGGCGGCGTTCGGCTTGCCGCTCGTCGACCGGCTCGTCGATCCCGCGGGCGGGCCGCAGGTGCTGATCCTCGCGCCGACGCGCGAGCTCGCGCTGCAGTCCTCGCGCGAGATCGGCCGGCTCGGCGCGCGCAAGGGCATCCGCACCGCCGCGGTCTACGGCGGCGCGCCGATGGAGCGCCAGGTCAAGGAGCTCGAAGGCGGCGCGCAGATCGTGAGCGGCACGCCGGGGCGCGTCCTCGATCACCTCAAGCGCGGCACCCTCGACGGGGATCGGCTGCGCGTCCTGATCCTCGACGAAGCGGACGAGATGCTCTCGATGGGCTTCGCCAAGGAGCTCAACGCGATCGTGGCGCTGCTGCCCGCGAAGCGGCAGACGATGCTCTTCTCCGCGACGATCGACGACGCGGTCGAGCGCATGGGCAAGCGGGTGCTGCGCGAGCCGCAGCGCGTGAGCCTCTCGTCCGACGCGGTCGGCGCCAAGACGATCACGCACCAGTACTACCTGACGACGAGCGGGGTCGGGCGCGGGCGCCAGCTCATCCGCATCCTCGAGACGGAGGACCCGGAGAGCGCGATCATCTTCTGCAACACGCGCGCGGCGACGCAACAGCTCGCCTCCGAGCTGAAGGCCGCGGGCTTCGACGCGGACTGGCTGAACGGGGACCTCCCTCAGTCCGATCGCGAGCGGGTGCTCCAGAAGACGCGCCAAGGGGAGCTGCGCTATCTCGTCGCGACCGACGTCGCGGCGCGCGGCATCGACATCTCGCACCTCACGCACGTGATCAACTTCGAGTTCCCCGAGAACATCGAGTCGTACATCCACCGCACGGGCCGCACGGGCCGCGCGGGCCGGACGGGCACCGCGATCTCGCTCGTGACGCCGCAGGCGCTCGGCTCGCTCTACTACCTCCGGCTGACCTACAAGATCTTCCCGATCGAGCGCTCGCTGCCGACCGAAGGCGAGCTCCAGACCCGGCTCGAGACGGACCGCATCGAGCTCTTGTCGGAGGCGTTCCCCGAGGAGCCCGCGGCGCTCGACCGCGCGGTCGCGCGGCGCCTCCTCACCCACCCCGAGGCGGAGCGGCTGCTCGGCGGCCTGCTCGCGTCGTTCTTCGGCACCAAGCCCGACGTCGACGAGACGGCGGCAGCGGCGCGGCGAGAGCGCCGGCCACCGCCGAGCGCGGCGGCGCCCGAGGACGACACGCCGGCGGCGCGAGAGGTGGCCCGGACGCTGCCGGCGGCGCGGCCGCCGGCGCCGCCCGCGGCCCCCGCACCCGTCCGCGAGGCCGTCGCCCACGCCGGCGAGGAGCACGACGACGACGAGCGCGGCGACGACGTCGTCGTCGAGGGCGACGAGCCCGACAGCGAGGACGACCGCACGCTCGATCTCGGCGAGGACGACCTCGGCTCGGAGCACGAGAACGAGAACGACGTGTACCTCTACGTGAACCTCGGGCGGCGCGACGGGATCCGCCCCGGCCAGCTCATCCGCCTGCTCGCGACGGAGTGCGACGTCGACAAGACCGAGGTCGGCCGCATCCGGATCCGCGATCGCCACAGCTTCGTGGGCGTCCCGCGCGAGCGCGCGGACGAGATCGTGGAGCAGCTCGCCGGCAAGGAATCGCACGACAAGGAGCTCGTCGTGGAGCTCGCACGAGCCCAGCGGTGACGCGGGTCCGGCACGCGGGTGCCGGGCTCCTCCTGGCCTGCGCCCTCGGGGCGGGCTGTGAGACGGGTGCCCCTGCGCCCGTCCCCGTGGCGCGACAGCGCGGCGCGGGCTCGCCGACCGACGTCCACGCGCCGGCGCCCTCACTCGATCTGCCGGGCCCGGGCGCGCGCGACCCGAGCCGCCGGCCGAGCCCGCCCGCGGGACCCGCGCCGCGCGGGACACCCGGCCTCACCGCCGCGCCGGCGACCGCGCCCGTCGCAGCGGTCGAGGGCCCCGCGAGCGCGCGCGAGCCCGACTACTCCGACGCGCTGCGCGCCGCGTTCGGCACGCCGACGGACTGCATCTCCGAGGGCTCGCGCGAGACGGTCCGCGGCCAGTTCACCGTCCGCGTCAGCGTGCGCGCGACCCCGACCGGGCGCGTCACGAGCGCGAGCGTGAACGCGCCGGGCCTGCGCGCCGAGGACGTCGCCTGCATGACGCGACGGGCGGAAGCGCTGCGCCTGCCCTCCCCCATCGAGGGCGCGCCGCGTACGATCACGGCGTCGATCGAGTACCGCGCGAGCGGCACGCCGGGCAGCCGCACCGACGGCGAGTGGGTGGCGGACTGGGGCGCGGGGACGCCCGCGCCGGGGGCGCTGCCGCCCGGGGCGCAGGCGCCGGGGATCGTCACGCCGGCGATCGGCCCGTCCACGATCCCCGGGCAGGTGGCGCCGGCGCACACGCTGCCCGCGCTCGGCCCGAGCGGGATGCCGCCCGGCTACGTCCCGCCCGGCCAGACGCTCCCCGCGCAGGGCGAGGTGCCCGACTACGTCCGCCGCTCGCAGCGATGAGCGCATCACAATCTACGTTGCACGCAATGTAGATTGCGAAGACGCGATCACGGCGCGGCCCCCGACGCGACGCAGGTGCCGCCGCCGCAGTCGTCGGTGCAGAACCAGCCCTCGGATGCGCTCGAGCAGCCGCACGAGCTCGGCGCGCAGCCGACATCGAGCTCGCACACCGCGCCCCGCGGACAGCCGCGCGCGAGGCACCCGTGGGGCGGCGACGTGCTCTCGCAGCCGGACGCGACGCAGAGGTTCCCGAAGCAGCAGCTCGGATCGCCGGGCGTACACCCCAGCGCACAGAACGCGCCGGCCATGCAGCGCCGCTCGAGCGCCCCGAACGGGCAGTCCGCGTCGCTCACGCACTCGTTCGGGGGCGCGCACTCGCACGGGGTGCAGCCGTTGCGCTCGTAGAGCCCCCAGCCGCTCGGGCAGAGGATGTCACAGCGCGTCCCGCTGTCGTCGCACGGCACGCACGCGCCCTCGACGCACCACTCGCGCGACGGGCAGTCCCGATCCGTGCGGCAGACGGGCGAAGGCGCGAGGCATGCGCGGTAAGCGGCGCGGCACGCGTCGTCGGTGGGAAAGACGCGCGCGCAGTCGCGGCCCACGCACGAGCAGCCGCTGAGGAGGCGACAGTCCGCGCCATCCCAGAAGAAGCCGCGCACCGGCTCGCAGCCGCCCTCCTCGCGCACGTCCATGCGCTCGCACCGCGCGCAGCCCGCGTGGGCGCGCTCGCACGCGTCGAGCTCGCCGAAGAGCGCGCCGCAGTCTCGGCCCACGCACTCGCACCCGCCGATGGACGCGCACGCCACGCCGTCCCAGCCGAACCCGAGCAAGAGCCGGCACGCGCCCTCGCCGTGCGCGTCGTACGCCACGCAGCCACCGCTCGCCGGCCCGCCCGCGTCCCGTCCGACCGCGCCGTCGCGCGCGCCTGCGTCGCTCGCCCCGTGGGAGCCCGGACAACCCGCGAGCCCCAGCGCCATCACGAGCCCGAGGGTGCGCAGCCGCGTCTCGACCATACCCCAAGGTAGCACGCCGCCCCACCTCTCCCCGCGCCGCGGTGCGGTCTCGGTTGAGCTTGGCCCCCCGGGTCCGGTAATTTGCGGGATCCATGCCCACTCCTCTGTCGTCTCGTGCGAGCGGCGCGCATCCCTCCGGCCTCGCCCCCGGGACCGTCGTCGGCGGCCGCTTCGTGATCGAGCGCGCGGTCGGCGAGGACTCGCTCGGGGCGATCCTCGCGGCCAAGGATCAGAAGACGCAGCGCGCGATCGCGGTGCGGGTCCTCGCGCCCGGCCTGATCGCCACGGAGGACGCGGTCGAGACGCTGCGGCGCCACGTCAAGGTCGCCGCCGAGCTGCAGCACCGGAACGTCGTCGCGACCTACGGCATGGGCACCGACAAGGCGAGCGGCTCGCGCTACGTCGCCAACGAGTGGATCGAGGGGCAGAGCCTCGCCGAGGTGGTCGCGAGCAAGGCGCACGGCGGCGAGCCGATGTCCCTGCGCGGCGCGTACAACGTCATCGCGCACGTGTGCCGCGCGCTCGAGGCGGTGCGCGACAAAGGGTCTTGTCACGGCGCGCTGCGGCCGACCGTCGTCTACGTCACGAAATCGGGCCGCGTGAAGATCGGGAGCCTCGGCGTCGACCTCGCCGTGGTCGAGACGGCCGGGCCCGCCGCGCTCGGCGCGGGCGAGCAGGCGTTCCTCGCGCCCGAGGTCAAGGCGGGCCACCGGCCGACGACAGAGAGCGACGTGTTCGGGATCGGCGGGCTGCTCTACACGATGCTCACCGGCCGCAGCCCCCTCGACGAGTTCGTCGCGCCGTCCGAGGCGCACGCCGAGGCCACGAGCGAGCTCGACGAGGTGCTCATGCGGTGCCTCGCCGCGGACCCGTCGTCACGCTTCGAGACGCCGGAGGCGCTGCGCGCCGCGCTCGTCGCGCTCGCCGCGCAGAAGGAGGTCACCGCCTCGCACGACGAGGAAGACTTCGGCGTCGAGGTGGACGTGGACGTCGACATCGGCTCGACGCCGCCGCCCGCGCCGAGCGCCCCGCGCGTCGCCCCGCCGCGCCCGCCGCGGCCGGGCGCTCCCGAGGTCGGGCGCCGGGTCGCCGTGGAGGAGAGCTTCCGCGTCTCGCTCGCGCCCGCGGTCGCGGCGCCCGCGATGAGCGCCGAGGTCGATCTCTCGAGCCTCCTCTCGAAGATCACCGAGAACGACGCGCCGCGCTGGATGGTCGTGAAGGACAACCTCGACCACGGCCCGTTCTCCGGGCGCGAGCTGGTGAACCTGATCCTCAAGGGCGACGTGCTCGCCGAGCACGGCCTCTTGAACATGGACACGGGCTCGCGACAGAAGGTCGGTGAGGCGCCGGACTTCGCGGAGTTCTGCGAGCAGTGGAAGCTCAAGAAGAAGGCCGCGGATCACGCGGTCGCGCTCGAGCGCTCCGCGAAGGTCGAGAAGGTCTCGATGGCGACCAAGGCGCTGATCCTCGGCGTCGTCGCGGCCGCGGTCGGCGTCGGCGTCGCGATCTTCCTCGTCACGCGCCCCGACGTCGAGGACGAGGCCGAGCGCGCGGACTCCGACCTGGCCGACCTCTACGCGGCCGGCCAGATCGAGATCGTCGGCACCGCCGGCCTCCTGCCGGATCCGCCGCAGGATCCCAGCCGGCCCCGCCGGAGCGGCGGCGGCGCGCGCGGCGGCTCGAGCTACGAGGACGCGATGAACCAGGTCGTGAACCTCGGGAACGTCGGCGAGGCCGGCGGCAGCCAGGCGCGCCTGAGCGCGGGACAGGTCGCGGGCGTGATGAACGCGAACATCAACCGCCTGGTCCCGTGCCTCTCGCAGGGCTCCGGCGGCGGCAACGTCCGCATCGACATCGCGATCGCGGGCAGCGGGCGCGTGCTCGGCGCGAGCGTGCGCAACGGGACGCCCGCGTTCCAGCGCTGCGTCGAGGGGCGCGTGCGCGCGATCCAGTTCCCGTCCTTCCCCGCGCCCCGCATGGGCGCGAGCTACTCCTTCAGCGCCAACTGAGCTCTTGCTGAGGGTGCTTCGCACCGCTCCCCGGTGCGAACGCGGCGGAGCCGCGTTCTGCGCGATGGCCTGGCCTCGAACGGCGCCGTCGGCCGCGGCCGCGATCGATCGACAGCCTCGAGTTGGGGTGCTTCGCACCCCTCACCCACGCGGAGCAAGGACCCGCGGCGGCGCGATCTGCGTTAGGCTCGGCGCGTGTTCGGGGGATCTCGCTGGGGCCTCGCGCTCGTGCTCCTCGGTTGCCAGGCCGAGCTGAGCGCCGGTCTCGACGAGGAGCAGGCGGACGCGATCGTGATCGCGCTCGACGAGGCCGGGATCGGCGCCGAGCGCGAGCGGACCGATCCGTCGCGCGAGCCGCCGCGCTACCGCGTGATGGTGGCGCGGTCGGAGGTCCCCGCCGCGCTCGCGGTGCTGCGCGCGCACGAGCTGCCGCGCGAGCGCGAGCCCGGGTGGGCCTCGCTCTTCGAGCGCTCGAGCCTCGTGCCGAGCGCGGGCGAGGAGCGCGCGCGGCACGCCGCGGCGCTCGGCGGAGAGCTCGCGCGCTCGCTCGAGGAGCTCGACGGAGTCGCGCGGGCGCGCGTTCACCTCGCCCTGCCCGACACGGGCGCGCGCCGGCTCGACGGCGACGCACCCCAGGCGCGCGCCTCGGTGCTGTTGACGATGCGACCGGGCGCGAGCGCCGACGCGGACGCGGCGCGCGCCCTCGTCGCGGGCGCGGTCGACGGACTCGCCGCGGAGCGCGTCTCGGTCGTGATCACCCCGGCGCGCGACGCCGCGCCTCGCGAGCCGCAGCTCGCGTGGGTCGGCCCCATCGCGGTGAGCCGCGGCACGGCGGCGTTGCTCAAGGCGCTGCTCGGCGGCTCGCTCGCCCTCAACCTGCTCTTGGCCGCGGCGCTCGTCCTGAGCCGACGTCGCTCCGCGCGCCGCGCCGAGGGGGCCGCCGCGAGCCCCGTGACCGAGTGACCCCGTGACCGACAGGAGAGAGCCATGAGCAAGGACGCGCTCGAGAACGCCAACTTCTACTTCGACTCCGCCGCGAAGATCCTCGGGCTGAGCCACGACGTCTCCGTCCAGCTCAAGACCCCGCACCGCCAGGTCAAGGTGGAGTGCACCATCCAGAAGGACGACGGGACGATCGGCACGTACGTCGGCTACCGCGTGCAGCACGACAACGCGCGCGGACCCTTCAAGGGAGGCCTGCGCTACCACTACGAGGTCGACGATCAGGAGGTGACCGCGCTCGCGCAGCTGATGACGTGGAAGACCTCGGTGGTCGGCGTCCCGTTCGGCGGCGGCAAGGGCGGGATCAACGTGGACACGTCGAAGCTCAGCGAGAGCGAGCTCTCGCAGCTCACGCGCAAGTTCGTGGACGGGATCTACGAGGTGATCGGGCCGACCACCGACATCCCGGCGCCGGACATGTACACGAACGCGCAGACGATGGCGTGGATCTTCGATCAGTACGCGAAGTACCGCGGCTACGCGCCCGGCGTCGTCACCGGCAAGCCGGTGGAGCTCGGCGGCTCGCTCGGACGCGCCGCGGCGACGGGGCGCGGCTGCCTCTTCGCCTGCCAGAACCTGCTCGAGGCCACGGGCGGCACGCTCGCCGGCAAGCGCGTCGCGATCCAGGGCTTCGGGAACGTCGGCTCGTGGGCCGCGCGGCTGTTCGCGGCCGAGGGCGCGAAGATCGTCGGCGTCGCCGACCTCTCCGGCGGCTACGTCAACGAGGCGGGGATCGACGTCGAGGACGCCATCGCGTACGTCGCGCAGCACCGCACGCTCGCCGGCTGGAGCGGCGCCGACCGCATCGACGGCAGCGCGATCCTCGTCACGGACTGCGACATCCTCATCCCGGCGGCGCTCGGCGGCGTGCTCACCAAGGAGAACGCAGGCGACGTCGCCGCGAAGGTGATCGTCGAGGGCGCCAACGGGCCGACCACCCCGCAGGCCGACGAGATCTTCGCGAAGAAGGGGGTCCACGTGATCCCGGACATCTACGCGAACGCGGGCGGAGTCACCGTCTCTTACTTCGAGTGGGCGCAGAACATGCAGCACTTCTACTGGGAAGAGGAGAAGGTCAACGAGGAGCTCCGCCGCGTGATGAAGAACGCGTTCGGCGCGCTCTGGCACGAGACCAAGAGCCGCAACATCTCGATGCGGATGGCCGCGTACGTGGTCGGCGTCGGCCGCGTGCACCGAGCCACCGCGCTGCGCGGCGTTTGATCGAGGTCCGCGACGTCCACGTCTCCTTCGGGGGCAAGCCGGTGCTCGAGGGCGTCGGCTTGAGCGTCCCCGAGGGGGGCATCTACGCGCTGATCGGGCCGGGCGCGGCCGGCAAGAGCACGCTGATGAAGGTCATCGCCGGCCTCATCGCGCCCGCGCGCGGCTCGGTGACGATCGATGGCCGCGAGGTCACGCGCATGGACGAGGCGCAGCTGATGGAGATGCGGCGCCACGTCGGCATGCTGTTCCAGAACTACGCGCTCTTCGACTACATGACGGTGGGCGAGAACATCGCCTTCCCGCTGCGCCGCCTGCTCGACCTGTCCGAGGCGGAGATCGCGGAGCGCGTCGCCGAGCGGCTCGCGCGCATGGCGCTCTCCGGCTTCGAGGACCGCGGGGTCGGCGGCCTCTCGGGCGGCCAGAAGAAGCGCGTCGGCGTCGCGCGGGCGACCGTCGCCCGCCCGCGGCTCTTGCTCTACGACGAGCCGACGGCGGGCCTCGACCCCGTGACGAGCCAGAAGATCTACGACCTGATCAAGGAAGAGCAGCGCGCGGCCGGCACGACGAACCTGGTGATCTCGAGCGACGTCGCGGGGCTGCTGACGATCGCGGATCGCGTCGGGATGCTGCACCGCGGCCGGTTGATCTGGCAGGGCACCGTGGAAGAGGCGCGCGCGAGCGAGGTGCCCGAGGTGCGGCAGTTCGTGCACGGCCTCGTCGACGGCCCCCTCTGAGCGTGCGCCGGCGGAGCCTTCGTCAGAGGAGCGGGGCGGCCGACACGAGGATCCCGTCCTCGTCCGCGTAGAGGTGCGCGCCCGGCTCGAAGCGCACGCCGGCGAACGTGACGGGCACGCCGCGCTCGCCGAAGCCGTGCTTGCTGCTGCGCCGCGGGGAGGTCCCGAGGCAGCGCACGCCGAGCTCGAGCGCGTCGATCGCGCGCGCGTCGCGCACGCAGCCGTGCACGACGATGCCCGCCCAGCCATGCGCGACCGCGCTCGCGGCGAGCACGTCGCCGACGAGCGCGCAGCGGAGCGAGCCGCCGCCGTCGACGACGAGCACGCGCCCGTGCCCCGGCTCGGCGAGCGCCGCCTTCACGAGCGGGTTGTCTTCGTAGACCGCGAGCGTCTCGATCGGCCCGTGGAACCGCGTCCGGCGCCCGAGCGCCACGAACGTCCCGACGACGACTTGGACTCGCCCCTCGTGGGCGTCGTAGAGATCGGCACACGCGAAGTCCGTCATGACGCGAGTCTAGAGCACGCGCGTACGCTACGCTGTCCGGCGATGTCGCGCCGCCGCTGGATCCTCGCCGCCCTGCTCTTCTGCGCGTGCGACGGAGGCGCCGGATCCGACGCGGGGACCGGGCCCGGCGACGCGGCGAGCGGCACCGACGCGTCGGCGCGCGACGCAGGCACGACCGACGCGGGGCCTGCGCGGCCGTTCGAGGGGCCCGAGGGCGCGTGGGAGTACGCGCCGATCGAGGGCGCGCGCTGCGCCAACGGGAGCACGCTGCCGGTCCTCGTGAACCGCGCGCCCGGAGGCGCCGGCGGCGAGCCGATCCTCGTCTACCTGCAGGGCGGCGGCGCGTGCTGGGACGCGGCGACGTGCTTCGTCGTGCGCTCGGCGACGCACGTCGACGACACCTTCGACGAAGCCGCCCTGCGCGCACAGACCCCCGGGTTCACGCGGGACGCGGGCCCGTGGGCGAACGCGACCTGGGTGTACGTGCCGTACTGCACGGGCGACCTCCACGCGGGGCAACGCGTCGCCACGTACGACACCGTCACCGGCCCGCGCGAGGTCCACCACGTGGGTGGCCACAACGTCGAGCTGCTCCTCGCCCGCCTCTTCGCGACCGTCCCCTCCCCCGCGCGCGTGACCGTCGCCGGCGTCAGCGCGGGCGCGTACGGGGCGACGCTGAACCACTGGCGCGTGCGCGCGCGCTGGCCGGGCGCCCGCGTCGACGTGCTCGCGGACTCCGGCCTCTTCGTCGACGTCGTCGCGGAGCGGTGGGCCGCGATGACCGCGAGCTGGGATCTCGGCTTCCCCCCAGGCTGCGGCGACTGCATCGACGGGCTCTCGCGCGTCCTCCCGCACTACGGGCGCACCGTCGGCGCGCCGCACCGCTACGCGCTGCTCGCCTTCGACGACGACGCGGTCATCCGCACGTTCTTCGGTCTCGCGCCGGGCCAGGTGCGGAGCGCCTTCGCGCCCGTGCGCGCGGCGATGAGCGCGACCGACACGCAGCGCAGCTTCGTGCTCGCTGGCGAGGAGCACGTGCTCATCGGCGATCTGACGCGCATGACGAGCGAGGGCACCGTCCTGGGCGAGTGGCTCGTCGCGTTCGCGACCGACGATCCGAGCTGGGACGACGCGGGCCCCTGATCACCGCGGCCGCTCACGCCGGCGCGGCGGCGCGCGCTCGCCACGCGCAGAAGAGCGCGATCGAGGCGGCGACGCTCGCGTTGAGCGACGCGACGGGGCCGGGGTGCGCGATGCGCGCGAGCCGCGTGCACCGCTCGCGGACGAGGCGCCGCAGACCGGCGCCCTCCGCACCGACGACGAGCACGCGCCCGTCGGGCGCCGCGCCGAGCGCGGCGAGGTCGTCCTCGCCGTCCGCGTCGAGCCCGACGACGTCCATCCCTCGCTCCGCGAGGGCCGCGAGCGTGCGCGCGAGGTTGGTCACGCGCACGATGCGCGCGTGCTCGGTGGCGCCCGCGGACGCGCGCACGACGACCGGCGTGACCGGCGCCGCGCGATCCTTGAGCGTGAGCACACCGTCCGCGCCGAACGCGACCGCGCTGCGCACGATCGCGCCGAGGTTGTGCGGATCGGTGATCTGATCGAGCGCGATGAGGAGCGGCGCACGCGCCGCGAGCACCTCGTCGAGCTCGGCGTAGACGTACTCGCCGGTGATCGCGACCACGCCCTGGTGCCGGTGCCCGGCCGCGAGCGCGTCGAGCTCGGGCGCCTCGCGCTCCTCGATCCGCACGCCGCGGCGCGCGAGCTCGTCGGCGAGCTCGCGCAGCGTGCGGCGCGCGCCGCGCTGGAAGTAGACGACGTGGACACGGCCTGGCGCCGCGCGGGCCGCCTCGAGCACGGCGCGGGGGCCGACGACGAGCCGCTTCACGCGGACGCCTCGCGGATCGCGGCGACGATCGCGCGCGCGGCGGCCGCGGGGTCGGCCGCGTCGCGCACGGGGCGGCCGACGACGAGCACGTCGGCGCCCGCGCGGATCGCCTCGGCCGGCGTCGCGACGCGGCGCTGATCGGCCACCTCCGCGCCGGCGGGGCGGACGCCCGGAGTGATGAGCAGCGCGTCGCGGCCCGCCTGCGCGCGCAGCGCCGCGACCTCCTCGGGGGAGCAGACGAAGCCGTCGATGCCCGCCTCGAGCGCTAGGTCGGCGAGGCGGCGCACGACGTCCTCCGGCGCCGGCGCGGCGAACCCGATCGCCGCGAGCGCGGCGCGATCGAGCGAGGTCAGCGCGGTGACCGCGCAGAGGCGCGTCGCGCTGCCTCGCGCGGTCTCGGCGGCCGCGCGCAGCGCGTCGGGCCCCGCCGCGGCGTGGAGCGTCGCGTAGCGCACGCCGAGCGCGACGGCCGAGCGCACCGCGCCCGCGACCGTCGCCGGGATGTCGTGCAGCTTCAGGTCGAGGAAGCAGGCCGCGCCCGCGTCGTGCACCGCGCACACCGCCGCCGGCCCCTCGGCCACGAAGAGCTCGAGACCGACCTTGAGCACGCCGACCTCGGGCGCGAGGCGCCGCGCGAAGTGGCGCGCCTCGTCGAGCGTGGAGACGTCGAGCGCGACGGCGAGACGATCGCGGGGCAGGCGCATGCCCGCGCACATAGCACGCGCCCGGCGCGGAGCGCCTTGCGCTGTCGATCAGTCACGCGCCCACGCCGTCGAGCGCACCAACCGAACGCACGCGCTCGAGGGGGCCCTTGCCCGCGGGAGGCCGACGCGGCCGACGGTACCATTCGAGGCCAGGCCATCGCGCAGCGATGGCCGTCGGCCGAGCGCACGCGCGGGGGCCCTTGCCCGCGGGAGGCCGACGCGGCCGACGGCGCCATGCGAGGCCAGGCCATCGCGCAGCGATGGCCGTTGGCCGCGATGGGGTCGAACGCGGCTCTGCCGCGTTCGTCTTGGGAGGGGGCCCCATGCGGCTTTGCCGCATGGGGGGAGGGGTTGGAACAACCCCTCCAGCCAACTAAAGCCCGTCGAGGCCGGCGAGCGGGTCGTTCTCGCGCGAGACACGCGCAGGACGGGACGCCTCGCCACCGCCGCCACCGGCCGCCGCCG
>JAHBWG010000032.1 GCA_019637095.1 Sandaracinaceae bacterium | reverse complement strand
AAGTCAACCGGCGTGCCGGAGATGCGCGTCAATGATCTCGGCTACTTACGAGAGCCGATCGGCGAACGTGGCGCCGATCGCCCGGCGATCGCCGCGGTGGCGGCCTCGCCGAGCACTCCGCCCTTCGTCAGCCCGTGAGTCGCCGAGCGCGATGACCTGGCGCCGGTCGGCGCGGCGATCGCCGCGGTGGCGGCCTCGCCGAGCACTCGGTCCTTCGTCAGCCCGTGAGTCGCCGAGGGCGATCGTGCCAAGTCGGCCGCGAGCTCGATCGCCGCGGAGCTGGATCGTGCGTGTCTCCCTCCGGCGCGCCCGGGCACGCTCGCGGTGCTGTCCGCTCCGGCGAGCTGCCGCCCTGCGCGGTCGCTCAGCGCAGGACGTCGTCGAGCGAGTCGGCGAAGAGCACGCGCTCGGTCCAGCGGTCGAGGTCCTCGAGGCTCGCGGCGAGCACGCGCCGCTCGATGGCCTTGGCACCCGGCGGAAACGGAGCCGCAGCAGCTTCAGGAGGGTCTCGGCGCGGCCCTGCTGCATTTCCCTGCTGCATGCCCTCCTCGAGCCCGAGCCACTTCTTGTGGTAGCCCATGACGACCTCCTGCATGCGTTCGCTCAGCGGCGCCTGCCGCAGCGCGTCGATCACCGCCTCGCCTTCGTCGGCGCTCCCAAGACACTGCAAGATGTGGAGGATCGCTCCCCGATCGCCCTCGGCGGCGCGATCGAGCTCCTGGGCCCAGCACCCGATCAGCGCCGGGTCGAAGCCGACGCGCACCGCGCGCAGCACCCAAACGGTGAGCCGCCCGATCGGCGCGCCCTCGCGGGCGAGCAGCTCGAGCTCGGGGACGCGCACGAGGTCGTCGATCAGCAGCTCGAAGTCCGGCACGTAGGGCGCGAGCAGCGCGCGCGTCTCCTGATCCCAGTCGAACAGGTCGCTGAGCCGCCGCGGCGCGGTCCACCCGCCGGCGCCGTGGTGGAGCACGACCGGCACGACGACCGGCAGCCGCTTGCGCCGCTGCTGCCGCGCCTGGGCGTCGAGCACGCGCCCGACGCAGCGGTACATGCGCAGCGGCATGTACGCGTCGGGCCGGCTCTGGTGCTCGACCAGGACGTAGACGAGCACGCGTTGCTCGCCGAGCCTGGCGGAGAACAGCAGGTCCGTGCGGGCCTCGCTCGCGCGATCGACGAACGTACCGGGCTCGCGCCGCAGCGAGCTCAGGCGCGAGCGCGTCGCCGACGGCGCGAGGGAGCACCGCGCGCAAGACAGGCACGATGTTCTGAGGATTCGAGAGCGTGTCGCGCACGAGCCGGTCGTGCGGGTCGTGCGGCTCGTCGCCCGTCTTGTTCCCCGCCATCGCCGCGCGAGCCTGACCCAACGAGCTGTCGAGCGCCACCGGCGTGCGGCTGACGCCGACGCGCTTCGAGCACGCGTCAGTAGTTGCGGACGACGACCTCGTCGACCTTACCGCGGCCCGCGGCGTCGCAGTTCACGGCGCGCGCGGCGCTGACGACGTCGATGCGGTACGCGCGGTAGAGGTCGCGGATGAAGGGGACGTCGCTGTTCGAGAGCATGCAGCGGGCGCCTCGGCGGGTGAGCTCGTCGAACACGTCGCGCAGGCGGGTCTGCGCGACCTGGTCGAACCCACCCTTGGCGTACGCGGTGAAGCTCGCGGTGCGCGAGACGGGCTCGTACGGCGGGTCGAGGTAGACGAAGTCACCGGGGCGCGCGCGCGACAGGAGCGATTCGAATCCGTCCTCGACGAGCTCGGCGGAGGCGAGGGCGGCGCTCGCGGCGCGTAGGCCCTCGGCGTCGAGGATGCGCGGTCGCACGTAGCGGCCCGCGGGGACGTTGAACTCGCCGCGGCGGTTCACGCGGTGCAAGCCGTTGAAGCAAGTCTTGTTGAGGTAGATGAACATGGCCGCGCGCTCCGGGCCGCGGGCGGCGCCTCGGTTGTAGCGCTCGCGGACGCGGTAGTACGCGTCGGCGTCGTGCTCGCGGGCGAGCGGTGCGAGCTTCGCGATGACCTCCTCGACCCGATCGCGGACCAAGCCGTACGTCTCGACGAGCGCGCCGTTGACGTCGCAGAGGAGCGCGCGCTCCGGCCGCCGCTCGAAGAACATGGCGGCGCCACCCATGAACGGCTCGACGTGCCGCATGCGCTCGACCCCCGGCGGCAACATCGGCAGGAGCTGCGAGAGGAGGCGGCCCTTGCCGCCGACCCACTTCACGAACGGCGAGGGACGAACGGCAGGCGCGAGGCGCGCGATCGAGGCGGCGGTGGCGGACATGCGCCGACACTATCCGACACATACCTACAGCCGAAGAAACCGGCGAGCCGCGCGGGGGCGCGCCGCGTTCTCAACGATCTCGGGCGAGGCGGGCTATCCTGTCTGCGCCGTGCGGAACCTCGCCGACCTCGAGCCGATCGCGAAGATCGGGCGCTACGACGTGATCGGTCGGCTCGCGTCGGGCGGGATGGCGGAGATCTTCCTCGCGCGCGAGAGCGGCCCGCACACCGTGCATCGGCACGTGGTGATCAAGCGGATCCTGCCGCACATGACCGACGACGAGCGGATGGTCGAGATGTTCGTGCACGAGGCGAAGCTCTGCATGAACCTGTCGCACCCGCACATCTGTCCGATCTACGAGTTCGGCGACGACGACGGGCGCTTCTTCCTCGCGATGGAGTGGGTGCGCGGCGTGTCGGTGCGCGAGCTGATCGATCGCGCCGGCGGTCCGCTGCCGGTGCCGTTCGTGGCGCAGGTGTTCGCCGACGTCGCGGGGGCGCTGCACCACGCGCACACGTGCGTCGACGCGTCCGGGAAGCCGCTCGCGATCGTGCACCGCGACGTGAACCCCGAGAACGTGATGGTGGGCTTCGACGGGGTGACGAAGCTGCTCGACTTCGGGGTCGCCGCGGCGGCGACGGAGCGCAAGCACAAGACCGAGGCGGGCAACCTGAAGGGCAAGTTCGCTTACATCTCTCCAGAGCAGTACCAGGGGCTCGCGCTCGACGGGCGCAGCGACGTGTTCTCGCTCGGCGTGAGCATGTTCGAGGCGCTGACCGGCACGAACATCTACAGCCGCGCGAGCGAGTACGAGACGGTCGCCGCGATCGTGCTCGACCCAGAGGTGCCCTCGGCGCGCGAGCTCGTGCCCGAGCTGTCGGACGATCTCGATCGGATCCTGGCGCGCGCGCTCGCGAAGGAGCGCGACGAGCGCTATCCGAGCGCCGACGCGCTGCAGGCCGACCTCGACGCGTTCAACGCGCGCGCCGGCTACCGCCTGCGCCCCTCGGACGTGGCGGCCGAGCTGCGCCGGCTCGTCCCGGATCTCGTCGACGCGGACCCGCCGCTCGATCGACGGCCGCCGACGCTGCGCCGCAAGGCGAGCGAGCCGGACGAGGACGAGGTCGAGGACCACCGCGCCAACGGGAGCGCGGAGCTGCGCGCGATGGCGCTCGCGGTCGAGGCCGACGAGGACACCGAGGAGCTGCTCGGCAAGCGGGGCCGGGGCGGACGCCTGCTCGTGTGGCTCAGCGTGCTCGTGATCCTCGCGTCGCTCGCCGTCGTCGGCTGGGTGGTCACGCGGCCGCGCGCGCCCACCGAGCCGGCGACGCCGAGCGCGCCGCGCCCCTGATCGACACGGCTCGCCTCAGGGCGCGCAGTACCCGCCCCCCGAGGCGAGCTCCGCGCAGCGCTCTCCCGCCTCGCAGTAGGTCGTCGCCGGCGGCGAGCACGCCTGCGCGCAGACGCTGTCCGCGCCCGCCGCGGGACGCACGCAGACGCCGCCCGGCGCGCACTGACGCCCGCCGCTGCACGCCGCGCCGAGCGCGGTCGTCCCGCCGAGCCAGCACACGCCGCCACTCCCCGTGGTGAGCTCGAGGCACGCGAGCCCGTCGTCGCAGACGCCGGTGCCCGCCGCGCACCTGCGCATGCACCGCGGCGCGTCGCTCGCGTCGGCGACGCAGTCGAGGCCTTCGGCGCAGCGGTTGGCGCTCGTGCACGCCATGCCCTCGCCCGGCAGGTCGCTCGCGCACCCCGCGAGCACCAGCACGAACGACCAACCCATCCAACGTACGCTCATCCACGCCTCCATGTCGGGTCCGTCCCACACCGCGCGGGCGGGCCGACTCGCCGCTACGCAGGCCGCGTGCCTCGCGCGCGCGCCGCGCTCGCCGGCGCTCGAGCACCTCGCGACGCGCCCGCGTGACGGCGGCCGTCGTCTGCCTCGCCCGTCGCCGTCACGCGCCGGCGCTCACGCGTCCGCAGGCAGGCCCTCGAGCCACGCGAAGATCTCCTCGCGAGACGGCGAGGCCTCGGCGGCGACGTTCGAGCTCGTCGCGTCCGGACACGCAGGCATCTCGGCGCTGAACACGCGCTCCGCGAGGCGCGCGCCGGTGCGACGGTCGAACACGCGCCACGTCTCGTCGGAGGCGCGCACCTGCACGCGGGTGCGCGCGGAGGCGTTGCCGTACGTGCCGCAGCTGCGCGTGCGCGTGCGGCGGTCGGCGATGAGCGCGACGCGCCCGACGTCGCCCCACTGCGTGGCCTCGCCGATCACGCGGGGCTTGCGGCCGGGGACGAGGACGACGAGCGAGCGCCCGGTGCCCTCGCGCGGCCACGGGATCGGTCCGTCCACGATCTGCTGGTAGACGCGGCCCCCGATCGCCGGCAGCAAGGCCGCGCTCACCTCGAAGGATCCCTCCGCGGTGGTCCCGTCCGCGTAGGTCACCTCGACCGCGAGGTACGACGGACGGTTGGGAGGGACGGGCGGCGCGGGACGGTCCGGGAGGTCGGCGAAGTCGTTCAGCTCGAACGCGGCGTCGAGCATCCCTTGCCACGCCGGCATCGCGCGGCCGCGGTGATCGCGCGGCGGGCGCGCGGGCGTGGTGTAGGGGCGACCGCCGGCGGCGCGCACCTCGGCGCCGGGCTCGAGGTCGTAGACGGTGACGTACGCGAAGGTGGAGTCGAGCAAGAGGCGGCAGCGGTGGGGCGCGTCGCACTGGAGGTACCCCATCGAGGTGTGCATCCCGCGCGTCGGCGGCGCCGGCGAGCGAGGCGGAGGTCGAGGCGGCGCGGGCGCCGCGGCGACGGCCGCCGGGCCCGCGCTCGGGGCGGCGGGCGCGGTGGCGGACGGATCATCGCCCCCGCACGCCGACGCGAGGAGGGCAGCGCCGAGGACGGACACCCGACGGGGTCGCTCCTTGCCCGGAGCGATTCCACGGCGCGTGCCACGCGCGGGGGCGGAGGTCGGAGCCCGTCCAGGCGGTCGTGCGACGACGCTCGTCGCCGCGGCGACGGCGCCGGTCGCGGCAGGGACCGCGCGCGCGATCAGCGCTCGACCCAGCCCGAGACCGCGGGCGTGTCGTCGAGGTCGATCTCGAAGTGGGTGCCGCCCGGCGCGACCCACGGGGTCGCGGCGAGCGGGATGAAGTCCTTCCACTCGTTGCCGGCGACGGGGCCGTTGACGACGTGCGCGGTGAGGCGCACGCGCGCGGCGCAGCCGAGCGCGGTCCACGGGACGCGGACGGCGACGGCGCCGGTGCCCTCGAAGAAGACCTCCATCCCGGCGCGCAGCGGGAGCGTGCGCGTGTTCCAGTCGCTCGCGGCGTAAACGCCGTTGTAGTCGACGCCGTCGCCGCCCATCGACGTGCGACGCACCGCGACGAGGTGGGTCGCGGCGAACGGGAGCCGCGCGACGAGCGCGTCGTAGGACTTGCCGGTGGACGGGGCCGCGGCGCTCAGCGCGGGCCGCACCTCGAGGTAGACGTGGAGCGGGCGGAAGCCGTCGGCGAAGACCGGCGAGCGCAGCGCGACGTAGAGGAAGTCGCGGTCCCACGTGATGCCGTACGTGTCGTCGGTGCCGACCGAGCCGCCGGCGAGCAGGCGCTGCGCCGCGGGGAAGGCGTCGAGGTCGCCCGTTCCGTCGAGCGCGATCGTGTGCCCGGGGTGGTGCAGCGGGCAGGTGCCGGCGCCCGCGTCGGTGGCGCCCGCGTCGGTGGCGCCCGCGTCGGTGGCGCCCGCGTCGGTGGCGCCCGCGTCGGTGGCGCCCGCGTCGGTGGCGCCCGCGTCCGTGGCCGCGTCCATGCCCCCCGCGTCCATGCCCCCCGCATCGGTGGCGCCCGCGTCCATGCCGCCCGCGTCCATCGCGCCCGCGTCGTCCATCGCGCCCGCGTCGCGGAAGGCGACCGCCGCGTCCGGCGGTTCGCCGGCGTCGCGGCCCGCGTCGGTCATCATCGGGTTCGAGGCACAGCCGAGGGCGAGGGCGGCGAAGAGGGCGCAGCGCATGACGGTGCGAGAAGAGTAACTCAGGTTGGAGTGTCTTGCGAGCCGCTCCGGCCACGCCGCCGCCGCCCTGCTAAGGTGCGCGCCCCGATGCCATCGAAACGACCGTCCGCCTTCCGGCACGTCCCGCGCACCGGCGTCATCTACGTCACCGCGCAGGCGGCGGAGCGCGGCTACGACGGAAGCGATCCCGAGTGGTGCAACCTCGGCCAAGGCCAGCCCGAGACCGGGCCGCTCGAGGGCGCGCCGGACCGCATCTCCTACGTGGAGATCCGGCACGAGGATCAGGAGTACTCGCCGGTCGCCGGCCTATGGGAGCTGCGCGAGGCGGTCGCGAGCTTCTACAACGAGCGCTACCGCCGCGGGATGCCGAGCCAGTACTCGGCGGAGAACGTCGCGATCGGCGGCGGCGGCCGGGTGTCGGTGATGCGCGCGTGCGCCGCGATCGGGCCCGTCCACATCGGGCACTTCCTGCCGGACTACACGGCGTACGAGGAGCTGCTCGACGTGTTCCGGCGCTTCACGCCGATCCCGATCCTGCTCGACCCGGAGCGCGGCTACGACTTCTCGATCCGCGAGCTGCGCCGCGAGGTGCTCGGCCGCGGGCTCGGCGGGCTGTTGATGAGCAACCCGTGCAACCCGACGGGCAAGGTGGTGCGCGACGCCGAGCTCGCCGCGTGGTGCGCGCTCGCGCGCGAGCTCGACTGCGCGATGCTCTTCGACGAGTTCTACTCGCACTACGTCTGGAAGGGCGAGGGCGGCGTGAGCGCCGCCGCGTACGTCGAGGACGTCGACTCGGACCCGGTCGTGCTCTTCGACGGGCTCACCAAGAACTGGCGCTACCCCGGGTGGCGCGTGTGCTGGACGCTCGGGCCCAAGGAGGTCATCGCGGCGCTCGGCAGCGCCGGCTCGTTCCTCGACGGCGGCCCGTCGCGCCCGATGCAACGCGCGGCGATCCCGCTGCTCGAGCCGGGCCTCGCCGCGCAGGAGGCGCGCGCGATCCGCACGACGTTCTCGAGGAAGCGCGCGACGCTCCTCGCGGGCCTGCGCCGCATCGGCGTGCGCTTCGACCTCGAGCCCGAGGGCACGTTCTACGCGTGGGGCGACCTGAGCGATCTGCCCGAGGGGCTGCGCACCGGGCAGGAGCTGTTCGAGGCGGCGCTCGACCGCAAGGTGATCGTCGTGCCGGGGGCGTTCTTCGACGTCGATCCGGGGCAGCGCCGTGGCGGGCGCGCGAGCCGGTTCCGCAACCACGTGCGCTTCTCGTTCGGCCCGTCGCTGCCCGTGCTCGAGGAGGCGCTGCGCCGCCTCGAGGCGCTCGTCCACGAGCGCGCGTGAGCCTCGCGCTCGGCGTCAACTATCCCTGGGTCACCTGCGGCCACGACCTGGGGCCGCGCCCGCCGCCGTGGGCGGGGCCGCCGACCGACTTCGCGCGCGTCGAGGTCGAGCTCTCGCGCCTGCGCGCCCTCGGGATCGGCTGTGCGCGCTTCTGGCTCCTCGCGGGGGGCGTCAACTATCCTTGCGGAGTGGATCCTTCGCGCCACGCGGCGCGGCGGCGGTACCCCACCGGCTTCCCGCCGCGCGCGGAGCGCTGGATCGGCGCGCCGCCTGCGCTGCCACCCGCGTTCCTCGAGGACCTCGGCCGGCTGCTCGCGGTCTGTGAGCGCAGCGGCGTGGCGCTCTGGCCCTCGCTCGCCTCGTTCGAGGCGTTCCTCCCGATCGTGGAGCTCGCGTCGGGCGTGACGAGCCGAGGCCGCGGCGCGCTCCTCTTGCACCGCGGGTTCTTCGACGCGGTGCTCGAGCCGGTGCTCGACGTCTGCGTGGCGCATCGCGCCGCGGTGCGCGCCGTCGAGCTCGTGAACGAGCCGGACTGGGTGGTGCGCGCGCGGCCCGCCTGGGTCGCCGCCGAGGCGCTGAGCGCGTGGATCGCCGAGGGCGCCGAGCGCATCGCGCGCCGCGGGCTCGTCGCGTCGGTCGGGCTCGTCGACGCGCGCGCGCCCTGGCTCGCGCACGGCGCGCGCGGGCGCCTGCGGCGGCTCGCCGATCGCGGCGCGTACCTGCACCAGCACCACCACTACCCGAGCGACTCGGCGCGCACGCTCCCGCCCGCGTGGCGGAGCGCGGTCCGGCCGGTGTGGCTCGGCGAGCTGCCGACGTCGCGGCACGCGCGCTGGCACGACCCAGGGCTCGCGGAGGACGACGACGCCGCGTACCTCGCGGCGCGCCTCGCGCTCGTCGAGGCGCGCGGCTACGAGGGCGCGCTCTTGTGGAGCGTGCGCGCGACCGACCCGCACACCCGCTGGGACGCGCAGGTCGAGGCGCAGGTGCACGCCTCGGCGAGCCACGCGGCGCGTGCGCGGCGCGCCGATGCAGGGTAATGAGCGAGGTCCGATGCAGGAGGAGCGCCCTCAGGACCGCCCGTTCGCGGTCGCCAGCCGGTTCGAGCCCGTCGGTCCGAACCGCTTCTCCGGCGAGCTGACCGAGGACTGGTATCAGGGCAGGGCGCTCTACGGCGGGCTGACCGCCGCGATCCTCGTGCGCGCGATGGAGGCGCACGCCGACGGCCGGCCGCTCCGCACGGTGCACACGACGTTCTGTGCGCCCGCGACCGCCGGCCCGGCCGAGGTCCTCACCGAGGTCGTGCGCGCCGGCCGCTCCGCCGCGTTCGTGCGCGCGACGATGGTGCGCGACGGCGAGGCGCTCGCGATCGCGACCGCGACCTTCGCGCGCGAGCGCCGCTCGTTCGCCGAGCGCTTCGAGCCGCCGCCGCTCGTGCTGCCGCCGTTGGACTCGGTCGAGTCCGGGCCGCCCGCGCTCTACCTCCCGTCCTTCTGTCGCTACTTCGAGTTCCGCCAGGCGCTGGGCTACGCGTCGTTCAGCGGCGCGCCCGAGGCGCACGTCGGCGGCTGGTGCCGGCTGCGCGAGGGCCCGGTGCAGGCCGAGCCGGCGCTCGCGCCGCTCTTCCTCGACTCGTGGGCGCCCGCCGCCCTCAGCCGCCACCCGCGCTGGGCGCCGTGCGCGTCGATCGACATCTTCGTGCAGCTGCACCGCGTGCTCGACGGAGAGCCGCTCGACTGGCTCGGCTACGAGGCGCGCAGCGCGCTGTCCGACTCCGGCTACGCCGACGAGCACGCCACGCTCTACGACGCCGAGGGCCGCACGATCGCGACCGCGCGCCAGCTCATCGCGATCTTCGATTGAGCTCGCTGGAGGGGTGGTTCCAACCCTCCCCCCCATCGCGAAGAGGCCGCGGTGGGGCCCCTCGTTCGGTCCGCTCACGGCAGCGACGGGCGGCGCTTGGGCCTGCGGCCGCCGCGGCGCCTCCCGAGCGCGTCGCGCGGGATGAGCGCCTTGAGCGTCTCGAGCTCGCCGTAGGCGACGATCTGATCGCCGACCTCGAGCGCCTGGCTGCGGCGCGGGTGCGGGATCACCTCGCCCGCGCGCTCGATGCTGAGCACGGTGACGTCCGCCTCGTCGAGCGCGAGCTCGGCGAGCGTCTTGCCGGCGAGCGGTCCGTCGGCGGCGACCTCGAGCTCGGTCACCCCGTAACCGGGCGCGAGCGTGAGCCGCTGCTTGACGTCGACCTCCGCGAACGGGAGGGCCTCGCCGAGGTGGGCCACGATCGCGCCCGCGACGTCGACGCCGGTCGCGCCCTCGATCCCCTGCAGGCCCGGCGACGAGTTGACCTCCATCACGAGCGGGCCCTCGTCAGACTCGAGCATGTCCACGCCGGCGACGCGCAGGCCCATGATCTGCGCCGTGTGTGTCGCCGTGCGCTCGTACGCGGGCGGCAGGACGACTTGCTCCGTGCGACCGCCGAGGTGCACGTTGCTGCGGAACTCGCGCCCCTGCGCGACGCGGCGCATCGCGGCGACGACCCGGCCCCCGACGACGAGGGCGCGCACGTCGCGCCCGCGGCTCTCCGCGACGAAGCGCTGGATCAAGACGTGTTGACGCGCGCGGTGCAGGGTCTCGACGATCGACTGCGCCATCTTCACCGTCTCCGCGAGGATGACGCCGCCGCCCTGGGTGCCCTCGAGCACCTTGATCACGACGGGCGGCCCGCCGAGGCGGTCGACCGCCGCCGCGACGCTCTCGCGGTCCTGGACGAACACCGTCGCCGGGATGCCGATCCGATGACGGCTCAGCACCTGGAGCGAGCGGAGCTTGTCGCGCGAGGCGCGGATCGCCTGCTCGCTCGCGAGGGTGAACACGCCCATCTGCTCGAACTGGCGCACGACCGCCGTGCCGTAGAGGGTGACCGACGTCCCGATCCGCGGGATCACCGCGTCGTACCGGCTCAGGCGCTTGTCGCGGTAGTAGAGCTGCGGGTCGTCCTGCTCGACGGAGATCGAGAAGCGGAGCGTGTCGAGCACGCGCGTGGTGTAGCCGGCGGCGAGGCACGCCTCGCGCAACCGGCGCGTGCTGTACGCGAGCGGCGCGCGCGAGAGGATCACGACCTTCACGGCGCGCTCCGTCGCGCGCGCGCCGGCTCGCGGGGCCTCGTCTCGCCGCGCGCGGTCTTCTTCGGCGTCGCGCGCTTCACGCGCTGCGCCGCGCCGTCGGGCCGCGGCGCGGTCGGCGCGCTCGCGACGTAGCGCCGGCCCGGGTCGACGAGGAACGCGTCGGCGAGGGCGCTGCGGCCGAGCAGCATGCGAAAGACCATGCGGCGCCGGCTCGCGAGGCTGATCTCGACCTCGCGCTCGACGCCGCCGATCACGACGCGCGTCGCGACGAAGATCCGCTCGTGGCTGCGCCCGGAGCTCGAGCGCACGCGCGCGCGCCGGACGACCTTGGCGACCACCGGGACGCGCTCGTCGTGCTTGTCGCGGTGGAGCACGATCGTGAAGCGCACGGTGTCGTCGCCGAGCTCCTCGATCCCGAGCACGTGGAGCGCGCTCGTCCGCGCGCCGGTGTCGATCTTCGCGCGCAGGCGGCTGATGCCCCAGTCGGGCAGGTCTACCCGCTCCGCCACGCCGATGACCGTCGGTGCTTTCGCGCGCGTCATTCCATCAGCCGGCCGTCAGGCCTCCGTCGACGACGAGCACCGTGCCCGTGATCCAGCGCGCGTCGAGCAAGAGCTCGATCGCCTCGGCGACGTCCCCCGGCGTGCCCAGGCCGAGCGGGTGCAGCGCGGCGAGCGCGTCGAGGTCGCCGAGCCCACGCGCCATGTCGGTGGCGACGACGCCGGGGGCGACGGCGTTCACGCGCACGCCGCGGCTCGCGAGCTCGAGGGCGAGCGTCCGCGTCATCGAGACGAGCGCCGCCTTCGTCGCCGCGTACGCGAGCCGGCCCGCGGCGGGGCGCAGCCCGAGCGTCGAGGCGACGTGGACGATCGTGCCGGGCCGCCCGAGGCGCGCGAACGCCTGCGCCATCACGAGCGGCGCGACCACGTGCAAGCGGTGCATCTCGTCGAGCGCGTCGCGCGTGATCTCCTCGAGCGGCGCGTGCCGCGCGACGCCGGCCGCGTGCACGATCCCGGCGAGGCCCCCTGCGAGGTCGGCGGCGTCCTCGACGACGCGATCGGGCGCGGCGCCGAGATCGCGCGCGAGGGCGTACGCCCCGTCGTGCGCGCGCGCGATCGCGTCGAGCGCCGCGCCGTCGCGCGCGCACAGGACGACGGAGCGCCCGCGCGCGAGGAGGCGCTCGGCGGTCGCGCGCCCGATCCCGCGGCTCGCGCCGGTGACGAGGATCGCGCTCACCCGGCGACCGGCGTCGGGATGAACGGGGCCTGCGGGCGCACGGCGGCGGGCGGCGCGTCGACCTCGATCTCGTCCGAGGGCACGAACGGCGGCGAGTCGACGCAGAGGATCGACTGCCACTCGTCCGTGGGGTTGTCCCAGCGGTGCGCGGCGCCGCGCGGCCACGCGAGCACGGTCCCTGGGGCGACGGGCTCGCCCTGGCAGCGGATCCCGGCCCCGAGCACGAGCTCCGTCTCGCGCATCGCGCGGTGCACGTGGAGCGGGATGCCTCGGCCGGGCGCGACGTTGAGGCGGTAGACGCCGGCGCGGCGCGTCTCGAACACGACGTCGACGGTGCCCCAGGGCTTGTCCTCGCGGGCGAGCGCGACCTCGCGCGCGCGGCGCGTGACCTCGAGCGAGGGCACGCCGTGGCCGGCGAGCGCGTAGGGCTTGGTCAAAGACAGCGTCACCTCACAGAGGCGCGCGCGCCGCTCGCCGGGCGCGGGCGGCGCGAGCAGGTAGCGTGTCAGCACGTGCGCCGCCGTCTCGAGCAGGTCGAAGCGGCAGGACTGCAGCAGGAACGCGAGCTGGTTGGCGACGTCCGCGTAGTGCACGGTGTGCGCGAGCCGCTCGCTCGCCCCCGCGCGCCGCGTGTCGAGGCGCATGCGGACGTCGACGTCGAGGGGCTGCGCGCGATCGCGCTCGTGCGGGTAGACGCCGACGACGCAGTCGACCCGGAGCCCGCGGACGGAGATCACGTCGGTCGCGCTCATCGGGCTACGATAGAGCCCGCGCGCGCCCGCGGCTACCAGCTCGGACGTCCGTCCTCGTCGCCGAACATCATCGTCATGTACGTGCGCCCGCCGCTCTCGTGGACGCCGACGCCGATCGTGCGGTTGTTGCAGAACATCGCGGCGCAGTGGTGGCTCACCGTGTAGCTGCCGTCGGCGCGGCAGTGCTCCTCGATCCGCGCCTCCCACTGGATGATGTACTCGGCGGTCTCGCGCACGCCGTACGCCTGGCCTACGTTCTCGACGTAGCCGTGGCTCGAGTGGCGCACGAACGGACCCGACTGGTGCTCGTGCGCGAGGCGGCCGAGGTTCTCGTCCCAGCGCAGCGCGTGGTTGCACTCGCCGGGGTGCACGTGCGCGGCGCGGTACTCGTTGATGACGCGCGCGGCGAGGCACTCCGCCTCGGTGCCGGTGCAGGTGCCGAGCGCGTCGCCGCCGCCCTGCGGCGCGCCCGCGTCGGGCGGCGGCGTGGGGATCGCCGCGTCGCCGATCGGCGCGTCACCGGGAGGGGCGACGCCGCCGTCGATCGGCGCGGGCGGCCGTGGCCCCGTTCCGTCGGACGGCACCGGCGCGACGGGCGGGCGCGCGTGCTCGCGTACGATGGCGCCCTCGCACCCGAGCAGGGCGACCGCCAACGAGCACGCGAGCGAGAGGCGCACGAGCGAGCCAACAGCAGGTTCGGTGCCAGCGGCGCGCCCAGGCGAGGCCCGGCGCGGGTGGCACCCGCGAGGCGACAGTCGGCCTCAGGGCAGGACGCACACCTCGTGGCGCTTGACCGACCCGTCGGCGAGCGCGGTCGCGGCGGTGACGAGCCGCTCCGCGCCTCCCGCGCACACGGGGCGGCTCAGCTCGCACCGCGCGTAGCTGCCGAGGTCCCAGTAGCCGGCCGCGGCGGCGGCCGGATCGGCGCTCGTCGCGCACGACGGCCCGCCCACCGACTCGCTCGCGTAGATCGTCGCGACGAAGTCGCTCCCGCGGTCCTGACCGTCGAGGACGCACGCGACGTGGTGGCGGATCACGCCGCCCGAGAGCAGCGCCATCGCCGTGATCACGCGCCGCGCGCCGTCGCGGCACTGCGGCGCGCCCGCGCCGTCGCAGAACGCGTACGTGCCGAGATCCCAGAGGCCGAAGGGGTTCGGGCCGCTCGCGCGCGTGAAGCAGCTCGGCGTCCCGCTCGGCGACACCTCGTTGTATGCGGTCGCGACGAAGCGCGTGGTCGCGGCGCGGTCCACGAGCGCGCAGGCGTGGTGGTACTTCACCGATCCGTCGGGCTGCGTCGTGATCCCGAGGATGATCCGGCGCGCGCCGCGGGCGCACGCAGGGCGCCCGGAGCCGCACTCGCCGTAGCCGCCGAGGTCCCAGTAGCCGGCCGCGGCGGCGGGCGCGTCGGCGGCCGTCAGGCACACCTCCGCGCCGGCGCGCGTCTCGCCGTACAGCGTCGCGACGAGGTCCGCCCCGCGGGGCTGGTCCAGGAGCACGCACGCCGTGTGGTACTTCACCGATCCGTCGGGCATGCGGTTGGACGCCAAGAGGACCTTGCGCGATCCGCCGACGCAGCGGGGGAGCCCGTCCACGCACGTTGAGTACCCGCCGAGGTCCCAGTAGCCCGCGGCGAGCGCGGCGCCGTCGGCCGCCGTGGCGCAGACGAGCCCGCCGTCGGACGTCTCCTCGCTGTAGATCGTGGCGACGATCGCGAGCCGTCCGCCGCCCAGCCCCGCGTCGAGCCCGGCGTCCTCGATCGCAAAGGTGCCCGCGTCGTCGCGCGCGCCCGCGTCGTCGCGCGCGCCGCCGTCCGCCGGCGCCGCGAGGCAGCCGCGCTCCGCGTCGCAGTAGGCGCCCGGCGCGCAGCGCGCGTCGCGTGGGAGCGAGAAGCAGCCCCCCTCGACGCACGTGCCCTCCACGCAGCCGATGACCGAGGCGCACTCGGCGTCGGAGGCGCAGCGGGTCGCCGGCGCGCGCCGGAGCACCACGGTGATCACCTGCGCGCTCTCGCCGAGCTCGACCCGCAGGGCGCGCTCGGCGACGCGCGCGCTCGCCGCGTCGTAGAGCCCCACCTCGAGGTCGTACGCGCCCGGTGAGAGGTCGCCGAGCTCCGCGAGGCGCACCCCGCGCGCGAGATCGTCGCCGGCCTCGAGGGGGACGCGCACGAGGCGCGCGCGCGTCGTCGAGCCGGCGCCCGTGAGCACGAGCTCGGCCGCGTCGACCTCGCGCCCGGGCACGTAGTCGGTGCGCAGATCCACGAAGAGGACGGGGCCGCTCTGGCAGGCCGAGAGCGCCGCCGCCAACACGCTCCACGCGACGAGCCGACGCACGGGCCCATCGTACCGGACCGCGTGGCCTCGGGGCGCGTCGAGTGTGGCGGCGACCTTCAGGGCGGAGCACCGCTGGCGCGCGCGAGCGCTTCGGCGGCGGGGCCCTCGGGGAACCGCGCGACGTACTCGGCGGCGGTGCGCGCGGCCTCCTCGGCGCGGCCGGTCGCCGAGAGCAGCCGGTGCCGCAGGCGCAGCGCGCGCTCCGCGAGCGGCGAGCCGGGCGCGCTCGCTCCGTAGCGCTCGAGCGCATCGAGCGCGCCCGTCGGATCGGCGAGCCGATCCGCGCGCAGCTGCGCGATCAGGTAGCCCGCCTGCACGCGGCGAGGGCCCTCGGCCGCGCGCTCGTACGCGGCGACGGCTTCGCGCGCGCGGCCGGCCCCTCGGAGCGCGTCGCCCTCGACCATGCGCCACTCGCCGGACTCCGACGATCGCAAGGCGTCTTGCGCGGCCGCCAGCGCGCGCTCGTACTGTCCGTCGACCAGCCACCGCCGCGCGAGCGCCAGCGTGACCGCCGGGGTGCCGTCCTCTGGCTCGACCGATCGCGCCGCGACGCGAGGGGGCGCGCGGCGGAGCTCGTCCGAGGCGGGCGCCGCGTCGGGCGCGGGCGCCGGCGGCCCGTCTGCGACGGGCGCGCTCGGCGCGGCCTCCGCGGGTCGCGCGGCTCGGCGGGCGGCCGCCGCGCGCGCGAGCTCCATCAGCGGGTCGTCTCGGTCCGCGGGGCCGGCGCCTGCGCGGAGCGCTTCGCCGGCCGCGACGATCGCGATCTCGCCGTCGTGCGCGACCTCGACGCGCCCCTCGTAGACGCGCACGGTCGAGCCCGCGGCCGTCGCATCGACCGTGAAGACGGTGCCGACCACGCGCGCGACGAGGTGCGGCGTATGGACCTCGAAGCCCTCGTGCGCCTCGAGCGGGCGCACGTCGAACGCGATGTGTCCTTCGGTGAGCTCGACGCGTCGCGCGTCGTCGGAGCCGCCGAGCTCGAACCGGGCGCCCGCGCCGATGGCGAGCTCGTCTCCGCTCGGGAGCCGCAGGTGCGTCGCGGGCGGCGCGGCGCGCCCCGCGGTCGGTGGCGCGC
The DNA here is from genome assembly GCA_019637095.1 of Sandaracinaceae bacterium. Lineage (GTDB taxonomy): Bacteria > Myxococcota_A > Polyangia > Polyangiales > Sandaracinaceae > JACKEC01. The sequence goes on along the minus strand of JAHBWG010000032.1, from coordinate 75,770 downwards.
TCGGCGCTGGCGCGCCGGGGCTCACCACGAGCGCGACGAGGGCGGCCGCGGCGATCGCGGCGGCGACGCCCGCGACGATCCACGGCCCGCGGCGGGCGCCGACCGGCGGCGCCTCGGCCTCTTCCGTCGCGCGCGCGATCATCCGCGCGGCGGCGTCCGGGTCGAGCTGCGGCGTCGGCTCGCGGCGCGCGAGCGCGGCGAGGGTGTCCGCGATGGAGTGCTCGCCGCTCATCGGTCCTCCTCCTCGTCGGCGCGCGCGTTCGCGGCGCGCACGAGGCGGCCGACGTAGGGATCGGCCGCGAGGCGCCGTTCGATCTCGCGGCGCGCGTGGAGCAGCCGCGAGCGCATGGTGACCGCGCTCGTCCCCTCGACCTCGGCGGCGTCCGCGGGGTCGAGCCCCTCGATCGCGCAGAGCACGAACGCGGTGCGCCGCTTCGCCGGCATCCGGTCGAGGCACGCGTAGAGGCGCGAGAGCGCCTCGCGCGACATCGCGCGCGACTCGGGATCGATGCGATCGGGCGGCGGCGGGACGAGCTCGAGCGAGACGGTGCGGCGGCCACGCTCCCGCGCGAGGCTGCGGTAGCCGTGGCGGACGGTCACGCGGTAGGCGAGCGTCCGGACGCTCGCGCGGCCTTCGTAGCCGCGCAGCGCCTTGGCGAGCTCGATCAAGACGTCTTGCGTCGCGTCGTCGATCGCGGCGCCGGGCCCGAGGAGGCGCGCGAGCAGGCGGCGCACGTCGGGGAGGAGCGCCGCGAGCGTGGCCTCGAGCGCGTGGCGATCCCCCGCGCGCAGCGAGCGCGCGAGCGCTTCGTCGTCGAACGAGCGCGGGCGTGGCGCGCTCAAGGCATCACCTGCAGGGAGAGGTCGACGGTCCCCGCGGGGACCACCTCGGCGTCGAGGTACGCGAGCTGGAAGTGGGCGCGCACGCCGAAGCGCACCGCCTCGAACGGGCCCCACGAGAAGCCGCCGAAGACCCCTCCGACCGGGCCGACGAACACGGGCCCGGTGGCGCACGACCCGGTGCTTCCGTCGATGAGGTGGACATCGAGGCAGCGGTCGGCGCGCAGCGGCGTGACGAAGACGAGCCCCGCGGAGGCGCCGACCTCGAACCGGCCGTCGTCGTCGTCGGTGACGAACGCGCCGCCGAGGGTGGCCGAGCCGGCGAGCGTGTCGGACGGGATGACGTGGACGAGCCGGACGCCGAGGTCGAGGCGCACGTTTCGGTGCGGGTAGAGGCCGGCGCCGAGCAGCGCGCCGTTCGCGATCCCCGCGCTCGTGGCGGCGAGCTCGAGGAAGAAGTCGCGCCGCTGACCGGTGACGCCGAGCGGCGCTTCGGCGGCATGCTCGGCGGCGCTCGCGACGAGCGCCGGCGCCGCCGGGGAGGGCGCGGCGAGGCGCGCGCGCACGTCGAGCCGCACCTCGAGCGGAGGCGCGGCCTCCGGCGCGGCTGGCGCGAGGAGATCGTCGATGACGCTCGCCGCGATGAGCGCGACGATGCGCGCGTCCTCCTCGCCGGCGCCCTCGGGAAGGGGAGCCCACGCGACGAGCTCGCGCCCCGCCGCGGCGGCGCGCACGGACGAGCCGGCGCCCTCGCGCTCGATCCACACCGCGACGTCTGCCCCCGCGGCCCGCGTATCCGCGCCGCGCGCCGCGCGGGCGCGGGTGGCGGCGTCGGCCCCCGGCGGCGCGGCGCCCGGGACGACGCGCGCCCCGCGGGGCGCGACCTCGACCGCGAGCGCCGCCGCGGCGTCCCAGCTCGCGAGCCAGAGCACGACGACTCCGCCGCTCGGCTGCGCCTGCGCGACCGCGCCGCGCGAGAGCGCACCGAGCGAGGTCGCGCCGAGCACGGCCGCGGCCGCGATCACCTTCAGTGTCGCGCCGGCCGCGCGCGTCGTCCTCGTCTGCATGCCCCTTTGGTGCGTCTGCGCGCGCCCGACGTTGAAGATAACTGCGCCCGCCCGACCGCGTGGTTGCTCAACCATCTGCCCATCCGTACAGTACGCGCCATGCGTGCAGTGAGCGACGGGTTCGTGGGCCGGCCGCCCGCGCCGTGGGCGGCGGCCAAGGGGTTGGAGTCCGTGCTCGCGGCGTGGCGCGCGGACGCGGCGATGACGCGCTGCGTGCGGCTCGACGAGGTCCTCCCTGCGCGCGAGGGCCGCTACGCGCCGATCCCCGACGACCTCGCGGCGCCGCTCGTCGCCGCGCTCGCGGACCGCGGCGTCACGCAGCTCTATGGGCACCAGGCGGAGGCGCTCGCGCACGCGCGCGCGGGCCGGCACGTCGTCGTGGCGACGCCGACCGCGTCGGGCAAGAGCCTCTGCTACCACCTGCCGGTGCTCGATCGGCTCGCGCGCGAGCCCGACGCGCGCGCGCTCTATCTCTACCCGACCAAGGCGCTCAGCCGAGATCAGGAGCAGGGGCTGCGCGCGCTGATCGGCGAGGCCGGGCTCGACGCGGGCGCCATCACCTACGACGGCGACACGCCGGGCGACGCGCGCCGCGCGGCGCGTGAGCGGGCGGCGGTCCTCTTGACCAACCCGGACATGCTGCACGCCGGGATCCTCCCGCACCACGCGGCGTGGGCGCGCTTCTTCTCGAACCTGCGCTACGTCGTGCTCGACGAGCTGCACACCTACCGCGGCGTGTTCGGCTCGCACCTCGCGAACGTGCTGCGGCGGCTCGCGCGCGTCGCGCGCTTCCACGGCAGCGCGCCGACGTTCGTGTTCGCGTCGGCGACGATCGGCAACCCGCGCGAGCACGCGGCGCGGATGCTGGGCGCGCCGGTCGAGCTCGTCGACCGGAGCGGCGCGCCCGAGGGCGAGCGGCACGTGCTCGTCTACGATCCGCCGGTCGTCGACGCGCAGCTCGGGATCCGCGCGAGCTACGTCAAGGCCGCGGTGCGGCTGACCGCGGACCTCGTGCGCGCCGAGGTGCCGACGCTCGTGTTCGGGCAGTCGCGCAACACGGTCGAGACGATGCTCAAGTACCTCCGGGATCGGCTCGCGGCCGATCACGTCGATCCGGAGCTGCTCGTCGGCTACCGCGGCGGGTACCTGCCGGGCACGCGGCGTCGGATCGAGGAGGGGCTGCGTGATGGCAAGATCCGTTGCGTGGTGGCGACGAACGCGCTCGAGCTCGGGATCGACATCGGGAGCCTCGACGCCGTCGTCTGCGCGGGCTACCCGGGCGACGTCGCCGGCCTCTGGCAGCGCTTCGGGCGCGCGGGCCGCCGCGCGGGGGCGAGCGCGTCGCTGCTCGTGACGTCGAGCCGGCCGCTCGATCAGTACGTGGCGACGGACCCGCGCTTCGTCGTCGGGGCGCCGGTCGAGCACGCGCGGGTCGACCCGGACAACGTGGAGATCCTGATCTCGCACCTGAAGTGCGCGGCGTTCGAGCTGCCCTTCGAGGAGGGCGAGGCGTTCGGGGACGTGCCGTCGGAGGCGGTCGCGGACGCGCTCCGCTTCCTCGAAGATCACCGCGTCGTGCACTCGGCGCCCGACGGGCGCGGCACGCGGGTCTGGCACTGGGCGACCGACGCGTACCCGGCCAACCACGTCTCCTTGCGGAGCGTCGGCTGGGACAATTTCGTCGTCATCGACCTCGACGGGGACCGCACGATCGCGGAGATGGACTGGCGCAGCACGCACACCATGTTGCACGAGCAGGCCATCTACCAGCACGAGGGCGAGCAGTATCAGGTCGAGCGGCTCGACTTCGACAACCACAAGGCCTACGTGCGCAAGGTCGAGCCGGACTACTACACCGACGCGCAGACGCATACGCGCGTCACGGTGCTCTGTGAGGACGACGCGGCGTGGGTGAAGCTCGGCGCGGGGCACGGCCTGGCCGCGGGCGCGGGCGACGTGAGCGTCGTGGAGAAGGTCGTCGGCTACAAGAAGATCAAGTTCCACACGCACGAGAACGTCGGCTACGGGGACGTGCGGCTGCCGGAGATGCAGATGCACACGACCGGGTGCTGGCTCACGGTGCCCGAGGACGCGGTGCGCGCGCAGGGGATCGGCCGCGCCGAGGTGCTCGACGCGATCCGCGGGCTCGGCAGCGCGATGCACCTCGTCGCGTCGGTCGGGCTGATGTGCGATCCGCGCGACCTCGGGCACGTGCTGGGCGACCGGAGCGATCCGGACGGGCCGCCCGCGAGCGAGGGCGGCGGGCCGGGGTTCGATCCGACGCTGTTCTTCTTCGATCACGTGCCCGGCGGCGTCGGGCTCGCGGCGCGCCTCTTCGCCGAGCGCGAGGCGCTGCTCTTGCGCACGCGGGCGCTCGTCGAGGCGTGCCCGTGCAAGTCGGGTTGCCCTGCGTGCGTCGGGCCGGGCGGGCCCGAGGGCGAGGCGAGCGTCAAGGCGCGCGCGCTCGCGCTCCTGGCCTCGCTCGGCGTCGGAGCGCTCCAGTGAGCCTGCGCGACAAGCTCGCGCGGCTCGGCAGCGCGGGGCCGGGGAGTCGCCCCGCGCCGAGCGCGCCGGCCGCGCCGAGCGTGCCGGCCGCGCCGCCGCCCTGCGATCCGGATCGCGTCGGGCGCCTGCGCGGGCTCCTCTCGCAGATGATCGCGGACGAGCAGCGGCGCCTGCGCGATCGCGCGCCGCGGACGCCGGCGGTGCGCGCGCCGCTGCCCGGCGAGGCGGTCGAGACGCCGCACGGGCCGCTGCAGCGCGTCGCCGACTACCTCGAGCCGGCGCACCACCACGGGCGCGTCCCGATCGCGCGCGCGCTCTCGGTGAGCCCGGCGGTCGTCGCCAAGCTCGCGCTCGACGAGTCGCTCGAGGGCGTCGATCCGCGGCGGCTCTTGTACGTGGACACCGAGACGACGGGGCTGAGCGGGGGCGCGGGGACGCTGCCGTTCCTGATCGGGCTGGCCTGGTTCGAGGACGAGTCGCTGCGCGTCGAGCAGCTCTTGTTGCCCGCGCCCGGCCGCGAGGTGCCGATGCTGCGGCGCCTCGCGGAGCGCGTCGAGGCGGCGAGCGCGCTCGTCAGCTACAACGGCAAGGCGTTCGACTGGCCGCTCCTGAGGAGCCGCTTCGTGCTGAACCGCGTGCCGGTGGCGACGCCGGCCGCGCACCTCGACCTGCTCCACTGCGCGCGCCGCGTCTACAAGCGCCGCCTCGGGCACGTGCGCCTCGTCGACCTCGAGGAGCAGGTGCTCGGCATGCGCCGCGAGCGCGACGTCGACGGCGCCGAGATCCCGGCGCTCTTCTGGGAGCTCGTGCGCGGCGGCGACGGATCCGTGATCGCGCCGGTCGTGGAGCACAACGCGAACGACCTCGTCGCGCTCGCCGCGATCTTGGTGCGGCTGGTCGAGCTCTACGAGGGACGGCGCGCGGAGGACGAGCCGGCGGATCGGCTCGGCGTCGCGCACGTGGCCGCGCGCGCGGCGGACGTCGAGCGATCGCGCGCCCACGCGGAGGCCGCGGCGACGGGCGGGGGGCCTGCAGACGTCACCGCCGACGCGCTCTGGCTCGCGGCCGAGCTCGCGCGCAAGCGCGGAGACGTGGCGGAGCGGCGGGCGCTGCTCCACCGCGGGCTCGAGGCAGCGGCGCGAGACGAGCCGCGCGCGGCGCGCTTCCACCTCGCGCTCGCCAAGCTCTACGAGCACCGGCTGCGCGACTACGAGCGCGCGTTGCTGCACGCGCGCGCGGCCGATCTCGTGGAGGGCACCGCGCGCCGCGATCATCGGCTGGCGCGGATCCTCGCGCGGCTCGAGCGCGCCCGGCGGGCGGGCGCGTCGATCGTCATGCTATCCTCGGAGCGCGATGGGTGAGCCCGAGAGCCCGTGCGAGGTGCCGGCGGTCGACGAGCGCCTGGTCATGCCGGGGACGCGCGCCGAGATCCTCCAGGGAGCCTTGCTGATGCCGCCTCCGGCCGACGAGCCGCATGGGACGAGCCACTTCGACCTCACCTACTTGCTCGCGGCGCACGTCGCCGACGGGTACCGAGGTGCGGTCGACATGCTGACGCGGACGAGCCGTGAGTCGGACTTCGCGCCCGACGCGAGCGTGTTCCCCCGCGAGCGCGACGCGAAGACCGGCGGCCGGCAGCTCGAGGAGCTCGCGTTCGAGGTCGTGAGCGAGCAGTGGGTCGGCGTCCCGTCGGAGAAGGCGCGTGAGCTCGCGCGCCGCGGCGTGCGTCGGATCTTCTGCATCGTGCTGAAGAACCGGCGCGCGCTCGAGTGGTCGCGCGCGACCGACGGGTGGAGCTTCCTCCCGGAGGACTTCGTCATCGACGACCCGTGCTTCGCGACGCCGCTGCCCGTTCGGGCGCTCCTCGACGGGGCCGAGGTGGACCGCGCGGTCGTGGCCGCGCTGGAGAAGCGAGGCCTGCTCACCGACGTGGAGGCGCGCGCTCGCGAGGCGGGCCGCGCGCGTGGCTTGCAGCAAGGGCTGGAGCAGGGGCTGGAGCAGGGGCTGGAGCAGGGGCTGGAGCAGGGGCGCCGCGCGGCGGCGCTCGACCTCTGCGAGGCGCTCGGCGTCGAGCTCGACGACGCGCGCCGTTCGGCGCTCGCCGCGATGGACCTCGCCGCGCTCGAGACCACGATCGCTGCGCTCAAGCGCGAGCGCCGCTGGCCCGGCTGACGGCGCCTCAGCTCCGCTCGACGAGCCGATCGATCAAGAACGAGCTCTGCTCGGCGGCCTCGCGGCCGAAGGGGCCGAAGTAGGCGCGGACCTCCTCGAACGCGGCGTCGAAGGCCGCCTGGTCCTTGGCGGCGAGCACCCCGGCGAGCTCTCGCGCCGCGTCCTCGAACGCGCGCGTGACCTCGCCGGTGCGCGGGTTGCGCATCTCGATCGGTCCGTAGAGGCCCGGCGACTGCACGAAGTGGCGGCCCACGACGTAGAGCTCCATCAGGTAGGCGGGGGAGGCGAAGCGCAGCGTCTCGTCGACGGGCACCCCGAGCCGCGCGAGCGTCAGCCCCATCACCTGCGTCTGGAAGTGGTTGAGCACCTGCACCACGGCCATCGCGCGGTCGTGCTGCTCGGCGGTCGCGTCGGTGATCTCGAGCCCACGCGCGCGGAGCTGGCGCCGCAGCCACGCCTCCCACGTCTCGCCGCGACCCGAGCACACGACCACGCGCTGGCCCTGCAGCGAGTGCACGTTGGGTCCGAACATCGGGTGCGTCCCGACCACCGACGCCTTCGTCGAGCGCAGCATGGCGGCGAGCGGCCTCTCCTTCACGCTCGTCACGTCCATCAGCAGCGCGTCCTCGCGCACGTGCGGCCCGACCTCTGCGATCACCCGCTCGGTCACCTCGATGGGCACCGCGATCACGACCACGTCCGCGTGCTTGGCCGCCTCCGCGGGCGACAGATCGGTGTCGAGGTCCGCGATCATCACCGCGTGGCCGAGGTCGCCGAAGAGGCGGGCCATCAGCCGGCCCATCCCGCCTGCGCCGCCGATGATGGCGACGGTCACCGGCTCGACGTCGAGCGGCACCTCTGCGCGCAGCTCCGACTGCTTGTCGCGGCTCGCCCACAGCACCAGCCTCCAGATCGACTCGACGACCCCCGGTGGCAACCCGAGGCGCTCGGCGCGCTCCCGCCGGTCGTCGAGGATCTGCCGCTCGCGCGCGAAGTCGCGGATGCGCCGGCCGCTGTGGCGCTTCTCCTGCGCGACCTCGGCGACGAGGGCCATGCGACGGCCGAGGAGCTGCAAGACGTCGCGATCGACCGCGTCGATGAGCGCTCGCAGGACGGCGAGCGGGCGGGCGCGTGTGGGTTCGTCCATGGCGCGCACCTTAGCTCCGGTGATAGACGTGCGCCGTGCGCGCGTGGAAGCTCCACCACTTCATCGGGCTCGCGATGCTGCTCGGCGCGGGGATCGGCTTGCCGCTGAACCTCGCGGGCCAGGCCGGCGCCGTCGATCCCGAGCTCGTCCGCGGCGTCGCGCACGTCGGCGAGGAGCTCGGCGGGCTGTTCCTCAGCCTGCTCAAGATGGTCGTCGTCCCGCTGATCATCACGAGCCTCGTCACCGGCGTCACCGGCCTGGGCGATCCGCGGCGGCTCGGGCGCCTCGGCGCGCGTACGTTCGCGTACTACGGCCTGACGAGCGCGCTCGCGATCGTCGTCGGCCTCGTCGCGGTCAACGTCATCCGCCCTGGCGTCGGGATCGAGCTGGCCGCGCTGAGCCGCGACGCGAGCTTGCCCGCGGCGGTCGCAGACCCGGAGACCAGCGTCTGGGCGATCCTCTGGCGGCAGCTCCGCGGGATGATCCCGACCAACCCCGTCCACGCGACCGCGGAGGGGGACATGCTCCCGGTCATCTTCTTCGCGCTCCTCTTCGGCCTGTTCATCTCCCTGACCGGCGGTGAGCACGGCGAGCGGATGCGCGCGTTCTTCGCCTCCGCGTTCGCGGTGATGATGCGCATGACGACGTTCATCATCGCGCTCGCGCCGTTCGGCGTGTTCGGGTTCATGCTCTTCGCCGCGGCGGGCTCCGGGCTCGACGCGTTCGCCGCGCTCGCGTTGTACATGCTGACGGTCGGCGTCGGGCTCGCGTTCCACGCCCTGGTGACGCTCCCGGTGTTGCTCGCGGCGGTCGGGCGGCGCTCACCGCTCGCGTTCGCCAAGGCGATGGGCCCGGCGCTCCTGACCGCCTTCAGCACGGCGAGCTCGAACGCGACGCTCCCGCTCACGATGAGCTGCGTCGAGGAGCGCGCGGGCATCTCGAACCAGGTGAGCTCCTTCGTCCTGCCGCTCGGCGCGACGGTGAACATGGACGGGACCGCGCTCTACGAGGTCGCGGCCGTGCTCTTCATCGCGCAGGCGTACGGGATGGACCTCACGGTCGCGCAGCAGCTGATCGTCGCCCTCACCGCGCTGCTCGCGAGCGTGGGCGCGGCGGGGATCCCGCACGCCGGCACGGTGATGATGGTCGTCGTCCTGAACGCGGTGGGCCTGCCCGCCGAGGCCGTCGGCCTGATCCTCGCGGTCGACCGCGTCCTCGACATGGGCCGCACGGCCGTGAACGTGTGGAGCGACGCGACCGCCGCCGCGGTCGTCGCCCGGTTCGAGTGAGGGACGATCCTCGTCATTTCGTCATCCAATCGAAGGGAAACCCCCGGCTCTGCCGGGGAGACAGTCGAAGTTTGACAGTTCCGGCAGTCGTCATGTGGGACTCCTTCCGTGAGCCGCCCAGGCATCACGGAAGGAGTCCCACATGACCGAACCGCAGAACCTGAATCACACGAAGTGGGAGTGCATGTACCACGTCGTGTTCATCCCGAAGTACCGCAGGAAGGTGCTCTACGTCCAGCTGAGGCGCCACCTCGGCGAGGTCTTCCGGAAGCTTACGGAGCAGAAGGAGAGCCGCGTCGAGGAGGGCCACCTCATGCCGGACCACGTGCACATGCTCCTGTCGATCCCGCCGAAGTACGCGGTCTCGCAGGTGGTCGGCTTCATCAAGGGCAAGAGCGCGATCCACATCGCCAGGACGTTCGGCGAGCGGAAGCGGAACTTCGTCGGTCAGCACTTTTGGGCCCGTGGGTACTTCGTCTCGACGGTAGGCCGCGATGAGCAGACTGTCCGGGAGTACATCCGGCACCAGGAGGCGGAGGACCGCCGCCTCGACCAGCTGCGACTTCTGTAGCCGCGCCTTTAGGCGCTCCCCCCGCTCGAAGAGCGAAACTTGCAACCCAAGAGCCGCCTCGGGCGGCCCATGAATAAAGCCCCCGGCTCTGCCGGGGGATGTTTACTCTCGGGGCGCCACCACTTGCCCCGGCCCGCGGGGCGGGCAAGATCGCGCCCATGGGTCGCATCTTCGAGACGCGCAAAGCCACGATGTTCAAGCGCTGGGACCGCATGGCGAAGGCCTTCACGCGGGTCGGGCGCGAGATCGCCGTCGCGGTCCGGCAGGGCGGTCCGAGCCCGGAGTCGAACCCGGCGCTGCGCCGGGCCGTGCAGAACGCGCGCGCGGCGAACATGCCGAAGGACCGGATCGAGAACGCGATCAAGCGGGCGAGCGGCGACGACGCGGCCGACTACCAGGAGCTGGTCTACGAGGGCTACGCGCCCCACGGCGTCGCGGTGATGGCGGTCGCGGCGACGGACAACCCGACGCGGACGATCGCGAACGTCCGGGTCTGCTTCAACAAGGGCGGCGGGACCATCGGGCAGAGCGGGAGCGTGGCGTTCGGCTTCAACCGGATGGGGGTGTTCCGGCTCGACCCGAAGGGGCTCGACCTCGAGGAGCTCGAGCTCGACCTGATCGATCACGGCCTCGAAGAGCTCGGGGAGGGCGAGGGCGAGAAGGGCGAGCCGCAGATCGTGGTGCGCTGCGCGCTCGCCGACTTCGGGCGCATGCAGGCCGCGCTCGAGGCGCGCGGGATCGAGCCGGTCGCGACGGCCTCCGAGTTCATCCCGACGACGACGGTCAGCCTCTCCGAAGAGCAAGCGACCGAGGCGCTCAAGCTCGTGGACCTGCTCGAGCAGGACGACGACGTGCAGCAGGTCTTCCACAACCTCGCGTGAGCGCGCCGCGATGGACGCGTACCTCGAGCTGCTCCGCGACGTCCGCGCCCACGGCGCGCGCAAGGAGGATCGCACGGGCACCGGCACGCTGAGCGTGTTCGGCCGCCAGCTCCGCTTCGATCTGTCGCGCGGCTTCCCGCTCGTGACCACCAAGCGCGTGCACTTCCGGTCGGTGCTCGTCGAGCTGCTGTGGTTCCTGCGCGGCGAGACGAACGTGCGCTGGCTGCAAGAGCGCGGCGTCACGATCTGGGACGAGTGGGCGGACGCGGACGGCGAGCTCGGTCCGATCTACGGCTACCAGTGGCGCAGCTGGCCGACGCCGAGCGGCGCGCACGTGGACCAGATCGCGGCCGTGCTGCGGCAGCTGCGCGAGACGCCCGACTCGCGGCGCATCCTCGTCAGCGCGTGGAACGTGGCCGACCTCGACCGCATGGCCCTCGCGCCGTGTCACACGCTGTTTCAGTTCTACGTGGCCGATGGCAAGCTGTCTTGTCAGCTCTACCAGCGCAGCGCCGATCTCTTCCTCGGCGTGCCGTTCAACATCGCGAGCTACGCCCTCCTGACGCACATGGTCGCGCAGGTGGTCGGGCTCGAGGTCGGCGACTTCGTGCACACCTTCGGCGACGCGCACCTCTACCTGAACCACCTCGAGCAGGTCGAGGTGCAGCTCGCGCGCACGCCGCGTCCGCTCCCGACGCTGCGGCTCGAGCCGAGCGTGCGCGACCTCTTCGCGTTCGAGCCCGATCACGTCGCGCTCGAGGGCTACGATCCGCACCCGCGCATCGCGGCGCCGGTCGCCGTATGAGGGTCTCGCTGATCGCCGCGCTCGCGAGGGACGGCGGCATCGGCAAGGACGGCGGGCTCCTCTTCCGGCTGCGCTCGGATCTCGAGCAGTTCAAGCGGCGCACGCTCGGCGCCCCAGTGATCATGGGCCGCAAGACGTGGGAGTCGCTCCCGCGCCGGCCGCTCCCGGGGCGGCTCAACATCGTGCTGAGCCGGCGGCCGGGCTCCCGCGCCGAGGGCGCGGAGATCGCGCCCGACCTCGAGGCGGCGCTCGCGATCGCCCGCGCGAGCGGCGCGACGGAGGCGTTCGTGATCGGCGGCGAGGCGGTGTACGCCGCGGCGCTGCCGCTCGCGGACCGGCTCGTGCTCACGCACGTCGACGCGGTGCTCGCCGCCGACGCGTTCTTCCCGCCGCTCGACCTCGCGGCGTGGCGCGTCGTGGAGGAGGAGGCCTACGCAGCGAGCGCGCGCGACGAGCACCCGTTCCGCGTGCGGGTCTACGAGCGCGCGGGCTGATCCGACGCGGGGGCGCGCGCCGTGTCGGCCTCGGCGCCGATGGCGGCCGCGACCGTGGCGAAGCCCTCGCGCTCGGCGTGCGCGAGCAGCCCGAGCGCGAGCCGGCGCGGCAGGAGCGGGCCGCCGTAGATGAAGCTGGTGTAGATCTGGACGAGCGTCGCGCCCGCGCGGATGCGCGCCCACGCGTCGGCCGCGTCCTCGACGCCGCCCGCCGCGACCAGGACGAGGCGCGGGCCCGCGCGCCGCCGCAGCCGCGCGAGGACCGAGAGCGCGCGCGCCTTGAGCGGTGCCCCGCTCAGCCCGCCCGCGCCGCAGGCGGCCACGATGGCGGGGTCGGTGCGGAGCCCGGCGCGCGAGATCGTGGTGTTCGTCGCCACGATGCCTGCGAGCCCGAGCTCGAGCGCGAGGTCCGCGACCGCGTCGACGTCGTCGTCCGAGAGGTCGGGGGCGATCTTCACGCAGATCGGGGGCGACGCGCCATCGCATGCGTCCGCCGCGGCCTCGCGCACGGCGGCCAGGATCGGGCGGAGCTTGTCCACCGCCTGCAGGTCGCGCAGGCCCGGCGTGTTGGGCGAGCTCACGTTCACGACGAGGTAGTCCGCGTGCGGCGCCACGCGGCGCGCGCTCGTCGCGTAGTCCGAGGGCGCCTCCGCTTCGGGGGTGATCTTGCTCTTCCCCAGGTTGACGCCGAGCGGGAAGGTGCGCGGGCGCGCGAGCCGCGGCGCGGCGGCGGCCGAGCCCTCGTTGTTGAAGCCCATGCGGTTGATCAGCGCGCGATCCGCCGAGAGCCGGAAGAGCCGCGGTCGAGGGTTGCCCGGCTGCGCGTGGGCGGTGAGCGTGCCGATCTCGACGTGTCCGAAGCCCAGGCGCGCGAGCGCGTGGTGGCCGATCGCGTCCTTGTCGAAGCCGGCGGCGAGCCCGATCGGCGTCGCGAAGCGCTTGCCGAACGCCTCGACCGCGAGGCGCGGGTCGCGCGGCGCGAGCAGCGCTTCGGTCAGCGCGCCGACGCCCGGGATGGCCATCACGGCGCGCAGACCGCCGAACGCGACGTGGTGCGCGCGCTCGGGCTCCACGCGGAAGAAGAGGGGCCGGACGAGGTGGCGGTAGATCACGCGGGGCGCAGTCTATCGTGCGCGCGCGCGCTCACCACTTGGCCTTGGGCGGCGGCGGCGCGCTCGGCCGCCGCGGCGGGAAGAAGCCGAGCGGCTCGAAGAGCGCCCGCTCCTCCTCCGGGAGGTGCGCGACCAGGCCGACCAGCTCCTCCTTCTTCAGGTAGAGCTCTTCGCGCCGGCCGCCGTCGCGCTCGACCTTGAGCGAGAGCTCGGCGGGGTTGGGCGAGCGCGCGGCGACCTGCCGCGCGATGGGCGCCATGCGCGCCACCACGCGCTCGAAGAGCGGGCGCACGAGCCCGCGCTCGAACACGTCGTGCCCGTCGAGCTGCGCGAACATCAGGCGCCGCTTGCGGCGGAGCAGCGGCGCGCACTCTCGGCGCAGGGCGTCGCCGAGCGCCTCGAGCTTGCCGACGTCCTCCCCCTCGGAGGCGAAGGCCTCGCTCTCGCCGCCCTTCTTCACGTTGCGCGTGATGACGCGCGCGAGGGTCACGCCGTCGTCGTCGACGTCGAGCTCGAGGACGTAGCTGTCGCGCGGCGCGTCCGGCTTGCGCCGCAGGTGCACCTCCATCGAGTCCGGCCCGAGCTCGAGCTCGCCGACCCAGTAGTCCTCGAGCGCGTGCACGTCCGGCGACAGGGCGCTGCGCAGGAACGCCTTCTTGAAGCCGACCTGCAGCGAGAGCGGCCCGACCAGCTCGCCGACCTTGCGCGGCTTGCTCCACGAGCCGTCCGCGATGTCGATCGAGAACCCGGTGGTCACCGCATCCGGGTGCGACAAGACGACTTGTCCATGGGGCGCGGTCCCGCCGAGGTGGAGCGACATCGCCCACGACAGCGTCGGGAGCGGGTCGTCGCTCAGCCACCGCGAGAGGACATCGCGCAGCTCGCCGCGCTTCTGGCGGATGCTCGTGGTGACCGCGACGGAGTCCGCGTCGAGATCGTGGGCGCGCGCTTGCTTCGCGCGCTGCCCCATCGTCTCGATGTGCGCGAGGAGCTCCTGCGCGTACGGCGCGACGAGCGCGGGCGCCGGCGAGCGGGCCGCCCGCTCCGCGACGAGGCGCCCCGCGTGGTCGAAGAACGTGGTGAGCGCCTCGATGGCGTGCAGGTGCTCCTGCGCGCGCTCGCCGAGGTTGTGCTCGAGCTCGTCCGCCGCGTGGGCGAGCGCGAGCGCGCCGCTCGCCGCCGCCACGAAGCCGCGGAGCTCGGCGAGGAAGTCGTAGCCACCCTCGAAGGGGCGCGAGTCGCCGTAGAGGTAGGTCGGCACCCGTGCACGATACCGCGGCGCGCGGCGCGTGCCGAGGGCGTCAGGCGCGCACGGCCTTGAGGCGGCGCGTCTCGAGCTCGTCCTCGAACTGCGTCGCGATGCGCTGCGCGATCACGCGCGCGCCGTCGTCCGTCAGGTAGACGCGCGTCGGCCGGATCCACGCGAGGAAGCGGGTGGCCCAGTGGGCCGAGACGGCGGGCTCGGTACGCATGAGGTCTCCACGGTGAGCCAGAACCGTCCGGCGATCCGTGCCTCCGCTCACGCCGCGCTGCGTCAACTGCCCGGCAGGCCCGAGCAGGTCTCGAACGCCGCCGCGCAGCCGGCGCTCACCCGGCACGCGGTGCACGCCGCGTCGTCGTCGCCCGAGCATTGGAGCGCGCAGTTGCGGGTCGTGCACTGCGCGACCGCGCCGAAGCAGGTCGCGCACGCGCTCGAGAGGCCGTGGTCCTCCATGCAGCGCGTGACGCACATCGCGCCGCCGAAGCACATCGTGCCGCACGTCCGCGCCTCCGCCGGCACGTCGATCGCCGCGAGCGCGAGCTCGTCGTCCGCGTTGCTACAGGCGCCCGGCGGGATCGCGGCGTCCGCGCCCGCGTCGGCTTCGGCGCCTGCGTCCGTGCCCGCGTCACTCGGTCCCGCGTCCGTGCCCGCGTCGCTGGGTCCCGCGTCGTCGCTGGGTCCCGCGTCGCTGAGTCCCGCGTCGCTGGACCCCGCGTCGACGCCGGGATCGCCATCACACGCGCCCGCCGCGAGCGCGAGCGCCACCGTGAGCCAGAGCCGATGCACGAGCGCCTCCATGGTGAACGAGGTTCATCCTCGCACCCCGGGCCGCTCCGCGTCGAGCGCGTCGAGCACCACCGCGAGGTCGCCCGGCAGCGGCGCTGCGAGCGCGAGCGGCTCGCCGGCGGGCGTGACGAGCTCGACGCGCGCGGCGTGCAGGAAGGAGCGGTCGAGGCCGTAGCGCTCCTCGAGGTGTCGGTTGGACGGCGCGTGGCCGTAGCGCGCGTCGCCGAGGATCGGGTGACCGAGCCCGGCGAGGTGGCGGCGGATCTGGTGCGTCCGCCCCGTCTGTGGGCGGACCTCGAGGAGGGAGTGCCCGCGCACCACGCGCACGCGCCGATAGCGCGTGACCGCCTCGACGCTGCGCCCGTCGATCGCGAGCGCGCGCCGGATCACGCCCTTCTTGCGCGTGACGCCGCGAACGAGCGCGAGGTAGGTCTTCTGCCCCGCGGCGAGGGCGGCGGCCCACGCGCCCGCGGCCTCCGGCCGCAGCGCGACGAGCACGAGCCCGCTCGTGTCCGCGTCGAGCCGGTGCACCGCGACGGCGTCCGGCGCGCCCGCGAGGCGCTGCGCGCGCGCGAGGAGCGAACTCGGCGCGTCCGGGTGGGGCGTCGTCGGCTCGTGCGGCGGCTTGTCGAGCACCCAGACCTCCCCCGCGTCGTGCACGACCCGCGGCGGCGGCGCGGCCGAGGGCGCGAGCACCGCGACCGTCTCGACCTCGAACGTCAGCGGCAAGAGATCGTACGGCTCGACGCGCGGGGTCGCGTAGCCGAGGCGCGCGAGGTGCGCGAGGTCGCGCGCGAGCGTCTCGGGCGCGCAGCTCACGTAGACGAGCCGCCGCGGTGCGAGCGCGGCGACCGCGCGGCGGACGCGCGGCGTGACGCCCCGGCGGGGGGGGTTGAGCACGATCGCGTCGGGGCGCGCGCCCGCGGCGGCCCACGCCTCGAGCGCGCTCCCCGCGTCGGCGGCGCGCACCTCGACGGCGAGGCCTTGCCGCGCTCGCGGGGGAGGCGGCGGAGGGCGCGTGGCTCTCCACGAGCGAGACGCGCGCGCCCGCGGCGGCGAGGCCGAGCGCGAGCGCGCCCGCCCCGCCGTACGCGTCGATCACCCACGCGCCCTCGAGCGCGCCGCGCGCCTCGGCGATCGCGTCGGCGACGCGCGCGCGCAGCCGCGCCGCCTGGGCGGGGTGCGCCTGCGCGAAGCCGCCCGGCACCGCCGGCACGGACACCACGTGACCCTCCGGCGCCGCGACGCGATCGTCGAGGGCGCTCGGGCCGCGCACCACCTCGAGCGAGTGCCCGAGGAGCTGCGGCGCGCGCCGCGCGCGCCGCGCGAGCGCCACCGTCGCGACGCCCGCCCGCGCGAGCTCGTCCGCGAGCGCGTCGAGCGCCGCGCGCGATGGACGCGGGGCGGCCTCGTCGACGATCAGCGTGACGATCCCGCGCGGCCCGTCCTCGGTCGCCGCCTCGCGAAGATCGACCGCGAGCACGTCGCCCGCGCGCGGGCTCGCGCACAGCCACGCCCGCACGCGCTCGGCCGCCGCCCGCAGCCCCGGCGCGAGCACCGGGCACGCGGGGATGTCCACCACGTCGTGGGTGCCGCGCGCGTAGAGGCCGATCGCGCCGCCCGCGACGGCGAGCTTCGCGCGGATGCGGTAGCCCTCGACCCACGGCGCGTCGATCACGGGCGCGCGCTCGACGTGCGCGAGCTCCGGATGGCGGGCGAGGGCCTCGGCGACGCGCGCGTCCTTGCGCGCGGCCTGCGCCGCCGGGTCGAGGGCGATGGCGGGGCAGCCCGCGCACCGATCCGCGTGCGGGCATTCGACGGTCGTGCTCAACGTCGCGCGCTCGGAGGCCGTCGACCGCTCAGCGCACCATCACCGGCGCGAAGTAGATCGCCCCGTCGACGCTCCCGCTCGTCCCGTCGCGCGCGCCCGCGGGCTCCGTCCCGTCCGCGTTCCGGTAGACGACGCAGCCCACGCCCCCGCCCCCGCCCCCGCCGTTCGCGCCGGTGCGGTTGTTCGACCCGCCCCCCTCGCCAGCGAGCGTGCCGCCGCCGCCCGAGCGCCCGCCGTCCGCGCCGAAGTTGCTGCCCGCGCGCCGCCCGCCGTTCGCGCGCTCGAACGTCTCGCCGCCGTTCTGTCCGGCCTCGGCCGTCCCCGAGTCGCTCGCGCTCCCGCCGCCGCCGCCGCCGGAGGTCGTCACGCCGCCGCTGTCCGCGACCACGATCTCGGGCGCTTCGATCAGCACGGAGCCGCCCGAGCCCCCGCCGCCGCCCGCGCCCCACTGCTGCACGACGCTGCGCCCGGGGCCGCCGCCGCCGCCGCCGGCGAGGATCACCCCCGCGAGCCGCACCGTGCCCTGCGCGCTGATCTGCAGGGCGCCGCCGGCGCCGCCCCCGAGCCCCGCGTTGCCCACCGGGTCGCTCGCGGAGCCGCCGCCCGGGCCCATCCCGCCGCCGCCGCCCGTGTGGAGCGGCATGAGGAAGTTGACCTCGGCCGACGTGAGCGCGCGTCCCCCCGCGCCGCCGCGCCGCCGCGCCGCTGGCGCCGCCTGGCCCGCACCTGCCGCCGCCTTCTCGCCGCCGCCGCCGTCGTCCAAGCGAGGCGCCCGGCCGCGGGTGCCGCCGCCGCCGCCGTGCTCGCCGTGACCGTCGGGGGCGCCGCGCGCGCCGCCGGGCTTGCCGCCGGGGCCCGGCACCGCGCCTCGGGCGGAGACGTCGAGGACGCCGCCCTCCTCGATCGTGACGTCGCCGGTCGCCATCACGACGAGCGGGCGGCTGCCGCGCACGGTGAGCGTGGCGCCGCGGCGGATCGTCAGGTCGCGCACGGAGAGCACGCAGACCTCGGTCGTGTCGAACTGCCGCACGATGAGCGAGTCGACCATCCTCGCCATGCACATCGTCGTGTCGAAGGACAGCCCGCCGCCGCCGGCGCTCTCGACGATCAGGCTGCGCGCGTCCGCACGCCAGAGCGAGGGCTCCACGTTGGACGGGACCATCTCCGCGCAGCGCGGGGATCCGTCGAGCGCGCACCCGAGGGAGCAGCGCTGGCTCGGCCCGACGCACGCGTCGAGCACCCCGCTGGAGCAGTTCGGGACGCACGTCCCCGCGTCGGCGCCGGGCACGCCGGAGTCGGTGCCGGGCGGCACGCCGGCGTCGGTGCCGGGCGGCACGCTGGCGTCGGTGCCGGGTGGCACGCCGGCGTCGGCGCCGGGCGGCACGCCGGAGTCGGTGCCCGGCGGCGGCCCGCCGTCCATCAGCGTCACCGGCGGCCCTCCGTCGTCCTCGCCGCCTCCGAGGCGCCCGGGATCGGGGCTCACGAGCGCGCTGCATCCGCCCGCCACGATCATCAACCACGCGGCGTGGGCCCGACTCGTTCGCATGAGGCCGATTCTGCACCCCGCCGCTCACGCGAACAAGGGCGCACGAGCGCCGCTCGTCGAGGTGTAAGGCCCGGGCGCGCCGCGCGTTGGGCGCTCTGAACACCCGGAGGACCCATGCGACCGACTGCGCTCCTGATCGCTCTCGCCCTCTCACTGTCCGGCTGCGGAGGCCTCGGCGCGTCGCGCGCGCGCACCGCCTACGCGGTCGCGCACGGTGAGCTCCCGCGGCCCGCCGAGATCCGCGTCGAGGAGTACCTCGCCGACTACGAAGAGGCGCTGCCCGATCCCGCCCCGCACGCGCTCGGGATGACGATCGAGGGCGCCCGCGCCGCGTGGGGCGACGAGGACGCCGAGCCGCTCTTCGTGGCGCAGGTCGCGGTCCGCGCCCGCAGCTCCGTGGTGCGCCCGCCGCTCGCGCTGATGCTGGTGGTCGACCGCAGCGGCTCGATGCAGGAGGCCGACAAGATGACTTACGTGCGCGAGGGTCTCCTGCGCCTCGCCGCGCGGCTCGATCCGCTCGACCGGGTAGGGCTCACCGCGTTCGACCACCAGGCGCAGGTCCTCTTGCCGGTCGTGCCCGTCGGCGACGGCGCCGCCCTGCGCGCCGCGATCGCGGCGCTCGCGCCGCGGGGGGGCACGAACCTGTCCGAGGGGCTGCGCGTCGGGTACGAGGCGCTCGACGCCCTCGCCGGCGAGCCGGTGATGCGCCGCGTGGTGCTCCTGACCGACGCGATGGCGAACGTCGGCGAGACGGACCTCCACCGCATCGCGCACCAGGCGCGCGCGGGCGACGCGCGCGGCGTGCGCCTCTCCGCGGTCGGCGTCGGCCTCGCCTACCGCGACGAGGTGCTCGTCGAGATGGCCCGCCAAGGGCAGGGCAACCACTACTTCCTCGACTCGCCCGAGCGCATCGACCGGGTGTTCGCGCGCGAGCTCGAGGGGCTCCTCGAGGACGTGGCGGACCAGGCGCTGCTCACGCTCCGGCCGGCGCCGGGCGTGGAGATCGTGCGCGTCGAGGGCGCGGACGTGGCATCGAGCGGCGGCGAGTGGCGCGTCGAGCTCGGGCGGCTCGGCGCGGGCCAGCATCGGATCGTGTTGTTCACGCTGCGCGGCGCCAACCCGAGCGCGCGCGAGGTCGACGTCGGCCGCTTCTCGCTCGACTTCGTGGACCTGCGCGCGGGCGAGCCGACGCGCGTCGCGAGCGCCGCGCCGGTGCGCGCGATCGCCGACGCGGCGCAGGGGACGGTCGCCCGCAACGCGGCGGTCGCGTGGATGGCGAGCGATCTGCGCGAGGTCGCGGCGCTGGCCGAGGCGGGGCGCTTCGACGAGGCCGAGCGGCGGTTGACGCGCGCGCGGGCCGTGATCTCCGCGGTGAGCGTGGCGCGGCCGGCAGACGCGCAGCTGCGCGACGATCTCCAGATGCTCGACGACTACGCGCGCGCGCTCGCGGCGCGGACCGGTCGCCCTCATCGCACCGTCCGAGCGCGGCTGCGCGTCGCGGTGGAGGAAGGCTGAGGTACAAGGCGGTCGGTGGAGGTCGACTTCACGAGCGAGGCGTGGCTGGCCCGCGAGCGCGGGCTCGTGGCGGGGGCGCGGCGCGGTGACACCGCCGCGGTCGCCGAGCTCTACCGCGCGTTCGCCGCCCGCCTCTACCGCACCGTCCTGATGCCGCGCCTCGGGAACGCCCAGGCCGCCGAGGACGCCCTCTCGGAGACGTTCCGGACCGCCCTCGAGCGGCTCGACACGTTCGACGAGCGCGGCACCAGCATCTACTTCTGGCTCTCGAGGATCGCCGTGAACAAGGCCACCGACATGCACCGGGTGAAGGCGCGCACGCGCCGCGCGCTCGCGAGCTTCGACGAGCTGCTCGCGCCGCTGCGCCCGAGCGCGCCTCGCCCGGAGAAGGAGCTCGTCGAGCGCGAGCGCGAGGCGATGCTGCGCGAGCGCGTGCAGGAGGTGCTCGGCGTGCTCAACCCGCGCTACGCGCGCGCGATCGAGCTCCGCTTCTTCGAGGACAAGAGCCGCGACGAGTGCGCCGACGCGCTCGAGGTGAGGCTCGGGACGTTCGACGTCCTGTTGCTGCGCGCGCTGCGCGCGTTCCGCGCGCGCTGGGAGGCGATGGTGGGCACCGAGCGAGGGAGCCTTTCGACATGACCGAGCGGGACGACGAGGAGGTCGAGGAGACGGAGCGCCGCGAGGCCGAGGCGCTCGCGCACGCGCTCGAGCGCGGCAGCGCGCTCGACGCGCTGCCCGAGGACGCGCTCGAGGCGGCCGCCCTCCTGCGCTACAGCGCGGGCGGCGGCGAGCTGCCGGCGGACCGCGAGGACGCGCTGCTCGCGGAGGTGCTCGCTCGGGCGGCGCGCGCGAAGGAGCGCGAGGCCGCGGCGGCGCCCGCGCCCGCGCCGCTCTGGCGCTGGCTGATCGGCTTCACGGGGGTCGCGATCGCGTTGGCGCTCGTGCTCTGGTTCCGGATGCCGAGCGAGGAGATCGCGGCGACCGAGCTGCCGCGCCCGAGCGCCGCGCTGGTGTCGAGCGGCATCGAGCGGCTCGGCCCCGGCGGCGACGAGGCCGCGTTCCGCGACGCCCTGCGCGGGTACCGGGTGTCGGTCTACGAGGCGCTCGAGGCGAGGTACGAGTGACCCGCGCGACCGCCACCACGTTGCTCTTGGGCGCGCTGCTCGCGGGCTGCGCCGACGACCCGCGGGCGTGGATGACGGACGTGCGCGCCGCGAGCGAGCGCGCCGACGCGGCCGAGGCGCGCGGCGATCACGCGGCGGCGATCGACGCGCTCGAGGCGATCCTCTCGCGTGAGGCGCCGCGAGGGCTCGCCGCCGAGGACTTGCGCGTCGTGCGCCAGGACGCCCACGAGCGGCTCGGGCGCGCGTCGCTCGCGCGCGGCGACGTGGACCGCGCGGCGGCGCACGCCCGCGAGGGGCTCGCGCTCGGCGAGCGCGAGGAGATCTTCACGGCGAACCTCCTGGCGCTCGCCGGCCGGGTCGCGGAGGCGCGCGGCGACGACCGCGAAGCGGCGCGGGCGTACCACCGCGCGCTGGTGATCCACGAGGCGCTCCTCGAGCGCGCGCTGGGAGGTGAGCGATGAGGCGGGCGCGCGGGTGGAAGAAGAGCTGGATGGCGTTCGGCGTGGCGCTGGCTCTGCTGCCGAGCTGCGGCGGCGCGGTCACGCACGAGCGCCCGCTCGAGCCCGTGCCGGTGGGCGACGAGAGCGTCGAGCTCGAGCGCGCGCAGCGCCGCGAAGCGGACGCGCTCGAGGTGGCGCTCGCGCGGCGCGAGCCCGACTGCGCGACCGCGTGCGGGCTCGAGACACGCATCTGCGATCTGGCCGATCGGATCTGCGCCATCGCCGGGCGGCGGCCGGCGGACCGCGAGACGCGCGCGCGCTGCGAAGATGGCGCGAGGCGCTGCGAGGACGCCCGCGCGCGCGTGGCGGGGAGCTGCGCGTGCGCGCCCTGAGAGCCGCCGTGGCGTGGCTCGCGCTCGCGAGCGGCTGCGCGGCGGCGCGTCCGCCGGCGCATGGGCCGGACGAGGCGAGCGCGGCGCGCGACGACGCGGTCGCGCAGCACGCGCTCCTGCGGGACGCGGAGCGCGCGGTCGCGGCGGCGATCGAGGCGCGCCGCTGCGAGGAGGAGGCGTGCCCCGCCGCGGGGCAGGTGTGCGAGCTCTCGGGCTCGCTCTGCGCCATCGCGGCGCGCCACGCTGGCGATCAGGAGCTCGCCGCGCGCTGCGCGGACGGGCGGCGGCGCTGCGCGGGCGCCCGCGCGCGGGTGGCCGAGGTCTGCGGCTGCGCCGCGGAGCCCGCCGGCAGGCTCTGACGCGAGGGTGCGCCGCGCGCGCGGCGTCACGCGCCCCCCGCGACCACGCGCAGCAGCGCGTCGCCGTCGCCGGTCGCGCACAGGACGGAGTGCTCGGGCGTCAGCGCGCCGTGGCAGCGTGCGATCTCGCGGATCGCGGCGCGCACGCGCACGAACGAGTTGCCGGCGCCGCCCCCGCCGAGCTTGACCGGCGCGCCCCGCTTCAGGTCGAGGCAGAGCGCGCGGCGCGCCTCGACGTGCGCGCTCGACATGTCGACGGCGACGAAGTCGCCCGCGAACGCGAGCTGGTTGCAGCGGAACAGCCAGATGCGCGGGTGCGCCTCGAGCAACCGGCGCGCGAAGGCGAGCTCGTCGTTCTTGAACGCGAACGCGCGCACGAGCTTCGCAGGCGGATCGCGGCGCAGCGCGCGCAGGCGGCGCACGAAGCCGTCCGAGCGCGCCACGGCGCTCCACGGGAGTCGGAGGATGAGGGGACGGGGGCTCGACATCGCGCGCTCCGCCGGGCGGCGCGCGTGGACGAGGCGTGGAGGTGAGCGCTACGCGGAGGTCCAGGCGCGGCCGGAGCCGGCTCGGGGCTCGGGCGCACGCAGGCGCTCGAGCGGGTTGGGGTCCGCGTGGTCCATGGGGCTCTCTCGCGAGGCGCGACGGATAGCAGCTCGCGCCGGCTCGCGCGAGCCGAGCCCGCGGTTCACCGCAGCTCGAGCGAGAGCGCGCGGCAGCTCGTCGCGAGGCTGGTGACGTGCGTGCTGGCGCGGCCCTCGAGGCCGGTGACGACGGCGTTCGCGCCGCACTCGTGCGCGAAGGGCAGCTCGCCCGTGCCGGCGCCCCCGCGGCTCGGCGTGGATCCGCCGGGGCTCGAGCGCAGCCGCCACGTGAAGCCATCGTCGCGCGCGATCGAGAACGAGGCGCACCGCAGCGCGATGCGGTCGAGGCCGCCGAGGTCCGCGTGCCCCTCGACCGCGACGACGAACTGGTGCTCGGGGCAGCGATCCTCGAACGCGGTGCCGCCCGCGCCGCCGTGCACGCTGCCCACGATCGGCGCCCCCGTCTCCACGAAGAAGCGGTGCTCGGGGTTGGCGAAGCTCAGGCGCTCGTCGACCACGAAGCGCACGACCGCGCAGAGCGGCTGCAGGCGATCGACGCGCGCCGAGGCGGCGCCCGCGACGCCGATCAGCGCCGTGCCCATCGGGCAGGGGTCCGCCCACGCGGTCCCCACGTCGCCGCCGACCGGGCTCGACGTGCTCGGCGGGCCCTGCGCGATCGTCCGCGGGCAGCCGTCGTCGATCAGCCCGTCGCAGTCGTCGTCGATCCCCTGGCAGAGCTCCATGCCCGACGGGCACGCGCAGCTCCCGCTCATGCAGATCTCGCCCGTCGCCGAGCAGCGTGCGCGATCGCAGTCGGGGTCGGCGCAGTCGACGAGGCCGTCGCAGTCGTTGTCGGCGCCGTCGTGGCAGCTCCACTCGGAGAACCCGTCGCCGCACGGGCACGCGCTCGAGGCGCAGACGATGCCGTCGGGGCCGCACTCGATCCCGTCGCAGTCGGGGTCGGCGCAGTCGCGCAGCCCGTCGCAGTCGTCGTCGACGCCGTCGCCGCACATCGTCTCCGTCGGCGCGCCGCGGCAACCGTCGCACGCCGCGAAGCGGCAGCGCCCGCCGGCCACGTCGCACGCCGCGCCCTCGCAGTCCTCGTCCTCGCAGTCGGTCCGGCCGTCGTCGTCGTCGTCGATGCCGTCGTCGCAGCGCGTCTCGAAGAGCGGCGGCCTGCCGGCGTCTCGCCCGCCGTCGCCGATGGGCGTCGCGCCGTCGCTCGCGCCGTCGGGCCCGATCGCGCCGTCGTCGCTCCCTGCGTCGAAGCCGCCGGCCGCGTCCATGCCGCCGCCGTCGAGGGGGCGCGCGCCGACGCGCCCGGGGCTGCATTGGCAGCCGGCGGCGAGCAGGCCGAGCGCGAGCGCGGCGAGGAGGCGCATGACCCCGAGGATAGCGCAGCGCCTTGACCGGTCGCGGCCCTCGCCGGACAACTCCGGGATGGCGGACGACGACGAGCAGCTGGGGCGGCGCCGATTCCTCGGGGTGAGCGCGGCGGCGGTGGCGGGGCTCGCCCTCGGCTGCGGCGACGGAACGGGGGAAGGCGAGGACGGCGCCGTCCCCGGCCTCGACGCAGGCGCGCGCGACGCGGGAGGCGCGGACGGAGGCGCAGACGGAGGCGAGGGCGAGGACGGAGGCCGCGACGCCGGCCCTCCCGAGCCGGTCGTCCCGCCCGAGTCGACGCCCGAGGTCGACGCGTTCGGCCTCGGCGTCGCGAGCGGCGACGTCACGGCGGACGCGGCGATCCTGTGGGCGCGCTACGACGGCGCGATGCCGCTCGCCGCGGTGGTCTTCCGCCTCGACGCGGCGGGCGGCTACGCGGAGCAGCTCCCCCGGCTCCCGGCGAGCCCGGCGGAGGGCGGCTTCGTGCACGTCGAGGTGCGCGGGCTGACGCCCGGCGCGCGCTACCGCTACGCGTTCTTCGAGATGGACGGCGACGCGCGGGTCGCGCGCAGCCCCATCGGCGCGTTCCGCGCGGCGATCGCGCCGAGCGCGATGGAGCCGCTCGTGATCGGCGCGGTGAGCTGCACGTCGAACGGGCGCGACAAGCCGACGCTCGAGCGCGCGGGCGAGCGCGAGGACCTCGACGTGTTCCTCATGCTCGGCGACACGACCTACAACGACGGCTCGTCGAGCGTCGCGCAGTACCGCGCGAAGTGGGCGGAGAGCCTCGCCTCCGCGGGCTGGCGCTCGGTGCGCCGCGCGACGAGCGTCCTCGCGACGTGGGACGATCACGAGGTCGACAACAACTTCGATCCCGAGCGCGACGACGTCACCGACGCGCTGTCGGTGATGTTCGAGAACCTCCCGCTGCGGCGCGACGCGAGCGCGCCGGACCGCCTCTACAAGCGCGTGCGCTGGGGCCTGACCGCGGAGGTGTTCGTGCTCGACTGCCGCGGCGAGCGCCGCCGATCGATGAACGAGTACCTCTCGCGAGCGCAGCTCGACTGGCTGAAGGCGGGCCTCGCCGACAGCCCATGCGTCTTCAAGATCATCGCCAACTCGGTGCCGATCGGGGACTTCCCGTTCCCGAGCGAGAGCGATCGCTGGGAGGGCTTCCCGGCGCAGCGCGAGGAGATCCTGCGCTACGTCGACGAGGCGCCCATCGACGGCGTGATCTGGGTCTCGGGGGACTTCCACTTCGCGTCGTTCGGCCGCGTCGGCGCGAACGACCGCGCGCTCGGCTGGAACCAGCGCGAGGTCCTCGCGGGGCCGGGCGCGCAGACGGGGAACCCGGCGCAGCTCCTCTTGCGCGCTCCGCAGTACGAGTGGTCGTCGATGACGAACAACTACACGACGCTCGAGCTCGATCCGGCGCGCCGCCGCGCGCGCGTCGCGTGGCACGACCGCGACGCCACCGTCCTCCAGACCTCCGAGATCGTCTTCTGATCAGGCGCCGCGGCGCCAGCTCCTCACGAGGCGGAGCTGCGGCCCGGTCTCCGGCGACGGATGCGCGCCGTGGAGCAGGCCGGCGCGCCGGCGCGCGAGCTCGGCGAGCGCCTCCTCCGCCTCGAACCGTCCGTGACGCACCCAGAAGCAGGCCGCGACCGTCCCCGTCCGCCCGCGCCCGCCCTGGCAGTGGAAGTACACGCCGCGACCGCGCGCGCGCGCCGCGTCGATCGCGTCGAGGATCGCGACCATCTGCGCGCGTGTCGGCGCCGCGCCGTCGAGGATCGGGACCGCGATGAAGACGGCGTCGTCGCCGCCGAGCTTGTCGAGCAGCGCGCGGATGGACGGAGGCTCCATGGGCGTGCGCAGATCGATCACGGTGCGCACGCCGGCGTCGAGCAGCGCGCGCACCGCCGCGCGCGCCTCGTCGCGATCAGCCGCGCGCGCGGTGGGATGCGGCCCGGCGAGCACGCCGTCGTCGGCCCAGTAGGCGTCCGGGATCGGCCCGTGGTGGGCGTCGGTCACTCGCCGAGCATACTCGCGCGCGCGATCCCCAGGCCGCGCGCGCGGTCCTCGGCTCGCCGTCGGGTCGCTCACGCGAGCGTGAAGCGGCACATGTTGTCGCAGGCGTCCGTGTTGGACGTGTTGCCGTCGTCGCACTCCTCGCCGGGGTCGACGATGCCGTCACCGCACACCTCGCGCGTGCAGTCGGGGCGGCAGCCGTCGCCGGTCATCGAGTTGCCGTCGTCGCACTCCTCGGGTCCGCCGACGCGGCCGTCGCCGCACACGTTCTCGAACCTGCACGTCGAGCTGCAGCCATCGCCGTTGACGTTGTTGCCGTCGTCGCACTGCTCGCCCGCGTCGAGGAGCCCGTCGCCGCAGAACGCCTCGAGGCGGCAGGCCGAGGAGCAGCCGTCGCCGCTGCGGTTGTTGCCGTCGTCGCACTGCTCCGGAGGCGTCACCACCCCATCGCCGCAGCGCGACTCGCGCACGCACACGTTCGAGCAACCGTCGCCGCTCACGGTGTTTCCGTCGTCGCATTGCTCCGGCGGGTCGACGATCCCGTCGCCGCAGACCTCGGCCGTGCAGTTCGGGCGGCAGCCATCGCCGGCCACCGCGTTGCCGTCATCGCACTGCTCGAAGCCGCCGACGACTCCGTCGCCGCACACGTTCTCGATGAAGCACAGCCGAGAGCAGCCATCCCCGTCGCGCGTGTTGCCGTCGTCGCACTCCTCGGCGCCTTGGCGGACGCCGTCACCGCACACCGTCTCGATCAGGCAGGCCGAGCTGCATCCGTCGCCGCTGACGCGGTTCCCATCGTCGCACTGCTCGGGGGGCATCAACACCCCGTCGCCGCAGACGACCTCGACCATGCACATCGGGCTGCACCCGTCGCCGGCCCGCGTGTTCCCGTCGTCGCACTGCTCGGGAGGCACGGTGTCGAAGTCGAGGTTTCCGTCACCGCACATCGGGAGCCGGCAGATGCTGCTGCACCCGTCCCCGCTGATCGTGTTCCCGTCGTCGCACTGCTCGACGCCCGAGATCACGCCGTCGCCGCATACGCTCTCGAGCCGACAGAACGGGCTACAACCGTCGCCGGCGACCGTGTTTCCGTCGTCGCACTCCTCGCCGGGTCGCACCACGCCGTCGCCGCACACGAGCTCGTACCGGCAGTTGGCGTCGCACCCGTCTCCGGGGGTGGTGTTCCCGTCGTCGCACTGCTCGCTCGTCTGCGTGATCCCATCCCCGCAGACGCACGCGATGAAGATGTTCGCCGTCGCGGTGCCCATCTCCCCGCCGCCGAGCAGGGCGGTGTAGTCGAACGTGTCGATCCAACCGCAGAGCCCAGGCGGGGGCGTGTAGATGGCGGTCGATCCGTCCGCGGAGATGGTGGCGGTCCCGAGCGTGCCGGTCGTGTCGAGCGACGTGATGCGCACGAGCCCATCGCGGCAGACGCCCTCGGAGATCGTGTCGTTGTCGAGGACGTCGATGACGTTCCCCGTCGAGCCCACGGCGACGGTCGCGAGGTCGTCGCGCGCGAGCGCGGGCGACGCGCAGTAGGGGACGGGCACGCCGGGCGCCATCGTGCAGATGCCGCCGGGGATCACCGTCTGGCAGTCCTCATCCGTGGTGCACGTCCGCGCGAAGAGACGACACCCCTCCGCGGGCACCTCCGGGCAGATGACGAAGGCGCCGCCGTCGATCGCGGTCTCGGACCCGTCGGCCGACTTCGAGTACGGATCGACGGATGGAGGGACGGTGTCGGGGAAGAGCAGCCCAGGCAACGTCGAGCGCGCGAAGAGCGTCCCACCGTAGTCGAAGAAGCTGAAGATCGGCCGGCTCCCGAAGGGGTCGCTGTCGGGGTCGTTGAAGATCCCGAACGCGTTGGTCCCCGGGATGATGAACGCGCTGTTCATCGCGTCGGCGTCGCTTCCGTCCGCGTCCGCGGGCGTCCCGCTCTCGTTCACGTCCATGGGGATGAAGGAGACCGCGCGCCGGGTGAAGGGCGGGCTCAGCGCCGTGTTCCGGGTGTAGACGAAGAAGCCGTCCGGGCGGCGGTTCGCGACGTACAGGCGTCCGTCGTTGCCCACGGTCAGGGCGCTCCCCCCCGAGAGGCTGGCCCCCGCGGTGTTCTGGAGCGTCGCCGTCACGCCCGTC
Source organism: Sandaracinaceae bacterium (assembly GCA_019637095.1). Classification (GTDB taxonomy): domain Bacteria; phylum Myxococcota_A; class Polyangia; order Polyangiales; family Sandaracinaceae; genus JACKEC01. Next base: position 47,502 of record JAHBWG010000032.1, on the reverse strand, counting down.
GGCGCGGGCGCGCCCGAGCGGAGCTGCGCGATCGGGATCTGCGTCAGGATGTTGTTGGAGTTGATGAAGAGCACCGTGTGGGTGAAGGGATCGTAGGTCGCCCCCCCGAGCTGCCCGCCGACGCCGCGGGGACGCGGCACCAGCGACGCGTCGCTGTTCGGGTCGAGCAGGGTCCCGTCGAGGCAGAGCTCGATGGGCGTCAGCCCACCGGCCGCGGAGTTCTTGAGCCCGACGAAGGACCGCGTCGTGGGATCGTAGTAGAGCCCGTTCGGGCTGATCATCGAGAGCGACCAGCGGAGGATCTCGACGAACTGCACGACCGGTCGGCAGCTCCCGGGCCCTCCGCCGGTGCAGGTGTACAGCGGCTCGATCGCGCAGCCGCTCGAGCAACCGTCGCCCGAGGCCATGTTGCCGTCATCGCACTGCTCGAGCCCCTGGACGAGCCCATCCCCGCAGACGATGGGGACGCAGGCCGCGCCCGGGGTCGGGCACGCGAAGCCCGGCTCCAGTCGACACGTCCCGTTGCACCCATCTCCGCCCATGTCGTTGCCGTCGTCGCACGTCTCGTAGCCGGCGACGACGCCGTTGCCGCAGACCTCGCTCACGCAGGGGCTCCCAGGCGTCGGGCACGCGAAGAGAGGTTCGAAGCGGCAGGTCGAGCTGCAGCCGTCGGAGCTCACGGTGTTGCCGTCGTCGCACTCCTCGGCGCCCTCGACCGCGGAGTCTCCGCAGACCGTGCGGCGGCAGCCGGAGACGCCGCACACCCAGCCCTCCTCGAGCCGGCAGATGGTCGAGCAGCCGTCGCCGCTCAGGTTGTTGCCGTCGTCGCACTCTTCGCCGCCGGCGCGCACGCCGTCACCGCAGCGCGCGGCGAGGCAGCCCGCCCCCGAGCACACGTAGCCGCGCTCGAGCTGGCACGTCGAGTCGCAGCCGTCGCCGGGCACGAGGTTGCCGTCGTCGCAGGTCTCGAAGCGCTCCTCGACCCCGTTGCCGCACTCCTCGCACGGCAGGCCCGGCACCAGGCACCGGAACGCGGGGCTCTCGAGCTGGCAGGTCGTCGAGCAACCGTCTCCAGCGAGGCGGTTGCCGTCGTCGCAGCCCTCGCCGACGTTCAGGATGCCGTCGCCGCACTGCGAGCAGGCGAAGCCCGGGATGGGGCAGCTGTACCCGGGCTCGATCGCGGTGCAGGTCGCGTTGCAGCCATCGCCGCCGGTGGCGTTGCCGTCGTCGCAGACCTCGCGGCGCTCGACGCGGCCGTTGCCGCAGCGCTCGCAGCCGTCGTGGACCGCGCCGGCGCGGTAGCACAGGTAGCCCGCCTCGATCGCGCACAGGCGGCTGCATCCATCGCCCCCGACGACGTTGCCGTCGTCGCACATCTCACCGGCCTCGAGCAGGCCGTTGCCGCAGAGGGCGCACGGTCCGCCCATCGGCGGACAGATCGCGCCTGGCTCGCGGACGTCGCAGCCGGCGCCGCACCCATCACCGTCCATGCGGTTTCCGTCGTCGCAGACCTCGATCGGTTGCACGACGCCGTCACCGCAGTTGCCGCACCCGACCCCGGGCACCGGGCACGACCAGCTCGGCCCCGTGAAGGAGCGGCAGTCGGCCTCGCACCCATCACCGCCCGTGCGGTTGCCGTCGTCACAGACCTCGTCGCCCTCCACGACGCCGTTGCCGCACTCGATGCAGTAGGTGCGACCGCCGATCGCTTCGCAGGTGAAGCCGGGCTCGATGCGCGAGCAGTCGGCGGCGCATCCGTCGCCGTCGGCGCGGTTCCCGTCGTCACACACCTCCGTGCTCTCGATGACGCTGTTCCCGCACGCCTCGCACGGCGCACCCGGGGTCACGCATCGATGGCCGGGCTCGACGATCTGGCAGTTGAAGGTGCAGCCGTCGCCCGAGATGTTGTTGCCGTCGTCGCAGACCTCGCCGCTGTCGAGCACCCCGTCGCCGCAGAGCTCGCACGGTGCGCCCGGGGTCGGGCAGCGGTAGTTCGGCTCGAGGCTCCGGCAGTTCGCGGCGCAGCCGTCGCCGTCCGACGTGTTCCCGTCGTCGCACACCTCGTTGGGCTCGCGGACGCCGTTCCCGCAGAGCTCGCACGGGCGGCCCTCGACCGGGCACGCCCAGCCGGTCTCGATCGCCGAGCAGTCCGCGGCGCAGCCGTCGCCGCCCGTGCGGTTGCCGTCGTCGCAGCCCTCGCTGCTCTCCACGATGCCGTTGCCGCAGCCCTCGCAGGGTGCGCCCGGGACCGGGCAGCTGAAGCCCGGCTCTAGCTCACAAGCCTCGCTGCACCCGTCGCCAGCGCGCGTGTTGCCGTCGTCGCAGCCCTCGCCGTCGGCGACCACCCCGTCGCCGCAGCCAGGGCGCGCCGGCCCGGCGTCGCCGCCGGCGTCGGCGCCGGCGTCCGGCGAGATCGACCCGTCCGGGCGCCCGGGGCCCGAGTCCGCCGGCGTGGACCCGTCGTCTTCCACCCCCCCATCGACCATCGCATCGGTGCCACAGGCGGTCGCGAACGTCAGCGAGGCCGCGAGCGAGAGTGTACGGATCTTGCGCATGTCCCCGAGTCTGTCGTGGGGATTTTCCTGACACAAGGAGATCTTGCGGGTTGGCGGAAATTTCGCGCGCGGGGGGACTCGCGAGATCGTCTACGGGTCGCGCTCGACGAGCGGGACGGCGAACGACAGCTCGGTGTCCCAGGGGAAGCGAACCCAGGTCGACTGCGGGATCTCGCGGACGCAGAGGTCGGTGTGCGGGCGCCCCTCCGGCTTGGCGTAGACGGTGGCGAAGAGCGCCCGCGGGAGGCGCGCGCGCACGACCGCGGCGGTGCGCCCGGTGTCGACGAGATCGTCGACGAGGAGCCAGCCCGCGCCGTCGCCCTCGGGCGCCTTGAGCAGCTCGGCGGGGGCCTGCTCCTGTCCCTGCCCGCCGTGGTAGCTGAGCACGCAGATCGTGTCGACGAGCCGCAGGTCGAGCTCGCGGGCGACGACCCCCGCGGGGATGAGGCCGCCGCGCGTGACCGCGACGAGGCGCTCGAAGCGCTCGCCGCGCTCGAGGAGCTGCCGGCACAGCTCGCGCGTGTCGCGGTGCAGCTCGTCCCACGAGATGAAGATGTCGCGGGTGTACCGCGGCTCGTCGGCCATGCAGAGAGGATAGCGCGAGCTCGCTCAGCGGACGCTGCGGTACGCGCGCGACTCGGGCGTGGCGCGGGCGGCCTGCACGCGGTAGCCGGCGCCGCCGCCGAGCGTCTGCACGATCACGTCCGCGTCCGCGTTCACCAGCGTCGGGTGCGAGCCGCCGCCGACCGCGCTCATCGTGATCCAGATCCGTCCGTCGCCGAGGCGGCCGTCGTCGCCGAAGCGCGCGAGGACCTCGCGGTGGGGAGAGCCCGCGTGGCCGCCGTTGATGCCGCCGACGACGTTGCGGCTGCGTCCGTCGAGGGGCACGAGCGCGCCGACGAACGTCGCGTTCGAGCTGGTGCGGCGCACGTGGTGATGCGCCTGCACGACGTCGGAGCCCAGCGCCTCGTAGAAGCGCGGGCCCGCGAAGGCGACGAGGTGGCTCTCGACGTCGGGCTCGCCCGGGTCGCCCGAGCCGGTCAGGTCGCCGCCCCAGTGGTAGCGGAAGGCGCCGTGCTCGATGAGCGTGACGACGCTGCGCGCATTCTCCTCGTTGCTGTCCGAGTGTCCGAACGCGGGCATCGGGTGCGCGCGCGCGCCGTCCGAGACGAAACCGCTGGCGGCCACGAAGGCCATGCGGGCGCCGCCGCCGAGGGAGACGTAGCTCGGTGCGCCGAGCGCGTCGTCGAGCGCGTCGTCGAGCGCGCCGAGGAACAGCCCCGCGCACTCGGTCGCGGGGTGCGCGCCCGACCAGTCGGCGCGGCGGCACGGCGCGGGCGGCGCGGCCGTGCACAGCGGGAAGGCGCGCGCCGCGAGCGGGCCCGAGAGCAGGCCGCAGAACGTCTCGAAGTGCCCCTCGTTGAGCGAGGCGCCGACGTCGGTCGCGCCGCGATGGACGATCCCGCGGGTGACCTCCACCGCGCCGGCGCCGCTCACCAGATCCTCGAAGCCACCGACGTGATCGGAGTGGAAGTGGCTCACGACGATCCAGTCGACCTCGAGCGGCCGGCGGGCGCGCGGGAAGCCGCGGGCCGGCGTGATCCACGACGTGTTGAGCGCGCGGACCATGTCCCTGACGACGTCGGCGTGGCTGGAGTTCCCGACGTCCATCAGCACGAGGGTGCCGTCGGGGCCGACGAGGATCGCCGCCTCGCCGAGGCGCACGAGGCCGGGGAGCCGCAGGAGCAGGATCGTCACCTCACCGGGGACCGGCCGCAGCGCCTCCGTCGGCTCGGCCCCCGCGTCGGGCGCCCCCGCGTCGGCGTCGCCGTCGGGGCCGCCGTCGATTCCTCCGTCGGACGCGCTCGCGTCGGAGCCGGCGTCCGCGCCGCCCGCGTCAGGCCCCGCGTCGGCGCCGGCGTCCGCGCCGCCCGCGTCGCGCCCGGCGTCGCCTCGGCCGTCGCCGTCCCCACCGCACGAGGCCGCGAGCAGGAGCGCGCCGATCCAAGAGGGCCGCATGGGGCCACGGTAGCAGGTGGCGTGGTCCGGGCACGCCGGTCCCTGGTGACCTCCGCGCGCGCCGTCCGCATACTCGGGGCGCGACGATGTGCGCGCGCTACACGATGATCACTCCGACCGAGGTGCTGGTCGAGGAGCTCGAGGCGACCCTCACCGTCGCCGCACTGCCGCCGCGCTACAACATCGCGCCGACCGACGACGCGCCGATCGTGGTGCTGTCGCGCGAGGGCGAGCGGCGCCTCGGGCTCGCGCGCTTCGGCCTGATCCCCCACTGGGCGAAGTCCGCGCGCGAGGGCGTGCGGATGCTCAACGCCCGCGTCGAGACGGTGGCCGAGAAGCCCGCGTTCCGCGACGCGTTCGCGCGCCGGCGCTGCCTCGTCGCGGCGGACGGCTTCTACGAGTGGGAGACGCGCGGCAAAGAGAAGCTCCCGCACCGCTTCCACCTCGCCGGCCGGCCGTTCGCGTTCGCCGGCCTCTGGGCCACCTGGCGCGATCCCGACGGCGTGCGGGTGGTGAGCTTCGCGATCCTCACCTGCCCCGCGGTCGGCGCGGTCGCGCCGATCCACGACCGCATGCCGATCGTGCTGCCTCACGAGGCGTACGCGCCGTGGCTCGCGACGGAGGGCGGGCTCGACGCCGACGGACTGCGCGCGCTGCTCGCGGCGCACCTCGGCGACTACCTCGAGGACACGCGGGTCTCGACGCGGGTCAACCAGGTGAAGAACGACGATCCGTCGCTCGTCGTGCCGCTCCCGCCGGAGGCGTGTTGAGCAGCGATTACACGCGGCCCGACGGAGATCTGTTCGACCCGCAAGAGCGCGCGCGCGTGCTCGACGAGGTCGACGCGATCCTCGGGCAGGTGATCGACGGTCGCTACGAGGTCATCTCGCGCCTCGGGCAGGGCGGGATGGGCTTCGTGTGGGAGGCGCGCGACCTCGTGCGTGACGGGCTGCCGGTCGTGCTCAAGACGCTCCGCCCCGAGCTGGTCGACAACGAGAAGACGGCGGAGCGGTTCACGCGCGAGGCGATGGCGTCGGCGACGATGGACCACGAGAACGTGATCCGCGTGCTCGGCCACGGCGTGACCCGAGACTACGGCGCGTACTACGTGATGGAGCGGCTCGTCGGCGCGGACCTGGGCCGCGCGATGGAGGCGCTCGGCGGCCCGCTCTCCGTGGCGCGCACGTTCGAGATCGCGACGCAGGTCGCGGCCGCCCTCGGGGCCGCGCACGCCCGCGGGATCGTGCACCGCGACCTCAAGCCCGAGAACGTGTTCCTCGCCGACCGCGGCGGCCGCGAGGTCGTGAAGGTGCTCGACTTCGGGCTCGCGCGCCTGCTCGACTCGGGCGACAAGCTGACCGAGACCGGCGCGGTGATCGGGACGCCGCGCTACATGGCCCCCGAGCAGTGCCAGGGCGAGAAGGCCGACCCGCGCGCGGACGTGTACTCGCTCGGGTTGGTGATGCACGAGATGTTGACGGGCCAGCAGCCGTACCGCGCGCTCGGCACCTACGAGATCCTCGGCAAGAAGATGTTCGAGGACATGCCCGCGCCCAGCGCGCTCGAGCGGCCGGTGGTGCTCGACGCGCGCCTCGAGGCGTTCGTGATGCGCTGCCTCGCGCGCAACCCCGCGGATCGCCCCGCCGACGGCGCCCGCATGCTCGAGGAGCTCGTCGCGCTGCGCGAGGCGGTCCTGAGCGCGCCGACCACGGTCGCCTCGAGCCCCCCGCCGCGGATCACGGCGCCGCCGACGCTCCCCTCGAGGCCGCCGATGACCTCCCCCGTCGCGACGCCCGCGTCGCGGCCCCCCGCTCGGCGCTCGCGCGCGGGTCTGTTCGCGGCGCTCGCCGCGGTGGCCGTCTTGCTCGCGCTCGGAGGGCTCGGCGTCGGCGCCTACCTCCTCTTCGGCCGCCCGCGCGTCGAGCCCATCCCGCCGCCCGCGCCCGCCCTCGCCGCGCCGGCGCCCGTGGCGCCGCCAGCGCCTGCGCCGGCCGGCCCGCGCATCGAGGTCACGAGCGAGCCCGCCGGCGCGGAGGTCCGCACGTCCGACGGACGCGTGCTCGGGGTGACGCCGCTCCCGCTCCGCATCGGCGAGGACGTCGCGGACGGCGCGTCGGTGGAGATCCTCCTCACCGGCTACGCGCCGCGCACGATCGCCGTCTGGGCCGACGTGCCGACCGCGCACGTCACGCTGCACGCCGAGCCCTGAGTCTTCGGGGCAGTTCGACCTCCCCCATGCGGCAGAGCCGCGTGAGGCCCAGAGCCGCGCTCGACCCCATCGCTTCGAGCCGCGGGAAGCCACGTGCACGCCGCCTGGGCAGCGCGCTGCTCGCCGTGCGCGACGACTCGGGCGGCGCCGCCTCGCGCGCGCTTGGCCCGCGCGTCGCAGAGGACCTCGGCATCCCCTTGCCACCGAGGTGCTCTCATGTCTCGTCGCGCTGCCATCGCGTCCCTCCTCGCCCTCCTCGCCGCGCTGGCGTGGAGCGCGCCGCTCTCTGCACAGGACGGCGCCGAGCTGACGCCGCCGCCCGCCGCGGCGGCCCCCGTCGTCTCCGCCCCGCCGCCCGCCGCGAGCGTCTCGCCGGCACCGGCCCCGCAGCCCGTCTACGCCGCGCCCTACGCGCCGCTCTACGCGCCGGCGCCCGCGTATCCCGCGCCGACGGGACGGCACCGCCCCATCGTCGCGTACCGCAACGAGACGCGCGCGCCGCCCGCGCTGTGGGGGACCGGGATCGGCTTGTTCCTCGCCGGCTATGTCCTGAACCTCGCGATCACGCCGCTCGCGAACGGGATCAGCGACGACCGCGACCCCGCGATCGAGCAGGACGCGTGGGCGTGGTCGCTGCTGCCGGTGGTGGGCCCGATCGTCCAGCTCGGCCTCGGCGCGCCGCACCCGGCGATCCCGATCACCACCGGCCTGCTCCAGCTCGTCGGCGCCGTCCTCTTCGCGGTCGGCCTGACGGAGACGGAGAGCGTCCGCGTCCCGGTGCGCGCGGGCGACCCGGAAGATCCGAACGTCCCCACCCTCGGCTTCGACGTCGACCCGCTGCCGGGCGGTGGCCAGGTCCGCGTCTCGCTCCAGCACTTCTGAGCCACCGTTGCGAGCCATGCTCCGCGCGGCCGATCGCGGGCGCCCCGCGCCTCTGGTAGAACGCGCGGCATGTCCACCGCACCGACCGACACCGAGGCGTGGCGCGCCCTCGACGCGCACTTCGAGACCCTGCGCGGGCTGACCCTGCGCGCGCTGTTTCGCGACGACCCGGGGCGCGCCGCGCGCATGACCTTCGAGGTCGCCGGGCTGCGCGCGGACCTCTCGAAGCACCTGGCCACGGAAGAGACGGTGCGCTTGCTCGTCGCGCTCGCGCAGGAGCGCGACGTCACCGGTGGGTTCGACGCGATGTTCCGCGGGGACACGCTCAACACGACCGAGGGTCGCGCGGTGCTGCACGTCGCCCTCCGCAACCGCGCCGCGACCCCGGTCATCGTCGGCGGGCGAGACGTGATGCCCGACGTCGGCGCGTGCCTCGCGAAGATGCGGCGGCTCGTCGACGCGGTGCGCTCCGGCGCGCACGTCGGCCACACCGGCCGCCCGATCACCGACGTGGTGAACCTCGGGATCGGCGGGAGCGACCTCGGCCCCGCGATGGTCTGTGAGGCGCTCGCGCCGTACGCGTCGCCGTCCTTGCGCGCGCACTTCGTCTCCAACGTCGACGGCGCGCACCTCGCACGCACGCTCGCGCCCCTCGATCCCGCGACGACGCTGTTCGTCGTCGCCTCCAAGACGTTCACCACCGTCGAGACGCTCACCAATGCGGCGAGCGCGCGGCGCTGGCTCCTCGAGGGGCTCGGCGATCCGGCGGCGGTCGGGCGTCACTTCGCCGCGGTCTCCACCAACCACGACGCGGTGCGCGCGTTCGGCATCGATCTCGCCAACTGCTTCGAGATGTGGGACTGGGTCGGCGGTCGCTACTCGCTCTGGAGCGCGATCGGGCTCCCCATCGCGCTCTACGTCGGCATGGACCGCTTCGAGGAGCTGCTCGAGGGCGCGCACGCGATGGACCTGCACGCGCGGAGCGCGCCGCTCGCGCAGAACCTGCCCGTCCTGAGCGCCCTGCTCGGCGTCTGGTACGCGAACTTCTTCGGCTGGGAGTCGTACGCGGTGATCCCGTACGACCAGTCGCTCGCGCGGCTTCCCGCGTGGCTCCAACAGGGCGACATGGAGAGCAACGGCAAGCGCACGCGCGCCGACGGCGACGTCGTCGAGGGCTACTCCACGGGCCCGATCGTGTGGGGGGAGCCGGGCACGAACGCGCAGCACTCGTTCTTCCAGCTCCTGCATCAGGGCACGCGCCGCGTCCCGGTCGACTTCCTCGCGCCGGTGCGCTCACATCACCCGCTGCCCGATCACCACGACCAGCTCCTCGCGAACCTGCTCGCGCAGGCGGAGGCGCTGATGGTGGGCAAGACGGAGGCGGAGGCGCGGGCGGAGCTGATCGCGTCGGGGGCGAGCGAGGCGACCGTCGCGCGGCTCGCGCCGCACAAGGTGTTCGAGGGCAACCGTCCGTCGACGACCATCCTCTTCGACCTGCTCGACCCGAGGACGCTCGGCGCCCTGCTCGCGTTCTACGAGCACCGCATCTTCGTGCAGGGCCGCATCTGGGGCGTGAACAGCTTCGATCAGTGGGGCGTGGAGCTCGGCAAGCAGCTCGCGTCGGCCGTGCTGCGCGAGCTGCGCACCGAGGCCGTGGGCGCGCACGACGCGTCGACGGCCGCGGCGATCGCGCACGTCCGCGCACGGCGCGGCGCGTGAGCGAGCGGCCGAGCGCTCTCTACGACGCGCGCGGCCTCGTGATCGGCTGGCACGGCGCGGCGGGCCCGGCGGTGGCGCGCTTCGAGACCGCCTCGCGCGAGCGGCCCGCCTTCGTGCGCGGCCTCGGGCACGCCGGCGCGGACCGCGCGGTGACGCCGCAGCTCTTCGCCACGCCGAGCGGCTCGTCGGCGATCCACGTCGAGCACGACGGCGCGTGGATCACTCGCCTCTCTGCGAGCGGAGAGGCGAGGGCGCCCGCGCTCGTGCTGCCGGGCGTCGCGCGGATCGCGCTCGCGGCGGGGCGCGACGAGGCGGTGCTGTTCGGGGCCGACGACGCGGGCATCGTCGCGGTGACGCTCGACGCCGAGGGCGCGCCGCGCGCGGCGCCGGTGCGCATCCTGGCCGAGCAGCGGAGCCCACCGGCGCTCCACGCGGCGCGGGCGCGCGCCGAGAGCGTGTGCGTCGCGTTCCATCGCGGCGCGCGCGAGTGGATGGTGCTCGACATGGTGGGATCGTCGGCCACGGTGGTGCGCCACCCGTGCGCGCGCGCGGTCGAGGACGCGCGCGTACGCGCGGTCGGCGGGCGCGCGGCGGTGCTGCTCGCGGGCGGAGGGGTCGTCGAGCTCGCGCTCCTCGGCCCGGGCGGACGCGTCACGGAGCGACCTCACCGGGTGTTCGGCGTCGGCGAGGGCCCGTTCGCGTGGCCGGACGCCGTCTGGTGCGACGACCACTGGACCGTGCTCGCGTGCGATCGCGGCGCGGAACGCCTCGTGGTCACGCCGGTGGGCGACAAGGGCGCCCCCTTCGTCGCGCCGGCGCCGCGCGGGCCGTTCGCGGCGCTCTATCGCTCGCAGGTGTTCCACGTCGTCGAGGTCGCCTCGGACGCGGCGGGCGCGGAGCTGCGCCTCTTCCAGTGCGCGCGCGACGGCGACGCGCAGCGCGAGCGCACCGCGCGCCTCGACGATCCGCACGCGAGCGCGCGCCTCACGCTCCGCGCGATCCGCGAGGTGCTCTCGGCGCTCGCCGATCCGCTCCGCGGGGAGCGCGGGTACCGCGACCGCCTCGAGGCGCTGGCGCTCTCGCGCGATGGCACCACCGTCACGCTGACCGATGCGAGCGGCCAGATCGCGATCTCGCTCCGGCCCGATCCGCGCGCGGGGCTCTCGCTCGTCGTGGTGAGCGCGCTCGGCGCCGAGCTGCCCGTGCGCGAGACTCCGTCGTCGCTCGTGCGCCTCGCCGCGTGGGTCCGCGGTCGGCTCTCACCGAGCGTGCGCGCCGAGCACGCCGCGCTCGCGGCGTGGGCCGCGCCGCTCGCCGCGCCGCTCGGCGCCCGCGTCGAGCACGTCGCGCGCGCCGGAGCCGCCGTGTCGATGACGCTCCGCCTCGACGCGCTCCCCACGAGCGAGGCCCTGCGCGCCTGGCTCGGCACCTTGCGCGCACGCGCCCTCTCACGCGCCGCGCCGGCGGGCGCTCAGGCGCCGGAGGCGCAGCGGGCCGGCGAAGAGCGCGAGCAGGATCGCGACGAGCGCGCCACCTGCGCTCGCCAAGAGCGACCAGGGCAGGTCGGCGGGCGCGAACCACGCGTCGACCCGGTGCTCGCCGGCGGGCAGATCGACCGCGAGCCGCCCCGCGTCCTCGACGACCTCACCGACCGACGCGCGCCAGTCGGGATCGAAGTTCTGGTTGAACACGACGCGGGCCGGCGCGTCGAGCCGCACCTCGGCGTAGACCGTGTGGTTGGTGCGGCCCCACGCGGGGACCTCGCCCGCGTTCGGCGGCGTGAGCCGCGCCTGCGGCAGGTCCCCTTCCCAGAGGTAGCGCGAGATCTCCCACGGCACCGGGTCGTAGCAGGCGCGCGTGCCCACGTTGCGCAGCGGATACGTCATGTACTGCTCGAGGTAGCCGGCGGGCGAGACGAGGTGGAAGTTGTCCTCGGGCACGCCGGTGATCGCCATGCCGTCCCAGCGCGCCGCGATCACCGCCGAGTTGCTGAGGACCTCCGCGCCGCTCGCGAGGAACCCGAGCCACGCGACCGCGAGGATCGCGCGGCGGCTCCAGCGCCGCCGCGTGGGCTTGGTCAGGAGCGCCACGCCGCGCTCGACCGCGAGGCCCGCGAGCAGGCAGAGGTAGAACGTCAACAGCACGTGGAAGCGGCTCGGGACGTGGAGGTTCTCGAACACCGGCAGCTCGTGCAGGAGCGGCCACGGGTAGTACTCCCCCGCGTTGCCCATCGCGCACAGGAAGAACACGACCGCGCCGAGGATCAGGTGGCGGCGCCCGCTCCGCAGCGCGACGAGCACGCCCAGGAGCGAGAGCCCGACGATCCCCCAGCCGACGTGCGCCGAGTACTCGGCCCACACCCAGCGGTGGCCCCAGGTCCACGGGTGCGGCGCGCGCGCGGTGATCGAGTGCAGCACCTCGTCCCAGCGCTGCGAATCCTCGTTCGCCGTGTTCCGCGGGAAGCGGCTCATCGTGAGGTACACCGGCCAGAGCCGCATCGCGCCCATCGAGAGCGTGAGCACGCCGGTGACGAGCCCCGTGCGGATCACCGCCCAGCGCGGGCGCGGCGGCGCGAGCTGCGCGACGAAGTCGACCAGCAGCACGAGGAACATGTACGGGAACGGGTAGGTCCCGCCCTCGAGCAGCGCGAGCGCCATCAGGCCGGCGACGCCGCCCGCGTAGCGCAGGTCCTCGTTCGTGCGCCGCCAGCAGTAGTAGATCAGCGGCAGGTAGTGGAACGCGAGGAAGGTCGAGTGCCCGCCGGCGCCGCGCCAGGCGAAGAAGCCGCTGTACGCCCACGTGATCGCCGTGAGCGCGGCGGCGACCTCGCGCAGGCCGAAGAGCTTGCGGCCGAGCTTGTACATCCCGACGAAGCCGATCATCCCGTGCAGCAGGATGAAGAGCTTGTGGCCGGGCACCGTGCCGAACGCGAGGCCGGTGATCCACCACGTCGGCGCGGCGTGCTGCGACTGCGGCTGGCCCCACATCGAGACGCCGCCGCAGTGGTGCGGATCCCAGAGCGGGAACTCGCCCCAGCGCAGGATCGCGACGCGGCCGACCTCCCACCAGTGATGGAACTGCCCCCAGTCCCCCCAGCCGGCCTTCTCCCACTCCCAGAGCGCCTGCGCCAACACGATCGCGCCGAACGCGAGGCCGAAGAGCCAGGGCTGGAGCTTGCTGAGCCGTCGCAAGCGCTCACCTCGTGAAGTACTCGTCGCCGTCGAGCGAGTGGTGCGACTCGTAGAGGGTGTCGTAGCGCGCGACGAACCAGCCGCTCACGCCGACCACGGTGGCGAGCCCGAGCGCGGTGGCGAGCTTGGCGGCGCCGCGGGCGAGCCGGCTCTCGCGCCACACCTGGACCGCCGCGTAGGGCGCGAGCCCGAAGACCACGAAGAGCGTCACGATCGTGCGCAGCCCCGACCACGACGCGGGCTGCTTCGCGTAGTGGACGTCGAGGGTGAAGTTCAGCGTGTACATCACGAGCAGCGTCACGAAGAGGGTCCCACCGAGCAGGTCCGGCCGCTGCCACACCCGCGCGAGGAAGAGCCCCGCGCCGACGCAGAGCAGCGGATAGAAGGGCACGATGTACCACCCGAACGTCCAGTTGCCCGTGCCGATCGCGATCGCGCACATGTACGCGACGAGCGGGACGATCACGGGCGCGGTGTCGCGCACGCCGCGCCGCACCATGGCGCCCGCGAAGCCGAGCCAGAGGAAGAGGATCCAGCCGCGACCGAGGAAGTTGTGGTTGATCATCGTCGCGTCGAACCACCGCGGGAACAGGTTCCAGTGCATGGGCCGGCCGCCCTGGCGACCGAGCGAGTAGACGAACGCGTCCCAGTCGACGATCGCGCCGAAGATCGGCAGCAGCGCGCTGACGCCGAGGCCGACCGCGAGCGCGAACCCGGCGCGGCGCAGCTGACCGCGCTCCGCCGCGACGAGCATGACGAGCGCCGGCACGTAGACGACCGCGGGCACCTTCGTCAGCGTCGCGGCGCCCGCGCACACCGCGGCCATGGCGAGATCGCGCGTGCGGCGGCCGTCGTCGCGCCAGCGCTGGAAGAACCAGACGAGCCCGGCCACGAGCACGGTGAGCAACGCCTCTTCCTTGATCACCCGCGTCTGCAGGACGATCGACGGGAGCGTCGCGTAGAGGAGGCCGGCGAGGTAGGGCGCGGGCCCTGCGCCCTCGATGCGCCGCGTGATCGCCATCACGAGCAGCGTGCACAGCCCCGCGAGCAGGATCGGCACCCAGCGCGTGTGCGAGAGCTTGGCCTCGAGCCAGTGGCTCGCACCGCCCGCGTGCGCCGCGACGCCGACCAGGACGTGCAGGAGCGGCGGGTGCTCGAAGTAGGGCGAGATGACGCTGCGCGACTCGCCGAAGAAGCGCACCTGCTCGACCTCGACCAGGCCGTGGTAGTCGTGCGCCCAGAGCGACCAGCCGCGCGTCGTTCCGTCGTGGAGCAGCGACCAGCCGTTCCACGTCGCGAAGAGCTCGTCCGCGTTCTCGCGGAACTCGGGCATCACGTCGTAGTCGTACGCGCGGTAGCCGACCGAGAGCGCGACGACGGCCGCGGTCGCGAGCAGGCCGAGGCGGCGCGCGCGATCGAGCGGCCGCGCGGCGTCGGCGGCGCGGAAGAGCCAGTACGCCACGAGCAAGAGCAGCGGGAGCCCGAGGCCGTAGAGCGCGACGCGCGCGGCCGGCCACGCCGCGCCGTCGGGGACGAGCGCGGAGGCGGGCACCGGCCGCGCGGGGTACGGCGCGGGCCCCCAGAGCAGCGCGAAGCGCGCCGAGTCGCTCCGCCGGTTACGGCCGCTGTCGCCCTGCGGGAGCGGCTGCGCGCGCCAGCGCACGACGAGCGCGTGCGCGCCGGGCGCGAGCGCGTCCTCGGGGCCGAGGGCGCGTCCGTCGGCGACGATCTCCGCCTCGCGCTCGACGTCGGCGGCGAGGTAGTGCGGGCGCCCGTCGGGCACGGTCAGCGTCGCGGCGAGCTCGACGTCGATCTCGGGCAGCCGCGCCGGGAGCGGGAGGCGCGGCGAGGGCCAGCCCTGCACGACGCGGGCGAGCGGCCGGTGCACGTTCGGGAGCTCGACGCGGTGCTCGGTCGTCGTGGTCAGCCGCTCGCGCCGGCCCTCGACGTTCGCGTACCACGTCGCCGCGTAGCCGTGCGCGAAGTAGCCCGCGTCGAGCGCGAGGAGGAGCGCGACCCCGAGGAGCCCGGCGGCGGACGCGACCCCGATCGCGCGCCGCCGGCGCCGCGTGCGATCCGTGAGGTGCTCGTCCATCAGAGGGGCGCGAGGATGGGCCACCCCCGGGGCCGCGGCAAGAACGCCTTGACAGGTTCGTGAACGTGATTCACTTTATGGCCGTGGTTCACGAAGTGAGCGAGGCTCCGGGGACGCGGGCCAAGCGCCGGGCGGAGACGACCGAGCGGATCGTCCAGACCGCGCTGCGCGTCGTGACCGAGGAGGGCTTCGACGCGCTCACGATGAAGCGGCTCGCCGACGAGCTCGGCTACGCGGCGGGCGCGCTCTACCGCTACTACCCCAGCAAGGACGAGCTGCTGCTCGCGGTGCAGCGCCGCGTGCTCGAGGCGCTCGCCGCGGATCTCGGCGAGGCCGAGCGCGGAGCGCGCGCGGCGATCACCCGCGGTCGCTCCGTGCCCGCGCCGGTCGCGGCGCTCACGCCCCTGCTGGCCGCGGTGCGCGCGTTCGTCACGCTCCCCGAGCGGCGGCCGGCGCACTGGCTCTTGCTCGCGCGCTGGATGGGCGATCCCGAGCCGCTGGTGGCGACCGAGGTCGCCGCGCCGGTCCTCGCCAGCCTGCTCGCGCTGTTCGCGCAGGTGCCGGTGCTGTTCGAGGAGGCGGTGGCCGGCGGGGCGCTCGCCGCGGGCGACGGAGCCCGGCGCGTGCTCGCGCTCCAGGCCGCGCTCCACGGCGCGCTCGCGCTGCGCAAGCTCGATCGCTTCGGGCTCGACGCGCTCCGCCAGGAGCCCTTGATCGACGAGCTGTGTCGCGCCCTGTTCGTGGGCTGGGGCGCGACGGACGAGACGTTCGCGGACGCGTGGCGCCGCGCCAAGAAGCTCGCCTGAGCGGCGCGCGCGCGTCGGGAGAGAGGGAGTCGCACCATGATCGGGATCGGGATCGGTTTCATCGTCGGCCTCTTGCTGTGGACGCTGCTCGAGTACGTGCTGCACCGCTTCGCGGGCCACGACCGCCGGCTCGGCAAGCACGTGCGCAAGGAGCACCTCATGCACCACGCGCAGCCGGATCACTTCAGCACGCTCGCGAAGAAGCTCGTGCTCGCGGTCCCGGTCGTCGGCGCGCTCGCCCTCGTGCTCGTGCCGATCTTCGGCGCGGCGGGGGCCGCGTGCGTCGCGGGCGTCGTCGTCGGCTGGACTTTCTACGAGCGGCTCCACCGGGCCACGCACGTGCGGGGCCCGAAGAGCCGCTACGGGCGGTGGGCGCGGCGCCACCACCTGCACCATCACTTCGAGGACTCGAACACCAACCACGGGGTGACCTCGCCCCTCTGGGACTGGGCGTTCGGGACGCTCGCGGCGCCCGGTGAGGTGCGCGTCCCGCGCCGCCACGTCCGGTGCTTCGCGTGGCTGCTCGGCGACGACGCGCGCATCAAGGCCGAGTACGAGGGCGCGTACCGCCTCGTGTGACGCGGGTGCGCAGGGCTTCCGCCGGCGCGCCCGTTCGGGCACCCTGCGGGCCCGATGCTGGCGTCGCTCTTCCGCAAGAAGTCGCTCGACCGGGTCCTGGCGGAGGCCGGCGATCCCAACCGCGCCGACGGTCACGCGCCCGACTCCGGCGGGCTCAAGCGGACCCTGGGCGGCTGGCACCTCGCCGCCCTCGGCGTCGGCGCGATCATCGGCGCGGGCATCTTCTCGCTGACCGGCACCGCCGCCGCGACCTACGCCGGGCCCGGCATCGTCTACAGCTTCCTGATCGCCGGCGTGCTCTGCGCGTTCGCGGGCTTCTGCTACGCGGAGCTCGCGTCGATGATCCCGGTGGCGGGCTCCGCGTACGCGTACTCGTACACGACGATGGGCGAGCTCATCGCGTGGATCATCGGCTGGGACCTGATCCTCGAGTACACGTTCGGCGCGGTCACCGTCTCGATCGCCTGGAGCGGTTACCTCTACTCGCTCCTGCACCACAGCCTGGGGATCGAGCTACCCGTCGGGGTCCTGCGGCTGACGAAGGGGCCGTTCGAGCAAGTCACGTTGCCCGACGAGTCCACCGTCTCGGGGATCGTGAACCTCCCGGCGGTGCTCGTGGGGCTCGTGCTCGCGGCCGTCCTCTACCGGGGCATGCGCGAGAGCGCGTGGGTCAACAACCTCATCGTCGTCCTCAAGGTCGCCATCATCCTCGCGTTCGTGGCGCTCGGCATCGGCGTCATCTCGATGGACAACCTGATCGCGGATCCGACGGCGAGCGGGCCGGCGGCGCTCGTGCCCGCGCCCATGCTCGTCGACGGCGTGTCGCGGTACGGCTGGGGGATGGGCGGCGTGCTCACCGGCGCCGGCGTGGTGTTCTTCGCGTACATCGGCTTCGACGCGGTCTCGACCACCGCGCAGGAGGCCAAGCGGCCGAGCCGTGATCTGCCGTTCGGGATCCTCGGCTCGCTCGTCGTCTGCACCGTGCTCTACGTGCTCGTCGCGGTCGTGCTCGCCGGCGTCGTCCCCTACCGCGAGCTCGGCGTGCCGGATCCGATCGCGGTCGGCATCGACCGCATCGTCGAGCTGCGCGGGTGGCACGAGACGACGCGGCGGCTCTTCACGTTCGCCGTGAAGCTCGGCGCCCTCGCGGGCCTCACGAGCGTGATCCTCGTGCTCTTGTTGGCGCAGTCGCGCGTGTTCTACGCGATGAGCCGCGACGGGCTGCTCCCCTGGTTCAAGGACACGCACCCGCGCTTCCACACGCCGCACCGCGCGACGCTGGTCACCGGCGCGTTCGTCGCGACCTGCGCCGCGTTCATGCCGATCACGCTCGTCGGTGAGCTCGTCTCCATCGGGACGCTGCTCGCGTTCGTGCTCGTCTGCCTCGGCGTCCCGATCCTGCGGCGCACGCACCCGGACACGCCGCGCCCGTTCGCGGTCAAGGCGCCGTGGGTGGTCGGGCTGCTCGGCGCCGCGACGTGCCTCTGGGTGATGATCGGTCTGCCGTGGGACACGTGGCTGCGGCTGATCGCGTGGCTCGCGGTCGGCTTCGCGATCTACTTCGGCTACGGGCGGCGCAACAGCGTGCTCGCCCGAGAAGAGAGGCCGTGAGCGCGCCTCACCCGCAGACGCGGTTGCGCCCGGTCCGCTTGGCCTCGTAGAGCAGCTCGTCCGCGCGGCGCACGAGGTCTTGCGGGTCCTGGAGCTTCGGGTCCCACTCCGCGACCCCGAGGCTGATCGTCACCGGGATCTGCGTGCCCTCGAACTTGAACACCGCGGCCTCGATGCTCGCGCGGAGCTTCTCGGCGAGGTTCATCGCGCCCTCGCGGGCGACCTCGGGGACGATCACGCTGAACTCCTCGCCGCCCGTGCGCGCGGGGATGTCGTCGCGCCGCACCCGCGTGCGCACCAGCGCGCCGAGCTGCCGCAGCACCGAGTCGCCCGCGAGGTGGCCGAACGTGTCGTTGATGTCCTTGAAGCGGTCGATGTCGAACAGGACGAGCGAGAACGTGCGCGAGTAGCGCTGCGAGCGCGAGGCCTCGCGCTCGAGGGCCTCGTTGAAGTACCGCTTGTTGTGCAGCTCCGTGAGCCCGTCCACCGTCATCAGGCGGTAGATCTCCTCGTGGTACTGCGCCTCCATGTTCCCGCTGACGATGAACTTGAAGATCGTGCGGCCGACCTTGACCTGATCGCCGTCGCGCAGGACCACCTCGTCGACGAGCTCGTCGTTGACGTAGGTGCCGTTCGTGGAGCCGAGATCGCTGATCACGTAGTGCGTGCGCTGCCGCCGGATGCGCGCGTGGTTGCGCGAGACGCTCTCTTGGTCGAGCTGCACGTCGCACTTCGAGGAGCGCCCGAGGATGCACGGCTCCTGGCCGAGGGGGACGCGGCGCCCGAGGTCCTCGCCATAGATGACCACGAGGCAGCCCTCGCGGGGCCCCTCCTCACCGCCCGCCCCGGGCGACTTGGTGATGACCGTGACGACCGTCTTGTTCGGGTTGGTCGTCCTCTCGTCTTCCATGCGCTCCCGGTCATCATGACCGAGGGCGGCGCGGAGCGAAAGTCGGCTGTCCATCCGCGGTTCTTTTGACCGGCGGATCCGGCCCTGGCTAGGGTCGCGCACGATGCGCTTCTGCTGGCGGACGAGCGTCCGCGTCACGCTCGGCGTGGCCGCGGTCGGGGCGGCGGTCGGCTTCCTCTCCGGGCCGATCGCCGCGGACGAGCCCGCTGCGCCCCAGGCCTCGGACGAGGTCACGCCGGTCCCCCCGGCGCGCGCGCCCAGCCGCGCCGGGCGCACGTTCCCCGGGCTCGATCCGTCCCGGCACCGCGTCGAGGACGGCGTCGCGCTCGCCGACCTCGCCGACGGATCGACCGCGCTCCTCTCGCTCGACCCGTCGCTGCAGGCCCACCTGACCGGGATCTTCGCGCGGCACGAGGTGCCGTTCGGCGCCGCGATCGCCCTCGAGCCGGCCACCGGCCGCGTCCTCGCCTACGTCTCGCACTCGAGCGAAGACCCCAGCGCGGGCGATCTCGTGCTCGATCCGAGCGCGCCGGCCGCGTCCGTCTTCAAGATCGTGACGGGCGCCGCGCTCTTCGAGGCGGGCGTCTCGCCCGACGCGGAGGTCTGCTACCACGGCGGCCTGCGCCGCCTGAACGATGGGCACCTCGAGGACGACCCCGCCCGCGACCGCAGCTGCGCGAGCCTCGCGGGCGCGATGGGCGGCTCGATCAACCCCATCTTCGCGAAGCTCGCGGTGCGCCACCTCGATCCGCCGACGCTCGAGCGCTATGCGTCGGCGTTCGGGTTCGGGCACGCGCTGCCCTTCGACGTGCCGACGCGCGCGAGCCCGATGGAGGTACCGCCCGACCGGCTCGAGTTCGCGCGCACGGCGGCCGGCTTCTGGCACATGCACCTCTCGCCGCTCCACGGCGCGCTGATCGCGGCGACGATCGCGAACGGCGGCCGCATGCCGCGGCCGACCCTGGTCGACGAGGTGATCGACGCGAGCGGCGCGATCACGTACGAGGCGAGCCCCGCGATGCACCGCGAGGTGATCGCGGAGCCCACCGCCGCCGCGGTGACGCGCATGATGCAGCGGACCCTCGCCCGCGGCGGCACCGGGCGGCAGTGGTTCTTCGATCCGAGCGGGGAGCCGTTCCTCCCCGGGATCGAGGTGGCCGGCAAGACCGGCACGCTGGCGTCGAACGATCCGTACCGGAGCTACACGTGGTTCGTCGGGTTCGCGCCCGTCGAGGAGCCGCGCATCGCGGTCGCCGCGCTCGTCGTCAACGGCGCGCGCTGGCGCATCAAGGGCTCGTTCGTCGCCCGCGAGGCGATGCGCCACTGGCTCGTGACGCGGCCGCGACAGCTCCGCGAGGCGGCGCGCCGCGCCGAGCGCGAGGCGGCCGCGTCCGCCGCGGAGCCCGAGAGCGACGCGACGGCCGCGCGCTGATGGCTCTCACCCGAGCGCGGCGCGCGCGACCTCGACGTCGACGAGGCCCTCCTTGACGAGCTCGCGCAGGTGCATCTCGAAGGTCTGCATCCCGTAGGGGTGCCGCCCCTTCTCCATGATGTCCTTGAGCGGGACGTTGCCGTCCGGTCGCTTGATGGTCTCGCGTGCGGTGCCCGTCACCACGAGCACCTCGGCCGCGAGCACGAGCCCGCGGCCGTCTGCCCGAGGCAAGAGACGTTGCGCGACGATGCCCTTCAGGTTGTCCGCGAGCCGCTCGCGCGTCTCCGTGACCTCGCGCTCTCCGACGAGCGCGAGGATGCGCCCGATCGTGCGCTGCACGTCAGGGGTGTGGAGCGTCGAGAGCAGGAGGTGGCCGGTCTCGGCGGCCTTGAGCGCGATGTCCATCGTCTCCTCGTCGCGGATCTCGCCGACGAGGATCGCGTCCGGCGACTGGCGCAGGGCGCCGCGCAGCGCGGTCGCGAAGTCGTCCGTGTCGATGCCGACCTCGCGCTGCGAGATGAGGCTCGTGCCGTCGGTGTGGATGAACTCGATCGGGTCCTCGATCGTGATGATGTGCGAGCGCACCGTCTGGTTCATGTGCCCGATCATCGAGGCGAGCGTGCTCGACTTGCCGTTGCCGGCGGCGCCGCACACGAGGACCATCCCGCGTTCGAGCTCGGCGAGCTTCCGGACGACCTCGGGCAGGCGCAGATCCTCGAAGGAGGGGATGCGCAACGGGATGGTGCGCAGCGCGATCGCGATGGTGCCGCGCTGGCGGTAGACGTTGACGCGGTAGCGGCCCACGCCGGCCACCGAGTAAGCGGTGTCGTACTGGTGTAGCTCGTCGATCGAGCCGGTGTATGGCGAGCCCGCGAGCACGAGCCGGCCGAGGTCGCGCGTCTGGTCGGGCTTGAGCTTCTCGCCCTGCAGGTAGTGGAGCGTGCCGCCGACGCGAAAGGCGGGCGGCTGCCCGACCTTGAGCAGGATGTCCGAGGCCGCGTACTGCTGCCCCTTCTTGAGCAAGGCGTGGAGCGCCGACTCTTCCATCGAGGCTCAGGATAGACCATCGCGCGCCCTCGCGGGCGGATCCGCCGTCACTCGCGGCGGCGGACGACGAGCGTGCTCATGCGCTCGGCGATCTCGAACGTGCGCTGGTACGCGGCCGCCTCGCGGGCGGTCTCGAACGGGCCGATGCGCACGCGGTAGGTGGTGCCGCGATCCGGGAGCTCCGCGGAGACGACGAACGCGCGGTGGCCGCGCGCCCGCAGGCCGGACGCGAACGCGTCGGCCGCCTCGCGCTCCGGCACGCTGATGACCTGCACGGTGTACTCCCCCTCGCGGCCGACCGGGGCCGGCGGCTCGGCCGAGGGCGCGGGGAGCGACGAGGCCACGAGCGGGTCGTGGGCCGCGGCGCGGGCGAGCGTGCGCGAGCCGGGGCCGACGGCGACGGCGGCCGGCACCGCGGCGGGGAGCGAGCGCGCGATGCGCGCCTCCGCGGACTCCTCGAACGGCGGAAGGTGCGCGAGGGGGTCGGGGTGCGCGAGCTCCGCCGACGCGGCCGCGAGCGCCGCGGACAGCTCGGGCCGATCCTCGCTCGGCGCGAGCGCCGCCGGGAAGGTGAGGGCGCGCCGGTCCACCGTGGGGACCGCGCGCTCGGGCTCGTCCGCGTCGTCGTCCGCGCCCTCCGCGAGCAGGCCCGCCGCGCGGTCGAGCCGCGCGAGCGGATCGTCGGCGAGCTCGCCCTCCTCGGAGGACCAGCCCACGAGGCTCCCCATCGCGAAGACGAGCGTGACCGTCACGACGATCAGGAGCACCACGAGCGCGAGCGGGCGCCCCTCGGCGTCGTCTCGCTCCTGGATCTGCTCGAGGTCTCGCATCGCACTGTCCATGGGCGTCCTCCTGCTACCTACTCTTACCTGTCGCGAGATGTAGGTTAGACGCATACAGGGCGTCAAGAAAAACGGAGGAGTAGGCTCGGGAGCATGTGGCGCCGGGCTCGTCTCCCTCTCCTCGGTCTGTTCGGTGTCGCGCTCGCGCTCGTCGTCTCGCGCGACGTGGGGGCGCAGTCGCCGGCGGCCGCGCACACGATCCGCATGGCCACGCTCGCGCCGCGCAACCCCGTGATGGTCCGCGGCGTCGCGCGCTGGAACCAGCAGCTCGCCGCGGCGACGGACGGCCGCCTGCAGGTGCGCGTGTACTGGGGCGGCCAGATGGGCGACGAGCGCACGGTCGTGCGCAAGATGCGGATCGGCGACGTGGACGCCGCGTCGCTCACGTCGTCGGGGCTGTCGCTGATCTACCGCCCGGTGCTCGCGCTGCAAGCGCCGGGGATCATCGCCAACTACCGGCAGGTCGACGCGGTGCGCGAGCAGATCGGGCCCGAGCTGCAGCGCGGGATCGAGGGTGAGGGGTTCGGGCTGCTCGGTTTCGGCGACTCGGGCAGGATCCGGATCTTCTCGCGCGAGCCGGTGCGCCGTCCACAAGACTTGCGCAGGATGCGGCCCTGGGTCCCGCGGACCGACGCCATCTTCCGTCACTTCCTCGCGGTGGTCGGCGCCACGGGCGTGCCGCTCTCGATCGGCGAGGTCTTCGGAGGCCTGCGCTCGGGGATGATCGACGCCGCGCCGGGGACCGCGCTCGCGGTCGCGGGGCTGCAGTGGTTCACGTCGGTGCAGTACTGCACCGCGCAGGGCGATGGCTTCCTCGTCGGCGGGCTCGTGGTGCGGCGCGGCTTCCTCGACCAGCTCTCCGAGGCCGATCGACGCGCGCTGATCGACGTGAGCGCACAGAACCACCAGCGGACGATCCAGAGCGCGCGCCAGGCGGACGAGCGCGCGTACGAGGCGCTCCAGCGCCACGGCATCACGCCGATCGACGTGGAGGCGCACCGCGCGGAGTGGGAGGACACGGCGCGCCAGACGCGGCAGCGGATGAGCGGCGCGGTCGTCCCGGCGGAGCTGCTGCGCCGCGTCGAGGCGGTCGCCGCCGCCGCGCGCTGACGCGCGGGCCAGGCCGGGTCGATCACCGACCGAGCGCGTGGATCGCGCGGCGGCCCGTCCAGACGCCCGGCGCGGGAGGCCCGCGACGCAGGCGCGCCTGGAGCTCGCCGCCCTCGAACGCCACGTCGTACTCGCTCGTCTGCGTCCGTCCGTTCGCGGTGCGCTCGACCCGCTCGGGGACGAGCGCGCAGGCGCCGTCCTCGCGCGGGCGCGCGAGGCATACGAGGACGCCCGCCTCGGTCACGACGACGTCGCCCTCGACCGACTCGCGCTCGTAGCGCATCTGGAGCTCGGGCGGCGGCGCGTCGTCGAGCTCCACGAGGCGCGGGTCGGCGGCGGTGAGGCGCCGGGGGCCGTCGCCCGCGCGCCCGGCGATCGGCCCCGCCGCGATCCGCGGCCCGCGCGCCCAGGCGCCGTCGGTGTGCACGAGGAGGTGGAGCGCCTCGGCGCCCTCGACGCCGGTGATCGTGCGCACGACGCCGACGGCGCGAACGTCGGGGCCCTCGAGCGGCAGCTCCGCGAGCACCTCGAAGGTGCAGCGCGTCTCGGCGCCTTCGTCCTCGTCGGGATCGGCCGGCGCGACGCGCGCGCTCGTGCACCAGTCGCGCCGCATCGAGCCGGCCAGCGTCCGGATGGGGGTCGCCGGGTCACGCGCGCGCTGGAGCGCGGCGCGGGCCGGCTCGGCGCGCCCGCGCAGGGCCTCGAGGTGGGCGAGCGCGTTCAGGTCGTCGACGTTGGGCGCGCCCGCGAGGAGGGGGCCGAGCGCCTCGAGGGCCTCGACGAGGCGGGCGGCGCGCGCGAGCGCCTCGACGAGGAGGCGGCGCGCCTCGGGCTCGGCGCTCGCCGCGACCGCGGCGCGCGCCACGTCGACCGCGCGATCGCGCGCGGCCCACTCCTCGGCGTCGAACCTCCCGCCGGCGTCGACCGCGAGCTCGTCGATCGGCCACGTCCGCAGGCGGCGGATGCGCCACGCGCCCTCGATCCGGACCAGCTCGGCCGTCACGCCGCCGTCGACGTGCTCCTCGCCGCCGAAGTAGACCTCGAGGTGCGTGCCGCGCAGGCGCGCGAGATCGCCCTCGCGCTCGACCTCGACGGCGCCGAAGCCGCTCTCGTAGGCGCCCGCGCTCGGGTCGATCCCGCCGGAGGTCTCGGAGAAGAACGCGTTGCGGGCGCTCATCGCCGCGTGGCCCAGCACGAGGTCGTGCGGTCCCGCCGCGGGGAGCCGCGCGAACACGAGCTCGCCGTCCTCGGTGAAGAGGCGCGCCAGATCGACCGGGACGACGGGGGACGAGAGCGCCGCGCGCACCGTGGCCGCGGCCTCGGCGAGCTCGCCGCCGAGGCACGCGTCGAGGTCCACGAACGTCGCGTCGCCGCCTTCGGGGAGCGCGCAGCGCGCGATCTCGATCGCCTCGCCGATCCGAGGCGCGGGCGCGTGGACCGGCGCGGCGCCGCACGCGATCAGCGCGAGCGCGAACAGGGCTCGCGCCGGCCGCGCGGTTCGATGGGGCGTGCTGTGAGCGGGGCGCATCACCCGCGAGGGTACCCGCGCCACGGGCCAGGGCGCGCTGGTCACGGCAGGCCGTAGCCGGCGAGCAGCGCGACCGAGAGGCTCTCGTCGGCGCCGCGCGTCGGGCCGGCGGGGCCGCGCAGCTCGAGCCAGTAGCGCGTGACGCCGGCCTCCAGCGTGACGCGCAGGCCGAAGTCCGCCTCGAGCCGGAGCCGCGCCGTGACGTCGAGGCCGTAGACGGATCGATCGACGCCGTAGACGCTCTCGAGGTCGCCGGCGCCGAGCGCGACGCGCGCGCCGAGCTCTGCGTCGAGCGCCAGCCAAGAGACGAACCGGATCGCGACGCTCGCTGCGGGGCGCAGCGCGAGGTAGTCGGCCGTCGGGAGCCGCTCGTCGAACGGCTGCTCGAAGCGATCCCACGCGACGCCGAAGCTCACGCCGATCTGCACGGGGTCGAGCGGGAGCCGCGCGCCCGCCTCGACCGCCGCGCGCAGGTAGAGCGCGTCGGCGCGGTTCGACTCGTCGAGCCGGGTCTCGAGGCCCAGCGAGCTGCCGAAACGTCCTCGCACGAACGCGACGTCGAGGAGGCGCGCCTCCGCGTCGACGCGGAGCTCGGCGAAGAGCGGCGCGTGGTACGCGACCCCGCGTCCGTCGGGCCGGAGCAGCGTGAAGCTCCGCGTGCGTGCTCCGCCACCGACCGTGGCGTCGAAGGCGGCGATCGGCGCCGTGTCCGACGCCGGCGCGGTGGTTGGCGCGGGCGTCGCGCGCGGCGCAGTGACGTCCCCGCGCGACGACCGAACGGCGGACGGCTGCGACGCGGTCGAGCCAGGCGCGCTGGGCTCGGCCTCCGCGGAGGTCTCGGCGTCGGAGCCCGCACCAGGATCGGGGTCGAGCGCCTCGGGGTCGGCCGCGCCGCGTCCGAGGAGCGCGAGCGCGGCGCGTCGCGCCGCCGCGGGGCCTCGTGCGCGCGGGACGGAGAGCGGGGCGTCGCGCGCGGCGCCGTCCGCGGCGAGCCGCGACAGCACGACGCGCCGCGAGGTGACGCGCACGACGAGGATCGACTCCGCGCCCTCCGCGGCCGCGATCGCGGCGGCCTCGGCGCGTGGCGCCGCGGCGACGCGCAGGCCCGCCTCCTCGAGGCCGGCGCGCACCTCGCGCGCGAACGCGCCGGCGCCCCGACCCTCGACCACGAGGACGACCGAGGTCCCGGGCTGCGCGCGCGCGGGGCACGCGACCGACGAGGCGAGGAGCGCGAGGGCGAGGCCCGCTGCGCGCACCTCAGCTCCGCAGCAACGCGCCGATCGGGTCGGCGCGCAGGTCGGCCCGGTCGTCGGCGAGCCCGGCGTCGACGAGCAGCGTCCGCAGCACGTTCTCGGGTCGGATCACGACGCCGCCCGGATCGAGGCGCCCCGTCGCGAGGTCGACCGGCTGCGGCGCCATGCCGACGTCGGAGGACGCGCCGATCGCCTGATCACCACGGAAGGGGCCGCCGAGGAGGAAGCACGAGTTCGTCAGCCAGTGGTCGCGGCCGCCGCGGGCGTTGAGGAGCGGCGTGCGCATGAACTCGCTGAAGCCGACGATCACCGTCCGGTCGAGCATGCTCTCGGAGCCGCGCTCGTCGTAGGGGACCCCCTCGAGGTAGCGCGCGAGGCGGGCGAGCGCGTCGAAGCCGGCCTGCTGGCGCGGGCCCTGATCGCGCGACCACTCGTCGAAGTGCGTGTCGAGCCCACCCGCGGCCTCGATCGTCACGCAGCGCGCGACGCCGTGGACGAGCGCCTGCGCCGCGATCGCGGCGCGCCCACCCGGGCTGTCGCTCGTCGTCGCGGTGAAGCCGAAGTGGCTGCGCAGCGCCTCCATCTCGGGCGTGTTGGCGCGGAAGTCGAAGAGGGACTGCACGTCGGCCGCGAGCACGGTGCGCATCCGGCGCCGCGACGCCTCCGCAGCGCGGAGCATCGGTGATCCCGTCGCGCGCGAGCAGCGCGCGCTCTGGGTGAGGAACGCGTCGACCGCCTCGTCGACGGGCTCGGCGAGCACGGGGGTCGCGCGCTGTAGCATCGCGACGAGATCCTCGGCGCGCGACACGCGCAGCGCGGAGTAGTCCGGCCCGAGCTCGGGGTTGAACGCCTCGACGCGCACCGACAGGTTCGGGATCAGCCGGTTGGTCCCGAACTGCGAGGCGATCCACGCCGAGCCGCTCGAGCCGCGCGCGTTGAGCCCCGACGGAACCTTGCCGGTGAGGAAGCGGCGGCGCCCGACCTCGTGCGTGAGCGTGTCCATGCTCATGCCGCGGATGACCGCGGTGCGACTCGCGAGCGAGGCGAGCTCGCCGACGAACGGGCCGAACGTCAGGGCGTCGGACGCGCGCACGAGCGGGTCGGCGGGCGGCGTCGCGAGCTGCTCGTAGCCGGGCATGATGCGGGTGCCGCCGATCGCGTCGGGCCCGAAGGTCGCCGGGTCGCGCGGGTCGAGCGAGAGCAGCGTGTCCCAGCCACCCGAGAAGTAGGCGAACACGTAGAAGCGGTCGCGCGTGTCCTCCTGTCCGCGCGCGAGCCGCGCGAGCACGTCGAGCGAGCCGGCGCCGAGCGCGGCGCCGCCCCCCGCGAAGAGGACCCCCTTCAGGAAGTTGCGCCGGGAGGCGCGCGTGTCGGGCTGGTCGCGCACGGCTGCTCCTCTCAGTACGTGAAGAAGTCCGGGTGATCGATGAGGGCGACGCAGACCGCCTCCCAGGCGCGCGCCGGCGCGGCGTCCTCGACCGCGGCGCTCTCGAGCAGCTCGACCCACGGGTCGATCGCGCGATCCTCGGGCTCGAGCAGGCGGCCGTGGTAGCGCAGCAGCAGCGCCGCGAGGTTCTCGCGGACCGCGGCGGGCGGCGGGCTCTGGACGCTCGGGTCGAGCGCGGTGAAGAAGACGCGCGCCTCGGCCGGCGCGGTCTGCTCCGCGTCGACGAGCCGCCGGCACACGCTGCGCGCCGCGTCGTCGAGGAACTTGAGGAACAGCAACGAAGGTTGCAGGTCCTCCGCGGTGTCGCGCGCGTAGTCGGGCACGCCGAGCGTCTCGGAGAAGCGCGAGAGCTGGTCGACGCCGCTCACTTCCCACGCGAGCCCGCCGGTGACCCGCGCGATCGATGCGCGCAGCTGATCGACGTCCATCCGGCGCCGGCCGCGCCACGGGTCCGTGCCGAGGTCCACGTCCTCGGGGGGCGTGAGCCGTCGGTCCTCGAGCTCGATGGGCACCGAGCGATCGCAGCTCCCGCCGAGCAGGCCGGTGAGCAGCGCCAGCGCGATCACGCGCGCGGGCCGGATCACAGCGCCCTCCGGTACGTCTCGCTGCGCACGATGGCGCGCACGAGCTCGCGGTAGCGCAGCCCCGAGTCGATGAGCGTGTCGGTGAGCTCGGCCTGCCACGCCTCTTCGCCCTCGCGTGGGTCGCGGCCGAGCAGCCAGCGAGCGGCGTTTCGCGCGGTGCACGCGGTGAGGCGGCCGTCCGCGATGCCGCGCGTCACGAGCTGGCGCGGGCCCGCGGTGACGTTCTCCTGGTGTTCGCGGCGCAGGAACTGGAGGGAGGAGAGCATCCCCAGGAACGGCTCCTCCTCGGGCGAGATCGCGCGCGTCACGTAGTTGAAGCGGCAGAGGTCGGAGCACGCCGTCGTGCCGAGCGCGCACTCGCGGCACTCGTCGCGGTAGGTCGGGAAGCGCGTCGGCTCGAGGAAGCCGGCGCCCTGCTGCGTCCAGCGGCCCCAGTGCGCCGCGGTGGGCTCGAGGATGGCGTGGCAGTAGTTGCAGCCCGGCCGCTGCTGCACGTCCGGGTTCAGCGCGGCGACCTCGTCCTCGTGCGGGATGCCGCCCGGCGGAGGCTGGAACGGCTCGCAGAGGAACGCCTCGTGGAAGCGCGCCGCGCGCGCGCGGTTGGTCTGGAAGCGCAGCAGGAACACGGGGCTCGTGAGCACGCCCGCGTGCGTGTCCGGCAGGCGGATCTCCTCCCAGCGATCCGCCTGGTCGAACGGGACGTCGGGCAGGCGCTCGACGTCGATCGCGAGCGGCTGCATCGAGACGCCGCTGAAGATCCCCGTGAGGTGACGCCAGTAGTGGACCAGCGGGCCGTTGACGTACGCGCGCGGGCTCGTGAAGAGCGCGGTGTACGGCTCGTCGGCCTCGAGGTGCGCGGCGACGCGGCGCTCGACCTCGCGGTTGAAGGAGCGGAGGATCTGGGTGCGCGCCGCGGCCGGCGGGCACCAGGCCAGGCCGGGCCCGCAGCCGCACGCCGCGTCGTTGATGCCCGCGCGCGTCGCGCAGTCGATCCCGCTCGGGGAGAGCCGCGCGGCCTGGGCGTCGAACGCGCAGACGCGCACGCTCGTGCCGGGCGCCCAGAACGGAGTCACCCGCACCCAGCCCTCGCGGCGCGACCCGTCGGCCTCCTCGACCGTGATCGGGCGGCCCTCGGCGTCGAAGGTCGCCGGCTCGTCGCGGCAGGTCACGTTGCCCCCGCGGAACAGCGCGCGCGACTGCTGGTTCGTCAGCGCCCAGATGCGATCCTCGCCCGTGCCGAACTGACCGAAGGATCGGCGGAAGTGGAAGATCTGATCGACGGCCTCGATGTTCGGCCAGAGCAGATCGCGGTGCCGGCGCACGACCCGCTCGCGGAACTCTTGCGAGCGAAGCCACTCGTCGAGCATCGCGTCCGGGAGGTCGTCGAGTCCGTCGACCGCGCGGTGCTCCTCGACGGTCGGGACGACGCCGCGCACGTCGAGGCTCACCGCGCGCACGTAGCCGTGGATGTCGAGGCGGGTCTGCTGCGGCCGGCAGAGGCGCGGGTCGTCGGAGGCGGCCGCGCGCGGCCACGTCACCGCGATGGTCGCGGCGACGCCCGTCGCCGCTACGAAGAGCAGCGCGAGGCGTCTCGTCTCGAATCGCGAACGTGGCGGCATCCACCACCTCCCAGGCCACCTCATGGTCGTGCAGGTCCGCGGTCGTGTAAAGGCGTCGCGTGGTCTCTCGCTCGGCGCCTTCCCAGGCGGGCCGCGCGAGGGCTAGGATGGACGCGATGCGTGTGGCTCGGCTCCGGCCGCCCTCGAGGCCACGAACGAGCGCGTTCGCCGCGTGCCTCGCCGCCACCGTCAGCGTCGCTTGCGACGCGCCGATCGGCGAGCTCACGCCCGTGGCGTCCACGCTCCTTCCGGCGATCGGCGCGACCCTCGCGTCACTCCCCGACGGCCGCCTCGTCATCGAGCGCGAGGACGCCGTGCTGGTGGTGGACCCCGAGTGGCCGGAGCGAGAGCCGGTGGTCCTCGGCGCGCCTTCGCTGGTCGGCCGCGTGCGGCGCGCGGTCCGACGCGGCGAGCAGACCTTCGTCCTCACCGACCGAGGGGTGTTCTTGCTCGCGCACGAGGCGTTCATGCGCGCGCCGGTGAGCGACGCGCTCGGCGCGGAGCTGCTGGACGTCGTCCGGCTCGAGGGGCCCGCGGGCCCCGAGCTCTGGGTCGCGACCCGCGACGCGCTCTACCGCGTCGTCGGTGAGCGCGCGCAACGCGTCGACCTCGAGGCGGACCTCGCCGACGTCAGCCTCGCGGTCGCGCGGCGGCCGAGCGGCGCCGAGGCCCTCTGGGTCAGGTTGCCGGGTCGCGTCCTCGAGCTTCGCGTGGAAGGCGCTCGCCTCGAGGCGGCGCGCGTGGTGCTCGAACGCACGCCGGCGCGCATCGAGGGCGACGCGAACGGCCGCGTATGGCTCGTCCACGCCGATCGGCTCGAGAGCGTCGGCGCGGATCGCCGGCTGCGCGACCACGGGCCGGCGCCCGCGCGGCTCGTCATCTCGGCGCACGGGGATGACGTGTGGCTCCTCGACGCGGATCGCTCGCGCGTGCACGCCGACGGCGAGCTGTTCCACCTCGCCGGCTTCCGCGCACCGCCCGCCGATGCGCCGTCTACGGTCGGCGCGGACGGCGCGCTCTACACGGTGCACGACGGCCGGCTCGAGCGTCACGCGGTCCGCCACCGCGTGCGAGTGAGCGGCTCGCCAGACGGCGCGGTGATCGTGCGCCCGCTCGAGGTGCGGATCGAGACGGATGGCGCCGACCCGCGCATCGAGGCCCGCGTCGGCGATCGCGCGCTCGAGGTCGCGGGCGAGCCCCCTCGGGTCGTGCTCGCTCCGGGCGAGCTCGGAGACGGGCTGCACACCCTCGAGCTCGACGTGCGCTTCGCGGACGGAACCCTCGAGAGCCGCCGGCGCGCGCGCTTCGAGGTGATCTCGCGCGCAGGCTGGGCGGGCGAGGTCGCCGCGATCTACGAGCAGCATTGCGGCGACTGTCACGGCGAGGCGGGCCCTGCGAACACGCGCCTCGACGAGCCGGCGCGGTGGCGACCGATCTTCGAGGTGATCCTCGCGAACGTGCGCGACGGCCGGATGCCGCTCGGCCGCGCGCCGCTCGGCGCGCGCGACATCGCGCTGATCGAGGCGTGGGGCCTCGCGGAGTTCCCGGAGTGAGCGCGAGGCGCGGGTCCGGGCTCGGAGGGCTCGGAGGGCTCGCGCTCGCGGCGAGCCTCGCCCTCGGGTGCGAGGCGGGCTTCGACGAGCCGTGGCGCCCGGGCGCGGGCGGCGCGCGGCCACGCTGCGATGACCTCGGCGCTCGCCTCGGCGTCGATCCAGCGCGCGCGATCGCCGGCGCAGGGCAGCTGTTGGTGCTCGAGCCGCGCGGCGGGACGGGGCAGTACCGCTTCTCGATGCTCGACGCGCCCTCGGGGGGCGCGGTCGATCCGAGCCGAGGCCTCTACGTCGCGGGCTCGCGCGTCGGCGAGGAGGCGATCGAGGATCTCGTCCTGCTCGAGGATCGCGGCTGCGCTGGCGAGGCGGTCGCGACCGTGCGCGTCGTCGCGGCGCCGGCGATCGTCCCCTCGCGCGTGGAGATCGAGCCGGGCGGCGCCCTCGCGTTCGTCGGGCAGGGTGGCAGCGGGGAGCACCGCTTCGAGCTCGCGTCGAGCGAGTCGGGCGGCTCGGTCGAGCCCGACGGCAGCTACCGGGCGGGCGCGCGGCTCGGTCGCGACGTCGTACGCATGCAAGACGACGTGCTCGGTGCGAGCGCCGACGCGTACGTCGAGGTGGTCGCGGACGGCTCGCTCCGGCTCGCGCCGACGCGCTGGATCGTCCCGCTCGGCGCCGAGGTCCACCTCCCCATCCAGGGCGGCAGCGGCGTGTACCGCGTCGAGGGCGGCGAGGCGCAGATCGAGGCGACCGGCGGCGCGCTGCGCGGACGCGCGGCGGGCAGCGCAGAGCTCACGGTGCGCGACGTGCACACCGATCGGACGCTCGCCGTCGCCGTCACGGTCGCGGCGCGCCACGTCGTCCCGCGCGAGGTCCCGCCCGATCGGACCGAGCTGCACCAGGTCGCGCGCGCCGCGCGCGACCTCACGGGCGACGGCCTCGCGGACGCCGTCGTCGGCCACCCGCGCGCGAGCGTCGGCGCGTTCCGCTCCGGCGCGGTGTGGGTGTACCCGGGCACGGCGAGCGGTCTGGCCGACGAGCCCTCCATCGTGCTCGGCGGGGATCGGCGCGACGCCGAGCTCGGGCGCGCGATCGAGGTCGCGGACCTCGACGGAGACGGCCTCGCGGATCTCGTCGTGAGCGCACCCGCGAGCAGCCCGACCACGAGCGGCAACGGCGCGGTGCTCGTCTACCACGGCGCGCGTGACGGGCTGGCGCGGGAGCCCGCGACGCGCTTCTTCGGGCTCGCCGCCGGCGATCGCTTCGGCCAGTCGCTCGCCGCCTGCGACTTCGATGGTGACGGTCGTCTCGACCTCGCGGTCGGCGCGCCGCAGGCGGAGGACCGGGGGCGGAGCCCCGTCACCAACGATCAGGGCGGCGTCTTCGTGTTCATCGCCTACCCGGGCGGGCGGTTCGTGAGCGCGCCCGATCAGCGCCTGTACGGCGAGATGCCGGGGCTCGGGCCGGTCGAGGGCATGCGCCTGGGCGAGGGGATGGTGGCGGGCGACTTCGACGGCGACGGTCGCTGCGACCTCGCGGTCTACGCGACGCGCCCGCACGCCGATCGGAGCAACTGGGGCGCGGTGCTCCTCTATCGGGGGCGCGCCGCGGGGGAGGGGCGCGGCGGCCTCGAGCCGCGGCCGAGCCTCGTGTGGGCGCCGACCGACGCGGCCTCGAGCGTGGGTCGCTTCGGCGAGAGCCTCGCCATGGCGGACGTCGATGGCGATGGGCGCGCAGAGCTCCTCGTGGGCCAGCGCACGCGGGCGGGCGCGGCGGGCAGCAACGCGGGCGCGCTGTGGCTCTTCCGCGGCCGGCCGCTCGACGGACCGGCGGGCAGCGCGCTCGAGCCGCCTGCCGATGCGTGGTGGACGGTCGAGGGCGGCCGCGAGGATCAGGCGGGCCATCGCGTCGCTCTCGCCGACGTGGACGGCGACGGGCGGCCGGACGTGGTGAGCGGCGAGAGCCGCGCGAGCGTCGAGGGCGTCGACGCGACGCGCCCCGGCGCGGTCCGCGTGTTCCTCGGTCGCGCCGAGGGCCCCGGCGCCGAGCCGTGGCGCGTCTACACCATCCCCGCCGCGAACGCGCGCTTCGGGCTCGGCCTCGGCGTCGTGCGTGGGCTCGCGGGCGGCGGGCCGGCGCCGCTGCTCGTGTTCGCCCCCTACGCGGACCTCGAGCCGGGCGACGGGCGTGGCGCGCTCTTCCTCCAGCCCGCGGACGCGAGCCCACCGCGGCGCCTCGTCGTCCCGGATCGCCCCGCGGGGCAGCGCGTCGGCGCCAGCGTCGCGCTCGTGGAGCTCGACGGCGACGCGCACCCCGAGGTCGTCGTCGGCGCGCACGGGGCGATCGGCGCGGCGCGTCAGATCGACATGGGCGTCGTCCGCGTGCACCGCGGCAGCGCGGGCGGCGCGGAGCCGGCGCCCGCGCAGACGCTCGACGACGCGCTGCCCTTCCGCGCGGCCGGCAACCAGCTCGGCTTCGCGCTCGCGGCGGCGGGTCGCTTCGACGGGACGATGCGCGGCTACCTCGCGGTGCTCGCGCGTCAGACGAGCCGCCCGGCCGATCTCGACGACGCGCGCTTCGACGTCGAGCCGGGCTGCGACGGCGCGCGTACCACCGCGGGGGCGGTCTATCTCTTCGCGAGCCGCGGGGACGGAACGGTCGAGCCGGACCCCGCCTTCGTGGTCTTCGGGCCCTACACGAGCGGGCGGCTCACCGCGGTCGCGGGAGGCGGTGACGTAGACGGCGACGGCTTCGACGATCTCCTCGTCGGCAGCCGCGAGTGGTCGGTGGCCGGCAACGGCGCCGGCGGCCTGATGGTGGTGCGGGGCCGCGCGCGACCGGGCGATGGACGGATCGCGATCGTGTGCCCGAGCCGCGTGATCGACGGGCCGGCGGGTAGCCGCCTCGGGACCGCGGTGAGCTTCGTCGGCGACCTCGGGGAGGGCGACGGATGCCACGCGTTCGCGGCAGGCGCGCCGGACACCGGCGGGACATTCGCGGCGCAAGGTGCCTTGCACGTCTACTCTGGGTTCGGCCCGGGGTGCGCGCGGCCCGACGCGCCCGAGTCGATCGTGCTCCTCTCGGGGGAGGCCAACGCGCGCGCGGGCAACGCGCTCGCGGGCGGCGTCGACGTCGACGGCGACGGCCACCCCGAGCTCGCGGTCGGCATGTCGCGCTACCGGGCCGGCGCCGGCGAGGTGGGGCGCGTGTTCGTGCTGCGCGGCGCGACGCTGCGCGCGCTCGGGTGGGGCACCGGCCCGCACCGGCTCGCCGAGCCGGATCCGGCCTTCCGCGCGTTCGTCGATGGGACGAGCTCCGGCGAGCGGCTCGGGAGCTCGCTCGCGCTCGTGGCGCGCGCCGGCCAGCCCGCGCTCTTGATCGCGGGCGCGCCCTTCGGCGACGCGAGCGGCGTCCCGCTCAGCGGTGGCGTCGCGCTCTACGAGCTCGGCGCGCGCGGGGTCGCGGCGGCGCCCTGGGCACGCGTCGCCGGCGAGAGCGCGGGCCGCGGCGAGCTCGGCGACGCGCTCGCCGCGCGCTTCGCCGCCGGACGGCTCTACCTCTCGACCGGCGCGTCGTGGTCTCGCGTGGACGCGCTCGACGACGGCGCCGCGTACTCGGCGGGGGTCGCGCCTTGAGCGGCTCGCGGCGCCGCGTCGCGCCCGCGGCGCTGGCGTCGGGGATCGCGGCCGCGACGCTCGTCGGCTGCGCGCCCGAGCTCGGCGCGTGCGACGGGACCGGCGCCCTGCGCGTCGCGTACGACCCCGACGGACTGGCCATGTACGAGGGGCAGGCGCAGCTCGTCCGCTCCTGCGGCGCGGGCGCGTTCTGTCACGCGGACTCCATCGCGCCGGGCGCGCGGCAGGGCGTGCCGGCGGAGCTGGACTTCGACGTGCGGCTCGCCGCTCCGGATGGCCGCGTCGAGCCCGCGGAGATCGCGCGGCTCACGCGCGGACAGTTTCGCGCGCTCCTGCATCGCCACGCGATCTGGGGCGCGGTGAGCGCGGGGACGATGCCGCCGGGAGGCGTGGCCGGCGCGGCGGCGCTCGAGGCGGCGCCGCCCTTCACCGACGCGGAGCTCGCCCCTCTGCCCGGGCTCGAGACGCCCGAGGGTCGCGCGGTGCTCCGCAATTGGCTCGCGTGCGGCGCGCCGGTCGTCGAGCGGCCGCGCCCGCGCGACGACGGCCTCCCGAGCGACGGTCAGGTCGTGGCGGGGCTCGACCGCACGCCGCCGGAGCCCGTGTGGAGCGAGCTCTACGCCCGCGTCGTCGCGCCGCGGTGCGCGTCGAGCGCGTGCCACGGCAGCGAGCGCGAGTCCGAGCTCGACCTGCGCGGCGAGGCCGGCTCGCTCGCTGCGTTGCGCGCGCGCGAGGGCAGCGGGGAGTGCGGCGGCGGCGGGCGCCTGATCGTCCCGGGCGATCCCGACGCCTCGCTCCTCGTCCAGAAGCTCGAGGGCGCGCCGAGCTGTGGCGCGCGCATGCCGGTCGGCGCTCCGCTCGCGCCGACCACCGTCGCCGCGTTCCGCGCCTGGGTCGCCGCCGGCGCGCCGGACTGAGGCCGCGTGGCTCGCGCCGGGGCTAGCGCGCGCGGCGCGCGGTCTTGCCCTTGGTCAGGTGCGTGACCGCGTTGCCGAGGCCCTCCGCGGTCAGCGGGAACATCTCGAAGACCTGGCGCACGTACTCGATCGTGTTGCCGCCCCAGTACTTCTCGGGTTCGGGGTTCAGCCAGCACGAGCGCTCGAAGTGATCCTCGAGCGTCATGAGCCACACGATCCCCTCGACGCGATCCTCGGGGCCGAGGTCGTGGCTGCCCCCCGCCTGCAAGAGCTCGTAGGGCGCCATCAGCGCGTCGCCCATCATGATGAGCTTGTAGTGCGGCCCGCAGTCGGCGAGCAGGTCTCGCACGCGGACGGGCTTGGTGAACGTCGCGTCCTCGAACACCTTCCCGTAGACGCAGTTGTGGAAGTAGTAGCAGCGCAGCTCCTTGAAGTGCGCGGACTTCTTGGCCGCGGTGAAGAGGCGGCTCGCGAGGTGCGCGTACGGATCCATCGATCCGCCGACGTCCATCAAGAGGAGCACGCGGGTGTTCGGCCGCCGCGGCGGGCGCATCACGATCTCGAGCTCACCCGCGTTCTTCGCCGTCTCGGCGATCGTCTCGTCGAGGTCGAGCTCCTCCTCGGCGCCGTCGCGGGTGAGCGCGCGCAGCTTGCGGAGCGCGACCGCCATCTGCCGCACGTCGAGGGTCACGTCGTCGCGGTAGGCCGCGTAGCGCCGCTCGGTCGCGACCTGGATCGCGCTGCGGTTGCCGCCGGCGCCGCCGGCGCGGATGCCCGGGCGCGCTGCGCCCGAGTGACCGAACGGCGAGGTCCCGCCCGTCCCGATCCAGCGGTTGCCGCCGTCGTGTCGCGCGTCCTGCTCGTTCATGCGCTCCTCGAAGAGCCGGCGCAGCTCCTCGGCATCGAACTGCTCGAGGAGCGCGCGCTCCTCCGGCGTCAGCTCGCGCACGCGCTCCTTCGCCTCGGCGAGCCACTCGAGGAGCTCGGCCTTGAGCTTCTTGGCCTCGACCTCGACGCCCTTGAAGTGCTTCATGAAGGCCTGATCGAAGTCGTCGAGGTGCGCCTCCGAGTGGATCAGGAGCGCCTTGGCGACGTCGTAGAAGCCCTCGAGCGAGCTCTCGTGCAGCCCGGCCTCGAGCGCGCGCGCGAGGTTCATCGCCTCCTGCGTGCCGACCGGCACGCCCCGCGCGCGAAGCTCGTAGACGAAGGGGACGAACACGTCAGCTCCGGTACCGCGGGCCTCCCGCGAGCTGGTCGGCGAGCGCGACCACGTCCTGCTCCTTCTTGAGCAGCGCGCCGAGGTACGGCAGCTTCTGGTCGAGCTTCACGTTCGCGACGCCGGCCGCGCGCAGGACGGCGATCCAGTCGATCAGCTCGCTCGTGCTCGGTCGCTTGCGCAGCCGCCGCATGTTGCGGATCTCGTAGAAGACGCCGAGCGCCTGCTCGACGAGCGACTCCTCCACCTCGGGGTGGTGGACCCGCACGATGCGCCGCATGAGCTCCGGCGTCGGGAAGTCGATGAAGTGGAACACACACCGGCGCAGGAACGCGTCGGGCAGCTCCTTCTCGTTGTTCGACGTGATCACCACGACGGGCCGCTGCTTCGCGACGACGTCGTCGCCGGTCTCGTCGACGCGGAACTGCATGCGATCGAGCTCGTGCAACAGGTCGTTCGGGAACTCGAGATCGGCCTTGTCCACCTCGTCGATCAAGAGGACGACCCTCGAGTCCGCCGCGAACGCCTGCCCGAGCGGGCCCTTCTTGATGTAGCGGCGGATGTCCTTCACGTCCCCGTCGCCGAAGCGCGAGTCGTAGAGGCGCTGGACCGTGTCGTAGACGTACAAGCCGTCTTGCGCCCGCGTGGTGCTCTTCACGTGCCAGCGGATGAGCGGCATCCCGAGGCCCTCCGCGACGGCCTCCGCGAGCAGCGTCTTGCCGGTGCCCGGCTCGCCTTTGACGAGGAGCGGGCGCTCGAGGACGAGCGCGCAGTTGACCGCCGCCTCGAGGGCGTCGTTCGTCAGGTAGGAGTCGGTGCCTCGAAAACGTACGAAGGTCGGCTCGCTCATCGCTTCTTGGGCTTCCTCTTGGCGCCGCGCTCGTCGCCTTCTTCCTTGCGGCTCGGGCGCACGCGCTCGAAGAAGCGGCCCATCGGCACGCCGAGGGCGACGCCGAGGCCCATGCCGACGAGGAGCGTGACGACGAACGCGGTGGTCATGACGGTTTCCCCCCTCTTGGTGCTGGGACGAAACGTAGTGCCCGCCTCCGCGCGCCGCCAGCTGAATCGTGGTTCAGTCAGGGCGCGCTCGCCCCGCGCTGACCTCCCCCGGCGCGTGTGCGATGATGTGTCGCGTGTCCGGGACGTCGGATCGCACGGTGGAGCTCGCGGCGGGACGGCGCGCGGCGGACGCGCGGGTCGAGCGGCTCGCGCGGCAGCTCCGCGAGCGCTCGTTCGCGGTGTGGCCGGCGCTCTACGACGGTGAGGCGGTCGCGCGCCTCCGCGCCGCGCTCGAGCGCGTGCACCGCGAGGCCGGCGCGCCGGCGCCCTACGGCGAGGGCGTGACGTGGCTCGGCCCCGGGCTCGAGCTCTCGGCGACCGGCCTCGTGATCCACGGGCTGCTCGGCCGCGCGCCCTCCCTCGCGCGCGGCTCGTTGCCGGCCGATGCGGTGACGATCGTGCGCGGCGCGCTCGGTGAGGGCATGCACCTCGAGGCGGTCGGCGGGGTGATCTCGGATCACCGCCGCCGCTTCTTCGAGTGGCACATGCACGTCGGCGGGATCGACGACGAAGCGTACCGCCGGCGCGGGTGGCGCCCGACGTTCGACGCGCCGCAGCGGGTCGCGATGATCGTGTACCTGGACGAGATGCGCGCCGACACGGGGCAGCTGTTGATCAAGCCGCGCGCGCCGGCCGATCCGCTCGAGCCACCGTTCCCGATCTCGGCCCGACGATGGGAAGGGCAGGTGGCGGTCGAGGGGCCGGCGGGCACGGCCGTGTGGATGGAGCAGAGCACCTGGCACGCGGTCCTGCCGCGCGCCCCGAGCGACACGCTCCGCATGTTCGTCGGGTTCTGGTTCGCCGCCGCGCACGCGACCGTGGCGGAGCGCGTCGACGCGTCGCTCGGCGCGCTCGAGTCACCCGACGACGTGCTGCGCGCCGTGTTGCCGGGTCGCGCGCGATGAGCCGGTCGGCCGAGGAGCTCGCGGCGCGCGGGTGGACTCTGCTGCCCGAGCCGCTCGACGCCGCCGCCACCGCCGGCCTGGTGTGCGTGCTCGATCGTCTGCGCGCCGAAGTGGGTGACGTCCCCCTCTGTGCGCGGGAGGATCGGCGCGTCGCCGAAGGTGCCACGATAAGCCCCGTGGGGCTCACGTTCTCGGGAGTGCTCGACCGCGCGCCGGAGCTCGACACGCTGCTCCTGGTCCCGGGGCTCGTGGCGCTGCTGCGCGAGGTGCTCGGCGACGCGCTCGAGCTCGAGCTGACGTGCGCGGTGATCAGCGACGAGACGCGCCCGTTCTTCTTCTGGCACAACCACGTCGGCGGGATCGACGGCGAGGACTTCCGCGGCCGGCTGCCGCCTCCGCCAGCGCGGCTCGGGCGCCTCGTCTGCACGTTCTACGCGACGCCGCTCGACGAGCGCCACGGCGTCATGCTCGCGCACCCGCGCGCCGTCGGCGAGCCGCTCGCCGCGCCGCACCCGCGGCGCGACGCGCCGTGGCCCGACGCCGAGGTCGTGCGCGCGCCCGCCGGCTCGGTCCTCGTGCTCGACGAGGCCACGTGGCACGCGGTGACCCCCATGCAAGCGCCGGGGCTGCGCCGCTTCGTCGCGGGCTTCGTGCGCGCCGCCGGCGCGCCTCCGACCCGGCGCGCCGATCCGTCGATCGCGCGCGCCCTCGCGATCGACGCGCGCCTCGCCGCCGTCTATCGCGCGGCGCCGACGCTCGACCGAGCCGCGCCCCGGAGCGAGCGCCGATGAAGGTCCTCTTCGTCTTCTTCACCGATCCGCCGCGCCCCTTCAGCTCCTCCGTCGCGGCGCTGTCGGCGGTCGCGCGCGTCGAGGGCCACGCGCCCGACGCGCTCGAGGTCTCGTGCAAGGGATCGGTGGCGGCGGCGGCGGACGAGATCGTCCGGCGCGGGCCGGACGTGGTCGCGGTCTCCTCGATGTCGCGCGACTGGCCGGGCGCTCGCGCGGTCTTGGAGCGCGTGCGCCCGCGCTCGCGCGCGTTCGTGGTGGTCGGCGGCTACCACGCGACGCTCGCGTCCCTCGACGTCGCGGCCTGCGCGGCGGTGGACGCCATCGCGATCGGCGAGGGCGAGCGGCCACTCGCCTCGCTCCTCCGGACGCTCGCGGCGGGCGAGGTGCCGCGCACGCAGCCGGGCCTCTGGGCCCGCTCACGGGACGGCGGCTTCGAGGGGGCGCCGCCCGAGGCGGCGCCCGAGCCGGACATCGCGCGCCTCCCGCCCTGGGACTACGAGGTCTTCGGAGACGTGCAAGCGATCTTGCGGGAGGGAGTGAACACGTTCGGGCCGCACGTCGATCGGTTCCTGCCGGTGCGCGCGAGCCGCGGTTGCCCCTACGAGTGCGCCTACTGCTCGGCGCCCGCGTGGGGGGAGGTCGGCGGGCACCGGCGCCCCGGGCGCGTGAACGTGCGCCCCGTCGAGCACCTGCTCGGCGAGCTCGCGGTGCTCCGCGACCACTACGCGCCCGAGGGCTTCGAGTTCTGGGACGAGCACTTCCCGATCTCGGTCGATTGGCTGCGCGCGCTCGCGCGGGCCTACCCGCGGCGGGTGGGGCTGCCGTTCAAGGTCGAGATGCACCCGAGCGCCGCGACTCGCGAGCGCCTCGCGCTGCTCGCCGAGGCGGGCTGCGTGCTCTTCCACGCGGGCGTCGAGGCCGGCGACGAGGCGCTGCGGCGCGATGTCCTCCGTCGCCGCACGCCCGACGCGGTGCTCGAGCGCGTCTTCGAGGACTGCCGCGCGCTCGGGCTCGCGACGAGCGCGTCGCTCATGACGATGCTGCCAGGCGAGACGCGCGCGCAGATGGTCAGCACCAAGGCGCTGCTCGAGAAGCTGCGCCCAGGCTCGTTCGTCTGGTCGACCTATCAGCCGTTGCCGGGCACGCGCCTGGGCGACGCCGCGGTGCGCGCGTGGCCCGCGCCGGCGCGCGAGCGGCTCGACGACCACCCGCCGCTCGAGACCACGACTCCGGCGTGCGTCAGCGCGGCCGAGCGTGAAGAGACGTTCCGCGAGCTCGCCGCGCTGCAGACCGCGTTGGTCGCGGCAACGAGTGAGGGGCGCGCGGCGCGCGCACGCCCCGTCGACGTCCCCGCGACCGCGGCCGCGCCGCCGCCGGGCCTCGTCGAGCTGCTCGGCCTCGAGGCGCCGTCGGCGCCGCTCGATCGTGGTGTGCGCCTCAACGCCGCGGCGTGGCGGGGCGGCGTGGTCACCCTCGAGCTCGAGGCGGTCGACCTCGCGCCCCACGCGGTCACCATCGGCGCGAACGACGGTGGGCGGTTCTACCGCGCGACGCCGCAGCTCGGCCTGAGCTACCGGGGGCGCGCCGCGCCGCCGCGGCTCCTCTCGACGCTCGACTCGATCGCCGCGCGCCTCGACGGACTGGGGCCCGACGATCTCGCCCGGCTCTTCGCCGGCGAGGGCGCCTCGTGAACGAGCACGCCCGCGCGATCTCGGAGCGCGGCTACACCGTGCTCCCGCGCACGCACGACGACGCCACCGTCGCGGCGATGCGGGCGCGCCTGACGGCGATCCACGAGGCGCACGGCGCGCCGCCGCCGTACGCGAGCGCCGCGCGCGCGCTCGGCGAGAACGCGATGCTCAACCCGACGGGCTTCGTGATCTTCGAACTGCTCGGGATCGCCCCCGAGCTCGCGCCGCGGTTGCTCTCGCCGAGCCTCCTCGCGGTCGCGCGGGCGGTGCTCGGCGAGGACTGCTCCCTCGAGCTCACCGGCGCGGTGATCTCGGACGCGGGGCGCCCGTTCTTCTCGTGGCACAACCACATCGGCGGGATCGACGTCGAGGCGCAGCGGGCGTCGGGGGTCTTCCCGCGGTTCGCGCGGAGCGAGCGCCTGATCGCGGTGGTGTATCTCGACGACGTCGACGCCGACGGCGGCCCGCTCCTCGCGCTGCCGCGGCGGATCACCGACCCGACC
The DNA here is from genome assembly GCA_019637095.1 of Sandaracinaceae bacterium. GTDB lineage: Bacteria > Myxococcota_A > Polyangia > Polyangiales > Sandaracinaceae > JACKEC01. The sequence continues at coordinate 5,800 of JAHBWG010000032.1, read as the reverse complement.
GAGCCGCCCTTCGACCTGCGCGCGCCGGACTGGGACGGCCAGGTCGAGCTGACCTTCCCGCGCGGCAGCACGCTCGTGTTCGAGCAGTGCACCTGGCACGCGGTCCGCCCTCAGCGCCGCGAGGGCCTGCGGATGTTCGTCGGGAGCTACCTCACCTCGCGCGCCGCGCCGCCCACGCGCGCGCGCGATCGATCGCTCGTGGGCTTCCGCGGCGGTGGCCCGCTGCTGCGCTCGGTGCTCCGCGAGCCGGGGCCCGGAGCGTAGTCGCGTCGGCGTTATTCGCCGTAGGGGACCCAGATGTTCTTCACGTGCGTCGCTTCGCGCAGGAGCTCGCGCCCGGCCGACTCGCGGTCGCTCATCCAGTCGCGGCGTGGGCCGACGTCGCACCACGTCCGCTTCATGTTGCCCGCGCTCGCCAGCTCCACCTCGCGCGCGCCCTCCGGCGGTCCGAAGTACCAGAGCTGGTCGACGTCGTCGTGCGCGGCGAGGGCCGGCACGACCTCGGCGCGGTGGCCGGTCACGATGTTGAGCGCGCCAGGCGGCAGGTCGCTCGTCTCGACGACCTGGTAGAAGTCGGTCGCGGCCAGCGGGTGGCGCTCGGACGGGATCACCACGACCGAGTTGCCCGTCGCGAGCGCGGGCCCGACGAGCGAGACGAACGCGAGCAGCGGGTGCTCGTTCGGGCACACGACGCCCATCACGCCGATCGGCTCGTTCATCGCGATGGTCACGTTGCGATACGGCGTCGCGTGGACCAGCCCGTCGTACTTGTCCGCCCACGCGGCGTACGTGAACAGGCGATCGATCGACTTGGCGACCTCGCGCGCACCCGCCGCCGCGTCGCCCACCATCCTCGCGATGCGCGCCGCGATCTCGGCTTCGCGCTCCGCGAGGTTCTCCGCCAGGTAGTAGAGGATCTGCGCGCGCAGGTGCGCGGTGCCCGCGGCCCAGCCGCGCGCGCCGTGCGCGGCCTCGACCGCGTCGCGGATGTCCTTGCGGTTGCCGCGACCGACCTCGCCGAGCGGCGCGCCGTCGGCGGCGGGCACCTCGATGACGTAGCCCCAGTCCGGCCGCTTCTGCTTGCCGCCGATGTAGAGCTTGGCCGTGCGATCGATGGGCGGCAGACCACTCCGCGGTGCGGCCTCCGCGGGCGCGGCCATCCCGACCTCGCTCGGCGTCGGCGAGGGCGCGGGGCGACCGGCGGCCTCCTCCATCCAGCGCGGCTTCACGTACTCGAAGAGGCCCTCTCGGCCGCCCTCGCGCCCGTAGCCGCTCTCGCGGTAGCCGCCGAAGCCGGCGGCCGCGTCGAAGACGTTCGTGCAGTTGACCCACACGGTGCCGGCCTTGATCTTCGGGGCGACGTCGAGCGCGAGGTTGAGGTTCTCGCTCCACACGCTCGCGGCGAGGCCGTAGCGCGTGTTGTTCGCCAGCGCGATCGCCTCGCTCGGCGTGCGGAACGTCATGAACGTGACGACCGGCCCGAAGATCTCCACCTGCGCGACCGTCGATGCAGGCGAGACGTCGCTGAGGATCGTCGGCGGGTAGAAGAGCCCCTCGCTCGGGCAGCTCCACGAGGGCTGCCAGAGCGTGGCGCCCTCCTCGGTGCCCTGCTGGACGAGCTGCGTGATCTGCTCGAGCTGCACCGGCGCGACGATCGCGCCGATGTCGATCGCCTTGTCGAGCGGCTCGCCGATCCGCATCCGCTCCATGCGCGCGCGCAGCTTCGTGAGCAGCCGCTCGGCGACGCTCTCCTGGCAGAGGATGCGCGAGCCCGCGCAGCACACCTGACCTTGGTTGAACCAGATCGCGTCGACGACACCCTCGACCACGCTGTCGAGGTCGGCGTCCTCGAACACCACGAAAGGCGACTTGCCGCCGAGCTCGAGGCTGAGCTTCTTCCCGGTGCCGGCGGTGGCCTTGCGGATGATCCGGCCGACGCCCGTCGAGCCGGTGAACGCGATCTTCTTCACGCCCGGGTGGTCGACGAGCGCGGCGCCGGTGCGGCCGTCGCCGTTGACGATGTTGACGACGCCGGGGGGCAAGCCGACTTCCTTGCACAGCTCGGCGAAGCGCAGCGCGGTGAGCGGCGTGTACTCCGCCGGCTTGAGCACGAGCGTGTTGCCCATCGCGAGCGCGGGCGCGATCTTCCACGCGAGCATCAGGAGCGGGAAGTTCCACGGGATGACCTGCCCGACGACGCCGATCGGGACGTAGTCCCGCAGCTCGTCGTCCATCAGCTGGGCCCAGCCGGCGTGGTGGTAGAAGTGCCGCGCGACGAGCGGCACGTCGATGTCGCGGCTCTCGCGGATCGGCTTGCCGTTGTCGAGCGACTCGATCACCGCGAACAGGCGGTGGTGCTTCTGCACGTGCCGCGCGATCGCGTAGAGGTAGCGCGCGCGGCCGTGGCCGCCGAGCGCGCGCCAGCCGGGCTGCGCCTCGGTCGCGGCGCGCACCGCGGCGGCGACGTCTTCGGCGGAGCCCTGCGCGACCTCGGCGAGCTTGGCGCCGCGCGCCGGGTTGCGCGTCTCGAAGTACTCGCCGTCGCTCGGCGCCACCCAGCGGCCGCCGACGTAGTGGTCGAAGCGGCGCCGGTGCGCGTCGAGCCACGCGTTGGCCACGGTGTCCTCCTCGAGCGCCGGGCCGTACTCCATCGTCTCGAAGATCTCCGCGACGGTGGTGCCCCCGGTGCGCGGCGCCGCGCCTTCGTCGCGGTGCCCCTCGCGGCCGTGCTTGTCCTTCTTCTTCTTTTTCTTCTTCTTGCCCTCGTCGTCGAGGGCCTCCGCGCCGTGCTCGCTCATCGCCGCGTCCTCATGCCATCGGGTGGTGGTGATGGGCGGAGTAGCGCCCCGTGGTGAACATCTCGAGCTGCCGCTCGATGTCGGACAGCAGCGCGCTCGCGCCGAAGCGGAACAGGTCCGGCTCGAGCCAGCGGTCGCCGAGCTCCTCCTTCATCAGGACGAGCCACGCGAGCGAGTCCTTCGCCGTGCGGATCCCGCCCGCGGGCTTGAACCCGATCTTGTAGCCGGTGAGCTCCTCGTACGCGCGGATGGCGCGGACCATCACGAGCCCGAACTCGAGCGTCGCGTTGATCGGCTCCTTGCCCGTCGAGGTCTTGATGAAGTCGCTGCCCGCCATCATCGCGACCCAGGAGGCGCGCGCGACGTTGCGGAGCGTGCCCAGCTCGCCGGTCGCGAGGATCGTCTTCATGTGCGCCTCGCCGCACGCCTCGCGGCACGCGGCGATCTCGTCGTAGAGCGCCTGCCACTCGTGGCGCAGGACGTGGCTGCGCGTGACCACGATGTCGATCTCGCGCGCGCCGTCCTCCACGCTCGCGCGGATCTCGGCGAGGCGCTGCGGCAGCGGGGTGAGCCCGGCCGGGAACCCGGTCGAGACCGCGGCGACCGGGACGCCGCTCCCGTCGAGCGCGCCGACCGCGGTCTTCACGAGCCCGTGGTAGACGCAGACCGCCGCGGTCTGGATCGGCAGGTGGCTCACGCCGAGCGCCTCGAGCAGGTCCGCGCGCACCGGCCGGCGCGCCTTCGCGCACAGCCGGATGACGTTGGACGGCGTGTCGTCGCCGGACAGCGTGGTGAGGTCGATGAGCGTGATCGCCTTGAGCAGCCAGGCCGCCTGCCACTGCTTCTTGACGCTGCGGCGAGGGAAGAGGCTGGCCGCGCGCCGCTCGATGGCGCTCGTGTTCGCCTGCACCGCCTCGACCAGGTCCAGCGCGAGCGGCATGCCCGGGTTGCGGGGGAGGGTGTGATCCATCGGGCGAACGAGGGTGCGCCCGATCGCCGCCCCAATCAAGCGTGGTATGCGTGCCCGCGTGCGCTGGATGATCGCGGTCGCCCTGCTCGCGGGCTGCTCGTGCGAGGAGGAGCCGGAGCTCTCGGGCGAGGGTCACGTGCGCTGTCACCTCGCGCCGCCGCCCGAGGGTGAGCGCACCCACGGCTCGCTGCGCCTCGACTTCGACGCGCGCACGCTGGCGATCGAGGGGCTCGGCGACGTCGTGCGCGTCGCGGTGGCGGCGGGTCCGCTCGAGGGCGAGGTGCCGGACGCCGAGCTCGCGGTGGTGCTCGGTGGGCCGATCACCGCGCCGCCGCGCGGCACGCGCGCGCTCGTCCTCGCGATCGCTGGCGGCGCCGACGAGTGGGCGGCGTGGACCGCGGCGCTCGCGGCGGCCGAGGGGGTCGTCGACGCCACCGGCCTGCGGCTCGTCCGCGCCGGTCCCGTCGAGCTCGTGCCGGTCCCCGGCGCGCCGCTGCGCTACACGGCGAGCAACGAGGCTTGTGGGCTCGAGGACTCGGCGCCGGCGGCTTGGACCCTCGCCGCGCCGCCTCGCGGCGTGACCCGGGTGCTCGCCGCGTGGGCGGCCCCCGAGGCGCGCGGGCTCCTCGGCCTGCCCGCGGGCGCGCCGGTGGTCGCGCGGATCCGCGAGCGCGCACACGCGGGCCCCTCCGTCTTCGCGTGGCCACGTGAAGATCCCGAGGCGGCGCGTCCGGCGTCCGGGCCCTGGGCGGTCCGCGCCGACGGCGCGCGCGAGCCGCCGGGCTGGACGCTCTACGAGGCGAGCGCCGCGGGCTGGCGACGCCTCGAGCCTCCGCGCGCGCGCCGCTGAGCCCGATACGTGCCGCGTATGAGAGCCATAGGCCGCCGGCGTCTTCTCGGCCGCGCGCGGCGCCGCATACTGGGGGCATGACCTCCGAACTCTGGGCCCACGGCCGTGTGGCGTGGCGCTTGGGCGCGCTCCTGCTCGCCGGTTGCGGCGCGATCCACTCGGCGGGCGACGTCGACTCGGGCGTGGCGCGCTCCGACTCCGCCGTCTCCGACGCGGGCGCGCCCCCGCGGCACTGCGTCGATCTCTGCGAGGCACGTCGCGCGAGGCTGACCTCGGGCCATTGCCCGTTCGAGACCTTCTCCGAGAGCGGGCGCTGCGAGGATCGGTGCGCCGAGGTCGCGGAGATGAGCGCGGCGACCCGCGCGGCGTTCGAGGGCTGTGTCTGGGAGGACCCGCTCTGCTTCCAGTCGATCGACACGTGCGTCTACGCGCGGCGCTACCCCGAGCCGACCGCCATCCCGGCCACGGCTTCGGCCGAGGGGCTCGACGCGCACGACGGACGGCCCGTGATCGTCGCGCTCGACTCGTCGGCCGGTTCGACCCGGCGCGAGGTCGTGGTCGTCGGTGGGCGCTTCGAGGTGCGCTTCGAGGAGCCGCTCCACGCGGCGTGGCCGCCGTCGTTCTTGGGCTTCATCGACGTCGACGGAGATGGCCGCTGCGACTCCGACACCGACGTCGCGTTCTACGAGCGGCCTCTCTCGGTGGGTACCTTCGACGCGCCGGCGTACCGCGCCCACCTCGTCGGACCCCCCGACCGAGACTTCGGCTTCGTCTGCGACTCGCTGTGAGGCGCTCAGGGCGCTGTGCAGGAGGCGCGGACGCGCGCCGCGTGCATCGAGCGAGGGTGTGCGGCGAGGAAGCGCGCCGCCTCGCTGCGCGCGCTGTCTTCCCGCCCAGCCTCGCAGAGCGCGAGCACGCGCGTCGCGGCGCGCTCCTCGCTCAGCGCGCCGCTCGGGAAGCGCGCGGCGTGCTCGTCGAGGAGCGTGAGCGCGCGGGCGGGCGCGCCGGCCTGCAGGGCGCGGTGCGCGTCGCGTAGCAGCTCGGTCTCGCTCGAGAGCGACGGCGCGGGCGACAGCCCGGCGCGCGCGCGCCGGGGCCCGGGCTCCGCCGGCGCGGGCGTCACGTCGGGCGCGATCGCCTCCTCCTCCTCCGCCTCGGCCCCGAGCGCGGCAGGGGCCGCCT